>NZ_JAUHHY010000008.1:25000-385231 GCF_032377435.1 Bradyrhizobium sp. SZCCHNS3002
CGAGCGGCCGATGTATCAAGTCGCCTTCGCGGTCGACGTGTTTCCAGTGCTGGTGCCATGGCTGATGCTCAATCATGGTCGCCTCAGCGTGCTCGTGCATCCGAACACGACCGAGCCGTTGGCCGATCACACCGCGCATGCGTTGTGGATCGGATCGCCGCTCGGCATCCGCAGTGAGAATCTTCCTTCGCACGGCGAGGCAGAGCTGGCGCGTGAGCCGAACACCACGCCGACGATCGCCGCCTGAGCTCGCGTGCCCACGGGTGACCGCTCCGTCTCGTCACGCTCGGAGCCTGGGCGGACTTGCCGGACTACAGCGTGCGCGCGAGATCGAACGCGCGGAGAATGACCTCGGCGGCATCGATGTCGAAATTGCTCGGGCCGAGCAGGCGCGGCGCCAGCGGGCGGCGGCCGGGCAGGGCATGTCCGCCACCTTCGACGCGATACAGCGACACGCCGCCGATCACCTGGCAATCGCGCCAGCTGAGTTGCGTGACGGAGGTGTCGCTGGCGAGATCCCGATGCGGCAGCGCGACGGCCTGGCGCGCGCCGCAACCGTCGCGCCGCGCAAAGAACTCCGCCGTCCTGTCAGCGCTCCACACCCGGCCGCGCCCGCCGCGCAGCCCGACCTCGCCGCCGCGATAGGGCACCATCGGATCAGCCGTGCCGTTGATCATCACCACCGGCAGCGGCCGCGCGGCGCAGGGCTCGATGCCTTCAGGCATGTTGGCGATCACCGTGCCGATGCCGGCAAACAGCTCCGGCGCCTTGCAGGCCAGGGTGAAGCTCATCATGCCGCCATTCGAAATGCCGGCGAGATAGATGCGCCGGGAATCGGCTGTGCCGTCGGCGACGAGCTGCCGCACCAGGGCGCGGATGAAACCGATATCATCGGGACCGCCGGAGCGGCCGTCGCGGCCGTCATTCCATTGCCGGTTGATGCCATCGGGAAAGACCGCGGCGAAGCCATGGGCCGCCGCAGCTTCGGCAAAGCCCGTCGTGCGGGCGGTGCCGGCGCCGCTGCCGAGCGCGCCATGGAGCACGATCACGGTCGGCTGCGGCGTCCTGCCCGCGGTCATCACCAGCGCATGGCGCGGACCGTCGCTTGTGTCGATGGTGATGCCGCGCTCCGCGGCGACGGCCGTGGTCGAGACGAGCAGAACGGCCGCCATGGCGGCCATGGACGATCGGAGATGTGACGTCATGAGCATCCTTCTCGGTTGTCGGATGACTCCCGGCGGTGGCGCTTGTCTCCGGGGGCCGCGGTCAGCACGCGCAGCCGCGTGGCCCAGCTCCGCGCCGCCGCAAGGTCGCGGGCGATCGCAATCCATTCGCCAAATGCGATCCGCAACGGATTGAAGCTCGGTTCAACGCCGACGAGGCCATAGCGCAGCGTCTCGCCGGCCGGGGCCTCGGCGAAACTGCCGAACAGCCGGTCGAAAATGATGAGCACGCCGCCATAGTTGCGATCAAGACAGGACGCGTTGGCCGCGTGGTGGACGCGGTGATGCCGCGGCGTGTTCAGCACAGATTCGAGCGGACCGAGATGCGGCGCGAGCTCGGTATGGATGAAGAACTGGTAGAGCAGATTGACGCCGAGCATGGCGATGATGGCGAGCGGATGGAAGCCGAGCAGCGCCAGCGGCAGATAGAACAGGAAATGACCGGAGATCTCGCTCGTCCAGCCGAGACGAATCGCTGCGGTCAGGTTCAGACGCGTGGAAGAGTGATGCACGGCATGCGTGGCCCACAGCCAGCGAACCCGATGCGAGGCGCGATGGTGCCAGTAATAGACGAACTCGCTGGCGAGAAACAATGCGAGCAGGGCCAGCGGCCGGCTCGGATCGAAATCGAAGATCCTGTAGCGATAGGCGATGATGAAGGGAACGGCCGCGACGAGCGCGACCATTGCGCGGATCAGGTGCTGTCCGACCGCGACGGCGAACGAGGCTGCGGTCTCACGCAGGTCGTGAGTCTCGCGACCGGCGAGCCGGCTGAGCCCATATTCCAGCGTCATGAAGCCGATCGCCGTCAGCAGCACGATCATGCGCGTCGACGGGGGCAGGGAAGAGAGGATGGGCATGGCGCGTGTCCGGCGTCATCGGATGGAGACGGCGCGCCGGCCCGCTCCGGAACAGCAGGCGGACCGGCGATGTCAATGCTTCCGGAGGGCCGCGGCCAGCGGCGCCGCGGCGTCTGCTCAGCGCGTGACGGTGCGGCTGTAGCTGTAGGAATTGCCGCGCGGTCCCGTGCCCTGGCCCTGCCGGGTGCAGCTGCCGTCGCTGCAGCTCGCGGAGCCGGAGCGCGACCAGCTGCGGCCGGCGGGACCGGTGCCGCCACCCTGCCAGGCGCAGGCGCCGCCGGAGCAGCTGCCTGAGCCGCCAAATGAGGTGGTGCCGCGCGGTCCGGTGACCGAGCCGCTGCGGGTCCAGGCATTCGCGTCGACCGCTGCTGCCGCCGAAAGCACTGCCACGAGCAGAAATGTCGCGATGGATGTCTTCACGTCAGTCTCCCAATTCGTTCGCGCGGGCGATCGCGTCGCCTGCAAGGGGATACTGCGCGCTCGATGTCGCGGCCTGATGCACCGCCGGTGTCGTTTGGTCGCGGTGATTGGCTGGATTGTAACGGCTTGTCACACGACGGCCGTCCGATGCCACGACATCGCGCGGGGCGGACTTCGGCCCGCCGCCCCTCGACGCTCCGGCGCCCGTTCAGGCCGCTACCGGCCCGCCGTTGCGCTTCACCACCGGGTCTTGGTCGCCGTGTTGACGTTGATCACCGAAGTCGCCGTGTTGGACGTCGTCGTCGCCGTGGTGTTGATCAGGGTCAGAAGCTTGTAGTAGTCGACGACCTTGGCATTGGCGACGTACATCACGTCCTTGCTGCGCATCTGGAAGCCCGAAGCCAGCAGCATGCCGGAGGGATCGCGCAGGTTGATGTGATAGATCGTCGGGATGCGGTCGTAGATGAAGCGGCTGGTATCGACGCCGAGCTTCTGCAGCAGCGGGCGCTCCTCGTAGCGATACAGGAAGACCTCGGCCGGATCAGATTGCTGATCGTTCAGGCCGCCCGCCTTGCCGATCGCCTGCGCCAGCGTGAGGGTCTCGGTATCGAACGAAATCTCGGAATTGAAGCCGAAGACGTTCTGATTGAGGGCACCGAGGGCCGTGAAAGTCGGGGATTCCCGCGTGATGTAGACGACGTCGTTCGGACGGATGAAGATGTTCTCGCGCGGATCCTGCACGACGCGGCTGAGCAGCACGCGCACGCGCTTGCCGTCCCGCTGCAGGGTCACATAGCTTTCGATGGCCTCGTGCTTCGGGCCGCCCGCACGTGCGATCACGGCCAGCAGGCGTTCGCCCACGCTGTTGAGGGCAAGCACGCCCGGCGTATTGACGTCGCCGAGCACGCTGACCACGCTGGAATGCTGCTGGTTCAGGCTGACCACGACCTGCGGCTCGAGGGCGCGCTTCTGCAGCCGGAAGACGATCTCCTGCTCGATCTGCGGCAGCGTCCGGCCGGCGGCGGCGATCTCGCCCGCATAGGGCACGCGGATATTGCCTTGCTGGTCCACCGCCTGCGCCGGCAGATCCACGAAGTTGCCCGGGCGGGCACCGGCGGCCGTGGGGGGCGTGAACAGTCCGCCGGGCGCCGCTTCGAAGATGGAAACGTTCAGCACGTCACCAACGCCCGCGACCTGCACCGGCTTCGGCCGCTTGTCCGGGAATACGCCCTGGAACGTGATCAGATTGGGCTGCGACAGGAAGCCGATCGTCTCGGAGCTGACGTCGACCAGCGCATAGGGAAGCGCCGTGTTCGACCGCACGCTGGCCGTGGCATTGTCGCTCACGGCGTCGCTGGTCGGTCCTGTCCCGGGGAGCAAGGAACAGGCGGGCAGAAGCGCCAAGATCGCCAGGGTGAGGAGCGCGCGCGAGCGGCGGCAAAGGCCATGAAAGCTGCGCGGGTCCACTGTACTGCTGCGCACAGGAGACCCCCCGCCGCCGGTCGGCCCGGGCGGATTGATCAAGGCCTTCAAACGCGTCCCCGAATACAGCAAAAATACATTTCCCCACGCTGCTCCCTCCACCAAGAAGGGAGAACGTCCCACGTGTTTCAACCTACCCGGCGGCCATACTGGACGAAAGCGTACGGCCGTTCGGATTGGTCCGCTTTTGCCCGGCCGTGCCAATTAGGTCACAGTCTGACATCACCATATTACCGCCCCAAGCTGTCGGCGCCGCCGGAGGTCCCACGGTGAAGGGATGATCCATTCGACCTAACAGGGTCCGAACAATTTTAAGCACAAAGCCGTTGCGCAACGGTTAGCCCGAGTCGCTTGCTCGCGCAGGGGGCGACGACATCGCAGCCCGCGCAGCGCGTCGGTGAGCCGAGGCAGCCGGACAGCCGAGGGAGGCGGACCGGCGCCGCCAAGGCGGGCTGTAGCTGGCGAGATTCGAAGGCCGTGCGGGCGTCGGGACTGCAAGCGGGCGGCCGGTTGTCCAAGGCCGCCGATCAAGTCTATGCTGCCGCGCCAGCCCTTGAGGCTCTTTTTGCAACGGAGCACGCAATTGTCGAACGTGATCAGGATCGCCGCAGCCGCTTTCGCGATCGCCTTCACGGGCCTATCCGATCCCGCGTCGGCGCGCGGCCTCTATCCGCTGACGGAGTGCGGGCCGGATCTCAGCAGACTCTGCCGGTTGCACGGGACATTCGAGGCCACTCCGTTTCATTACAATCTTGCGATTCATCCCGGGTGCATTCGGCGTGTCGCCGTCGAGACGCCCCAGGGCGTATTGTACCGGCGCGCGGTGGTGTGCGGGGCGCCGGGGCGGCCTATGGTGTGGTAACCCGACCCCTTCCTCGTCGTCTCCGAAGGAGCTGGACGCTCCGCTCGGCCGAGTCATGGTCAAGCTTGGCGGCGAGGACTGATGAGGGCCGTGCTCGGCCGGTCCGGCCGCGTTCGGCAACGTCGATCGTCGCTCAGACGATTAAATGGGCAAGTTCCACACCGTATTCTTACGTAATCTAGAATTAAATTAATTGTGTAGAGACGATTCTGCACGGTCGGAGACATAAAAGGGTAGACTGAACAAACTAAAGCTTCAATTGTACCGGACGAAAGGTGCTTAAAAAGGTCTTTCTGGCAATGCGGTAGCATTTTACGGCAAACCGTGGCGAGTGCCAGAAGTATTTAATGTCTTGCTGTCAGATGGTAAATTAACTTGTCGCGAGTGGTTAATTTAATGCCGAAAATCGAATCCGTGCATCATCGCGATGACGGTTCGGCATTCGGGGAAGATGCCCTCAAAACTCGCCAACGAGTGGGGTCCGTCCTTGTGTGACGAGCTTGGTGCCGCGTTGATTGAGGATATTGAGATGGATGGCGGCGGTCGCGCTTTGAATGCCGTCCTGAAATCGCTGAATAAAATACGCCTTGCCAAATTACGTTTCGGCCGGCCAAGGTCGGGCCGTTCGCAGCAATCCGTGCTGCGGTCGCAGATCGAGCTTTGTGATGTCCTGCTCGATGAGATCCAATCCATCAGCACCAGCCTCGGCAAACGCGCGAAGAAGTCCGCGGCACCCAGGCGTCGCCCGATGGCCACGCGGCACGGCCGCGGGACGGCGCACGTGATTCCGCCCCGGCCGGCGGTGCCGGGTCGAACCAGGCAGCAGAAATAATCGCATCGGAATTTGATCGCTGCGGCGGCCGGCCGTCATGGCCGCGCCGCTTGCCGGCGCGAGGCGACAGCCGCTCGGCATTGACCCTGATGACGCGTCAGGTCGCCCCGTGCTGCTGTCGGCGGCCGCTCGACGGCCGGACGTCATCTGGACGTCCTTCAGCCGTCGTGTCGGGCAAGGACGGCGCTCCAAGACGGGCCCGAAACCATATCGCGGCGAGCCATGCGATGCGGCCGCTTCACCTGGCGCACAGGCCGCTGATGTCGCCTCCACGGACGATGACTTTGGACAACGGGTTTTCGGGATCGGCCGCCGGGTGTCCGCAGCCGTCCTCAACCTCACGGCCGATCGCAGCGGCAGTTAGTTCCGCTGCCGGTGTGTGCCTGTCTGACGCCGCGCGCCCCGCTGTCGGCGCGACGTGCGCAAGTCTGATCTGCGTGAGCGCACCTGAAGGATCTAATATTTAGGGAAGGCGTTTGATTCGCCGGAACGATGTCGGCTGCTTTGCGGCATATTCACGGTGGCGTGCTCAATTAAACCCGGTGGCGGCATTTTGTGCGCATGCAAAAATATCTCGATCCGGGTCTTCAGGGTGCTCGCTCGAAAAGGTTGTAAGTCCGTCGCGGCAGCTTTGAAAACCATGTCGTGGTGAGAATGTCAGCTATCAAATACGCGCAAGTTCGATCATCGAAACTACGTCACTTTGACGCGGTCTTGCCGTAGTATGCGACGAATCCGTTGCAGATCGTGTTGATTCGGTGGCTTCTTCCGGCGTGCAAACGAATGCTGCCGCAATCTCGAAGGCGGCGCGACATCGTTTCGGAAATGGGGTTGCGGGTTGAGTTTTATTTGAGTTACAACCATATGGCTTGGCCGGGTTGGTATAACTCAAATATTCAGTTTTTCCGACCGCGAGCCACTTGCGGAACGAAATACCGAATTATATGACGTTAATCCGGCAGGATAGAGATCACAGACAAAGGTCGCTGTATGTCCACCAAGAAGATCGATTTCGAGGCGATGTCTTTCGATGACCTCTGGTCTCTCCACGAGCAGATCAGTCAGATCCTCGCCGTGAGGATCACGTCGGAGAAGCGCGAGCTCGAACGTCGTCTGGCGGTTCTCAACCGCAGCCGCGGTGCCATCGAAGGTGCCGGCAGTGAGGGTGGGCAGTCCTACACCACGAGCGGCAAGGCGCGGCGCAAATATCCCCGGGTTCTGCCGAAGTATCGCAACCCGCAGACTTCCGAGACCTGGTCCGGCCGAGGCAAGCAGCCGCGTTGGCTGGTGGCGGCGATCAAGACCGGGCATCGGATCGAGGAGTTTGCGATCAATGGAGCGGCGGGCGGTTCGAAAAGTCGCCGTCAGCGGGCCTAATCGGGGCCGACTGAGTCAAGCCCGTCGATAGCCCGAGCGACGCGCAGCGTCGGTTCTGCACCTGATTCGCTCCCTCAACATCAGCGAACGACATGTGAGCGGTCTGACGCCCCCGCGTCGCGATCCGCAGTCTCGAGCCTGAGATCGGTCCGATCCGCCCGCACGGCTCCGCCGGTAGGCTTGCGATCATCATCCCTTGCGAATATGCGCTAATAGGCATTGTTGCCGCGGATCAGCTCGATCGGCGTCCTCAGCAGGATCGCGACGTCGAGCGACAGGCTCCAATTGTCGATGTACCAGAGATCGAATTCGACGCGCTGTTCGATCGACGCACGCGTGGGCGTCGGGCCGCGGCAGCCATGCACCTGCGCCCAGCCGGTCAGTCCGGGCTTGACGCGGCGACGGAATGCGTAGTTGCGCACGAGCTTGTCGAATTCGTTGTCGTGCGCCAAGGCGTGGGGGCGGGGGCCGACCAGCGACATGCTGCCGTCCAGAACGTTGAGCAGCTGCGGCAGCTCATCAATGCTGGTCCGGCGCAGCCAGGTCCCGAGCCGGGTGAACCGACTGTCGCCGATCTGGGCCTGGACGATGGAGGGCCCGTCCTCGAGCACGGACATCGTGCGAAACTTGTAGATCTGGAACGCCCGGCCGTTGAATCCGCAACGCTGCTGCCGGAACAGCACCGGTCCGGCCGAGTCGAGCTTGATGGCGATCGCCACCAGCAGCAGCAGCGGCGACATCAAGGTCAGCGCGATGCCGGCCAGCATGACATCCATGAGCCGCTTGGTGGCGTGTTCGAGCGGGCTCAGCAGGCCGCGCTGCAGCTCGATGGAGACGGCATTGCCGAGCTCGCGGCACGGCCGCTTGAAGATGTCCGACGCCGCTCCGACCGGCACGAAGCTCACTGGAAACGGCAGGACTCTCAGCTCGGCGCCGAGCGTGCGCAGGTCGGACAAGGGTTCGGGATTGGCGCCGACGACGATCTCTTCGATGTCGGAGCCGCGCACATAGTCGATCACGCTGGACACGATCCGCTGCCGCTGATCCGGATCCGCACCGGGCTCGGGAAGCAGGAAATGCCGCTGGACGCGAAAGCCGGTGTCGGTGAGCACCTGGGTCAGCCCGGCGTTGTCCTTGCTTGCTTCATCGGTGATCAGAACGATGTTTCGGCCCGAGAACCGTCTCTCCGCCAAGCCCTTTGCCAGCAGATATGCGGTGGTGCGGCGATGCAGGATCAGCGCCGCGAGCCCGAACATCGCGAAGACGATGCTCGTGCCGCGCGAGAATTCGCTCCCGATCTTGAGCGCGAACAGGGCGCCGGCCAGCACCAGGAACGCCGTGACCCAGGTCAGGCAGGCCGCGCGGATCTGGCGCGGCAGGATCAGGAGCTCGGCCGGCCGGTACATCCCGCGGATCTTCATCAGCGAGACGAACAGCGCCGACACGAGGATCGCCAGGCCGAGCGATTTGCTGACGTCGTTGGCGCCCGCCGCGTCCTGCAGGTGATACAGGAACCCGGACAGGACGCTCGACATGGTGATCGTCGCAATGTCCGCCACGATCGCGAACGGCTCCACCGAGTCGTAGTGGACGGGCCATTTGCGCCCCTGGAATTGCCGTTCCACGAGGACGGCCGGCATGCCGTTTCGATCGAGAGTCTCGGGCTGATCCACGTAATGCATGGGATGTCGGTGTTCGAAACTCGGTTAAATGGCGGTTAGTCATTTATTATATGTTTTGGCATTTAATTTAAACAATGAAAAATTGCCATTGGAATTTATTCACGCTGTCGGATTATCCCCCGATACCTGCGCGCAGGCAGCATGACGCCTGACGGTGGCGCTGAGGGGCGGTCAGGTACCGCCGCCGTGCTCGTTTCGGAGGCGACTCCGGGGAATTAATGGATGTAAGATTAATTTTAGTGGGAGCGGATATTTCGATGTCCGTCGCCAAGAATGGCATTTAAAAAGAGATATAATTGGATTATTAATCCGGTGCCGGGCGCCCGTGACGCGGGTGGCGTCCGTAGCCGACCGGATGCGGAGGGAGTTTTTCCCTGCGCGGACGGAAGGGCGACACGAGGGCACGGCGAGCTGTCGTCGAGGCCCGCCGGCGAGGTTGAAGATAGTGCTGCTCATTTCAGAGATTGAGAACCCGAAGGACGTCGCGCCATGAAGGTCGTATTGTTCTGTGGAGGACTCGGGACGCGGATCCGGGAATATTCCGAGAGCATTCCGAAGCCGATGATTCCGATCGGCCACCAGCCGATCCTCTGGCACGTCATGCAGTATTACAGCCAGTACGGGCACCGGGATTTCGTTCTGTGCCTGGGCTACAAGGCCAATGTGGTGAAGGACTATTTCCTGAACTACAATCAGGCGGCGACCACCGACTGCACGATCTCGCAGTTCGGCAAGAAGGTCGAGCTATTGGGCGACCGCCCGCCGGACTGGCGGGTGTCGCTGGTCGACACCGGCATCTGGCGCAACATCGGCCAGCGACTGCGGGCCGTCCGGCACCTGGTCGAGGGCGAGGAGATCTTTCTCGCCAACTACAGCGACGGCCTGACGGACGCGCCGCTGCCGGAGATGATCGATCGCTTCAAGCGTAGCGGCAAGATCGGCTGCTTCATCGCCATCCATCCGCCGATCAGCTTTCACCTCGCCGAATTCGACGCCGACGGCACCGTGGGCCGCATGGCCGCGAGCAACGATTCCGATATCTGGATCAACGGCGGCTACTTCATCTTCCGCAAGGAGATATTCGACTACATCGAGGAAGGGGACGAGCTCGTCGTGCAGCCGTTCAAGCGGCTGATCGACCGCGGCGAGCTGATGGCCTACCGCTACGAAGGGTTCTGGCGGGCCATGGACACGCTCCGCGACCGCCAGGTGCTCGAGGAGATGATCGAGCGCGGCGACACGCCCTGGCATCTCGGCTCCAGTCTTCCGGCGGTGGTGAACGGATGAGGGCGTTGCAGCTCGCCGGTCGCGGCGACCGGCTGTCGGTCCTGTGTCTCGGCGCGCATTCCGACGACATCGAGATCGGGGCCGGAGGCACGCTGCTGTCGTGGCTCGACCAGGGCATCCGCCTGGATGTTCATTGGTGCGTGCTCAGCGGCAATGGCGAGCGCGGCGTCGAGGCGCGGGCGTCGGCCGATGATTTCCTCGCCGAGGTCGCCAGCCGCAATCTCGAGATCATGCAGTTCCGCGACGGCTTCTTCCCCGAGCAGGGCGAGGAGATCAAGGCCTGGTTCGAGCAGCTCAAGGGCCGGATCAATCCGGACGTCATTCTCGCGCACCGCCGCGACGACGCCCATCAGGACCATCGGCAGGTCAACCGCCTGGTCTGGAACACATTCCGCGATCATCTCGTCCTGGAATACGAGATTCCGAAATGGGACGGCGATCTCGGACGGCCCAACGTCTACATACCCCTCTCCGAGCGGATCATGAAGCGGAAGGTCGCGCTGCTGATGACGCATTTCGGCAGCCAGCGCTCCAAGCAATGGTTCGATCCGGAAACGTTCATGGGCCTGGCGCGGCTGCGGGGCATGGAGTGCCGCGCGCCCGAGCGCTACGCCGAGGGATTTGTTGCGCGCAAGCTGTCATTGGGGTGAACGGCGGCCGAAGCCGACTTGCCGCGAGGTCCTCGCGCACGATCTATCCATCTCCGATGGGCGAGGCGATGAGCGGCGCTTGGCCGCTTTGCCAGGCTGCGGCCCGCCCTCAGCCGGCCGCTCGCCGCGGAAGTTCGACGATCTCCTCTGCCGGCGGACGCTCGATCGCGGTGGCCGGCACCTTCTCGAGCCAGACCTCGCGCCACCACGCATAGATGCCGCGCGGGCAGAACAGCCGGTTCTCGCTGTAGCGCGACTGGCAATAGACGCCGTCGAGGATGACGGCCGGCGTCTTCATCCGCCGGATGTAGCCGGTGCGCTCGTCGATGAACTTTTCGACGCGCGTTCGCACCCGGAAAACCTTTCCGCAATAGGGCACCATCTCGGCGTCGAAGCCCATGCCGCGGTTGTTGGTCTGCTTGTCGATGGTGGCCAGGATCTCCTGGTGCGGACGCACCCGGACGAGATCGCCGGGCTGCAGCCCGAGATCGGCGATCGGCGCGTCCTTGTCCGTCAGGAGGATACCGCGCTTGCGCGGGAACGGTACGCCGCCCCACAGCGACTGGATGCGGTCGTAGATCCAGCGCGCGGGCCGGCCGAGCCGCGGACGGCGGGCCATGGTGGCGCCGACATAGGCGAAGTAGAGGAGGCCCTTGAACATCTTCGCGAGCGAGACATTGCCGGACGCGATGTCCTCGGCGTACTGCCGGGCATCCCACCATTTGAGCGGCTGGGTGTAGGTCGGCAGCTCGGTCGCCTGGCAGGCATAGCGCGGGCCTTTTCCGGGCTGCTGGTCCGGCGACTTGGTCGCATCCCACACCGCGCGCACGGTGCATCCGCCGGACGGTTGAAGCGCAGCGGCGCGGTCCGGGATGGCCGCGGCGGGCTTGGCCGGATCGACCGGGGTCAGCCACGCCTCTTTCCAGAAGATCAGGCAGGCCGCCTGGCAGCCGCCATAGGCCTCGCCGTCGCAGCGATGCTCGAGATGCACCGCGTTGGGAAGGCGCCGTCCGAGCCACTCGCCGGTGTTGTATCCGGTGACCGTGTCGCAGGTCTTGTGGGCGCGCTTGTAGACCTGAAAGCGCTGGCCGCACCATTTGAACATCTGCGGCATGAACGGCAACCCTTCGAGGCGCCCGTTGGCATCGAGCGTCGCCAGGATCTCTTCCTTGCTGCGCACTTCGACCCAGTCGCCGGCGGATAGTGTCATGCTCTGTCTTTCAATGCTTCAATCAATGCGTCGTCAGGCCGGGGCGTTCCCGCACGCGGGACGTCCTCATTTCCATGGATCGAATTAAAGCTGCCGAGATTTGCGGTCAACATTTGTTCCTATTGTGGCATTATTTAATTTGGTGGAATAAATTAAATGGGAGAGGTTGCCTGATGCCGCATCGATCGGCGCCGTCCGGATGGGGCACGGTAACAGGCGGATCGAGATGGCGGAGAAGGGATTTTTACCGAGTTTTGCGTATCCCGCCGGAGAAGGCGGGCGGCACCGCCGCTGCCGACGGATTCACTGGACGCCGGCTGGAATATTAAATTATAATCGATTGCAGGTGATTTAAATTTTGTTTTGGTCGGTATCGTAGAGGGTGAGATTTTGAAGGTCCTGATCACCGGAAACATGGGCTATGTGGGTCCGGTCGTCGCGCGGCATCTGCGGGCGCAGCGCCCGGATGCGACGCTGCACGGCTTCGACAATGCCTATTTCGCCCACTGCCTGACCGGAGCGCCTGTCGTTCCCGAGCGATATCTCGACGAGCAGATCCATGGCGACGTCCGCGACATGTCGCTCGACCTCCGCGGCTATGATGCCGTGGTTCAGCTGGCGGCGATCTCCAACGATCCGATGGGCAATCGCTTCCAGGACGTGACGCTCGACATCAACCAGAACACCACCGTGTCGCTCGCCAGGAAGGCTGCGGCGGCCGGCGTGAAGAACTTCGTGTTCGCGTCGAGCTGCAGCGTCTACGGCATCGCCGACGGACCGCCGCGCAAAGAGGGCGATCCGCTCAATCCCATCACGGCCTACGCCAAGTCGAAGATCGGATCGGAGCAGGAGCTCGCCGCGATCGACACCGGCATGACCATCACCTGTCTGCGCTTTGCGACCGCCTGCGGCATGTCGGATCGGCTGCGGCTCGACCTCGTCCTCAACGATTTCGTGGCCTGCGCGCTCACCCGCCGCCAGATCAGCGTGCTCTCCGACGGCACGCCGTGGCGCCCCCTGATCGACGTGGCCGACATGGCGCGGGCGATCGACTGGGCGATCGACCGGCCGGCGGCGACGGGCGGCCGCTTCCTCACCATCAATGCCGGCTCGGACGACCGCAACTACCAGGTCAAGGATCTCGCCAACGCGGTGGCCGCGCGCGTGCCGGGGACCAGCGTGTCGATCAACACCTCCGCGCCGGTGGACAGCCGCTCCTACAAGGTCGATTTCGGCCTGTACCGCTCGCTGGCCCCCGATCATCAGCCGCAGGTCACCCTGGACCAGTCGATCCAGAACCTTGTCGATGGTCTCAAGAGGATGCAGTTCAAGGATGCCGAGTTTCGCTCGTCCGATCTGATCCGTCTCAAGGTCCTGCAGGACCACATGGAGACGGCCCGGATCAACGACAGGCTGCAATGGACGTGATCGCGCCGGCCGCGCCGGGCAGATGCTCGCCTCAGCCGGCAAGGACAGTGACGGAGACACCATGGAACTGACCCTTCCCACCGCCGTCGGCGTCGCGCCCAAGTGCCGGCACTGCGGCGACGACCTGACCCTCAAGCTGATCGATCTCGGCGCCTCGCCGGTCGCCAACGACTACATCGATCCGGCCAACTACATGCGGGCGGAGCCGTTCTATCCGCTGGAGACCTTCGTCTGCCGCGAGTGCCGTCTGGCGCAGACGCGCGACCTCCTGGCCGCGTCCGAGATCTTCCGCGCCGACTATGCCTATTTCTCCTCGCACTCGACCTCATGGCTCGAGCACGCGCGCCGCTATGTCGAAGCCATGGCCGATCGCTTCAAGCTCGGCCCGGCCTCGCGGCATGTCGAGATCGCGTCGAATGACGGCTATCTGCTGCAATACTCGCTCCAGAAGGGCATCAACTGTCTCGGCGTCGAACCCTGCGAAAGCGTCGCGCTGGCCGCGCGCGCCAAGGGCATCGAGACCCGGGTCGAATTCTTCGGCCGCGACTATGCGACCCGTCTCCGGGAGGAGGGCTGGTCGGCCGATCTCCTCACGGCCAACAACGTGCTCGCGCACGTTCCCGACATCAACGACTTCGTCGGCGGCGTCAAAATCCTCCTGGCGCCGGAGGGCGTCGCGACCTTCGAGGTCCAGCACCTGCTGACCTTGATGCAGCGGCATCAGTTCGACACCATCTATCACGAGCATTTCTCGTATCTGTCGCTGATCGCGGGCCTGCGCATCTTCGCCCAAGCGGGCCTGCGGGTGTTCGACGTCGAGCTTCCGGAGACGCATGGCGGCTCGATCAGGTTCTTCGTCTGCCACGCGGAGGCCGCTCATGCGGAGAGCCCGAACGTTGCCGATGTCCTGGCGCGGGAGCGGGCCTATGGGCTGCATGACGATGCCATCTACATGGCCTGGAACGAGCAGGTCAAAGAGACCAAGCGTGCGCTGCTCGAATTGCTGACGGCGCTCAAGCGCGACAACAAGAAGATCGTCGGCTACGGTGCCCCGGCGAAGGGTGTGACGCTGCTGAATTATTGCGGCATCCGCACCGATTTTCTCGACTTCACGGTCGATCGCGCCCCGTCTAAGCAGGGCCGCTACATGCCGGGTGTGCGCATACCGATCCTGCCGCCGGAAGCGATCTTCGAAGCCAGGCCAGATTACGTCCTGATCCTGCCGTGGAACATCAAGAGCGAGATCAAGGCACAGATGGCGGCGATCCGCGACTGGGGCGGCCGCTTCATCGTGCCGGTCCCCAAGGCGACGATCGAGGAGTAGAGCAGGGCATTGCCGCACCATATGCGCGAAGAGTGTTGAGCCATGAGGTTTGTCCCGCTTGGACGGTCGGATGCGCGGCTGATCGAGCTGACCGTTCGCTCCGACGAGCGGGGCAGCTTCACGCGGACCTGGTGCGCGAAGACTTTTGCCGAGCAGGGCATCGCGTTCGTCCCGATGCAGGGCAACAGCTCGGTGACGCGTCTCCGCGGCAGCATCCGCGGCATGCATTTCCAGCGTGCGCCAAGGCCTGACGCCAAGATCGTCCGCTGCAGCGCCGGACTGATCCACGACGTCATCGTCGACATCAGGCCGGACTCGCCGACGCGCGGCGAGGTCTATGCCTGCGAGCTCGGCCCCTCGACGGCGCGGATGCTCTACGTTCCCGCCGGTTTTGCCCATGGATTCCAGACGCTGACCGACGACGTCACGGTCGAGTATCTGATGGGCGAAGACTATGTCGAGCAGCTCTCGGACGGCTTCCGGCACGACGATCCGATGATCGGCATCCGATGGCCGCAGCCGGTGACGGTGTTGTCAGCCAAGGATGCCGCTTGGCCCTCGCTTGCCGAACGGGGTCTTTGGTGAAGCAGCATGACGACAGCGCGGTATCCTGGGGGAGGGATCTGGCGGCCACGGAGCGGCCCGATCGTCTCGAACGTTCTGACGATTTGTCGAGGAGGATCACGGAATGACGAACATTTTCGTTGATGCCACGATGCCCGATGACGAGCGGCGCCAGAAACTGTATCAGGGCGCGCTGTTCCTGCATTCGCCGACGCCCTCGCTCAATGCGCTGGTCGCGTTCGCCAGGGAGCTGATCGAGGAGGCGTTTCATCCCGATGATCCCCGGACGGCGCAATTCGAGCTCCCGGTCGAGCGCTACGTCGAGATCCTCGCCAGGCTGAAGCCGTTCTTCATCCATCACGCCCGGTCCAAGGAGCTGGTGCAGGGCACGCTCCGCGAGTTCGGCTGCGATCCCGAGTTGACCTATTTCGACGTGCCGCGGCTGCGGTCGGCAACCAGCAACGACTATCTCACCACCGGGATCGCGTTCGCATTCCACCCTCATCGCGACACCTGGTACTCGGCGCCGCCGTGCCAGCTCAATTGGTGGCTGCCGGTGTATGACATCGCGCCGGACAACGGCCTTGCATTTCATCCGCGCTATTTCGATGAAGCGATCAAGAACGGCTCCAGGACCTATAACTACTACGAGTGGAACAGGACCTCGCGTGCGTCGGCGGCGCAGCACATCAAGACGGATACACGGGTGCAGCCGAAGCCGGAGCAGGAGATTGCACTGGATCCGCAGATCCGGGTGATCGCGCCGAGTGGCGGCGTCACGATCTTCTCCGGAGCGCATCTGCATTCGTCCGTCCCGAACACCTCGGGCGTGACGCGCTTCAGCATCGATTTCCGTACCGTGCATTTTGCCGATGTCAGCAGCCGGCGCGGCGCCGTCAACATCGACTCGGAATCGACCGGCACGAACCTGCGCGACTTCCTGCGGGTGGCCGATCTCGCGCGGCTGCCCGAGGAGATCGTCACGCCATACGATCAGGTGGAAGCTCCGGCGGAGCATCTGGTCTACCAGCCGACGATCGTGCCGCTGCCGGCCGGCGATCTCGCGGCCGATGCCGCGCAGGCGTCGGCCTGACCGATGAAGTAGGGCTGACGCGTCATGCTGGACATCCTCAAATCCCCGGCTGGTCCGAGAACGCCGGCGATCGATCTCCACGATCTGGTCGCCGAACTGTTTCCGATCAACCGCAGCCTCACCGGGGCGGGTGTCCGTCAGACGCTCGGCATCGTCGCGCGGAATGTCGGGCTTGCGATTCACGAGGTGCCGTCCGGCACGCCGGTCCTGGACTGGCACGTGCCGGCAGAGTGGAACATTCGTCGCGCGACGATCTCGACCCTGTCGGGCCGCGTTCTCGTCGACTTCGCCGACAACAATCTGCACGTGATGGGCTACAGCAAGCCGGTCCAGGCGGTGCTCAGCCGTGCCGAGCTTGCCAAGCACGTCCATACCTTGCCGGACCAGCCTGATCTCATTCCCTACCGGACCGGCTACTATGCCGACGATTGGGGCTTCTGCCTGCAAGATCGTCTGTGGCGGGGGATGACGGACGACAGCTACCGCGTCGAGATCGACAGCGAGCTCTCGCTGGGGGCGTTGACCTACGGCGAATTCTTCGTCCCCGGGCAGACGGACAAGGAAGTCCTGATCACCTGCCATATCTGTCACCCGAGTCTCGCCAACGACAATCTCTCAGGGATTGCCGTCATGACGGCGCTGGCGATGCGGCAGGCGCAGCAGCCGCGCCGACTCGGATACCGATTTCTGTTCCTGCCGGCGACCATCGGCGCGCTCGCGTGGCTCGACCGCAACGAGCGGAATCTCGGACGTGTTGAACACGGCCTCGTCCTCACCTGTCTCGGCGATTCCAGTGGATTTCACTACAAGCAGAGCCGGAGCGGGGCGAGCATCGATCGCGCCGTCGCGCATGTCCTGAAGCACTCAGGCCATCCTCATGAGATTCTGCCATTCAGCCCCTATGGATATGACGAGCGGCAGTTCTGCTCGCCGGGATTCGATCTGCCGGTCGGGTGCCTGATGCGCGGCGTGCACGGCACGTTTCCCGAATATCACACCTCGGCGGACAATCTGGATTTCGTCAAGCCGGACTGTCTCGAGCAGTCCTACGCGGTCACCGAGGAGGTGCTGGATCTGCTCGATCGCGACCGCATCTATGAGCGCGTCGATGGGCGAGGGGAGCCGCAACTGGGACGGCGCGGCCTGTATCGCGCGATTGCCGGCCAGCGCGAGGCGGGCGGGGCGACGCAGATGGACCTGCTATGGGTCCTCAACCTCGCGGATGGCAGGCACAGCCTGCTCGACATGGCAATCCGGGCCGACGTTCCGTTCGCGCGCATCGAGGCCGCTGCGCGGATCGCGCTGGACGCCGATCTCATCAGAACACCGGTTTCATCATCGTGACGTCGCCGCCTTCGTACAGCACCGTGCAAGTGGTCCAACAACACCAGAGTGAGGCGTCATGAGTTCGCAGCCGGGCAAGCCCCGTATCGCCGTCTTCTCACTCCGAAACATCTTCGGCAAAGCCCTCAACCGCGGTCCCCATGTCGAGTTCGAGGACATCATCTGCGAGGTCGATTCCGCCGAGCTGTTCGCGCCCGAACTCGACCCGTCGAGCCGACGGGCGAGCTTCGCGACCCGGCTGGGCTACCACGCGCCCGTGCTGCTGAATCCCGGGCTCACGCGGATCAAGCCGCAGCAGCAATACGACGTTCTGTTCGCGATCTGCGGGTTCCCGCAGGACCTGATCATGTTCGACGCGATCGAGGATCTGAGAGGTGCGTGCGGGACCTCGGTGTGTCTGCTGGACGAGCTCTGGATCAAGGAGATCGCCAAGCACCGGCATTTCCTGAAGATCCTCGCCAAGTTCGATGTCGTGATGCCGTTCCAGATCGGCACGGTGAAGCCGCTCGGCGAGGAGATCGGCAAGGCTTGCGTGCATCTTCCGCTCGCCATCGACGCGATCCGCTTTTGTCCCTATCCCGATCCGCCCGAGAGGGTCATCGACGTCTTCAGCATGGGGCGTCGCTCCCGTGTCACCCACCAGTCGCTGCTCGCGATGGCGCAGCAGAGCGGCCTGTTCTATCTCCACGACACGATCGGCGGCAGCCAGGCCATCGACCTCCGGGAGCACCGGACGCAGATGGCAAACCTCGCCAAGAGAAGCAGGTATTTTCTGGTCAATCCCGGCAAGTTCGACGAGCCGCAGGAGACCGGGCGGCAAGTCGAGTTCGGCTACCGGTATTTCGAGGGCGCGGCGGCGGGCGCCATCATGCTCGGCGAGCGTCCCGACAATGACCTGTTTCCGCGGCTGTTCGATTGGCCCGAGGTGATGATCGACGTGCCGCACACATCGCCCGACATCGACCGGGTCATCAGGGAGCTGGACGGCGATCCGGTCCGCCAGGACCGGATGCGGCGAACCGGCATGGCCCAGACCTTGATGCGGCACGACTGGGTGTATCGGTGGGAGACGATCCTGGAGGCCACGGGTCTGCAGCCGATGCCGGGCCTCGCTGCCCGCAAGGATCGGCTGAAGAGGCTGGCGGAGATGGCGGCTGGCTCGGGGATGGCTCGCGAGCAGGAATTAAATCGCAAGCCGGTATTGTTGGCGCAGTGACGTTTCAATCCTTTTCTCCGCCACAAAGTGGCGTCATCGCTCCAGCGGCCTCCGCGAGCTATTTTATACCGGCTGCATTTTCGACGATCGGATTTTCATTGCCCTGGACGGATCTGTTTGGCCGTGACTGGGAATCGAAAGGTTGGTTACGATGATTGAAAGCGATTGAACGGAGATGTCGGAAGCCGTCGCCGCTTACTTCGAGGAACATCGGGAATCGAGCGATCTCGGACGCCGTGCGTTGCGCGGCGGCCTGATTTCCATCGTCATCCAATACGGCAATGCCGTGCTCCAGATCGGAGCGGCCATCGTCCTGGCCCGGCTGCTCGCGCCGGAGGATTTCGGGCTCGTCGCCATCGTCACCGTGCTGACGAGCTTCGCGCCGCTGCTGATCGACTTCGGCCTGCTCGATGCCACCGCTCAGCGCAGCAGGATCACGCCGGCCCAGGTCAGCGGCCTGTTCTGGGTCAGCACCGGCATCGGCGTTGCGGTGGCGATCGTCGTCGCGGCATCCAGCCCGCTGATTGCCTGGGTCTACGGTGATCCGCGACTGGAGCCGATCGCGCTTTGCGTCGCGATCACCTTCGTGCTGTCCGGGCTGACCAACCAGCATATGGCGCTGCTCCGGCGCACGCTGCAGTTCGGTCGCATCGGCCGGATCCAGTTGTTCGGCACGCTGGCAGGGACGGTTGCCGCCGTCGCCATGGCGTTCGAGGGCTACGGCTATTGGGCGCTGGTCATTCGTCCCGTCGTGACATCGATTTGCGTCGTGGTCGCCGCGTGGTCGGCCTGTCGCTGGAGGCCCGGCGTCCCCGTTTTCGATGCTGAGGTGAGGTCGATGGTCCGGTTCGGGCTGCACGTGGTCGGCTTCACCGTGGCCTATACCTTGTCGCGGGCGGTGGACCGGATCGCGCTCGGGCTGCTCTACCGGCCCGATCAGGTCGGCTACTACCAGAATGCGATGAACCTGTACGACAACTCGATCTATGCGGCGCTCAATCAGACGCATGCGGTGGGAAGCTCGGCGCTGAGCAAGCTGCAGGCGAATCCGGCTGCGCTTCGGCAGAAGTACGAGGTGGCACTCTCGATGCTGGCGTTCTTCCTGATGCCGGCGGCGGCGATCCTCTCCGTCACCGCGGAGGACCTCACCGTCGCGCTGTTGGGGCAGAAGTGGCAGGCTGCGGGAGGGCTGCTCAGCATCATTGCGCTGCGCGGCATTTCGCACGTCGTCGAGGGCTCGCAGGGCTGGCTGCATCTGTCGCTCGGGAGGGCGGACCGCTGGCAGACCTGGGGCATCATCTCTCTCTTTGCGCAGGTCGTTGCGGTGCTGGCCGGGCTGCCCTTTGGGCCGGTCGGCGTCGCCTGGGGCGTCGTGGCCGGATACTCGCTGATCGCGTTGCCGTCGGTGATGTATGCCGGACGTCCGATCGGGATCGGTGCGGAACTGGTGATCCGGGCCGTCGGTCCGCAGACCGTCGGCGCCGTTGCGACTGCGGCTGCGGGCTGGTGGATGCAAGCGACGCTTCTCGGAGCCTATCCCGCGCTCGTGCGCATGGTTCTGTCCGGCTGCTTCTGCGGCTGTCTCTATCTCGCGATCGTGGTCGGAATGTTCCGGGTCCGCGAGCCGCTCAGGATCGCAGGTACGATCATCCATGATTTCGCCGGCAGGCGCTGAGATGGAACGAAGGGGGCCTCGGACAGCACCGCACGTCGCGATTAACTATCGCAATCGTTAAATGCCACATATAAAATATCCCGTGATTTAAATGCTTTAAATGGTCATGGCCCGCGACAACCACCAAGGCTTGGATGTGATGGAGGTCGAGCCTGCGCCGCCAGCGCAGCGCGATCCCGAATGGTCGGTGGCCGGTTTCGCCGACCGACGGCGGCTCAGCATCCTCTGCGTCTCGCATATGCCGGCGAGCCCGCCGCGGTTCGGGGCACAGGCGCGCATGCACGGGCTGATGACCCAGCTCGCGCGCCGCCACGACCTCACGGCGGTGATGCTGGTCGATGACGCCTTCGACATCGACGAGTGCCGGCTGGCCATGCAGTCCTATTGCCGCGACGTGGTGCTGGTGCCGAACCCTTACGGCCGCGACGGTCTCGCGAAGCGGCTGCTGCAGCTGCGCTCGCTGGTCTCGGTGCGGAGCTTCGACCGGCTGCGCGTGGCCCTGCCGGAATTGCAGCGGGTGCTGGATCGGGTGCTGCGGTCCACGCGGTTCGACATCGTCAATCTCGAATTTCCCTATCTCGGTCACTGCCTGTTCCGTCAGGCGCCGGCAGGCGCAACGCCGCCGCGGCTGATCGTGGACTCGCATGAGATCGCCTACGATCTGGCGCGGCAGTTCGCGGCCACGGGGGCGAGCCTGGGCCGCCGGCTCTATGCCGGCGCGAACTGGCGCAAGCTGCGCCGCGAGGAGATCGCAGCCTATCGCCAAGCTGACGGCGTCTATCTCTGCAGCACGGACGATGAGAAGCGTCTGCATGACGACATTCCGAACGCCCGCACGGCGGTCATCCCCAATGCCGCCGATGTCGACTTCTATCAGCCGCGCGGTACCGATCCCGCGCCCGACGGCCGTACGCTGGTCTATTTCGGCCTGCTGTCGACGGTGCCCAACATCGATGCGGTCACGCATTTCGTGCAGGACATCTGGCCCCGCATCGCCGCGCGGCACCCGGATGCGCGCTGCAAGATCATCGGCGGCCGGCCGCCGCAGGCGTTGACGGCACTGGCCGGGCCGCGGATCGAGCTGACCGGTTTCGTGCCGGACCTGCGGCCGCACCTCGCCGCCGCGGCGGCGGTGATCGTCCCGCTCCGTCTCGGTGGCGGCACGCGGCTCAAGATCGTCGAGGCCATGGCGATGGGCAAGGCGATCGTCTCGACCAGCCTGGGTGCCGAGGGCATCGAGGCCGTCCCCGGGCGCGACATCCTCATCGCCGACGAGCCGGGCGCCTTTGCGGACGCGGTCAACGGCCTGCTCGCCGAGCCCGATCTCGCGGCGCGGATCGGCGGCGCGGCGCGGCAGGTCGCGGTCGAGAAGTATGCCTGGAGCGCGGCGGCGCAGGCGCTGGAAGACTTTTATTGCGAGATCCTGGAGGCAAGTTCGTGATGAAGGCCGTGCTCATCGGGGCAGGGCAGATCGCCCGCCAGCATCTTGCCTGCCTCAACACCTTGCCGGGCGTTCAACTGGCCGGCATCTGCGACCTGTCGCCGGCGACCGCGGAGGCCGCGGCCGAGCGCTACGCGATCCCGTCCTGGTTCACCGATCATCGCGCGATGCTGCAGACCGTGCGGCCCGATGTGGTGCATGTGACGACGCCGCCGACCTCGCATTTCCGGCTCGCGATGGACGCGCTGGAGGCCGGCGCGCATGTGATCGTCGAGAAGCCCGCGACCTCGACCTTCGACGAGCTGCAGACGCTGACGTTGCGCGCCAAGCAGACCGGCCGCCACGTCGTCGAGGACTACAACTACGTCTTCAACCGGGCGCCGCAGGACATCCTGCGCCGGATCGAGACCGGCGAGTTCGGCGCCGTGACCCATGTCGACGTGCTGATCTGCCTCGACATCCTCGGCCCCGACGGCTTTGCCGATCCGAACTCGCCGCATCCGGCGCTCAAATTGGCGGGTGGCGCGATCGCCGACTTCCTGCCGCATCTCGCCTCGCTGTCACATGCGTTCGTCGGCCCGCACCGCAAGGCGGAGACGGTCTGGAGCAAGCGCAAGCCGTCACCGCTGCCGTACGACGAGTTTCGCTGTGTGGTCGAGGCCGAGCGCGGCACGGCGACGCTCGGCTTCAGCGCCAGCGCTCAGCCCGACGCGTTCTGGCTGCGGGTCTATGGCGAGCGGATGCAGGCGACCGCCAATCTGTTCGAAACGCGGTTGACCTTCGATGGCCCGCGCAACGTGCCGAAGCCGCTGCGCCCGTTCTTCAGCGGATTGGAGGAGGGCCGCGACATCCGCCGCGCGGCGCTCTCGACCCTGCTGCGCAAGTTCAAGGGCCCGGGCGCCTATGAGGGGCTGTGGGAGTGTCTGGCGCGCACCTATCAGGCGCTCGGCGCGGGAACGGCCCTGCCGATCACGATCGAGGACGTCCTCGCGGTCAATCGGATGGTCGAGGCAATGAAGCCGACCGAGCAGGCGAACATGAGGGAGCTGGCGATATGAGAGCCCTGGTCACGGGCGCCAACGGTTTTCTCGGCCGGCATGTCGTCGATGCGCTGCTCGCCCGCGGCGTCGAGGTTCGCGCCATGGTGCGCCCGGCGACGCGCGTCGATGCGCTCGGCTGGCCGTCGTCGGTCGACGTCGTCAGGGCCGACCTGCGCACCTCGCGCGACCTTGTCGGCGCGTTCGAGAATGTGGACGTGCTGATCCATCTGGCGGCCGTGGTCTCCGGCGGCGAGGACGCGCAATTCGCCGGCACCGTGGGCGGAACCGAGCGGCTGCTCGAGGCGATGGCGGGCAGTGCCTGCCGCCGGCTCGTGCTGTGCAGCAGCTTCTCGGTCTACGACTACACGGCGACGCGCGATGTCCTCGACGAACGCGCGCCGCTGCAGCAGACACCTGACGTCTACACCCGTGGCGGATACACCGTCGCCAAATGGTGGCAGGAGCGGGTGACGCGCCGCTGCGTCGAGACGCATGGCTGGGATCTCACCGTGCTGCGTCCCGGGTTCATCTGGGGTCGCGGCCACGGCTATCTCGCCGCGCTCGGCCAGCAGATCGGACGCCACCACGTCGTGATCGGGCCGCTGACCCGCATCCCGATGACTCATGTCGAGAACTGCGCCGACGTCTTCGCGCTGGCGGCCAGGGATTCGCGGGCGATCGGCCAGACGCTGAACGTCGTGGATGGTCCCGGCGAGCGGGTCTGGTCCTATCTGTCGGACTACATGCGCGGCACCGGCGCGCGCGGCTTGCGGTTGCCCATCCCTCATTGGCTGGCCAGCGCCGTCGTGCGGCTGGCGTTTGCGACCGTGTTCAGGCGGGCCACGAAAGTGCCGGCGATCCTGACGCCCAAGAAATTCGATGCGATGCTCAAGCCGCTGCGCTTCGACAATCGCAAGCTGAGGGAGACGCTCGGCTGGACGCCGCCGCTCGACTACGAACAATGCCTGGCGCGGACCTACGGGCCGCTGCCGGCTTCGGCGCCAGCGCCGGCGTCCTGGTCGTCCGGAACGGCTGCTTCCATTTGAGGGCCGACAATGGTCCAGCGATGCCCGTGCCCTGTTAGTCCGCGATCTCGCGGGCGAGGCCATTCCGTGCCGTCCGTCATTTTGACGTCGCGCGTCTCAAACGGATTGTTCTGATGTGTGGCATCGCTGGGATCATCGGACGGGTGGACGACGACAACCGCGCCGCGCTGCAGCGGATGAACGACGCCATGCTCCATCGCGGTCCGGATGCCGGCGGAATTTGGACCTCGCCCGCGGACGAGCGTGGCTGGGGCGCGCTGCTGGCGCACCGCCGGCTCGCGATCCTCGATTTGTCGCCGGCCGGTGTGCAGCCCATGATCGACCCGGTCAGCGGGCACGTCATCGTCTTCAACGGCGAGATCTACAATTTCGCCGACCTGCGGCAGCGTCTGGTCGCCGACGGCCAGCATTTCAGCTCCACGGGCGATACCGCGGTGATGCTGCGCGCGCTCGGCCTTCATGGGCCGGAGGCGGTGGCGTGGCTGCGCGGCATGTTCGCGTTCGCCTGCTGGGATCCGAAGCAGCGCCGGCTGCTGCTGGCGCGCGATCCGCTCGGCATCAAGCCGCTGTACGTCGCCCGCGCCTCGAACCCAGACGCGGGGTGGTCGGTCGCCTTCGCATCCGAGCTGCGTGCTCTCCTGGCGTCGGGCCTTCTGGGCAGCGCCCAGCTCGATCCGCAGGCCGTCGCCAGCGGCGTCTGGAACGGTTTCGTGGTCGGCCCCGGTACCGCGGTGAAGGGCGTCGAGCTGCTGCCTCCCGGCCATCTCACCGCATTCGACGGCGTCGGCAACACCGTCCGCGATGAGGATTTCTGGTCGATCCCGGAGCGGGCTCCGGATCCGACGATGGATGAGGACCAGCTTGCCGAGATCCTCGAGGAGGGGCTGAGGCTGCACCTCGCCAGCGACGTGCCGCTCGCAGTGTTTCTCTCGGGCGGCATCGATTCCTCGGTCATGGCCAATCTGGCGCAGCGTGCGGCCAGGAGCCCGATCCACACCTTCACGCTGGCGTTCGAGGAGCAGGAGCTGAACGAGGGGCCGATCGCGCGACAGATCGCCGCCGCCATCGGCACCGAGCATCATGAGGTGGTGCTGACGGAGCAGCACTTCGTCGACAACCTCGATGCCGCGCTCGACAGCCTCGACCAGCCGACCTTCGACGGCTTGAACTCCTACTTCATGTCGCACGCCATCCGCGGCGCAGGCTTCACGGTGGCGCTGTCGGGGACCGGCGGCGACGAGCTGTTCGGCGGCTACACGTCATTTCGCGACCTGCCCATCCTGCAGCGATGGTCGGAGCGCACCGCCTGGGTGCCGGCCGGCGTCAAAGCCGCTGCGGCGAAGCTGGCCGCGCAGATGCTGTCGCCGTCGCGCGGGACGGTGGCGCCGCAGACGCGCTGGGCCAAGCTGCCGGAGATGGTCCGGTGCGGCGACGATCTCCTGGCGCTGTACCAAATGGCCTATGCGCTGTTCCTCCCCGGCTTTCAGCGCGAGCTGCTCGCGCCTGATCTCGTCGACACGCTGAACGATGGGCTGCCCGCCGCGATGAGAGCGAAGATCACCGCGGAGACCCGCGCGCGCACCCCGCTGTCGGCGATCAGCGTCATGGAGCAGCGCCTGTTTCTCGGCGAGCGCCTGTTGCGCGACAATGACGTGGCGAGCATGGCGGCCTCGCTGGAGCAGCGGGTGCCGCTGGTCGATCAGGTGCTGTTCGAAAGCGTCGACCGGCTGCCCGATGCGACGCGCTACGCGCCGCTGCGAAGCAAGGCGATGCTCAGGCGGATCGGCCTGCGTGGCCTCGATCCGTCGTTGTTCGACCGGCCGAAGAGCGGCTTCGTGTTGCCGCTCGATCGCTGGATACGGCGCGGCCTGCAGGATGCGATGGACCGGACCCTGCGCGACCCACAGGCGATTGCGCCGGTGGGGCTTGAGCCTGCGGCCGTGGAGCGCCTCTGGCGCGCCTTCCTCGATGGCGCGCCGGGGATCTATTGGTCGCGCGTCTGGTCGATCTACGTGTTCGTGCGTTGGTGCCACCGTCATCGCGTCTTCCACTGAGGCGCGATCGACATCAGGTGAGCGGGCTGCATCGAAGCGCGCGTGGTCAGGCTTCCGGCATGACGATTCCGCCGCACACTGGCACGCGAACGCCGGTCACGAAGCCGGCGAGGTCCGAGGCCAGAAACGCGATCATGTTGGCGACGTCCTGATCGTAGCCACGCCGCCCGAGCGGCACTGACCGCTCGTAGAGCGGCTGCACCTCGTCGCGGTCGCGGCGGTCCCTGTCGGAGATGACCCAGCCCGGGGCGACCTGATTCACCGTGATGCCATGCCCTCCGAGCTCCCGCGCCAGCGATCGGAGCATGCCGTCCATGGCGCATTTGGCCGCCGTGTATGGCGCGCGGTTGTGCAGGGCCAGGCTCGTCATCTCCGTGCCGAGAGAGATGAGGCGTCCCCATTTCCGCTCGATCATCGGTCCGGAAAACACCCGCGCGGTCGCCCAGGCCTGCAGGACCGAAGAGCGGAACACCTTGTCGAACTGGTCGGGTGTCTGCTCGACCACGGGACGTTCGTCGTACCATGTCACCGCATTGTTCACGACGATATCGACAGGACCGAGCGCGCGCTCGGTGGCGCGGCGCATGGCCTGCACGTCCTCGAGCTCGGCGACGTCGCCCGAGATCGTGCAGGCATGTTGCGGCTGAAGCTCGTTCAGCTCCTCGCACAGTCTTTCGGCGGCAGCCCGCGCCGTCAGATAATGGATCGCGACCTTCGCACCACAGGCCGCGAGCGTCCGGGCGATCGGCCGGCCGAGCTCTCCGGCCGCTCCGGTGACCAGCGCGACCTTGCCCGAGAGATTGATCTGGAGCGGGGACTTCAACGGGCGCAGCGCCGGATCGTCCGGCAGGGGACCGAGCGTGTTTCGCCGAATTCGTCGTGCAACCGCGCGCGCGATCCGCATCCACCCGTCCCCGAAAGTATTCATTCGCCCGGGTCGCAGTATTAAATGCGGGACTAATTATTTAAATTGCACAATTTGACGCATTTGTGCCGCAGCCGATCGAGCGGTGACGTGGGCCGATCCGCTCAGGATGCGCGCGGCGTCGGACTCTCGGCGAGACGGTTGCCGAGCGGCCAGTCTGCGCCGGACGCGTCATGCACCGCTCCGGCAGCAGGCGCAGGCCTGAACTTGTGCCGGAGCTGCCTGAAATACGGCTCGATGAAGCGCTCGATCGCCGCCGCGTAGATGACGGAGATCAGGAGCGCGAGCGGAAACAGGAGGTACGGCTTGGCGGCGATCGCGGGCAGGTTCTTGTCGATCGTTCGGATCACGACGTTGTGGATCAGATAGATCGCATAGGAATAGGTGCCGAGCGTCATCACCCAGGAGCGGTTGAGATCACGAAACAGCGGCGCGTCGGCGAAACGCACCGCGAAATAGAACAACGGCATCAGCGCCAGGCCCTGAAGGCTGTAGCGCGCGGTCTCCCGGAACACCGGATCACGGTAGACCAGCGAGACCAGCAGCGCCGCGACGGCGCCGGCCAGCAGCGCCCATTGGGCCGCCGACATCCGCCCCGAGGCAGAGCGCTGCCGCACCGGGTTCATGACCAGCGCCAGAATGCAGCCATAGGCGATCGAGTCGATGCGGGTGTCCGAGGCGTAATAGGTGCGGTCGGAGAAGAACCCAGGCGCATGCACGAGATGGAAGCGCCAGGCGAGGACGCCGAGACAGACGAGCCCGAGCAGCGCGCCGATGGTGCGCGGCCGCAGCGCCGATCCGAGCAGCAGCGTCATCAGCAAGGGATAAACGATGTAGAAATGCTCTTCGACCGCGAGCGACCAGAGAATGCCGGTGCCGTCGGGCACCGTGTTGCCGGGATCGAAGAACAGGCCGTAATAGTTGGCGAAATACAACACCTGGGCGGCCAGGCCCTTGACGGTCATTCCGCCGTCCAGCAGGCCGGCGGCGGTCAGGCCGTAGGCGATCGCCAGGGACAGCAGCAGAGGCGGCATCAGCCGGAACACGCGCCGCGCATAGAAACTGGGAACGTCGAGCCCCCCGGTTCGCTCATGCTCGGCCAGCATAAGCGTGGAGATCAGGAAACCGCTGAGGAAGAAGAAGATGGTGACGCCGAAGCCGCCGGGGACGATGGCCTGAAGTCCGGAATGGCCCAGCACCACGATCAGCACCGACAGCGCGCGGATGCCGTCGAGTGACGGAATAAGCGTGGATGCACTGCCCTTGATGTTCGTTCCGCGTGATGCCGCTGGCGCGGTCGCCCCGTCGCCGGGCGCCGTCATCGGCGGTAGAGCGGACGCGGCACGAAGGCGGCTGAGCTCGAGAATCTTGGCCATGCTGTCCAGACGGAGTCGGAGAAACACGTAGCTTCGTAATCGTCGTGTCAGTGCCGCGGCGATCGGTCGCCGAGCGTCATCGCGTGTCGGCCGCGGCGTGGCTGGCCCGCCAGAGCTGGGCCCGCTCCGCGTTGATCCGGGCGGTGGCGGCGCGCTTGCCCAGGCGCAGGCAGGCGTGCTGGTAGGCGCGGAGGAAGCGGCGGAATTCGAGATCGTCGTAGCGCGGCAGGCCCGTCAGCCAGCTCCGGAAATAGCCCCACAGCATCGCGGTGCTGCCGATCAGGGCGGGATAGGCCGGCAGGTGATAGACCGCCACCGCGAACTGATACAGCGGCGACGTTCCCATGAAGTACTGGCCAAAACCCTTGCGCAGCCGCCCGGTCCAGATGCCCTTGTGACTGGCGCCCTGCGGCCGCAGATGGATGAAGCGCAGCGCTTCGCTGTCGATGCTCTCGGCGATCCAGCCGAGCATGCGGCAGCGGTGGCAGTCGATGCCGTCCCACATCACCTGGCGCACGAAACCGCCGATCTCCTGGAAGCAGGCGACGCGGTAGAACTTGGTCATCCCGACCGACATCTCGTCGCCGCAGACCTCCGGCTCAAGCGCGCCGGTCTGGGGATGGACGAACCACGGCTTGCCCGAGGTGGTCCCGACCCGCGGATCGCTTTCCATCCGCTCCATCAGCAGCTCGAAGTAGCGCGCGGGCAGATCGAGGTCCATGTCGAGCTTGCAGAGATAGTCGAAATCCTCCAGCCGCACGCTCTCCAGCCCGGCATAGAACGCCTCGATCACGCCGGGCCCGACCTTGCGTCCGCCACGATCGGCGCGGCGGATCACGCGCAGATAGGGCAGGCGCTGGGCGTACTCGTCGAGAATGGCCGGGGTGTCATCGGTCGATCCGTCGTCCACCACGATCCACAGCGCCGGCGGCACCGATTGCGCAGCGACGCTGTCGAGAGTCCGGCGGAGGTATTGGGCCTCGTCCCGGCAGGGCGAGATGAGCAGGTAGCGGCGCGATGGCGTCACGTATCAAATCCCTTGCCGAAGGCGGAAGATTGCGACGAATCTCTGCCGAGCAGGGGCGTCGCCGGCCGCCTTTCAATAAATTAAATCGTGAATTAATATTATGTCAGGGCGCGTGTCAAAGTCATGGTGTTTTTAAATCGGCGCCCTCGTTCGCTGTGACCGGTCCTGCGAGAGGTTAACATGGATGGCATCGGCCCCGTGATCCCCGGCTGCACCCAGGCTTCGGCCCGGCCGGTCGCGCGTGGGACGCGCCGGATCGACGCCGCCTGCATCCGGGCGCTGCTCACGGCGGCGCTTGCCCTGCTGTCTGTCCGCGGCATTGCCGCAGCCGCCGAGCCGACCGCGTCCGCCGGGCCGTCACTGGCCGGCAATCTGCTGCCGGTGGAGCGTCTCGCAGCCTGGAATCCCGGGTTGATGTCAGCCGGCGGTATTCCGAACCGCACCATCATTTATCGCGCGCTGTCTCCGAGCGGGAGAGACGACAGCGGCGCGATCCAGGCCGCCCTGACCGCCGCGCCCGCCGGCCAGGTGGTGATGCTCGGCCCCGGGACGTTCATCGTCAACGAGCCGCTCCTGATCAGCCGGCCGGTGACGCTGCGCGGCGCGGGCGCGGGTGTGACCAGGCTGGTGAAAACCAACGGTGCACGGGCACGAACGTCGGCCGTGATTGCCGGCACCAAGGGAATCCTGACGCCGGTCGATCCGAGCACGTACAGCTATGATCCCAAGCCGATCATCATCGTCGGACCTTCGCGCTGGAACAATGGCCCCGACAGCAGCGCGTCGCAGGACCTGCTGGCCGACGGCGTTCAGGGAACGTCGACTGTGACCCTTGCCAACACCGCGAACCTGAAGCCGGGGGATTTCGTTCTGCTCGACGAGGTCTCGGGCGCATCGTGGCAGGCGACACCGGCCGGCTTTCCGGCGGGAGCGAAGGTCTGGCAAGGCGATCGGGTCGCCTGGAACATGCACGATCCGGTTCAGCCGGGGGACGACAATGCCGGCGCGAATGCCGGAGGTCCATATGACCAGACCCCCGGTATGCTGCCGAAGTCGATGTCGTGGTTCGCCCGGACCGACCGGGCGACCGCCGAAATCAAGGAGATCGCCTCGGTGACCGGCAGCACGGTGACATTCACCTCGCCGCTCACGATCAGCTATCGCAGGGATCACCAGGCGCAGCTCACGCCCTACAGCACCGACCCGAACAGCGGTCGCCACGCCGCCAACAATCGCGACATCCACGTTACCAAGGTGGGCGTCGAAGATCTGAGCATCATCGGCGGGGCCGACGGCGCGTTGCGGTTCGAAGCTGCTGCTTATTCCTGGGCGCGATCCGTCGAGGTGACGCAATGGCTCGGCGAGGGCGTGGCGATCAACAATTCGTTCCGGGTCGAGCTGCGCGACTCCTACATTCACGCCGGCTCGTGGCCGCAGCCGGGCGGGGCGGGCTACGCGATCAGCCTGGCGGCCGGCTCCTCGGAGGTTCTGATCGAGAACAACATCCTGGTCGATGTCTGCAAGAACATGGTGTTTCGGTCGTCAGGCGCGGGCAGCGTCGTCGGTTATAATTATGCCGACGACTCGTTCGATTTCGACAATCCCGGCTGGGTCGAGGTCGGCATCAACGCATCGCACATGGCCGGCGCGCATCACGTCCTGTTCGAAGGCAATCTGTCCCACAATGCCGACAGCGACTACACGCACGGCAACGCGATCTATCTCACTTTTTTCCGCAACCATCTCACCGGCCAGCGCCAGCGCTTCGTCGATCGCTCGGGCATCCGGGCCGTGGGTCTCGCCTACGGCTCGTGGTGGGATTCGTTCGCCGGCAATGTGCTGGGCCGACCCGGACGCATGGGCGGTTGGACCTACGACGATCCATCGATGCGGGCCGGCACGGCCGCCTGGGGGCAGGGCGGTGTCGGCAACGTCTGGATGCTTGGCTACGACCCGGAGCGATGGACCATGGCGCCCGATCCGAAGACGCTGGCCACGGTAATCCGCGGCGGCAATTTCGACTATCTCACCGGCAAGGTGGTCTGGACCGACGCTCTCGCGGCGCAGCCGCTGCCGGCGTCGCTGTATCTCAGAGCCAAACCCGGCTTTTTCGGCGATCATCCGTGGCCCTGGGTGGACCCGACCAGCGATACCAAGCTGCATACGTTGCCGGCCAAGGCGAGATTCGATGCGGGCGCGCCATTCGCGGCCGCGCCGGGATCAACGCAATAGAGCGGGCGTGAGACGTCCAACGGGTTTCCGTCAGGTGCGGACGCCGAGCCGCGGGCGCCAAGCCGGCCGTGTACGGCTCCAACGAGCCGGCCGCCTGTTCGCCGGCTGAGCGGCGGGCATGCTCTGTTGTGACCTCCGCCAGTATCGCGCGGCCTCGACCGTGACGAGCACGAACACCACCCAGGTCACGTCGAACGCGCGCAGCCACAGGGTTTCGAGCAGGTTGTAGAGCATGACGAACAGCGCGACGGACAGCAGGATCCACGCCCGCTTGTAGTCGTGCTTCATCACGCGGCCGATGACGTGAACGGTGGCCGCCAGAAAGACGAGGAGAAAGGCAAAGCCCACATAGCCCAGCTCCAGCATCGCATCGTAGTAGCCGTTGTGGGAGTTCGGCATGGCCTTCACCCAGCCGGGTGCATCGGTGATGCTTGGTGCGTCGGCGCCGACCAGCCAGAAGCTCTGATAGCCCCATCCCAGGAGCGGCCGCTTCGCGATCTCCAGATTCGAGAAGGCCCATATGGTCGTCCGGCCGGTGAAGCTGGAATCACCCGTCAGCAGATAGGCGATGCGGCCGGTCGTGAAGCCCGCGAGCTCGCCGACCACGAAGTAGCCGAGGATGATCGCCATCAGGATCAGAAGCGGTGCAACCCGCAGCGTTCTCGCAAGCGCCAGCGTCAGGACGGCCAGGATCGGGGCGACCAGAGCGAGGCCGAGCGCGGTCTTCGAACTGGACAAGAAGATCAGGACGACGGCAGCGGCGGCGACGACGATCCCAAGCGCGCGGCGCGTGCCGGGATAGAGCAGCTCGTGAACCGACAGCAGGAAGGCGATGGCAGCAAACTCGCCCAGCAGGTTCTTGCCCGAGAAGTAGCCCTGATAACCGATGTCGACCAGCGCGTTGCCGTACTGCGCGTAGGTCGCGTAGCCGCCGGGGATCAGCAGAACATTGAGGATCGCCCCCGCTGCAAAGCAGAGGAACATGCCGCGCAGGACGTCGGCGCTCGGCCTCGATAGCAGGGCGGGCAGCACGATGGCGGTGAGGACCATCGCTTCCTGGACGAAACGGACGAAGGCGAATTCGGGTTTGAATGCCCACGCAATGCTGGCGCCAGCCAATCCAAAATAGGCGCAGAGACTGATGATGTTGGGCGGAACGGAAAACCGCTCGCCGCGGGCGAGGCGTTGCATCGTAACGATGATGGCGACGGCCGCGAGAACAGGCCAGAAGACCCGGTTCTCGACCCTGCTCTCGAGCAAGCCCTGGAGTCCGGGCGATGGCGGGAAGCTGAAATAGATCAGCGGCTGAATGAGCGACGAGTAGGCGAAGGCGAGGACCGGAATCAGCGCGCAGACGTCGAACGTCCCCGCGGAGGCCTGCGGCCCGGCCGACATCGACGTGCTCGCTGCAATTCTCGGCATCAATCTCACTCGGATATTCGAACGGGGCGGCCCCCGGCAGCCGCCGGGAATACCGTCCATGATATTATCCAGAGATGGAATTAAATAAAAGAACCTTCGACGCGTGCTCGGAAGGTATCGCTGCGGACGCGCCGAAAATCTGCTCTGGCATTCACAAATAAATCGTATTAAATAAATCATGTGATTTAAAATTAAATAGTGGCTTTTAGGTCGCACGTTTTTCGGTCGGGGAGGTGCGGCAGGGGTCCGCGGCCCGGCATCCTCGTGCGGCGGGGCAGATTGAGGGAGAGCGGTTGATGCTGACCACGCATGAATTGCAGGAGCCGGGATCCTCCCTTTATCGCGTGGGGCGCTCCGGGGCGGGTCGCGATCGGCCGGAGGTCGATGCTGTCGCCCCGGCCGACGCCGCAATTCCCGACGACCTCGCGCGCGACGTCTATTGCGTCCTCGGAATACCGGTCGATGCCATCAACATGCGCGGCGTGCTGCGCCGCATCCGCGATGCTGCTCAACAAAGAACGCGGCTTCTCATTTCGACCCCCAATCTCAACTTCCTTGTCGCCAGCCAGTCGAACAGGAGTTTCAGGGAGTCGCTGATCCTGAGCGATCTCTGCACGGTGGACGGCATGCCGGTGGTCTGGATCGCCAGGCTGCTCGGGATTCCGATCAAGAGCCGGACGGCCGGCGCGGACATCTTCGACGCGCTGAAGTCGGAGGCCGCGCCGGCAAGCGCGCTGAAGCTCTTTCTTTTCGGTGGCCCGGAGGGGGCCGCCGAACGGGCCGCCCGGACGCTGAACGGTCAGTCGGCGGGATTGCAGTGCGTGGGCTGGTCGAACCCCGGTTATTTGTCGGCCGAGGAGCTGAGCCGGGATCACATCATCGACGAGATCAATTCCAGCGGGGCGGACTTCCTGGTTGCCTCGCTCAGCAGCGTGAAGGGACAATCATGGCTGCAGCGCAACCATGAGCGCCTCGAGATTCCAGTTCGCGCCCACCTCGGCGCCGCGCTCAACTTCCAGGCCGGCACCGTGAAGCGAGCACCGGCGTTCCTGCGCCGATCAGGCTTCGAGTGGCTGTGGCGCATCAAGGAGGAGCCCTATCTCTGGCGCCGCTACTGGAACGACGGCACGGCGATGCTCGGCCTCATGCTCACCCACGTGTTGCCGTTCGTGGTGTGGACCTGGTGGATGCGCCGCACGCATGAGCGGGGTGAGGCGCTGACCATCACGCAGGACTATGGGACACGCGCGGTCACGCTCAGCCTGTCGGGGCCCGCCGACTCGCGCCACGTCGACCGGGCCATTCCGGTTTTCCGCGCCGCGACGGCGTCCCGTAAGCCGGTCACGGTCGATTTCTCCAACGTCTGCGCCATCGATGCGCGTTTCCTTGGATTGCTGCTGATGCTGAGGAAGCAGTTGGAAGCCCAGGGCTGTACCGCGACCTTCGTGGGCGTTTCGCCGCTGATGGCCCGCATCTTCCGCTTCGGCGGTCTGGACCGGCAATGAGAGGGGGAGGCCTGTCATCGGTGGCATCACGGCTTCAGCAGTCGATGGTTCGATGATCGCCGCCGCGACGCTTGCCCGCGTTGCGAAGGATTGTCGGAGTCGTCAGTCCGGCTGGCGCCCATCGGCCGATCGTCGCCCATGGAGCGGCGCATGTTCGGAGCTCGACCGATGAGCGCAGCCGGCGGAAAGCGGCGCGAGCTTCTGATCGACTTCTATCGAAGCTGCGCGATGCTGTTCGTGTTCTATCATCACACGGCCAACGTCTTTCCGGACTCCGTCGATCTGTTCACGAAATTCAATCCCTTCGCCGAGCTGTTCGTCGTGATCTCGGGGTTCATGGTCGGGTACGTCTACCTGCACAAGGAGAGACACGGAGAACTCGTCGTCCGCGGCTTGAAGGTGCTCGCCGCCTATTTCGTCATCTCGGTGCCGGTCGCGATCGGCATGGCTGTTCTGGGGAAGAAGCGAGAGCCGGTGGGGCAGGCGATTTTCGACGTGCTGACGTTCCAGTCCGAGCCGACCGCCATCACCATCCTCAAGTTCTACGGGCTGATCTTCCTGCTGCTGCCGGTGATCCTGCCGATGTTCAAGCGCAGCAGGCTCCTGGTGCTGGCGCTGTCTGCTGCGATCTTCGTGGCCTGCACCTGGTTCAGCAATACGAGCACGGCCGCCGAGCTGGAGAATCCGGCCGCCATACTGTTGCTGTTCTCGCTCCAGGCGCAGATGTTCTTCGTGGTCGGTATCTGGCTCGGAGATCTTCATCGGTCCAACCGTCTGATCGGACCCGCGTTCTACACGGCGCTGGCGGGGATCTTCATCTTCGGGCTGCTGCTCGATTACAGCCTCGGCTTTCCCAGCAACGGCGAAAAATACCCCTATCGGTTCGACAAGCTCCTCAACCTGCTTTGGACATTGCCGCTGCTGTTGGCGCTGCTGTGGGCGGTGTACGCGCGCACCCGGCGATCGCCGGCAGTCGCGCTCATCCTCAACGTCGGCCAGAACTCGCTGATCGCGTTCCTCGGGTCGGAGGTGGTGCGGCAATCGGTAAAACTCGCGCTCCTCCTGGGCGGCGTCCACCCGCAGGTTTACGGCCAGACCGTGATGGGTCTGTTCGATGTCGTCCTGGTGACCGCGGTGCTTTGGCTCTACCGGGCGCACTGGCAGAACCGCCAGACAATGCTGCACCCGCTCAGCGGGCCGTAGGCGCATCTTTCGCCTGAAAGTGTTGCTCCGATGCGCTTGTTCGAATCCTCCCGGGCGGCTTAGCTCATCGCTAACCATTGGCCGCTAGCCTCTCGAGACGCCCGAGGAGGCATGAACAGATGTGGGTGATAGCGCTTCATTTTGCAGCCGGCGTGGTTGCCGGGACGATGTTCACGGTGCGCACGCTGCTGGCGCTTGCCGCGGTCGTCTTCATGGAGTGCATCGCCGCGTCGATCATCAGCGGGCTGCCGGCCGCGCTCTATGCCGGCGCCGGTCTGGTTGCAGTCCAGGTCGGCTATCTCTCGGGGATCTACGTTCGCAGCGCTCTGGAGCGTGCCGGCATCGCCCAGCCATCCATTCGCGCCGAGCACCAGCGCTGACGGCCGATCGATCTCCGTCATCGGTTGCCGTCCATGGCGCGCACCGGCCGGCGCGCGCCGATGGACCTACTCGGCCATCACGCTCCCGTAACGAGCATAGTATTTATGGTTGTAGTAGTCGCCGAAGTGATTGGCGTAGCGCTTCAGCGCCTTCATGTCGGTCTTGTTGAGCACGACGCCGAACAGGGCATCGTAGACGTTGGGCGCCGTGTTCAGCGCATGCTCGACCACCTCGGCGGGCGTCCGTCCCCATTCCACGACAAGGACGAAGCTGTCGAGCAGCGCCGAGATGGCCCGCGCATCGACGACGGGGGCGAGCGGCGGAAGATCGACGATGACGTAGTCATAGGCTTCGCGGAGCTGCTCGAACAGCTTGCGCATCTGCTCGTTGCCGAGGATATCGCTGGTGTCGCGCTGTGCGGCGCCCATTCCGGGCAGAAAATCCAGGCGCGTCACCGGGTCGGTCCAGACGGCGTCCGCGAGCTGACGCCCTCCCGAGACGATGTCGGCGATCCCGGTCCCGGCATCGGGGGCGAGCATGGCGGAGAGCGACGGATTCCTGAGGTCGCAGTCGACCACGATCACCCGCTTGCCTGAATTGGCGACCAACTGCGCCAGCGACGCGGCGATGACGGACTTGCCCTCGTTCGGCAGGGCGGACGTCAGTCCGAAGACCTTCCGCGACGTCCGGTTCGGGTCCTGGTCGATGGCGACTTTCAACGAGCGGATGGATTCGGCGAAGCGCGAGGTGGGCATCGCGGATGCGGCCCAGCAGGTCCCGGGGCCTCTCGAGACCATTCGCCGGCTGCCGTCCGGTTCGACCTTGGCGACGGCGTTGGCCGTCGCTTTCTTGGTGAACTTGTCGACTTCGCCTCGTTTGAGCAGAGGGACGACCGAGAGGCAGGGCAGGCGCAGGCGATCCTCGACCTGATCGGTCGTTCGAAAGCTGCGGTCCTTGGCCTCTGCGAGCAGGCCAAGGCCGCCGCCGAGCGCCAGGCCGCCGAACAGGCCGATCGCCATCAGCACGATGGACTTCGGCTTGATCTTCTTCTTCGGTGGCGTGGCGGCGGAAATCACACGCGCCTTGGCGATCGGGAAGGAGCCCTGCTGGACCGAGCCCATGTAGCGCTGAAGGAAGGTGTCGTAGAGGGCACGATAGCTCTTGGCGCTCGTCTCCAGCTCGCGGATGCTGACCTCCGCGGCCCTGGTGTCCTGCGACTTGCCAACGGCTTGCGCCAGCTGCCTCTCGATCTCCTGCTGCTGCTGCTTGGCCTCCGCATAGTCATGCTTGGCGACGTCGGCAAGGCGCCGCACCTCGTCGAGCATCGCCTGACGGATGCTCTTCATCGTCGCACGGATATTGACGACGGCGACGTGATCGTTGCCATATTTCGCAGCATATTCGTACTCGCGCTTGGCGTTATCGAGATATTGCTGACGCAGGCTGTTGATGATCGTCGTGCTGTTGGAATTGCTCAAGGAGAGGCCGTCCGGCGGATTGAGATTGCCGCTGAGTTCCGCCGGGGAGAAGTCGGAGACGGCGGCAATGCGGTCGACCGGCATATCGGCATTGCTCGTCGCGAGCATGTCGTCGAACCGATTGAGCCGGGTCATCAGCGAGGCGGTATGGGTGCGCGCCGCCACCAGACGGTTAGTGAGTTCTGTGACCTGCTGCTGGTCGATGAGCTTGCCGTCTGCCGAAACGATATTGTACCGGCTCTTCAGCTCGTTGACGGCGCGCTCGGCCGTCGTCGCGTCGTTGCCGAGGTCCTGCAGGCGGTCGTGGAGCCAGGCCGTGATGGTGCGCTGCTCGTTGGCCTCCGCCTTCAGCTGCTGATCGAAATACTCCTTGGCGATGGCATTGGCGATCATCGCCGCCCGATGGGGATCGCTGGCGCTGAAATCGACCTCGACGACCGAGCTGGTGCCGATCCTGAAGGCGTTCATCCGGCGCTGGAATTCGTCGAGGAGATCGTCCATGGACGGCGCGTTTGGCTCCGGCGCCAAACCGACGAGCCTGCGGACCGCGTTGACCGCACCGTGCAGCGGGCTGCCTTTACCGTTGAAGTCGGGGTCGTCGGCCAGGTTCAACTGGTTGATGACGCTGGTCGCGATCGACTTGGATTTCAGGATCTCGATCTGCGACTCCATGTCGAGCGGGGGCTCGTCCTGAACCGCAGGTTGCGGCTGCACGACCGCGGCCTTGGAGGTGCCCAGCATGATCTTGACGTCCGCCGAGTAGGTCGGCGGCAGGATTTTCAGCAGGGCGAAGCTGGCCAGGAGCGAAAGCACCGTGGTGATCGCAATCACCAGATAGTGCCGGCGCAGGAATCCCAGCGCCATGTCGAACGGCCCGGGTCCGTTCCGGTCCCAACCCTGCTCCTGCTGAGGGGGGTAGGCAGCCGTGCTCGCGTTGGGATTGTGCAGCATGTTTTGAAGCTTCATCAGTTGCGTTTCGGACGTCGGAGCCGTCCGATTGCCTGCGAGAACGAGAATTTATATATTCGGAGCCATTAAATGATCTGGGACTGCCGCTTGATTTAATTTATATTAAATAAGGTTTTGCTCAGCAAGTGGCCTTTCGAATTAAATATCGCCGGTGTGGAGCGCGCCCGCGCGCCAGCAAGGGCTTCTCCGGCCGGCGGATACCGGCGTCCCGCTCGCCTGCGTCTCGGTATTTGGCCGTGGCGTAACGGTGTGTAACGGCCGTCGCCGGACCATTGCCAAGCCACCGGTTTTGGGCATCAGTCCTGGCGATGAGCATGCCTGCGGCCACGCTTTTGATGGTGGAGGACGACCCGGAGATCAGCCGGCTCGTGAGTGATTTCATGCGCCGGGAAGGGTTCGAGATCGAGGTCGCCGCCACGGCGGCGGCGATGGATGCCGTGCTGCGGCGGCTGCGCCCCGATCTCATCATTCTCGACCTGATGCTGCCGGGAGAGGACGGGCTTTCGATCTGCCGCCGGCTGCGGGCGAGCGACGACATTCCCATCCTGATGCTGTCGGCCAAGAGCGACGAGATCGACCGCGTGGTCGGGCTGGAGCTCGGCGCCGATGACTATATGGTCAAGCCTTTCGGGCCACGCGAGCTTCTGGCCCGCGTGCGCGCGCTGTTGCGGCGTACCCAGGCGAGCCCGCCGCGAGACGCGAGCCGGCGTTTCGGTTTCGACCGCTTCGTGCTCGACGTTGATGCCCGCAGCATCGAGATCCCGGATGCGCAGGGCGCGCCGATCCAGCTGACCTCGGCGGAGTTCGACCTGCTCGCCTGCTTCGTGCAGCGGCCGCGGCGGGTGCTGAGCCGCGACCAGATCCTGGACTGGACGCGCGGCCGCTCCGCCGACCCGTTCGACCGCACCGTCGACATGCTGATCTCGCGGTTGCGGCGCAAGCTCGAGGCCGCAAGCCCGGGAACGAACCTGATCACCACCGTCCGCAACGGCGGATACCTGTTCACGGCGACGGTGAGGCCGGTGGCGTGATGATGCGGCTGACGCTTGCGATGCGTATCGGCCTCATCGTCATCATCGGCCTGTTGGCGATCTGGATCGTCACCCTGGCGCGGTTCTACCGCGCCCGTACCGCGGAGCTCGAAGGCGCGACGCCGCTGCCGATGCGGCTGGCCGCGCTCGCCGAGCTGATCGAGCGAACGCCCCGGACGGAGCGGGGCCGGGTCGTCGATGCCGTGTCCTCCGACCGCTTCGAGGTCCGGCTGGTCGGGGCCGACGCGGCGGCCCGGCTTCTGCGGACGGAGCCCGCGCCGGTCCGGTCCGGATTGCGCGAGGCCTATGCCGAGGCGCTCGGTGCGCGCCCGCTGGCCATCACCTCCGTGTCGGAGCCGGAGGGGCGGTGGTTTCCGCGGCTCTCGCGGGCGCCGCAGAATGCCCTGGAGTTCCGCATCGGCCTGAACGGCGGCGACGTGCTCGTCGTGGATTCGCGCTCGTCGCTGGTGTTGACCCAGCAGGGGTTGCCGATCGGACTCGGCGCGGGCCTGTTCGGAACGGTGGTCGCGCTGTTCGCGCTTCTCATCATGCAGCGCGAGACCCGGCCGCTGGCGCGCCTTGCCGCCGCCGTCGACCGGGTCGACCTCGGCGGAGCGGCGGTGCCACTGCCCGACGTCCGCCGCAACGCGCCCGAGGTGCGCGCCGTGGTCACGGCGTTCGGGCGGCTGCAGGACCGGCTCGCCGATCTGATGCAGGCGCGCATGGCGCTGGTCGGCGGCATTGCTCACGACGTCCGCACCTTCGCCACGCGGCTGCGGCTGCGTATCGACCAGATCCCGGACGACGCCGAGCGGCAGCGCGCCGTGGTCGATATCTCCGACATGATCCGTCTGCTCGACGACGCGCTGCTCGCGAGCCGGGCGGGGGCCGGCGAGCTGCCGCAGGAGCTCATCGCCTTCGACGAGCTGGTGCGGGCCGAGGTCGATGATCGCCGTGCGCACCGGGCGCGGGTGCGTCTCGACCATGCGGGCGATGGACGCGAGCTGCTGATGCTCGGTGACCGCGTCGCGCTGCGCCGGATCGTCGCCAACATCATCGACAACGCGCTCAAATATGGCGAGGCTGCGCATGTCTCGCTGCAACGCCAGCCGGAGCACGCCGTGCTGACGGTCGATGACGAAGGGCCCGGGATTCCCGGCGACCAGCGCAAGGCCATGCTTGAGCCGTTCACGCGCCTGGACACGTCGCGCAATCGTGGCACCGGAGGAGCCGGGCTCGGACTGGCGGTGGTGCGGACGCTGGTGGAGGCGCATCGTGGCAGCATCGAGATCACTGACGCGCCGCGCGGCGCCCGCATCGTCGTGCGGCTGCCGCTGTTTCTCGACGGGCCCGGCGATGTGCATTCCGATCTGACGTGATCGATGGCAGCGTGGTGATCGGAGCGCCGTCTTCAAGCGGTGGCAATTCGCCGTTCTTCCCGCAAAAGTTGAGATAACGACGTAGCGGGCGGGAAGGACGCGGCGGCTTGGTCTTCGCCTTACGCGACGTCGACGATGCGCCCGCTTGATGATCGCGTGGAGATTGTGATAGGTATTCGATGCATCCTCATTGCATCGCCACGCGGATTGAACTGGGCGCGGCGCCGATTTTGTAAACCCATCGTACCGAATGTCATTCAACCGCACGGGCCGCGCGGACCGCGGACTCGTGCGCCGATGGACGACGTCGTTCCGGCTCGCCCGGGCGAGAACGTCCGAGGTCAGGGCAGGATCATCGACATGGCAGCAAGAAAGACCCGCGTGGCGATATTGGGCGGCGGCATCGGCGCGTTGAGTGCGGCCTTTGCCTTGAGCGAGATCGATCCGCGCGGCGAGCTCTACGAGATCACCTTGTATCAGCTCGGCTGGCGTCTCGGAGGCAAGACCGCCAGCGGACGCAACGCCAAGCAGGGACAGCGCATCGAGGAGCATGGGCTGCATATCTGGGCCGGCTTCTACGAGAACGCCTTCACCATCCTGCGTGCCGCGCTGAAGGCACTGGATGCACCGCCGAGCGACCCGATCAGGACGATCGATGATGCCTTCAAGCGGCAGAACGAGATCTTCTACGCCGAGTATACCGACGGCCAATGGCTGCCCTGGCCATTCTGGTTTCAGCCGGATGTCGACGAATCGGTCTATCCCGGCCGGGATAGCCTGTGGGCGCCCGCCGACAACATCGTGCCACCGCTCTCGACCCTGCTGCTGCGGACCATCGCCAGCATCATCTTCAACCTGAACTACTATCTCGAGGATTGGCCGGGTGACCTGAATGCCGAACTGACGAAGGCGATCGCCGCCATGCCCGCCGAGCGGCAGGCCCGGCTGGCGGCGGTCCCGTCCAATGGCAAGGGCCATCCGCTGCTGCTGCTGGCTCACCGCGTCGGCGAAAAGCTGCACAGTGACGTCGAAGCGATCCGCCGCGATGCCCAGGGCGACATGGCGGCGCTTCTCCATGCGTTCCGCGGCATCGTCAAGGAGCACCAGAAGATCGATGGCCTCAAGGAAGGCCTGCGCCGGCTGTTGATCCTCGCCAATCTCGGCATCTGCATGCTGCTCGGCATCATCGAGAACGACTGCCTGACGGATGGGCTGGAGGTTCTCGACAGGTTCGAATTCCGCAGCTTTCTGGCGCAGCAGGATGAAGAGGCTGCCAACAACGCCATCGTGACCGCGCTCTATGAATACATCTTCGCCTTTCGCAGCGGCTCCCGCGAGCCGTCGGAGCAGCAGGTGTCGGCCTGCTCGGCCGTTCAGGGACTGCTGCGGCTGTTCTTCACCTACAAGGGGGCGTTCTTCTATAAGTCCGTCGTCGGCATGGGGGACACGATCTGCACCCCGATCTACCAGCTGCTGGCGCGGCGCGGCGTGAACTTCAAGTTCTTCCACAAGGTCACGAGCCTCGAGCCGACCGAGGACGGTAGCAACATCGCGATCATCAACATCGACAAGCAGGTCGAGTTCGTCGATGGCAAATATGATCCGCTGGTCCTGGTGAAGAACTACTGGTGCTGGCCGTCCGAGCCCAAATGGAAGGAGATCGAGAACGGTGAGTACTACGCGCTGAAGGGCTATAATTTCGAGAACGCCTATGGTCCTCCCAACCCGCCGCAGCCGCCTCCGGCGGCGCGGCTCAGCCTGCAGCTCGGCCAGGATTTCGACCAGGTGGTGCTGGGCATCGCGGTCGGCGCACTCGATGAGATCTGCCGGCCCTTGGTGCAGCAGAAGCCGGCCTGGGCCGACATGGTCGGCAATCTCCCAACCGTGCGCACCATGGCGCTGCAGCTCTGGCTCGACTGCCCGGTCGGGGATCTCGGCGGCCCCTATGTGGCGCCTGGACCGTCGCTGGAGACGATGGGGCCGATCGTCACCACCTGCAAGCCGCCGCTGGACACCTATTCCGACATGTCGCAATTGCTGCCGGCCGAGGACTGGCCGGCGCCGGGGCCGCGCTCGATCGCCTATTATTGTGCCATCATGAGCGACAAGAGCGCGCCGGACAATGAGGAATTGGCGGCGGACTATGTGAAAAACGCATCGAAGGACTGGATGACGTCCTGGCTCGATACGTTGTGGACGAACATCGGCAGCGGCAGCACGTTCCGCTGGGATCTGCTGCACGCGCCGAGCGACATCAGCGGATCGGCGCGGCTCGATTTCCAGTTCTGGCGCGCCAACATCAATCCGAGCGAACGCTATGTGCTGAGCCTGCCGGGCACGCTGCGGCACCGGATGGAGCCCGGCAAGTCCGGCTACGACAATCTCTTCCTCGCCGGCGACTGGACCCGTGTGCCTGAGATCAACGCCGGATGCGTGGAGGTCGCGGCGATGTCCGGCCTTGCCGCGGCGTCGGCGCTGTCGGGCGTCTACATTCCGATCGTCTCCACCAGCCCTGAGCCGTACATCACCAACGCCTATGTCGACTACGCCGGATGGATCACGCTTCCGCCGGCGCCCTATCTCTGCAACGACTCGACCTTCTACGGCTTCGCCGTGCCGGCCGACCTCGGTGCCTGCCAGCGATTCCTCGACCGCTCCTTCAACCGCGTCGCGGGCCGCGACCAGTTCCGCGTGATGCTGGACATGGCGTTCGTCAACGTCATCCAGGTGCGCAAGAGCCAGGCCGCGACGCCGCCATTCGCGGAGCAGGGGACGATGTCCGAGACCGATATCGGGCTGTGGCTCCTGGTCGGCAGCTATGAGCGGGGTGCCCTGCTGCCGAAATCGATCGGCTTCGTGCCTGCCTATCTGTTCGTCGACAATGCCTGGTCGGTGGTTGCGGGGCAGGAGGTCTGGGGCTTTCCCAAATATCACGCGACCATCGTCCAGCCGGCCAGCGCGCCATCGAACGACCCGTTCGACGTCTCGGGGCTGGCGATTGCCTGCTACGGGCCGGATGCCCATGCCTGCCAGCAGCGCGTCATCCGAATCGAAGGCACGGACGGATCGCCCCCGACCGCGACCGCGGTGGCCTCGCCGGCGGATGCGTTCCGGCGGCTCTGTGCCGGAGCCGACGACGAGCGGCTGAAGCAGGTGACGACCGGGCCCGGCATGGCGTCGTTCCTGGGCGGCGTCTGGGGCCTGCCGATTCCCGTGTTCTATCTCAAGCAGGCGCGGTCGGCGGACAGTCTCACCGCGGCGAGCTACAAGACGCTGTTGAACGGCGCGCTTGACCTGACGGCGCTGCGCAGCTGGCAACTGCAATCGGGCAACTGGACGATCGAGATGAGCGCGCTCGACAGCCTGCCGTTCATTCGCGACCTCGGGCTCGGCACGCCCGTCGACGGCAAGCTCGTCCTGACCGCGACCACGCGCATCTGGGCCGAGATCGACTTCACCGTCGCGACGGCCACCCCCATGGCCTGAACAGGTCGTCACGCCGATTGTCGCCTCGGCGCGTCATCATCGACGGCGGCGAGCCGCGCCGCCGCCCGGCGCAGGAACGCCGCCGCGCCCTGCGCCTCGGCCACCGTGACGGCCTCGCGCAGCGCGGCCGTCACCTGGCCCGGCGCATGATCCGGAACGGCGGCCAGGATCTCGGCGCGCCGCCGATGCAGCGGCGACAGGAAATAGCCGTCGCCATAGCGCCGCGCGGCGTCGATCGCCGCATCGATCGTCTGCATCGCCTCGGCCGTGTTGCCGACGATCAGTTGCAGGCCGGCGACCTCGCCGAGATAGAAGCAGGAGAAATGCATCATGCCGAGCGTCTGGAACGCCGGCAGCGCCTCGCACGCCGCCGCCAGCGCCTCGTCTGGATTCCTGCCGAGATGGCCGCGGGCGTGCGCCTGCAGGCTGCCCGCCACCAGCTGATAGAGCGGATAGCCATGGTCGCGGCAGATGGTCAGGGCTTCCTCGGTGGCGAGGAGGACATCCTCGTAGTCGCCGCGTGCGAGCTGATAGAAGGCGAGCCACGACAGCGCCCAGGCGAGGTCGAACGGACGTCCGAGCCGGCGCGCATGCGCGATGAGATCGCTGGCGACCGCGGCCGCACCAGCGTCGTCGCCCATCGCATGCAGCACCTGCAGCAGCGAGGCCTGGGCGGCGACCAGCGGATCCTGCGAGGACAGTTGCGGCAGCCGCGCGCCGTCCGACGCCTGATAGAGCTGCACCGCGGCGGCCAGCAGCCGGCGCGCGGCGGGGAGGTCGCCTCTGGCGAAGAGAATGTAGCCCAACGCAACGCCGCTCTCGATGCGATGCTCGGGAAGGCCGGTCTGCTCGCCGATTCCCAGGCACAGATGCGCCATCTCCTCGGCACCATCGAGATCGCCCGCGATGATCAGGAAACTGCAGATGCCGCGCAGCACGGCGAACAGGCCGGCGGTGTTGCCGAGCGCGTCGCAGATCGCCCGTGCCTCGGACAGCGCCTTGCCGACCTCGGGGACGGTGTAGCCGCGCGAGGCGGCGAGGCTGACGGCAAGCCCGATCAGGAGCTCGAGCTCCAAGTCGGCGCGCTCGCCGTCGGCGGATTGATGACGCAGCAGGTCGAGCGCCGTTTGCAGATGTCGCGCCGCTTCGACATGCGCGGCGCGCGAGGCGGCGCGCCGGCCCGCGGCCGCCCATAGCGGGATCGCTTCGGCGATCGCGCCGCTCTCGGTGAAATGGTAGGCCAGCAACTCCGGCTCGGTGTCCCGCGTCTCGGGAAAGCGATCGCGCAGCACCGCGGCGATCCTGCCATGCAATGTCTGGCGTTCGCGCCGGAGCAGGGACTCGTAGGCGGCGTCGCGGATCAACGCGTGCTTGAACGTGTAGAGGCCGTCGGGCGGCGCGCCGCTGCTCTCCACGAGGCCGGACTTGACGAGCTGATCCAGGCTCTCGCCGAGCCTGGCTTCGGGCTCCGCCACGATGGCCGACAACAGATCGTAGCTGAAGCGGCGGCCGATGGCGGCACCGAGATTGGCAATCCGGCGCGCCGGCCCCAATCGGTCGAGCCGCGCCACCAGGGAGTCCTGCAGCGAGGCGGGAATGGCCACGCTCGCATGGCCGTCCCGCGCGGGCGCCGCGGAGGCTTCGACGACGTACTTCGCCAGCTCTTCCAGGAATAGCGGAATGCCTTCGCCACGGCTGACGATCTGGCGCAGCGTCGCTGCCGGCAGCGCGGCCGAGGCGGCCACATGGCTGCAGATCCGCTCGGCGTCGCCGTGACTCAATCGCCCAAGCGGGAGCCGCGTGACCTGCGGGCTCGCGGCCCAGGGCGGCTCATATTCGAGCCGGGCCGTGACCACGATCAGCCAGCGGCGTTGTGCGGCGCGCCGGATCGCCCGATCGAGCAGCTCGAGCGTGGTCGTGTCGCTCCAATGCGCGTCTTCCAGCACCAGCAGCGCGGGCCCGGTCGGCACCATCATGTCGATCAGCCGGAGCAGCGTCTCCCGCGTGACTTCCGAGCGCTTCTCGACGGTCATCGTCTGCAGCGGACTGTCCGGCTCGGGAGCGACGCCCAGGATATCGGCGAGCACGGCGCGCGCCGTGGCGTCGCCGACGCCGTGCGCGTTCATGAAGCGATCGAGCTTGTCGCGACGCGTCGCTGCGCCGTCGGAGCGGTCGAAGCCGGCGATGAGCGCGAGCTGCTCCGAGATCGGATACAGCACGCTGTCACAACGGGTAGGGCTGCAGTGCCAGATCATCTGGAGCTGGGAGACGTCGGCCACGCGCCGACGCAGCTCCTCGACCAGCCGCGACTTGCCGATGCCCGGCTCGCCATGGAGCAGCACCACCTGTCCGCTGCCGAACCGCGCCGCCGCCCAGCAATCGAACAGACGCGCCAGCTCCTGGTCGCGCCCGACCAGGGGGGAGCTTTCGCCGCGAATGCGGGCGTGGAAACGGCTCGCGACGGCGGCTTCCTCCAGCACCTCGAACGCCTCGACCGGTGCGGCGAATCCCTTCAGCGCGAACGTGCCGAGATCGCGGAAGTCGAACATGCCGCGCGCGATGCGCTCGGTGGTCCGGGCCACGACGATGCTGTCGGGGGCGGCGATCGATTGCAGCCGCGCCGCCAGATTCGGCGTCTCGCCGACGATGTCGACCGGGCGGCCGTCGGCGCGGGGCATGAGGTCGCTGACCACGACGAGGCCGGTGGCGATGCCGATGCGCAGGCGCAGCTTCTGTCCATGCGGGGCCTCGAGCCGGCCGACGGCGTCGCGCAGCGCGATGGCGGCGCGGATCGCGGTGGCTGCATCGTCTTCCCCCGCGCGCGGATAGCCGAAATAGGCGAGCACGCCGTCGCCGGCATATTGCGTGATGGCGCCGCCATGGTGGCCGATGACGTTTTCGCAGGTCGTCAGGAAGGCGTCGATGACGCTGGTCATATCTTCCGGATCGAGCCTGACGGTGAGCGAGACGGAGCCGACGAGATCGCAGATCAGCGCCGTGACCTGCCGCCGCTCGGCCCGATGCATGCCGAGCAGGCGCGAGCTCGTCGTCGTATCGGATGACGGCTGTCGCAACGCCCCACCACACCCGCCGCAGACGTCCGAGCCCGGTGGATTGGGCCGACCACAGGTTTCACAATCCATCTGCGTTCGGGCTCCCGGACACGACTACGGAATGCGAATGAGCGCGAAGCGCGGAGCTTGCGATGAGGGCGCGATCGCGGCGCCCGTATCGACCGACGTCGCGCGCCGAGCGCGAAGCATCGGTTTGCGGTACTGGCATTTCGAGTGCGACCAGGACCGGCTGATCATGTTCAACTCATAGCGCATTCGTGGCAGAGTAGCAACGGTGCCGGATTGCTCGCGGTCGCTCCGGGGAGGGGGGAACGATGTCGGACGGCTCCCTCGGGTGTCCTCGATGCCGGCGGGACCGTTCAAGCCTGCGACGATTTGACATCAATGTGGAAGCATCAGGCCGCCTCGCTTGCGGAAAGGCGCGCATGATCGCGCGATCCCGCGGCGGATGGCCCGTCCGGGTGATGCGTCGTGAGGCCCTCGGAAAGCGTGAGGGCGCAGGGAAGGCCGGACCTCGACTGAGGCCCGTGGCCCGCCTGCGAAAAAAATGCAGGCGGCAGGTACCACAGGTCAGCCGGAAACCCGGCCCTCCCTGCGCGATGGTTGAACGGCTGCTTCGCGTTCTCCCTGGTGCGCCGGGCTTTCTGGCCACCATCCCCACGCGAAGCCAGGGCCTCGACGTGAGTTGATATCAGCATCGGGATATCAGGACCGCGCGACTTGACCGTGCGTGGCGAATTGTTCGTCGGCGCGAGCAACCCGCGCTGCAATCCACCACGCCCACCGCTCCCCGCCTCGCATGTCGTGACGACCGCGATACGCCCCTCAGCTCGAGACGGGATGTAGGAATAGAACCATGATTTTCGGAAAAACGAAAGAGAAATATTTTCGGCGCGGGGACTGGACAGGCCAAATCAGCTTGATCGCGCAGCGGAAATCAGTTTCTCGGCGCATCGAGCATCCAACGATTGCGCCGCCCGTCCGAACCTCGGGATTTGCTGGTCCGACGCTGACGCGTCGTCCTGGACCGACAAGGAGGACGACCGAGACGGCTGGCTGCGCCTCGCCGTCACGGCCAGTCGGCGAAGTTAAGGATGGCCCGTGACTGGCCTTTGGTCCGCTGCGACGAAACGCCCTTGCGCCACGCGCCCGGTGATTGGCCGGTGTGCCTGACGAAGAAGCGGTTGAAATAGGCGCTGTCCTTGAAGCCGAGCGCGAAGGCGATCTGCTTGATCGTCGCGGTGGTGGTTTCGAGCCGGGTCGCCGCCTCCTGAATGACGCGTTGCTGAATCAGCGCGCTCGGTGACCGCTGCAGCACCCGGGTGCACAGCGCGTGCAGGCGATCCGGCGTCACGCCGAGCAACGCAGCGTAGTCGGCGACCCGCAGTTGCTGATGAAAGCGTTCCTCGACGAGCCGGCGAAAGCGGCTCAGGATCTCGGCGCTGGAGCCCTGCGCCTCGCCGGCGCTGTCGTCGGCAAACAGCCGCCAGAAGCGCAGCACGCACAGGGTCAGCTCCGATGACGTGATCGAGGCCGCGCCGCGCCGTGACGGATTTTCGATCTCGGCTGCGATCGCCGCCATCGAGCGCGCGATGACCGCGGCGAACTCGGCCGTGACCGAGAAGGCCAGGACGGCCTCGGTGCCTGCGAGGTCGAGATAGGCGGGCTCGGCGGAGGAGGGCAGGTGGCGGTGCCAGAGCCCGGAGCGCAGCCGCAGGAGATGGCCGGCCGAGCCGGCCGCGACGTCGAGATGCTCGGCCTCTCCCGCTGGCAGCCAGACCAGCGCCGGACCGGACCAGGTCTGGATTTCGTCATCGGCGAAGCGCGCCGAGGCCGTTCCGGCGGTCAGGCAGAGCAGGTGGACGAACGGCCGCGCGGCATCCGAGCGCAGGGCCCAGCGCCGTGCCTCGAAATGCGTGGGAATGGCTTCGGCGCCGAGCGCTGCCGGGGTGCCGCGAGCCACCGGCGGCAGCGTCCGAGGCGCGGCATTACGCGCAGTCGTCGCCCCAGAAAAGTGCACTCTTTTGCCGAAACTGTCCATTGCGCCACCCAAGCCTGCGGTGTTTCCCTCGTCAAGTCCCGACGACCGCAAACAAAAAACCGCGGACGACGCCGGGGCAGAGGAACGTCACCGATTCACCCGCGCGGTCCGCGCGCGTGAACATGGGAGGAGGACAAGGACATGACTTCGACCAACCGTCGTCAGGTGCTACGGATCGCGGGAGCGGCGGCGATCGCAGCCGGCTTTGCCGTATCGGCCGCGCAGGCCCAGACACAGGACAAGATCCGCATCGGCTACGCGATCTCGAAGACCGGCCCCTATGCCGGCGGCGCCGGCATCACCACGCTGCCGAACTATCAGCTCTGGGTGAAGGACGTGAACGCGGCCGGCGGCATCAAGCTCGGCGACAAGCGGCTGCCGGTCGAGATCGTCGAATATGACGACCGCAGCTCGTCGGAAGAGGCGGTGAAGGCGATCGAGCGCCTCGCCAACCAGGACAAGGTCGACTTCATCCTGCCGCCCTGGGGCACCGGTCTCAACCTCGCGGTCGGTCCGACCTTGAACCGGCTCGGCTATCCGCATCTCGCGGTGACGTCGGTGACCGACAAGGCGCCAGAGCTCGCCAAGCGCTGGGCCAATGCCACCTTCTGGCTCGGCACGTCGGCGCAGATCTCCAACGGGCTCGCCGAGCTGCTCGGCAAGCTGAAGAGCGAGGGCAAGATCGGCGGCACCGTCGCGATGGTCAGCGTCGCCGATCAGTTCGGCATCGAGCTGGCCGCCGCCGGGCGCGAGGCCTTCAAGAAGGCCGGACTGACCGTCGCCTACGACAAGACCTATCCGATGGGCTCGCAGGATCTGCAGCCGCTGCTCAAGGATGCGATCGCGAGCAAAGCCGATGCCTTCGTCGCCTTCAGCTATCCGCCGGATACGATCGGGCTGACCGAGCAGGCGCAACTGCTCAAGTACAATCCGAAGGTCTTCTATGTCGGCGTCGGCACGGCGTTCCCGCTGTTCAAGGGCAAGTTCGGCGCGGGCAGCGACGGCGTGATGGGCATCGGCGGCTGGAACGCCGACGCGCCCGCGCTCAAGGATTATCTCGCCCGCCACAAGGCGGCGACCGGGCAGGAGCCGGATCGCTGGGCGAGCCCGATCACCTATGCCAGCCTGCAGGTGCTGCAGCAGGCGATCGAGAAGGTCGGCAAGGTCGACCGTACCGCGGTCGCCAAGGAGATCCGCGAGGGCTCTTTCGACACCATCATCGGCAAGGTGAAGCTGAAGGACGGCCTGCTGCAGGAGGTCTGGAGCGTCGGCCAGTGGCAGAACGGCGAGTTCTACGCCCTGGCGCCGGCCTCGCTGCCCGGCGCACGCGCCGCGGTCGTGCCGAAGCCCGAGTGGAAATAGCCGGAACGAGGTCGTGAGCTTGCGGACGCGCGTCAATGCGCGCGTCCGCGGGCCTCGCGCAAGAGGCACCATCCCATGCTGCTGTTCGACATCCTGCTGCCCGGTCTGGTGCTGGGGGGCATGTATGCCCTGATCGCGCTCGGCCTGACGCTGCAATATGGCGTGGCGCGCATCATGAACCTGTCCTATGGCGAGTCGCTGGTCGCGGCCGCGTTCGGCACGCTGTCGCTCTATTCCGGCCTGCAACTGAGTCCGCTGCTGGCGCTGCTGCTCGCGATGCCCGCCGCGGGACTGCTGAACTGGCTGCTCTACAGGCTGTTGCTGCAGCGCCTGATCCGCCGCGGCAAGGACGCCGGTGCCCAGGAGGTCGACAGCATCCTCGTCACCTTCGGCGTGCTGTTCGTGATCCAGGGCATCATGCTGGTCGCTTTTGGCGGGCAGTATTACAGCTACAGCTATCTCTCCATTCCCGTGACGGTGCTCGGCTCGACGCTCGCGGTGAACCGGCTGGTGGCGCTCGGTTTCGCCGCGCTGATCGGCACCGGCGTCTATCTCGCGCTGACGCGGACGAGGATCGGTACGGCCGTGCGTGCCGTCGCGGTCGATGCCAATGCCGCGCGGCTCGTCGGCATTGATGTCGCTTGGCTCGCAGGACTGGCGTTTGCGTTCGGTGGTGGACTGGTCGCCGCCGGCGGGGTGCTCGTCAGCATGTTCCTCACCTTCAACGCCTCGATGGGCGTCGTCTTCACGATGAAGGCGCTGGTGGTCGTGATCATGGGGGGCGTCGGCAATGTCATGGGCGCGCTGGCCGCAGGGCTGCTGCTCGGCGTCGTCGAGACCGCGGTGGCGCGGCTGGTCGATCCCGGGCTGACCTTGGCCGCGACGTTTGCGATGTTTCTCGCCGTGCTGCTGATCCGGCCGACCGGACTGTTCGGAAAGGCGGCGTCGTGATCAGCCCTGGCAAGATTCTCGCCTGGTGCATCGGGCTCGTCGGCGTTGCCGCAGCGGTCACGCTGCCGCTCTATGCCAACGGCTACTATCTCGCGCTCGGCATCAGCATTCTCTATTTCACCGTGCTGGCAACCGCCTGGGCCATGTTTTCCGGACCGACCCGCTACGTCTCGCTGGCGACGGCTGCGTTCTTCGGCATCGGCGCCTATACGGCGGCGGCGACGGGCGAGACGCTGAGCTGGCCGCTGCAACTGATGACCGCTGCGGGTGTCGGCGCCGTCGTCGCGGCCATCACCGGCCTGTCGACGCTGCGGCTGTCCGGCATCTACTTCATCATCTTCTCGTTCGGCCTGGCCGAGCTGATCCGCCAGCTCGTGATCTGGTACGAGGTCAACATCCACAAATCGGTCGGCCGCTATTTGTTCAGCGACATCACCCAGGAGATGCTGTACTGGCAGCTCTGCGCGCTGACGGCGCTGGTCTTCCTCACGGGCTTTCTGCTGACGCGCTCGCGCTATGGCCTCGCGCTGCGCGCGATCGGCGCCGACGAGACCGCCGCGCGCCATTCCGGCATCGATGCGACGGCGGTGAAGCTCGGGGTCTTCATCCTCAGCGCGATGTTCATGTCGGTGACCGGCGCGATCATGGCGCCGCGCTGGACCTATATCGATCCGGCGATCGCCTTCAATCCGATGATCTCGTTCCAGGTCGTGATCATGGCGCTGCTCGGCGGCGCCGGCTCGCTGATCGGCCCGGTGCTCGGCGTCATCCCGCTGGTGCTGCTGTTCGAGGTGCTGACAGCCGCGCTGCCGAACCATTTCAGCATCGTGCTCGGCCTCGTCTTCATCGGCATCGTGATGGCGCTCCCGAAGGGCGTGATCGGGGTGGTCGATCGGGTCTGGCGGCGCGAGCCCAAGGTCGCCGGCGCCAAGCCGGAGCAGGGCGGAACGCTGCTCATCGCCGAGACCGTCGGCAAATCCTTCGGCGGCCTGCGCGCCGTCGACAAGGTCAGTCTCGACGTCCGCGCCGGCGAGATCCTCGGCGTCATCGGTCCCAACGGCTCCGGCAAGACGACGCTGCTCAACATGCTCTCTGGCGCGCTGGTGCCGTCGGACGGCACCATCCGCTTCGACGGCACCGTCATCAACGGCATGGCCGCCCACCGGATCGCGCGGCTCGGGCTTGCCCGCACCTTCCAGTTGGTGCGGGTGATGCCGGACCTGACGGTCGCCGAGAATGTCGCGGCGGCGGCGGTGTTCCGCACGCGCCAGACCGGTGCGGCCGCGGAATCGATCCATGAGCTGCTCGCCCTGGTCGGCCTCGATGGCATGGCGGAGATGCTGGCGGGCGATCTCACTTACATCGACCAGAAGCGGCTGGAGCTCGCCCGCGCGCTGGCGTTGCATCCGCGTGTTGTGCTGCTCGACGAATGGCTGGCCGGGCTCAATCCGACCGAGCTCGAGACCGGCATCGGGCTGATCGCCTCCCTGCGCGACCGCGGCATCACCATCGTGATGGTCGAGCACGTGATGGATGCGATCCGCGCGCTGTGCGACCGCTGCGTCGTGATGAGCGCCGGCAACGTGATCGCGCGCGGCACGCCGGGCGAGGTGCTCGCCGATCCCACCGTGATCACGGCCTATCTCGGAGAGCCCGATGCTTGAGATCACGCGGCTGTCGCATGCCTATGGCAAGCACCAGGCGCTCACCGACGTCGCGCTCGAGGTCGCGCGCGGCGAGATCGTCGCCATCCTCGGCGCCAATGGCGCCGGCAAGTCGACCCTGCTGAAGGCGATCGCGGGACTGATCCGGCCGTCGCCCGGGGCCGTGATCCGGCTCGGCGGGACGGACATCGCCTCGCTCGCGCCGCATCTGATCGTCGAGCGCGGCATCGCGCTGGTGCCGGAAGGCCGCGGCGTCTTCGGCGATCTCACCGTCGCCGAGAACCTCCAGCTCGGCGCCTATCCGGCGCGCGCCCGCGACGGCGAGGCCGCGCGGCTCGCGCACGTGCTGCAACTGTTTCCGCGCCTTACCGAGCGCATGAGCCAGGCCGTGAGGACCATGAGCGGCGGCGAGCAGCAGATGGTCGCGATCGGCCGCGCGCTGATGTCGCGGCCCGAGCTGCTGCTGCTCGACGAGCCGTCGCTCGGACTGTCGCCGCTCTTGAGCCGCGAGGTGTTCCGGGCGCTCAAGACGATCCGCGGCGACGGCGTCGGCATCCTGATGGTCGAGCAGAACGCGCGCGCCAGCCTGGACATCGCCGACCGCGTCTACCTGATCGAGCAGGGGCGCAATGCCGGCGAAGGCGCGGCGTCCGAGATGAAGAACAATCCCGACATCCAGCGCGCCTATCTCGGCCAGTCGCGCGCGCCGAAATCTCCAGCAACCTCCAGCGAATCCGGGAGTCTTCCATGAACGCGATCAATCTCCTGATTGGCGGCAAGGATCAGTCCGCCGCCAATCAGCGCACCTTCCAGCGCCTCAATCCGATCAGCGGCGAGATCGCAACCATCGTCGCGGCGGCGTCGATCGACGACGCGCTGCGCGCCGCCGATGCCGCCGCGGCGGCGTTTCCGGCGTGGTCCCGGCTCGGCCCTGGCGAACGCCGCAAGCGGCTCAATGCGGCAGCCGATGCGCTGGCGCGCAATGCACCGGAGTTCGTCGCGCTGATGATGGCCGAGACCGGCGCCACCGCGGGCTGGGCCGGCTTCAACGTGCATCTCGCCGAGGGCATGCTGCGCGAGGCCGCGGCGATGACGACGCAGATCGCGGGCGAGGTGATTCCGACCGACGTGCCCGACAACATCGCGCTGGCGCATCGCCAGCCGGTCGGCGTCGTGCTCGGCATCGCGCCGTGGAATGCGCCGGTCATCCTCGGTGTCCGCTCGGTGGCGATGCCGCTCGCCTGCGGCAACACCGTGGTGCTGAAGGCCTCGGAGATGAGCCCGGGCGTGCATCGGCTGATCGGCGCGTGCCTGGCCGAAGGTGGTCTCGGCGACGGCGTCGTCAATGTCGTGACCAACGCGCCCGAGGATGCGCAGGCCGTGGTCGAGGCGCTGATCGCCCATCCCGCGATCCGCCGCGTCAACTTCACCGGCTCGACCCGCGTCGGCCGTCTCATCGCCATGGCCTGTGCCAGGCAATTGAAGCGCGCGCTGCTCGAGCTCGGCGGCAAGGCGCCGCTGGTCATTCTCGACGACGCCGATCTCGACGCCGCGGTGAATGCCGCCGCGTTCGGCGCCTTCATGAACCAGGGCCAGATCTGCATGTCGACCGAGCGCATCGTGGTCGACGACAAGGTGGCGGATGCATTCGTCGCGAAGTTCGCCGCCAAGGCCAACAGCCTGCCTTACGGAGATCCGCGCAAGGGCGACGTGGTGCTGGGCTCGCTGGTCAGCGCCGCCGCCTGCGACCGTGTCGGCGGCCTGATCGAGGACGCGGTGGCCAAGGGCGCGGTGCTGGCGGCCGGCGGCCGCGGCAGCGGCACGATCATGCCCGCGACCATCGTCGATCACGTCACGCCGGCGATGCGCATCTATGGCGAGGAGAGTTTTGGTCCCGTCGTCACCGTCGTGCGCGTCAGCGGCGTCGACGAGGCCGTGCGCGTCGCCAACGACACCGAATATGGCCTGTCGTCGGCGGTGTTCGGCCGCGACATCGCTCGCGCGATCGCTGTCGCCAAGCGGATCGAATCCGGCATCTGCCACGTCAACGCGCCGACGGTGCATGACGAGCCGCAGATGCCGTTCGGCGGCGTCAAGGCCTCCGGCTATGGCCGCTTCGGCGGCAAGGCCGCGATCGACGAGTTCACCGAGCTGCGCTGGATCACGGTGCAGACCGGCGAGCGGCACTACCCATTCTGAGGCGGGAACTCATCCGTGGCCCGGCTCTGGCGCATCGTCGGATGCAGCCGGAGCCGGTTGCATTCCGCGCGGCCATGCGCGGAAACGATTCGAACTGTGTCCGAGACATCGGCAGCAGCGACGTCGGCGCGCGACGTCGCGGCGGTGAGACGCGCCCCCGCCGGGCATCGATGGTGCGAGGTGCGATCGAAATTCACGTTGCAGCTCCGCTGGTTGCGGCAGACAGGCGCGCTACTTTAAAGAAATTCCAACGGCTTTAGATCGATTCAGTTTGCTGCGGCCCTTCTCTTGCCGGACGTTCGGCTCAACACGTGCAACGTCGATGACGAAGGGTGGGTTCGAGCGCATGCGGCTGTGGGTTCAGGTTCATACGTGGACGTCGCTGATCAGCATGATCTTCCTGCTGATGCTGTGCCTGACCGGGCTTCCGCTGATCTTCCATGAGGAAATCGATCATCTGTTCGAGGACGAGATCGCCGCGCCGGCGGTGCCGGCCGACACGCCGCTGCTGCCGCTCGACCGCCTGATCGCGGCGGCCAAGCAGCAGTTGCCGCAGCAGCATGCGCTGTTCGTGAGCCTGAAGCAGGCGGAGCCGCTGATCGTGGTTGCGATGTCGCCGACCGCCATTCCGGTGCCCGGGCAGTTTCATCGGCTCACCGTTGATGCGCGCACCGGCGTCGTGCTCGGCGAGGAGGCGCCGCATCAGGACGTCATGGACGTGATCCTGCGCATCCACCGCGACATGTTCACCGGCCTGCCGGGCGAGCTCTTTCTCGGACTGATGGGACTGGTGTTCGCGGCGTCCATCGTCTCGGGCGTCGTCGTCTACTGGCCCTTCATGCGGCGCCTGCAGTTCGGCACGGTGCGGGATCGCTCGGCGCGGCTGAAATGGCTCGACCTGCACAATCTGCTCGGCATCGTTACGGTGAGCTGGGCGCTCGCGGTCGGTCTGACCGGCACCATCAACACGCTGGCGGTGCCGCTGTTCGACCTCTGGCGCGCAAAGACCATGCCGGCGCTGCTCGCGCCCTATCAGGGCAAGCCGCTGGCGGAAGCAAAGTCGATCGAGGCCGCCGTCGGCGCCGTCCGCACCGCATTCCCCGACCGGCTGGTGACGTCCATCATCCTGCCGACGACGACGCGGTTCGGCAGCCCGCAGCACCTGATGATCTGGACCAAGGGCCGCACGCCGTTCACCGCGCGCATGTTCAAGCCGGTCCTGGTCGACGCCCAGGACAGCAGCAAGATGGTCGTGCCCGAGCTCGCCTGGTACCTCACCGCGTTGCAGGTATCGCGGCCGCTGCACTTCGGTGACTACGGCGGCTTGCCGCTGAAGATCATCTGGGCCGCTCTCGACGTGATCACGATCATCGTGCTGTGCAGTGGACTCTATCTGTGGGCCGCCAAGCGCTGGGGCTTCCGCAGGAAGGCGTCAGGTGTCGTGGCATCGGCCGCGCCGGCAGTGGTGTCGACATGAGCTCCTCCGCTGCCTCGGCGGCGCCGTCCTCCCGCGTCGCGCAACTCTCGACCTGGCAGGTGTTTCGTGCGCCGCTGCTGATCGGCCTCGTCGCCGCAGCCGGGCTCGCCTTCGGACTGTTCGGCGACGGACTGTGGGATGGCCTGTGCTGGCTCGGGCTGTCGATTCCGATCCTGTTGTCGCTCGCCTACGGCACGAGACGGAGCCGCGGCGCGAAGGCCGGAACGCAGGGCGCTCAGGCCGGAACGCAGGATGGGCCGCTCTGAGCGCTGACGTCCGCCGCCGGTCGGCGGAAGACGCCCCGCATCATTGACCTCGATCCGGGCCGCGGGACTACACGCTCGGCCGGCCAACGATCCCGCGCATCTCTTCTCTTACGCGTCTTCTCTCGCGCGCCGCGTCATCGCGATGGCCGCACGCTGCGTCGGCGGCGCGTGATCGGTCTCGCGCAGCGAGCGCCGCCGCGAGCGGCGTCTCTCCGCCCCGGAAACAAACAGATACAACGGTCACGATGCTCTCTCCGATCTGCGCGCGGCGCGGCGGAGATGCGGCGCATTTGAACGCAAAGATTGATTCAAAAGTGGCAATGTGATTAGTTATCATCGTACGATTGATCGAAATGATTTCGATGAGTTCGAGACGATTGGTGTCCTGAGTTGTATCAGCCGACACGATCACGTCGGCCTTCCGCGCGACATGCGCTTCTTTGGAAGGCTTCAAAGAAGCGGCGGGAAAAAAATCTCGTAGTAGCGGCAATCTGTTGAGCTGACCGATTCGGCGAGACTGTCGCTCGTTAGACGAGTTCTACGTCGCGCGACGCCATCCTCAAATACCTGTGTGTTAGGACCACCGACGATCCGAGTTGGAACTTGGAATGATCGGGGTGTCAGGATGGTTTGTCGCATTTGGGATAAGGACGTTGGATTGACGATGTCGTTGGGGCTTGTGAGCTCATTGGCGCTCACGCTGAATGTCGGAGGTGTTCAACCGGCCTTCGCGCAGACCAAGCTCCCCGATGTGACCGTCGACGCGCCGAAGCCGAAAGTCCGGCAGACCGCCTCCAGGCCGCAGGCGACCGCGACACGGACCGCTCAGCGGCGCCGCGTCGCCCCGCGCAACCTGCCGCCGACCGCCCCGGTGGCCTACGTGACGCCGTCGACGGGAACAGTCGGCGCGCCGCCGTCGCCCTATGCCGGCGGCCAGGTCGCCAGCGGCGGCGGCCTCGGACTCCTCGGCAACCGCGGCGTCATGAACACGCCCTTCAACCAGACGAGCTTCACCTCGCAGCTCATCCAGAACCAGCAGGCCCGCACGATTCGCGACGTGCTGATCAACGATCCCTCGGTGCGGACGATCCAGGCGGCCGGCGGCGGCGCCGACAGCCTGTTCATCCGCGGCTTCTACTATGACAGCGGCGACTACGCCTTGAACGGCCTCGCCGGCATTGCGCCGTATTATTCGACGGGCGCCAATTTCATCGAGCGGGTCGAGCTGCTCAAGGGGCCGGCGGCTCTGCTCAACGGCATGACGGTCGGCGGCACCGGCGCCTCGAGCGGCGGTGCGGTCGGTGGCAGCGTCAATCTCATCACCAAGCACGCGCCCGACACCGACATCACGCAACTCACGGCGACCTTCGCGTCGCGATCGCAATTCGGCGAGGAGGTCGATGTCAGCCGCCGCTACGGCGAGCACAAGGAGTGGGGCGTCCGTCTCAACAGCAAGTATTCCAACGGCAATACGCCGTGGGACCGCCAGACCGACGAGTTCGGAAATGCTCACCTCGCGGTCGACTATCACGGCGAGAACGTTCGCATCGACGCCGATATCGGATATCAGGCGGACAAGCTGAATCCGCCGCTTCGCTTCTTCACGGTCGGCCCGACCACGACCAGCATTGCGTCGCCGCCGCCGTCCGGCACCAACTTCCAGATGCCGTGGGCCTATTATGCGCCGACCGATTTCTTCTCGACGGTCAAGGGCGAGGTCGATCTCAGCGATCACATCACGGCCTACGCAGGGTTCGGCTATCACGACAGCAACATCAACTATCGCTATACGTCGCCGGTTATCGGCAATAGCGGCGTTCTCACCGGAACCCCGCTTACGGGGAGCGAGACCTATGAGACGTTGGCGGGCGAAGCCGGCCTTCGGCTGACCGCCGACACCGGGCCCGTCAACCACGCCATCAATGTCGGCTACTCCGTCACCGATCGCACCTATACCCAGCGTGTGGTCACGGGGACGCTGTCGGCGGCGACGCCTTGGAATCTCTATCGTGATCCCTCGAACATCGCGCTGCCGGGATTCTCGTCGACGCTGGCAGCCAATCAGATCGTCGGCGCGAATCTCTGGAGCGTCGGCGTCTCCGACACGATGTCCATTCTCGACAAGAGGATCCAGCTGACCGTCGGTGCGCGCCGCCAGACCGCGGGGACCGAGATAACGAATTTCGTCGCGCCGGGGTCGAGCAGGCCGTTCGCGGACACCTCGGTTTGGACGCCGGCCTATGCGCTCGTCGTCAAGCCGGTCCAGCAGGTCTCGCTCTACGCCAACTATATCGAGGGTTTGCAGACCCCGGCCGTCGTCACCGGCAATTTCAGCAATGTCGGCACGGTGTTCCCTCCGGGGCAGACCAAGCAGGTGGAGACCGGAATCAAGGTCGATTTCGGCCGCATCACGACGACGCTCAGCGCCTTCGACATCTCGCGCCCGAGCATCATCAGCGTCGCAACGGCAGGGGTGGCATTGCCCGCCCAGGTGCTCAACGGCTTGCAGCGAAATACCGGAGCTGAGTTCAACGTGTTCGGCGAGATCACGCCGGAGCTGCGCCTGCTCGGAGGCGCGGCCTACACCCACGGCGTGCAGGAGAAGACGCAAGGCGGCACGACGGACGGCAAGCGCGCCATCGGTGTGCCCGAACTGACGGTCAATCTCGGCGCCGAATGGGACACGCCGTTCGCACGCGACCTGACCCTGACGGGCCGGGTCGTCTACACGGCCGCGCAATATGTCAACGCAACCAATACGCTCTCGTTGCCAGATTGGACGCGAGTGGACCTGGGCGCGCGCTACAAGTTCACCTCGCCGTGGAACGGCAAGCCGATCATCGTTCGCGCCAGCGTCGAGAACGTGTTCGACAAGACCTATTGGGCGTCCGCCTATAGTGGCGTGATCACGCTGGGCGCGCCGCGCACCTACCTCGTTTCCACGACGTTCAACTTCTGAAGCGTCGACGTACATGAGGGCGACCAGGCCGCCGCACGGCAGATGTGCGGCGGCTTGGTTAGTTGGAGCGACGCGTAGAGTTGCATGTCCATTCGACGGAGAGTGTGCGGTCTGTGGCGCGCATGCCAAGGCGGGCAAGCGAATGGAGCGTGATGCAACACCGAACTACACGGCAATTGCTGTAGAGCCGCCGGAATCACCGACTTGAAGCCGATGCATCCAGATGTTGAGTCGTCACCCGCGTGTCACCTTGGAGAGATTAAAAACTTCGATCGGCGGTATCCTTTTGACTGTCATTATCAACTGCATTACTCGTAGTTCATCAACGTCGCTTGTTAGTAGGGAGTAGCCGGTCATGATGGTCTTCGACAGGGACGACGTCACCTTCACCGTCGTCGTGAATCACGAAGAGCAATATTCGATCTGGCCGACATTCAAGGACATTCCGAACGGGTGGACGGCCATAGGCGTCACCGGGAACAAGAAGGAGTGTCTGGACCATATCGAACAGGTGTGGACCGACATGCGGCCGCTCTCGCTGCGGAAATTCATGCAGGAGAACACGCAGGCCTCTGCCGAATCCTGAAGCGAGGGAGGATGGCTGCCATGCGGCTGATCTGTTTGCCCCATGCCGGCGGCAGCGCCATGGTCTACGCGCGCTGGAGGAGAGGTCTTCCGTCCTGGATCGAGGTCCTGCCGCTGGAGCTTCCCGGACGTGGCGCGCGGATGGACGAGCCGCTGCAGACGGATGCGGCCGTGCTGGCGGATCAGCTCGCGTCCGAACTGATCGGGTCGCCGTTGGCGCAGCCCTACGCTCTGTTCGGGCACAGTCTTGGCGGCTTGCTCGCCTTCGAGCTCGCGCACCGGCTGCTCGCGCGCGGTGCGCCGGGGCCGCAGATGTTGCTCGTGTCCGGAACGGAAGCGCCGGCCGTGCGCGACGGCAGCCGCTGGCGCGAGCCGCTCGGCGACGACGCGTTGCGCGACGAGCTTCTCAGGCTGAACGGCACACCGCCGGAGGCGTTCGAAAGCATGGAGATCATGCGCAGCGCGCTGCCGATCCTGCGGGCCGACTTCCTGATGTGCGGGACCTACGTCTATCAGCGGCGCCAGCCGTTGCCCTGTCCGCTGCACGTGTTCGGCGGCGATCTCGACGAGACGCGCGCCGAGGCGCTGGAGGCGTGGCGGGCCGAGACCTCCGGCGCGTTCGGCCGCGACACGTTGCCGGGCGACCATTTCTTCATCCATAGCCGGCAGGCGGAGCTGCTGAATCTCCTTGCCGCATTGCTGGCACGCGCGGCCCGGCCGGAGCTCGCCGTTGCTCGCGCGGGGCCTTGAGCGGCGTGCCGAAAGCGTGGCCCAGCCGGCGAGCCGGCTGGTGATGAGACTTCGATGCTGAAATCGACGGGAGACGGGGAGAGGTCATGTTCGCAGTACAATCGAAAGTAGAGCAAGATTCGTTGCCGTTCCTTCTGCGGGCCAGCCGCGAGCAGCAGCCGCTGATAGAGGCCGTCAGCGACGTCCGCGACATGATCGAGCGCCAGCTCTACGCCTGCGGCGGAATTCTCTTCCGTGGCTTCCATCTCGATGGCGCCGAGGCGTTCAGGAGCTTTGCCGCGAGCTTCGGCCATCCGCTGCTGTCCTACGAATTCGGCTCGACGCCGCGATCGAAGGTCAGCGCCGGCGTCTACACATCGACCGAATATCCGCCGCACCAGAGCATCCCGCTGCACAACGAGCAGGCCTATACGCGCGACTGGCCGATGAAGATCTGGTTCTATTGCGAGCAGGCGGCGCAGCAGGGTGGCGAAACGCCGGTCGCCGACAGCCGGCTCATCCACCGCGACATGCCTGCCGCGATCCGCAACCGTTTCGCCGAGCGCGGCGTCATGTATGTCCGCAACTATGGCAGCGGTCTCGACGTCGACTGGCGGCAGGTGTTCGGCACGGAGTCGAAGGCCGAGGTCGAGGCCTATTGCGCCGCGCATGCCATCGCCTGCGAATGGAAGGATGGCGACGAATTGCGGACACGGCAGGTCTGCCAGGGGACCGCGGTGCATCCCGTGACCGGGGACATGGTGTGGTTCAATCAGGCGCATCTGTTCCACGTCTCCAGCCTCGCGCCCGAGGTTCGGGAGAGTCTTCTCGACATCGTCGGCGATCCGCTCGAGCTGCCGCGCAATGCGTTCTACGGCGATGGTGCGCCGATCGAGGATGAGACGCTGGCCACGGTCCGCCGCGTGCTCGACCGGCACAAGATCGTCTTCCCGTGGCAGACCGGCGACGTCGTCATGCTCGACAACATGCTGACGGCGCACGCGCGCGAGCCGTTCAAGGGGCCGCGCAGGGTGATCGTCGCGATGGCGCAAGCCCATCGCGTGAACTGAAGCCGCGCAATCGACCACCAGCCGCTATCGGACCTCCGCAAGATGCCGCCACAGACCCTCGTCGAACGACTCCGTGAGCATGCCGCCTCGCGTGCCGATCATCCGGCGCTGCGCTTCATCGAAGGCGACGACGTCGTCGACGAGCTGTCATTCGCGGCGCTGGACCGGCGCATCCGTGCCCTTGCCGCGCATCTGCAGGAGATCGCGCGTGCCGGCGAACGTGCCGTGATCCTGTTGCCGAACGGGCCCGACTATGCGGTTGCGTTCTACGCCTGTCTCTATGCCGGGGTCATTGCCGTGCCGGCCTATCCGCCGGAGGCCGGCAAGGAGCGCTACACCAGCCGCCTCGACGGCATCCTGCGCGACGCCGCGCCGCGGCTCATTCTTACGCAGGCGCGGCTTCGCGACGCCGTCACGGCCTGTGTGGGCCAGATCCGGGCCGATGTCGTTGCCGTCGACGAGGTGCCGGTCGGCGCGGCCGTCTCCTGGCGCGAGACGGAGCTGAACGGCGATGCGATCGCGTTCCTCCAATATACGTCGGGTTCGACGTCGCAGCCGAAGGGCGTCTGCGTCACCCACCGAAACCTCGTCGCCAATGAGATTGCGATGGAGGCGGTGCTCGGCGGCACCCGGGATGACGTGTTCGTCAGCTGGCTGCCGCTCTATCACGACATGGGATTGATGGGCGGATTGCTCAATCCGCTGTTCACGGGTTTCACCGCCGTGCTGATGACGCCGCGCAATTTCCTCGAGCAGCCGCGGCGCTGGCTCGAGGCCATCGATCGCCACGGCGGCACCTGCAGCGGCGGGCCGGACTTCGCATTCGCGCTCTGCGCGGACCGGATCTCGGATGCGGCGATCGCGCACCTGGACCTTAGCCGCTGGCGCTTCGCGTTCTCCGGCTCGGAGTTCGTGCGGCGCGCGACGCTGGATCGCTTTGCCGCGCGCTTCCGGCCTGCGGGCCTCGATCCTCGCGTTCTGACGCCTTGCTACGGCCTTGCCGAGGCGACCTTGCTGGTGACCGCAGGCGACAGCGCGAGCCTGGCGGCTTGTCATACGCTCGATTCCGCAGCACTCGCCGGCGGCCGTGTTGCCGATACCGACGCAGGGACGGACCTGATGGTCTGCGGCACCGTGGCCGACGGTCACGCCGTCCGCATCATGAGAACCGATGCGTCCGCCCAGGCCGAGGCGAACGAAGTCGGAGAGATCTGGGTCGCGGGTCCGAGCGTCGCGCAGGGCTATTGGAACAATCCGGAGGCGACGCGGCAGACCTTCGTCGCGCGTGACGGCGCGCGCTGGCTGCGGACCGGCGACCTCGGCTTCGTCCGCGACGGCGAGCTCGTCGTCACCGGCAGGCTCAAGGATCTGCTGATCGTTCGCGGCCAGAACATCTATCCATTCGACCTGGAGCAGGCCGTCGAGTCCGACGTGGCCTCGGTCCGGAAGGGGCGCGTCGCGGCCTTCCCGGTCGAGATCGATGGCGCCGAAGGCATCGGCGTGGCGGCCGAGTTCAGCAGGGCGGTGCTGCGGCGGACGCCGGCCGATGTGCTGATCAAGGCGATCGGCGATGCGGTCATGCGGCAGACGCAAGATTATCCGGCGGTGGTCGTGCTGCTGAACCCGCAGGGCATGCCGTTGACCACCAGCGGCAAGCTGCAGCGCTCCGCCTGCCGCGCCGGGTGGGCGCACGGCACGCTCGACAGTTTTAGGATGTTCGAGCGGCGGCGTGAGGCGGCGGACCGGTCGCCGTCCTCGGAGCTTGCAACGGAAACCGAACGCCGTCTTGCGCTGATCTGGCGGGATGTGCTCCGGGTCACGGCCGTCGGCTGCGGCGACGACTTCTTCATGCTCGGCGGCAATTCGGTCGCAGCCGCCCAGGTCGCGGCGATGGTGCGCGAGCAGTTCGGAATCGAGCTCGCGCTGCGCAGCTTCTTCGATGCGCCGACGCTCGCAGCGCTTGCGGCGCTGGTCGATGCGGCCGGCACCGATGCAAGAGCGCTGGCGCCGCTGCAGCCGGCCCCGGAGGGCGTGCGCGAACTGCTGTCGCCCGCGCAGGAGCGGCTGTGGTTCCTTTGGAGCATGGACCCGGCCAGCACGGCCTACACCATCGCCTGCACGCTCCGCTTCGACGGCGCGCTCGATCAGGCGCTGCTGGTGCAGGCGCTGACCGAGATCATTGCGCGGCACGAGACGCTGCGCACCAGCTTTGCCGCGCCGGACGGTCGTGTCGTGCAGGTGATCCATGCGGCAACCGAGATTCCCGTCGCGGTCGAGGATCTACGGCGCAGGCCGGCAGCGGAGCGCGCGTCGCGGGCCGCGGCGCGGACACGCGAGGAGCTGGCGCGGCCGTTCGATCTCGTCGATGGCCCGCTGCTGCGCGCGGTGCTGATGCAGCTCGCGGACGATCGCCACGAACTGCTTTTGTCGGCGCATCACATCGTCGCCGATGGCCTCTCGCTCGACGTGCTGCTGGCTGAGATCGCTACGCTTTATGACGGGCTCCGGCGCGGAGCAGTCGCGCTGCCGCCGCCATCCGCCATCCAATATGCCGACTACGCCGCCTGGCAGCGGGAGTGGCTCGCCGGCCCCGAGGCCGCGCAGCAGCTCGCCTATTGGCGCGGGCGGCTCGGCGATGCGGATGCGCCGCTCGCCTTGCCGTTCGACCGGCCGCGACCGGCGGTGCCGAGCTATCGCGGCGACACCATCCACCTCGCGATCCCGCCCGATCTGGCGCTGAAGCTGCGCATGCTCGCCAGGGAGCATCGCGTCAGCATGTTCATGCTTTTGCTCGCCGCCTATCAGTTGCTGCTGTTCCGCTACTCCGGCCGCTCCGACCTGCGCGTCGGCGTGCCCGTCGCCGGCCGCCGGCAGGCCGAGCTGGCATCGTTGATCGGCTGCTTCGTCAATACGCTGCTGTTGCGGGCCGACGTGGCCGACGGCATGAGCTTCGCCGAACTGCTGGCGCAGGCGAAAGAGGAGGTCATCACCGGGCTCGCGCATCAGGATCTGCCGTTCGACCGTCTCGTCGATGCGCTCAAGCCGGCCCGCTCCGGCGGCCACAATCCGCTGTTCCAGGTCAAGTTCAACTACATGGCCGCGCCGGCCGGACTTGCGCTCGGCGACGGCCTGCGCGCCGAGACGCGCATCGTCGATCTCGCCGGCTCGCATTTCGATCTCGCGCTCGATATCGTCGACGGCCCGGCGGGCATGGATGCGAGCCTGAATTTTGCGACGGATCTGTTCGATGCTGCCACGGTCGAGCGGATCGGCGGCCAGCTCGTCGATTTTCTGCGGCAGATCGCGGCCGGTCCCGACCGGCCGCTGCGCGACTTCGCGATCGCGCGGGACGTCAGGCAGACCGTCGCAGCGGAGGCGAAGAGCTTCCCCGCGACGGATATCCTCGATCTGATCGGCACTGCGTTTGCGGGCCGCGACGACCGGGTCGCGCTGCGTCAGGGACAGGACACTGTCAGCGCAGCCGGACTGGCGCGCTGGTCGGACCACATCGCGGGCGCGCTCGTCGCGGCCGGCGTCACGCGCGAGACGCCGGTGGCGTTGTGGATCGAGCGGTCGCCGGCCTTCGTCGCGGCGCTGCTCGGCATCCTCAAGGCGGGCGGCGCCGCCGTGCCGCTCGATCCGGCGTGGCCGGTGGCGCGCGTGGAGCGCATCCTTCGCGACGGCGACATCCCCAACCTGATCGCGACCGGCGAACACCTGGCTGCGGCGAGGGCGCTGGCGTGTCGTACGTTCGACGGCACTGAACGCGGCGATGCGTCCGCGTTCGATGCCCCGCGGCCCCATCCGGCGCAGACCGCCTACATCATCTACACCTCGGGTTCGACCGGCGCGCCCAAGGGAGTTGCCGTCTCGCACGGCGCGCTCGCCAACTACGTGCAGGCGCTGCTGTCCCGACTGCAGCCGCCTGCCGGCGGCGGCATGGCGATGGTCTCGACGGTCGCCGCCGATCTCGGCCACACCGTGCTGTTCGGCGCGCTCGCGAGCGGTGTGACCTTGAACCTGCTGCCGGCCGATGCCGCGTTCGATGCGGATGCGTTTGCGCAAGCGATGCGCGATGGCGAGATCGGCGTCCTCAAGATCGTGCCGAGCCATCTGCGCGGCCTGTTGCGGGCGCGGCGCTCGGCCGACATCCTGCCACGCGACGTGCTGATCCTCGGCGGCGAGGCCTGCGATCCCGGCCTGATCGCAGAGGTCCGTCGGCTGCGGCCGCACTGCCGGATCGTTAATCACTACGGCCCGACCGAGACGACGGTCGGCGTGATGACCCATGAGTGGACGGACGCCGACGCCGAAGGTGTGGTGCCGGTCGGATTGCCGCTTGCGAACCTGCGCGCCTACGTTCTCGACGATGCGTTGAATATCGTGCCGGCCGGGGTCGCTGGTGAGCTCTACATCGGTGGCGCCGGGCTGGCGCGCGGCTATCGCGGCGCGCCTGGACAGACGGCCGAGCGCTTCGTCCCCGATCCATTCGGAGTCTCAGGCGAACGCCTCTACCGCACCGGCGATTTGGTGCGCTGTGATCAGGCGGGTCGGGTCGTGTTCGTGGGCCGGCGCGACGATCAGGTGAAGCTGCGCGGCTACCGCGTCGAGCCCGCCGAGATCGGCCGCGCCGTCTGCTCGTTGAATGGCGTCGCCGATGCCGCCGTCGTGGTCCGCGCCGTCGACGCGGAGCGGGAACGCCAGGAGCTCGTGGCCTATTGTGTTGCCGCGACAAACGTCGTGTTGCAGCCGGAGGCGCTGCGGCACCAGCTCTCGGCGATGCTGCCGGACTACATGGTGCCCTCGCGCTTCGTCGTGCTCGAGCGGCTGCCGCTGACCGCCAACGGCAAGCTCGACCGCGCGGCGCTGCCGCAGCCGGACGAGGACGTCGTGCTGTCCTATGCCGCCCCTGTCGGCGCGGTGGAGCAGGCGATCGCGGAGGTCTGGCAGGACGTGCTCGGCCGCGAGCGGATCGGCCGCAATGACAATTTCTTCGAGTTCGGCGGCGACTCCATTCTGAGCCTCCAGATCATCGCGCGGCTGCGCAAGCGCGGCGTCAGGCTGACGCCGAAGCAGATGTTCGCGCAGCAGACGATAGCGGCGCTGGCCGGTGTGGTTGCGACCACCTCCGCACCGGCCATGACGCCGCCGGCAGCAGCACGCAACGCAATGAACGCCTGCGCTGCGGAGCTGCTGCCGATCCAATTGCGCTTCTTTGCCGACGACATTCCCAACCGCGATCACTTCAACCAGGCGGTGCTGCTGATCCCGCGGGACCGGATCGACTGGAGCGTGCTGCAGCGGGCGCTCGATGCCGTGGTGAGGCATCACGACGCGCTTCGCATGACGTACCGTCAGGTCGCGGGCGAATGGCAGGCGGCGCCGGCCGATCTGCCTGCCGAGGCTGAGCTGCTTTGGATCCGCACGGCGGCCGAGCCGGCCGACATCGGTGCGATCGCGGCGGCGGCACAGGCGAGCCTGTCATTGGCAGCGGGATCGCTGCTGCGCGCGGTCGGGTTAGACATGGCCGACGGCAGCCAGCGGCTGCTGATCGCGGTTCATCACCTCGCCGTCGACGGCGTGTCATGGCGGATCCTGCTCGAAGACATCACGATGGCCTATGAGCAACTGGCAGGGCGGGCGGCCGCCGTCACCCTGCCGTCCACGAGCTCCGCGCCGTCGTCGTGGGCGCAGCGGCTGCGCGCGCATGCGGCGTCCGATCGGCTGGCTGGTGAGATGGCCTTCTGGCTGGCGTCCTCGCGCGGCCGCGCGCTGCCCTGTGACGACGATCATGGCGGCGCCGATGTCGAGGCCGAGGCCGAGGAGGTCGTGCTCAACGTCGAGGCGGAGCTGACCGAACAGCTGCTCGATGCCGCGCCTGCGGCCTATCGCACGCAGGTCAACGACCTGCTGCTGGCGGCGCTGGCGCGTGCGCTCTGGAATTGGAGCGGGATCGATGGCGTCGCGATCGAGCTCGAGGGCCACGGCCGCGAGGATGTCTTTGCGGACGTCGATCTCACGCGGACGGTGGGCTGGTTCACCACCGCATTTCCGGTCTGTCTCGACGGCGGCAGCGAGACCGACCGTGCGCTCATCGCCCGCGTCAAGGAGAGCTTGCGCGCCGTGCCCGACCGTGGGCTCGGCTATGGCGTCCTGCGCTATCTCGGCGCGAAGGAGCAGCGTGAGGCGCTATCGCAGACGCCAAGCCCGCGTATCGTCTTCAACTATCTCGGCCGCTTCGATGGGCAGCTCGGCGCGTCGGCGCCGTACCGGATCGCGCCGGAGAATCCGGGACCGATGCGGGCCGCAGACACGCCGTTGCGGGCCTGGCTCACCATCAATGGCGAGGTGCGCGACGGGCAACTGCGTCTCGGCTTCCGCTATGGCAGCCGGCGCTATCGGCGCGCCACCGTCGAACGGCTCGCGGAGCTCTATCGCGCGGCGCTGCATGGTCTCGTCGATCACTGCCTCTGCGCTGCCGGCGGTCTCACCCCGTCCGACGTTCCGCTCGCGGGGCTCGATCAGGCGGCGCTGGACAGGCTCTGCGCGACGATCGACAGTCGCTCCGTCGAGGACATCTATCCGCTGTCGCCGATGCAGCAGGGCTTGCTGTTCCATGCGCTGCGCGACGGCGCAGATGATGTCTATGTCAACCAGCTCTCGATCGAGCTCCGCGGGGTGACGCCGGCGCAGGTGCGTGCGGCATGGCAGGCGGCGAGCGCGCGGCATGCGGTGCTGCGGACCGGGTTCGCCTGGCAGCAATTGTCCGGCGCGGCCCAGCAGATCGTCTACCGCCAGCTCGACGTGCCCGTCGTCGAGGAGGATTGGCGTGGCCGTATCGCGGAAGGGGCCGCGACGGCGGAGATCGATGCGGCGCTTGCGGAGGCGGCGCTGCACGAGCGGAAGCTCGGCTTCGACATCACGCGGCCGCCGCTGCAGCGGCTGCGGCTGGTCCGGCTCGGTGATGACCGGCTGTGGCTGATCTGGACGCATCATCACATCGTGCTCGACGGCTGGAGCTCGGCGCGGCTGCTTGCCGACGTCCTTCAGCAGATCGGCGGCCATGCGCCGTCGGCGGCGCAAGGCAGCTATCGTGACTACATCGCCTGGCTGCAGACGCGAGACCAGGCGGCAGCCGCGGATGTCTGGCGCGAGACGCTGCGCAATTTCGAGCCCACGCCGCTGGCCGGTGCCTTGCGCGCCAGCCGCGCGATCGACGCTGCGAGCGGCCATGGCCGGCTGACTTTGCGCGTGGACGGCGATCTCGCGGCTCGCCTGCGGCGGTTCGCGACACAGCAGCGCATCACGATGAACACGCTGCTGCAGGGGACCTGGGCGCAATTGCTGCGGCAGTATACCGGGCAAAGCGCGGTCTGCTTTGGCGTCACGGTCTCGGGCCGTCCGGCCGAGCTGGCCGGCGCCGAGCACATGGTCGGCCTCTTCATCAACACGCTGCCGCTGATCGACCGCGCGCATCCGCACACCGCGACTGGCGACTGGCTGCGCGCGCTGCAGGCGCACAGCGTCGCGGCGCGCGACTATGAGTGGCTGCCGCTGCACGAGATCCAGCGCCTGGCCGACAGGGCCGGGCAGCCACTGTTCGACAGCCTGATGGTGTTCGAGAACTATCCGATCGATCGGACGCTCACCGCGCGCGACGGAGCCGGGCCGCAGATCGGGCGGGTCGACCACGTGACGCCGACCAACTATCCGATCGCGGTCATCGTGTTCGACGGACCGGAGGGGCTGCGCCTCGACTTCAACTACGATCGCGCGCAATTGGACGACCATGCGGTCCGCCAGGTGAGCGCGTCGTTGCGGGACTGGCTGACGCAGATATCGGCGGATGCCACCCGTCCGGTCGGCAGCCTTCGAATGGTCGACGGTGAGACACTGGCGTGCGTCCTGCGCTGGAGCGGAGCAGCGGTCGGCGAGACCTCATGCCGGCCGCCGTTCAGCGATTTGGTGCCCGGCCTTGTGGCGCAGATCGAGACGCGCGCGAAGGCCATCCCGGACGCGGTTGCGATCGTCAGCGGCGACCGCCGGATCAGCTACGGCGAGTTGAACGCACGCGCCAACCGGCTGGCGCGGCGACTGCGCGCGCGCGGGATCGGCGCCGGTGCCGTGGTCGGACTGGCGCTGGAGCGCGACGCCGAGATGATCGTGGCGCTGCTCGCCGTGCTGAAGGCCGGCGCCGCCTACATGCCGCTCGATCCGGACTATCCGGAAGAGCGTCTCGCCCACATGCTCGGCGACAGCAGTGTAAAACTGCTGCTGACGCAGACCGGGCTGCAGGATCGGTTCACGCGCGCGCTGGCCGACGGCGGAGTGGAGGCCTGGCTGCTGGATCGTGCCCACGAGGGCGGCAACGCCGACAATCTCGACCTTGCCATTCATCCTGAGAGCCTTGCCTACGTCATCTATACCTCGGGCTCGACCGGCTTGCCCAAGGGCGTGATGGTACGCCACGGCGCATTGACGAACTTCCTGGCGACCATGGCCGAGCAGCCGGGGATCACGTCCGACGACCGCGTGCTGGCCCTGACCTCGTTGTCGTTCGACATCGCGGTGCTGGAGCTGTGGCTGCCGCTGACACGGGGCGCACGCATCGTGCTGGCCGACCGGGCGTCGGCGCAGGATCCGGCGGCGCTGAAGGCGATCGTGGCCAGGCACGGCGTGACCTTGATCCAGGCGACGCCGTCGAGCTGGCGCATGCTGCTCGATCATGACGGGGCCGCGAGGCTGCCGCCTGGCTGTCGCGCGCTCAGCGGCGGCGAGGCGCTGGCTCCCGATCTGGCGCGGCGGCTCGTCGCGCTGAGCGGCGAGGTATGGAACCTGTATGGGCCGACCGAGACCACGGTGTGGTCCGCGCGTCACCGGCTGGACTCCGATGATCCAACGCCGGTGCTCGGCGGTCCGATCGGCAACACCACGCTTTACGTGCTGGACGCCAATCTCAATCTGCTGCCGCCCGGGGTGGCCGGCGAGCTGTTCATCGGCGGCGAGGGATTGGCCCGCGGTTATTGGAGGCGCGCCGGGCTCAGCGCGGAGCGCTTCATTCCGGATCCGTTCGGCCGCCCCGGTGCGCGGCTGTACCGGACCGGCGATCTGGCGCGCTGGCGTGCCGATCGCGCGCTCGACTATGTCGGCCGCGCCGATCACCAGGTGAAGATCCGCGGACATCGCATCGAGCTCGGCGAGATCGAGGCGCGGCTGCGCGCGCTGCCCGGCGTCCGGGACAGCGTCGTGGTCGCGCAGGAGGTGGGCGGCAGCAAGAGCCTGGTCGGCTATGTCAGCAGCGAGAGCACGCTCGATGGCAGCGAGCTGCGCGCGGCGCTCGCAGCCGCGCTGCCGGACTACATGGTGCCTTTGCGCGTCATCGTGCTGCCGCGGCTGCCGCTGACGCCGAACGGCAAGATCGACCGCAAGGCGCTGCCGACGACGTCGCAAGGCGAGGCGCGGGACCACTATCAGGCTCCGGTCGGCGAGATCGAGAGCACGCTGGCTGGCATCTGGGCGGAGCTGCTCGGTCTCGACCGTGTCGGGCGAGCCGATCACTTCTTCAAGCTCGGGGGCCACTCTCTTCTGGCGGTACGGCTGCTCAGCCGCATCGCGCAGGAGTTCGGCACGTCGATGCCATTGTCCGAGCTGTTCGCTCATCCCGAATTGACGGAGCTCGCGCGCATCCTCTCGATCAGGCTGATCGAGCAGGAGTTCGCCGAAGATGAGCTCGAGGACCTGATGACGGCGGAGCTATCATGAGCGGACAATCAGGACAGCCTCTTCTGCATGACCTCGATCCCGATGCGCTGCGCCAGCTGGCCTCGCGCGCACGACAGCGCGGCCGTAACGCAGGCAGGCGCGACGTCAACACCATCCCGACCGTCGATCGCGCGGGTCGGCTACCGCTCTCCTTTGCGCAGCAGCAGCTCTGGCTGCTGGCACAGCTCGAGGGCGGAGGCACGAACTATCACATCGACGTCGCGCTGCGGCTACGGGGCCGGCTCGACCTCGGCGCATGGCGCCGCAGCCTCGACCGCCTGTTCTCCCGTCACGAGGCGCTGCGGACGGTCTTCGTCGCCGAAGACGGCGAGCCGCGAGCCGTGCTGTTGCCGCCGGACACCGGCCTGCCGCTGGAGACGCACGATCGTCGCGGCTGGCCGGACCGCGAGGCGCGGCTGGCCGACCTGCTGAATGCATGTGCGCGCGCGCCGTTCGATCTCGCTCGGGGTCCGTTGATCCGCGGCCATCTGATCGGTCTGGGCGACGACGATCACGTCTTTCTGCTCAGCCAGCACCACATCATCTCCGACGGATGGTCGATGGGCGTCATCGTCCGCGAGCTCTCGGCGCTGTATGGCGCCTTCGCCGGAGGCGGCGACGATCCTTTGACACCGCTGGCGATTCAGTATCCGGACTATGCGGCATGGCAGCGCGATGCGCTGACGGCGGACCGACTAAAGCGGCAGCTCGATCATTGGACGACCGTGCTGCGGGACGCGCCATCCGTGCTGGCATTGCCGACGGACCGTCCGCGTCCCGCGCCGCGGTCCGACGCCGGCGCTGCTGTGGCTGTCGAGATCGACGACGGTCTTACGGCCGATATCAGGCAATTGAGCATCGCGCTCGGCGCCACCCCGTTCGTCATCGTGCTGACCGCCTGGGCCATCGTGCTGTCGCGGCTGGCCGGCCAGCAGGATCTCGTCATCGGCACGCCGACGGCCAATCGGATGCGGTCGGAGCTCGAAGGGCTTGTCGGCTTCTTCGTCAATATGCTGGCGTTGCGGCTCGACCTCTCGCGCGGTCCCGCTGTGGCCGAACTGATCGAGCGAGTGAAGACGGCCGTTCTTGCGGCGCAGGATCATCAGGACCTGCCATTCGAGCATCTTGTCGAGGCGCTCCAGCCGCCGCGGCATCCGGAATACACGCCCGTGTTCCAGGTTGTGTTCGCCTGGCAGAGCAATGAATTCGGCTCATTGGCGCTTCCCGGCCTTGCGGTCGAGCGCCTTGCGACCGAGCAGCACAAGGTCAAGTTCGATCTCGAGCTCGATCTCAGTGAGAGCCGTGGCCGCATCTCCGGCAAGATCAACTACGCGACGGCGCTGTTCGACGCCGAGACCGTGCGGCGCTATCGCGGCTATCTGCTGGCTACGCTGCGCGCCATGGTCGCTGACACCAGCCAGCCGGCCGACCGCATCGAGCTGCTACCGGCCGAGGAACGTGCGCTGCTGCTGGACAGCTGGAATTGCACCCGATCGTTCACGCCGGCCGACTGCTGCATCCAGGATCTCATTGCCGAGCAGGCACGCCGCCGGCCGTCAGCGGTGGCGCTGGTCCATGACGAGGTCAGACTGACCTATCGGGAGCTCGAGCTGCGCGCCAATCGCCTCGCGCATCACCTCGTCGCGCTGGGCGCCGGTCCGGACCGGCTGATCGCGATCTGCCAGCAGCGCGGCGTCGATACGATCGTCAGCGTGCTCGCGGTCCTCAAGGCCGGCGCCGCCTATCTGCCGCTGGATCCGACCTATCCGCCGCAACGGCTGCGCGAGATCGTGGCCGATGCCCAGCCGATGCTGCTGCTCCGTGACCGCGAGAGCGCCGGTGCGCTCGGCGACGTGGCATGCCCCGTGGTCGATGTGGAAAGCGATGCACCGGCCTGGAGCGGGCTGCCGGACAGCGCGCCGGATGTTGATGCCCGCGGCGTGACGCCGCGCAATCTCGCTTATGTCATCTACACCTCGGGCTCCACCGGGCGGCCGAAGGGGGTGATGATCGAGCACCATGGCCTGGTCAATCTCGCGCAGGCCCAGATCGGGCTGTTCGACACCGGTCCGGACAGCCGGGTCGCGCAGTTCGCCTCCTTCAGTTTCGACGCAAGCGTGTGGGACATCGTCATGGCGCTCTGCGCCGGCGCCGAGCTGCATCTGCTCGGAAGCCGCGAGCATCGCGACGCAGCCGAGCTGTTGAACTATCTCGCCGACCATCGCATCACCCACGCCACCCTGCCGCCCGCGATGCTGCAGGGCCGCTCGGACCTCGCGCGGCTCTCCGGGCTCGAGGTGCTGGTTCTTGCCGGCGAGTTGCCGAAGTCGGAGCTGTTCGAGGTTTTGCCGTCGGAGATTGCGGTCTTCAACGCCTACGGCCCGACGGAAGCGACCGTCTGCGCCACCGCGTGGCGTCGTCCAGCCGGCTTTGCCGGCGGTATCGTCCCGATCGGGCGCCCGATCGCCAATGCGCGCATCTATCTGCTCGACGCCCAGGGCATGCCGGTGCCGCGCGGTGCCGTGGGTGAGATCTGGATCGGCGGGGCAGGGGTTGCGCGCGGCTATCTCAACCGTCCGGATCTGTCGGCGCAGCGCTTTGCTGCCGATCCCTTCGGGCTGTCGGCCGACGCGCGGATGTATCGAACCGGTGACCTCGGCCGCCATCTGGCCGACGGCAATATCGAATTTCTTGGCCGCAACGACCATCAGGTGAAGATCCGCGGCTTCCGTATCGAGCTCGGTGAGATCGAGCATCGGCTGAATGCGCAAGCCGGCGTGCGGGACTCGGCGGTGCTGGCGCGGCGCGATGCGCAGGGCGATCTCAGGCTCGTCGCCTATGTGGTGCCGGCAGACGACACCGATGACGCCGCCGCATGGGCCGCGCAGCTGCGCGGGCAATTGCAGGCGTGCCTGCCGGATTACATGGTTCCCTCGGCGATCGTCCGCCTCGATGCGTTTCCGCTGACACCCAACGGCAAGGTCGATCGGCAGGCGCTGCCGGCGCCGGACGACGAAGCGTTCGGCCGCGGCGCCTATGATCCACCTCGGGGCGAAATCGAACAGGCCCTCGCGGCCATCTGGCGCGAGCTGCTGGGCATCGAGCGCGTCGGCCGCAACGATCATTTCTTCGAGCTCGGCGGCCATTCGCTGCTCGTCGTCCGCATGCTGGACCGGCTGAAGCGCCATGCACTGACGGTCGATGCGCACATGGTGTTCGCCAGGCCGGTGCTGCGCGATCTCGCGGCCAGCCTGCGGCCCGGCGAGGAGATTGCGATCCCCGCCAACCTGATCACGCCGGAGAGCGCGGCCATCACGCCGGACATGCTGCCGCTGATCGCGCTGAGCCAGCCCGAGATCGACCGCGTGGTCGCCCAGGTGCCGGGCGGCGTCGCCAACGTCCAGGACATCTACGCGCTGTCGCCGTTGCAGGAAGGCATCCTGTTCCATCATCTGCTGGCGACCGAGGGCGATCCTTACGTGCTGGTCGCACAGATGGCATTCGCGGGCCGCGATCTGCTGGATCGTTATCTCGCCGCGGTTCAGGACGTGATCGACCGGCACGACGTGCTGCGGACGTCGTTCCTCTGGGATGGGTTGTCGGTTCCGGCGCAGGTGGTCTGGCGCCACGCACCGCTGAGCGTCACCGAAGTCGCGCTCGAAGGTCACGCGCCGGCTCAGGTCGAGCTGGCCCGCCGCTTCGATCCGGGATCCTGTCGGCTCGATCTGATTCAGGCGCCGTTGCTGCGTCTGATCGTCGCCCGTGACGAGGAAAATGATCGCCTGCTGCTGCTGGTCCTGCTGCATCACATGGTCGGCGACCATACCACGCTGCAGGCGTTGCATGAGGAGGTGCAGCTGATTCTGTCGGGGCGCCGCGCTGATCTGCCTCCGCCGATTCCATTCCGCAATCTTGTCGCCGAAACGCGCAAGCCCGCCGGGCAGGATGCGCAGCAGCGTTTCTTCCGCGGCATGCTCGCCGACATCGATGCGCCCACGGCACCGTTCGGATTGATGGAGGTGCGCAGCGACGGCGACGGCGTGCGCGAGGCAAGGCTGCCCCTGCCGGCCGCGCTCGACGCGCGGCTGCGTGCACAGGCGCGGCGCCTTGGCGCGAGCCTCGCCAGCCTCTGTCATGTCGCCTGGGGGCAGGTGCTGGCGCGCAGCAGCGGGCGCGAGCAGGTCGTGTTCGGCACCGTGCTGCTCGGCCGCATGCAGGCCGGTCACGATACCGGCCGCAGCCTGGGCCTGTTCATCAACACGCTGCCGGTGCGGTTCGATCTCGACGGCACGTCGGTGGAGGACAGCGTTCGCGCGGCGCATGCGCGGCTGGCGGAGCTGATGGCGCATGAGCATGCCTCGCTGGCGATGGCCCAGCGCTGCAGCGGTGTCGCGCCGCCGACGCCGCTGTTTTCCGCGATCTTGAACTATCGGCACGGCCGGAGACAGGATGCGCAGGTGGATGCTGAGCTCCCGCAAGGCGTCGAATGGCTCGGCGGCGAGGAGCGCACCAACTATCCGCTGATGCTGGCGGTGGACGATGACGGCCATGGGCTTCACCTGACGGTCCAGGTCGCGGCGCCGGTCGCGCCCGAGCGGGTCGGCGCGATGATGCAGCAATCGCTCGATCAACTCGCGTTGGCACTGGAAGAGGCGCCCCATACGCCGGTGCGCCGGATCGACGTCGTTCCGGACGATGATCGCGCGCGGCTGCTGCAGGCCTGGAATGCGACGGCGACCAACGCTGCGAATGCGCCCTGCGTGTATCGACAGTTCGAGGCGCATGCGGCGCGAACGCCCGATGCGGTCGCGCTGGTGCATGGACCGGAGACGATCAGCTACGGTGCGCTGAATGCGCGGGCGAACCGGCTGGCGCGGCGGCTGCGGGATCGCGGCGTCGGCCCCGATGTGGTGGTCGGGCTCGCGCTGGAGCGCGGCGTCGCGATGATGGTGGCGCTGCTCGCGGTGCTCAAGGCGGGCGCGGCCTATCTGCCGCTCGATCCGGACTATCCCGCCGAGCGTCTCGCGCACATGCTGAACGACAGCGGTGCCAAGCTGCTGCTGACACAGGCCACGCTGCACGACCGGTTCGCGCCGGTGCTGGAGCGGAGCGAGGCCGAGGCTTGGCTGCTCGAGGTCGCGGCCGGCGATGGCCTCGGCCAGACCGACAATCTTTCCGTCGACGTGCACCCCGAGAACCTCGCCTACGTCATCTACACCTCCGGCTCGACCGGGCTGCCGAAGGGCGTGATGGTGCGCCATGCCGCGCTGACGAACTTCCTGGCGACGATGGCCGAACAGCCGGGCATCGCGGCCGGCGACCGCGTGCTCGCGCTGACGTCGTTGTCCTTCGACATCGCCGTTCTGGAGCTGTGGTTGCCACTCACAAATGGCGCCCAGGTCGTGCTCGCCGACCGTGCCGCGGCCCATGATCCCGAGGCCCTCAAGGCGATGGTCGCACGGCACGGCGTGACCATGATCCAGGCGACGCCATCGAGCTGGCGCATGCTGCTCGATCACGACGCGGCCAATCCTGATCCATGGCTGCCGAAGGGCTGCCGCCTGCTGAGCGGCGGGGAGGCGCTGGCCTCGGATCTGGCGCGGCGGCTGAACGCAGAGAGCAGCGAGGTCTGGAATCTGTATGGGCCGACCGAGACCACGGTGTGGTCGGCGCGCCACCGCCTCGATGGCGCGAATCCGGTGCCGCTGCTCGGCAGCCCGATCGGCAACACCGCACTGTACGTGCTCGACGGCGAGCTCAACCTCGCGCCGGTCGGCGTCACCGGCGAGCTCTTCATCGGTGGTGACGGGCTCGCGCGCGGCTATTGGAAACGCGCGGCGCTGAGTGCCGAGCGCTTCATTCCGGATCCGTTCGGCGACGACGGCGCGCGGCTGTACCGGACCGGGGACCTCGCGCGCTGGCGGGCCGATGGCGTGCTCGACTATGTCGGCCGCGCCGATCATCAGGTGAAGATCCGCGGGCATCGGATCGAGCTCGGCGAGATCGAGGCGCGGCTGCAGGAGCAGCCGGGCGTGCGCGACAGCGTCGTCGTCGCGCACGAGCTCGGCGGCAGCCGTCAGTTGGTCGGTTATGTCGGCGGCGAGGCCCCGCTCGATGGCAGTGAGCTGCGCGCCGCGCTCGCAACGGCGCTGCCGGACTACATGGTGCCCTCGCGCGTCATCGTGCTGCCGAAGCTGCCGCTGACCCCGAACGGCAAGATCGACCGCAAGGCGCTGCCGCGGCCGGATGCGACGCCGCCGGGGGCGCGGCGCGTCGATCCGCGCAATCCGACCGAGGCTGCGCTCGCGACGATCTGGGCCGAGCTGCTGCACAGGCCGGCGGTCGGCGTCACCGATGATTTCTTCGAGCTCGGCGGCGACTCGCTGGTGGCCGTCCAGCTCGTCGGCCGCATCAAGCGCGATCTCGCGCGGGAGCTGCCGTTGAAGCGGCTGTTCGAACTGACCACGGTCGCGACCATGGCATCCGCGCTCGCCGCGGACCCGCCGCCGAGGCGCAGCGACGACATCGCCGCCATGTTCGATCTGCTTGAAGAAGTCGAGTTCGCCAATGAATGATCAGTCCGGACTTCAGGCCCAGCAGCTCAGCGAGATCGCGCGCCGGTTGGTGCGTCTCGACGCGCCAAAGCAGCGCGCCTTCCTGACGCAGTTGGCGGCCAAGGGCATCGATCTTTCGATTCTGCCGATCGCCCGGCAGCAGCTGCAGCGCGCGCTGTTGTCGTTCGCGCAGGCCCGCCTCTGGTTCCTGTGGCGGATGGATCCGGACGGCTCCGCCTACAACATGCCGGTCGCGATCCGGCTGCGGGGCCGTCTCGATGCCGCCGCGCTTCAACGGGCGCTCGACGAGCTGGTCATGCGCCATGCCGCGCTCCGCACCACGTTCCGGCAGGACGGCGGCGAGCCGGAGCAGATCGTGGGACCGCCGGCGCCGGTCGCGCTTCGCCGCATCGAGATTGCCGGCGATGATTGCGAGCAGCAGGCGCGCCGGCTGCTGCGTGAGGAAGCGGCGCTGCCGTTCGATCTCGAATCCGGACCGCTGCTGCGCGCGGCGCTGCTGAGGCTCGACGAGCACGACCATGTTCTCTCGGTGACGCTGCACCACATCGTCGCCGATGGCTGGTCGATGCAGGTCCTCACCGACGAGTTCTGGCAGCTCTATCGCGCAGCCGTCCGCGGCGAGACCGCCTCGCTGCCGGCGCTCGAGATCGACTACGCCGATTTCTCCGCCTGGCAGCGGCTGTGGCTCGGCGCGGTGGAGGAGGAGCGGCAGCTCCGCTACTGGACCGGCCGGCTGCACGACACGGCGATGCTGCAACTGCCGTTCGATCGGCCGCGTTCGGCCCAGACCGACCAATCCGGCGGTGCCATACGCCTGTCACTCGGCGCCGAGCTTTCCGATCGTCTGCGCGAGCTTGCGCGGCAACATCACACGACGCTGTTCGTCGTGCTGCTCGCGGCACTGAAGCTGGTGCTCTATCGCTACAGCGGCCAGGACGACATCAGCATCGGCGTTCCCCTCGCCAATCGCGATCGGCCGGAAACGCGGCGCCTGATCGGGCTGTTGGTCAACACCCAGGTGCTGCGGACGCGGATCGACAGCCTGGGGACGATCGCCGACGTCGTCGAAACGCTGCGCGCGGCTTCGCTCGAGGCCAGGGATCACCAGGACCTTCCGTTCGAACGGCTGCTCGACGTGTTGCAGCCACAGCGCAGCCTGAGCCAGACGCCGCTGTTCCAGGTGCTCTACAACCATCAGCATCGGCGCGGGCCGGCGCATGCGCCGGCTAGCTCTGAATTGCAGATCGAGACGATCGCGGCCGAGATTGAGACGGTGAAATTCGACCTCGCGCTCGACAGCGAGGAATTGCCGTCGGGGGACGTCTCGGCGCTGTTTTCCTTTGCCACCGCGTTGTTCGAGCGGTCGACCATCACGCGGCTCGCCGGCCATTGGCTGACGATCCTGCAGGAAATGGTCGCAGATCCCACGCGCCGGATCGCGGCGCTGGAGCTGTTGTCGGACCGGCAGCGCGACGACGTCAGGCAGTGGAATGCCTGCGCGCCCGCGCGCGCGGCCTTCCAGTCGGTGCACCGGATGTTCGCGCGGCACGCCAAGGACACGCCGGGCGCGACAGCCCTGGTGTTCGGAGCCGAGACGATCAGCTATCAGGCGCTCGATCGCCGCGCCAATGCCATCGCGCAGCATCTGCTGGCGCTCGGCGTTCGACCCGGCGAGCTCGTCGCGCTCTCGATGCAGCGTTCGCCCGATCTCGTCGCCGGTTTCGTTGCCGTCCTCAAGGCCGGCGCCGCCTATCTGCCGCTCGATCCCGATCATCCACCAGCGCGGCTTGCTGCAACCGTTCGCGATGCCGGCGCGCGCGTCGTGCTGGTCGATGCGGCGGGACGATCGCAATGGCCGCCGATGCCGGGCATCGCAGTCGTCGATCTCGGCGTGATCCCGGCCGAGACGACGGAGATTGATCCCGCGGTCGATGTCCATCCCGCGAGCCTCGCCTACGTGATCTATACGTCCGGCTCCACCGGTGTACCGAAGGGCGTCGCGGTCGCGCATGGACCGTTCGCGATGCATTGCGACGCCACGGCCGGTCTCTACGAGATGGACCAGCAGTCGCGCGAACTGCACTTCCTTTCTTTCACCTTCGACGGCGCGCATGAGCGGTTGTGGACCGCGCTGAGCTGCGGCGCGGCCTTGGTGATGCGCGACGCCGATCTCTGGTCGGCGGAGAAGACGCTCGAGGTGATGCGCGCGGAGCGCGTGACCAATGCCGGCTTTCCGCCGGCCTACCTGCAGCAGCTCGCCGAATTCGCGGCGTGGCGCGGCGATCCGCCGCCCGTGTCGCTGTATTCGTTCGGCGGCGAGGCGATGCCCAAATCGGGCTTCGACAAGGTCAGGCAGGCGCTGCGGCCGCGCAAGCTGATCAACGGCTACGGTCCGACGGAGACGGTGGTCACGCCGCTGGTCTGGAAGGTCGACGCCGATGCCGAGATCGACTGCGCCTATGCGCCGATCGGCCATCCGGTCGGCCGGCGCTCGGCCTATGTTCTCGACGGCGATCTGAACATCGTTCCGGTCGGCGTCATCGGCGAGCTTCATATCGGCGGCGAGGGGCTCGCGGCCGGCTATTGGAATCGGCCGGCGCTGACGGCGGAGCGCTTCATCCCCGATCCGTTCGGCGCACCCGGCGCGCGGCTGTATCGCACGGGCGATCTGGCGTGCTGGCGTGCCGACGGCGTCATCGACTATGTCGGCCGGTCCGATCATCAACTCAAGATCCGTGGCTTCCGCATCGAGCCGGGCGAGGTCGAGGCGCGGCTGACGCGGCAGACGGGCGTGCAGTCGGCGGTGGTGGTGGCACGCGAGATCGGCGGACGCCAGCAGCTGATCGGCTATGTCTGCGGCGAGGATGGCTTCGACGAGGCAACGCTGCGCGCGGCGCTGACGAAGGAGCTGCCGGACTACATGGTTCCGGCCCGCATCGTGCCGATGTCGCAGATGCCGCTCACGGCGCATGGCAAGGTCGATCGCGACGCTCTGCCGGTGCCCGAGTCATTGTGTGCCGAGACAGACTATGTCGCGCCGCAATCGGCCGTGGAATTGGAGCTGGCGGCGATCTGGGCCGAACTGCTCGGCCATTCGCGGATCGGGCTCACCGACAATTTCTTCGAGCTCGGCGGCGATTCCATCATCTCACTGCAGGTGGTCGGACGGGCGCGGCAGCGTGGCCTGTCAATCGAGCCGCGCGATCTGTTCCGGCATCAGACGCTGCAGGAGCTGGCGCGGGTCGCGCGCCGCGATCGGGCGGTCATTGTCTCCGCTGAGCCCGGCGCGCGCGACGGCGATCCGGTGCCGCTGTTGCCGATCCAGCGCCGCTTCTTTGCCGAGGACGCGGGCGAACGGCATCACTGGAACCAGGCCTTGATGCTCGTACCCTCGGCGCGGTTCGACTGGCGCGTGATGGCGCGGGCGGTCGATGCCGTGGTGGCGCATCACGATGCCCTGCGGCTGCAATTCGAGCAAAGCGACGGCACGTGGCACGCGAGATACGGCAAGATGCCGGCGAGCGCCGATCTGCTCTGGATCCGCACTGTTCAGGACGCGGCGGAGATCACCTCGGTTGCGGCGGCCGCGCAGGCGAGCCTGTCCTTGCAGGGGCCGTTGCTGCGCCTCGTCGGCATGGACGTTGCGGACGGCAGCCAGCGGCTTCTGATCGTCGTGCATCATCTCGTCGTCGATGGCGTGTCGTGGCGCGTCCTACTCGAGGACATCGCCGCGGCGTATCGACAGGCGGCGCAGGGCGCGGCCGCGATTGTTTTGCCTCCCAAGAGCCAGTCCGTGGCGTCGTGGGGCAAGAGGCTCGAAGACTACGCCGCGAGCAAGGAGCTGGCCGACCAGCTCGTCTATTGGAGACAGCGAAGCGTCGCTGACGATCTGCCGTGCGACGACGATCACGGGGAGACCGATCGCGTCGCCGACGGCGAAGACGTCGCCGTGTCGTTCGATGCCGACGTGACCGGGCAACTGCTCAAGCAGGCGCCCGCCGCCTACAGGACCCAGGTCAATGATCTGCTGCTGGCGGCGCTGGCCCGCGCGGTCAGCCGCTGGTGCGGACTCGGTGAATGCCTGGTCGAGCTCGAGGGCCATGGACGCGAGGATCTGTTCGAAGGCATCGACCTGTCGCGCACGGTCGGCTGGTTCACGACAGCATTTCCGGTTCGGCTCTCCGCTGGCGCGAGCGACGACGCCACCCTCATCAGGTCGATCAAGGAGGAATTGCGGGCCATCCCGGCGCGCGGGCTCGGCTACGGCGTGCTGCGGTATTGCGGCAGCTCCGAGCAGCGCGCCGCCCTGGCGGATGGAGCCGAGCCGCGGATCGTCTTCAACTATCTCGGCCAGTTTGGCGCCGGCTCCGACCTTGCCTTCGCGCTCGCGCCGGAAGGCGCGGGGCCGTCGCGCAGCGCCAGCGCGCCGCTCGGCCGCTGGCTCAGCATCAACGGCCAAGTGCTCGACGGCCGGCTGAAGCTGACATTCAGCTTTGGCCGCCGCCGCTATCGCCGCGCGACGATCGAGCGGCTGGCCGCGTGCTATTCCGCGGCGCTGCGCGAGCTGGTCGTGCATTGCACCGGTGACGCACACGGCCTCACGCCGTCGGACGTTCCGTTGTCGCGCCTCGGCCAGCCGGAGCTCGATTTGCTCGGCGCGACGCGTGATTGGCGCGATGTCGAGGATATCTATCCGCTGTCGCCGATGCAGCAGGGCATGCTGTTCCACACGCTGCGCGACGGCGACAGCGGCAACTATGTCAGCCAGATCGCCGTCGACGTCGAAGGCGCGGACGCGGCGCGCCTGCGCGCGGCGTGGCAGGCGGTGACGGCACGACACGCGGTGCTGCGGACCGCGTTCGTGTGGAGGGAATTATCGAGCGCGCCGCAGCAGGTCGTCCATCGGCAGGTTCCTGTTCCCTTCGTCGAGGAGGATTGGCGCGACCGTGCGGACTCGATGGATCGAGCCACGCGTGACGCGGCGCTGGCCGAGGTGGCGGCGGCCGAATGGCGCGCCGGCTTCGACCTGTCACGGCCGCCGCTGCAGCGGGTCCGTCTCATCGATCTCGGCGGCGGCGTTTGCCGCCTGATCTGGACCCATCATCACATCCTGCTCGACGGCTGGAGCGCGGCGAGGCTGATCGGGGAGATCATGCAGCATGTCGGCGGCGCGTCGCTGGGCGCACCGCGCGGCCGCTATCGCGATTACATTGCCTGGCTGCAACGACAGGATCGCGAGGCGTCGATTGCGTTCTGGTCGCGCTCGCTCTCGACGCTCGGCGAGCCGAGCCTGCTGGCCGATGCGCTTGGCGGGCCGGCCGCACCAGCCGAAGGCCATGCCTCGATCGACCTCGTCATCGATGCAGCGAAAACCGAGCGGCTGCAGCTCGTGGCACGGCGCGAGCGGGTGACCTTGAACACGCTGCTGCAGGGGGCCTGGGGCCAGCTGCTGCGGCGCTTGACCGGCCAGGATGTCGTCTGCTTCGGCGCCACGATTTCCGGCCGGCCGCCCGAGATCGCGGGTGTGGAAGAGACGGTCGGCCTGTTCATCAACACCGTGCCTGTGCTCGAGGACGCGAGACCGCAAACGCTGGTGGGCGACTGGCTGCGCAGCCTGCAGGATCGCAACGTCGACCTGCGCGAGCACGGCTGGATGCCGTTGCACGAGATCCAGCGTCTTGCCGGCCGGGCCGGCCGGCCGCTGTTCGACTCCATCTTCGTGTTCGAGAACTATCCGGTCGACGCGGCGATACGCGATCAGGCCGGCGAGGGGCCGCGCGCCAGCCGCGCCGAGCAGATCTCGATCACCAACTATGCGCTGACGGTCGCGGTGTTCGCGACCGACGCCGGCATCCGGCTCGGATTCCGTTACGATCGCAGCCGGTTCGACCGGCCGCAGATCGAGCGGATGCAGGCGGCGTTCGCCTGTCTGCTCGCGCGCATCGCCGACGACAGCAGCCGCCCGGTCGCGGAGCTGCATGGCCTCGACGCCGACGCTTTGCAACGGGTGCTCCGCTGGAGCTCGGGACGCGCCGCGCCGACGGCGAAAGACGGCTTCGTCGACGTCATGACGCAGATCGAACAGCAGGTCGCACGGTCGCCCGCGGCCGTCGCCCTGATCTCTGATCAGGAGGGGATCAGCTACGCCGAACTGAACGCGCGGGCCAACCGACTGGCGCGACAGATCAGGCAGGCCGGCGTCGCTCTTGATGCTCCCGTCGCCCTCGCATTCGAGCGTAGCGCCGATCTGGTCGTGGCCGTGCTGGCGGTGCTGAAGGCGGGGGCCGGCTACCTGCCGCTCGATCCGGATTATCCGAGCGGGCGGCTCGCCGCGATGCTGGGCGACAGCGGCGCGCGACTGGTGCTGACGCAGCCGCAGTTGCGCGATCGGCTGATGGAGATCATGGCAGGGGCGGGCGCCGAGCTGATGGCCGTCGACGACAGCCGCGCTTCGCACGGGATCGATGCCGGCAGTTCGGATCTCCGCAGTCCGATCCACGCCGAGAGCCTCGCTTACGTGATCTACACGTCCGGCTCGACCGGCACGCCGAAGGGCGTGGCCTGCACGCGTGGCGCGCTGGCGGCACGGCTGGGGTGGATGCAGCGGGAGTACGGGATCGTTCCTAGCGAAACGCTGTTGCAGAAGACGCCATTCAGCTTCGACGTCGCGGTGTGGGAAATCCTGTGGCCGCTGACGGTCGGCGCGCGGCTTGCGATCGCAGCGCCGGGCGCCCATCGCGAGCCGAAGCGGCTGATCGATGCGGTCATTGCGCATGGCGTCACGACGCTGCATTTCGTGCCCCAGATGCTCGCGCAATTCGTGGCCGAGCCCGAGGCGCGCCGATGCGTGAGCTTGAAACGCCTGTTCTCTGGCGGCGAGGCTCTGCCGGTCCAGCTGAGGGACCAAGTCTACGCGGTATTTCCAGCGATCCGGTTCGACAACCGCTATGGACCGACCGAAGCGCTCATCAATGCCAGCTTCTGGAGCTGCCGCGAGGCGAGCGGGCCACGCGTGCCGATCGGCGTGCCGATCCCGGGTACGATCCTGCGCATTCTCGATGCCGACCTCAATCCGGTCGCCGAGGGTACGACGGGCGAGCTCTATATTGGCGGCGACGGGCTGGCGCGCGGCTATCTCGGTCGCGCGGCGCTGACGGCCGAGCGCTTCATTCCAGATCCGTTCGGACCTCCCGGTGCGCGGCTGTACCGGAGCGGCGACTTGGCGCGCTGGCGCAGCGATGGCGCCATCGACTATGTCGGCCGCACTGATCATCAAGTGAAGGTTCGCGGCTTCCGCATCGAGCTCGGCGAGATCGAGGCGCGGCTGTTGCAGCAGCCATCGGTCACTGCCGCCGTCGTCATCGCCAGGGAGTTCGGAGCAGGCCGGCAACTGATCGGCTATGTCTGCGGTGACGACACGCTCGACGGCGTCGTGCTGCGCGATGTCTTGTCCGCGGCCCTGCCGGACTACATGGTGCCGGCGCGGATCGTGGTGCTCGATCGTCTGCCGCTGATGGTGAATGGCAAGGTCGATCGCCATGCGCTGCCGGCGCCGGAGGCGCCCGCATCGGCCAAGCGGATTGCGCCGCGGACGGCGGCCGAGGCTGCGCTGGCGGCCATCTGGGCCGAGCTGCTGCATCAGCCCGATGTCGGCATGACCGACAATTTCTTCGAGCTCGGCGGCGATTCCATCATCTCGCTGCAGATGGTCAGTCGCGCGCGGCGAGCCGGACTTCTGATCGAGCCGCGCGACGTCTTCAAGCATCAGACACTGGAAGCCCTGGCGCGCGACGCGCGGCAGATCGCGCGGCTGGAGACGACGGTGGAGCACGGCCTCGTCTCAGGGCCACTGCCGTTGCTGCCGATTCAACTGCGCTTCTTCGAGCAGGAGCTGGAGGCGCCGGACCACTGGAACCAGGCCTTGCTGCTGCGGCCGCAGCGGCGGCTCGACTGGGACGTGCTGCGGCGCGCGGCGGCGGCGGTCGTCACCCATCATGATGCGCTGAGGCTGCGCTTCCAACGCATCGACGGCACCTGGCGCGCCGAGCACGGGCCGGCGCCGGCCGCCCCCAGCCTGTTTCGAGCGTGCGAGCTGGCTGACGGCGAGGCGGTCACCGCGCTGGCCGCGGAGGTCCAGGCGAGCCTCTCGCTCGCGCAGGGGCGTCTGGTGCAGATGGTCGGCATCGATCTGCCCGACGGCGGGCAGCGCCTCCTGATCGTGATCCATCACCTCGTGATCGACGGCGTGTCGTGGCGTGTGCTGCTGGAGGATCTCGCGGCGGCCTACGAGCAGCTGATGCGTGGGCAGGAGGCGACGCTGCCGCCCAAGACGCACGCCTATGCCCAATGGGGTGCGGCCCTGCACGCGCACGCCGCCTCGGATGCGCTGGCTGCCGAGTTGGATCATTGGTCCGGTCTCCGGCAGGCGGCGGACGTGCCATGCGATGTCGATCATGCGGATCGGGATACGATCGCCGACGCCGACGATGTGCCGCTTGCGATCGACGCCGAGCTGACCGCGCGTCTGCTGGGCGCCGCGCACGGCGCGTACCGAACCCAGGTCAATGATCTGCTGCTGTCCGCGCTGGCGCGCGCGTTATGGCAGTGGTCGGGCCGGGAGATGATGGCGATCGAGCTCGAAGGCCACGGCCGCGAGGATCTCGGCGACGGGCTCGATCTGTCGCGAACCATCGGCTGGTTCACAACCGCCTTTCCGGTGCAATTGACGGCTGGATCGCAGCCGCCCGCCGAGCTGATCAAGGCGACCAAGGAGATGCTGCGGTCCGTCCCCAACCGGGGACTTGGCTACGGCGTGCTGCGCTACCTGGGGTCTGATGCCCAGCGTGCGGCGCTGAGGACGGGCGTGCAGCCGCGCATCGGGTTCAACTATCTCGGTCAGGTCGATGGCAGCGCGGACGAGACGGCGCTGTTCTCGATCGCGCCCGAGAGCGCAGGACCTTCGCGTGCGGCGTCGAGCCCGCTCCGCCACCATATCGCGGTCAATGCGAGAGTGCTCGACGGCCGTCTGCAGTTGTCGTTCGGCTTCAGCAGGAAGCGCTATCGACGCGAGACCGTGACCCGCTTCGCCGATTGTTTCGGAGCGGCGCTGCGTGAGCTGGTCGATCACTGCACGAGCGGTGTCCATGGCCTGACGCCGTCCGATGTGCCGCTGTCGAAGCTGAGTCAGGCCGAGCTCGATGCGCTGGCGCTGGATTGGCGCGAGGTCGAGGACATCTATCCGCTGTCGCCGATGCAGCAGGGCATGTTGTTTCACGCGCTGCACGACGACGTCACCGGGGTCTACGTCAACCAGGCCGCTGCCGAGATCCGCGGCCTCGACGCCGGTAAGCTGCATGCTGCTTGGCAGGCCGTCAGCGACCGTCATGCCGTGCTTCGCACCGGTTTCCTGTGGCGTGAATTGTCCGGACCGCCGCAGCAAATCGTTTATCGCAATGCCGACGTTGCCTTCGTCGCGGAGGATTGGCGGGAACGTGCGGCGGGACTTACTCCGTCGGCGCTGGAGGTTGAGCTCATGGCAGTTGCAGATCGCGAGCGCGCCGACGGCTTCGATCTCTCGCGGCCGCCGCTGCAGCGCGTGCGGCTGGTCCGGATCGCCGATGACCGGCACTGGTTGATCTGGACCCATCATCACATTCTGATAGACGGCTGGAGCTCGGCCCGCTTCATTGCCGAGGTGATGCAGCAAGAGGGGCAGGGGGCGCTGCAAGGACCGCCGCCGCGCTTCCGCGACTACATCGGATGGCTGCAGGCGCAGGACCACGGTGCGGCGGCCGAGTTCTGGCGAGCGGCGTTGGCCGGGCTCGACGAGCCGAGCCTGCTGTCGCAGCCTGCGGCCGGCGCTCGCGTCGGCCATGGCTCGCTCGCCATGATGGTGGACGCCGATCTCAGCGAGCGGCTGCAACGCTTCGCGACCCGCGAACGGGTCACGCTGAACACGGTGGTGCAGGCGGCATGGGCGCATTTGCTCCGTCGGTTCACCGGCCAGCCTACAGTCTGCTTCGGCGTGACGGTATCGGACCGGCCCGCCGAGCTCGCCGGCGCCGAAGAGATGGTCGGCCTCTTCATCAACACCTTGCCGGTGGTCGATACCAAGGATCCGGAGCAGCGCGTCGGCGCGTGGCTGCGGGACTTGCAGGATCGCAATCTCGGCCTGCGGGATCACGGCTGGATGCCGCTGGCCGACATCCAGCGGATCGCGGGCAGGAGCGGGCGTCCACTGTTCGACAGCATCCTCGTGTTCGAGAACTATCCGGTGGACGCGGCCTTGAAGACCCGAGATGGCCGTCTGAGCGTCAGCCGGACGAGGATCCTCGAAACCAGCAACTACCCGCTGTTCGTGAGTGTCGGTCTCGAAAGCGAGCTACGGCTGGTGTTCAATTTCCAGCAGCAACATTTCGACGACGTCCAGATCCGTCGGCTGCAGATGGCGTTCGTGCAACTGCTCGCGGCCATCGCTCGCGATGCGGAGCAGGCGGTCGGCTGCATTGCGGCCGATGATCCCGCGGATATCGCGCTGCTGGCACGGGTGAACGCGACAGCGGCCGCCGTGATATCGCCCGGTGTCGTCGCTCAATTCGAGGCGCAGGCGGGGCGCGCGCCCGATGCGATCGCGCTCGTGCACAATGAGGAGACGCTCAGCTACGCCGCGCTGAACGCGCGCTCGAACCGGCTGGGCCAAAGGCTCAGGGAGGGCGGCGTCGGTCCCGATGTGGTGGTAGGGCTGGCGCTGGAGCGCGGTGTCACGATGATGGTGGCGCTGCTCGCGGTGCTCAAGGCGGGCGGGGCCTATCTGCCGCTCGATCCGGACTACCCGGCTGAGCGTCTCGCGCACATGCTGGCCGACAGCGGCGCCAAGCTGCTGCTGACGCAGGCGGCGCTCCACGACCGGCTCGCGCCGGTGCTGGCGGACGGCCATGCCGAGGCCTGGCTGCTGGACGAGGCGGCTGGAGAAGAAGCTGTCGACGTCGGGAATCTCGACGTCGCCATCCATCCTGAGAACCTCGCTTACGTCATCTACACCTCCGGCTCGACCGGACTGCCCAAGGGCGTGATGGTGCGCCATGGCGCGGTGACGAATTTCCTGACGACCATGGCTGAGCAGCCGGGCATTGCGCGCGATGACCGCGTGCTCGGTTTGACCTCGCTGTCGTTCGACATCGCGGTGCTCGAACTCTGGTTGCCGCTGACTCATGGCGCGCAGATCGTGCTGGCGGACCGCGCCTCGGCCCATGATCCCGCGGCGTTGAAAGCGATCGTGGCCCGTCACGGCGCGACCATGATCCAAGCCACGCCGTCGAGCTGGCGCATGCTGCTCGACCATGACGACGGCGCGCATGGATGGCTGCCTCAAGGCTGCCGCCTGCTGAGCGGCGGCGAGGCGCTGGCGCCCGATCTGGCGCTCCGGCTGCTCGCGCTCGGCGGCGAGGTATGGAACCTGTTCGGGCCGACTGAAACCACGGTGTGGTCGGCACGTCATCGGCTCGATGCGCGCGATCCCGCACCCGTCCTCGGCGGCCCGATCGGCAGCACCACGCTCCACGTGCTCGACGGCGATCTCAACCGCGCCCCTGTCGGCGTGACGGGCGAGCTCTTCATCGGCGGCGAAGGCCTGGCCCGCGGCTATTGGCGCCGGGCGGCGCTCAGCGCCGAGCGCTTCGTTCCCGATCCATTCGGCGATCCCGGTGCGCGGCTGTACCGGACCGGCGATCTGGCGCGGTGGCGGGCCGATGGATTGCTCGACTATGTCGGCCGTGCCGACCATCAGGTGAAGATCCGCGGCCACCGCATCGAGCTCGGCGAGATCGAGGCGCGGCTGCGCACGCAGCCCGGCGTCCGCGACAGCGTCGTGGTGGCGCAAGAGCTCGGCGGCGGGCGGCAGCTCGTCGGCTATGTCAGCGGCGACGATGGGCTCGACGGAGCTGAGCTGCGCGCGACGCTCGCGTCGGCGCTGCCGGACTACATGGTGCCGTCGCGCGTCATGGTGCTGCCGCTTCTGCCGCTGACGCCGAACGGCAAGATCGATCGCAAGGCCTTGCCATTGCCCGACACCCGGCCCGCACAGGGACAGCGCATCTCGCCACGTAGTCCCGCCGAGGCCACGCTCGCCGCGATCTGGGCCGAACTGCTCCACCAGCCGGACGTCGGCGTCGCCGACAATTTCTTCGAGCTCGGCGGCGACTCGATCATCTCGCTGCAGATGGTCGGTCGCGCCCGCCGGGCTGGTCTCGTGCTGGAGCCGAGAGACGTGTTCCGGCTGCAGACGGTCGAGCTGCTCGCGCCGGCCTGCCGAGCGGCGCGGAAAGATCAGCCCGTGATTGCCCTCGCGCGCGGCGCATTGTCCGGGCTGACCAGCGACGAGCTCGCTCGGCTCGGGGTCGACTGGGACCGCATCGAGGACGTCTACCCGCTCTCGCCGATGCAGCAGGGCATGCTGTTCCACAGCCTGCGCGATGCCGGCAGCGGTGTCTACGTCAACCAGATCAGCGTCGAGATCCGCGGGCTGGACGTCGAGCGGCTGCGCAGCGCGTGGCAAGAGGTCTCTGACTCTCATCCGATGCTGCGCACGGGTTTTCTCTGGCGCGAGCTGTCCGGTGCACCGCTGCAGGCCGTCCATCGTGCCGCGAACGCGCCGTTCGTGATGGAGGACTGGCGCGGGCAGGTCGTCGATGAAGCGCGGCTGTCGTCGGCCCTGGCCGCGGAGCGTAACGTCGAGTTCGATCTCGCGGTGCCGCCGCTGCAGCGTGTCCGGCTGCTGCAGCTCGACCACGAGCGCCATCGCCTGATCTGGACCTACCATCACATCCTGATGGATGGCTGGAGCTCGGCCCGCTTCATCGGCGAAATCCTGCAGCGCTATTCCGGGCGGGCGCTCACGGCTCGTTCAGCGCATTATCGCGACTATGTTGCCTGGCTGCTGGCCCAGGACGCGCAGGCCGCCGAGCGCTTCTGGCGCGGACAGCTCACGGCCTTCGACCAGCCGACGCAACTGGCCGATGCCTTCGGAGCACGGCGCCACGATGGGCACGGGCACCAGCGCTGCTACACGCGGCTCGACGAAGATGCGACCGCGGCCTTGAAGGCGTTTGCGCGGCGCGAGCGCATCACCCTGAACACGCTCATCCAGGGCGTCTGGGCGCTGCTGCTGCAACGCTACACCGGCCAGCAGACCGTCACCTTCGGTGTCACCGTCGCCGGCCGTCCGGCTGGTCTCGACGGGGCCGAGCAGATGATCGGCCTGTTCATCAATACGCTGCCGGTGATCGAGACGCCGTCGCCGGCCACCACGATCGGCGACTGGCTGCGTGCCATGCAGGACCGTAACGCGGCGATGCGCAATTTCGAGCAGACGCCGCTCTACGACATCCAGAGCTGGGCCGGCCGTGCTGGCGAGAGCATGTTCGACAGTATCATCGTGTTCGAGAACTATCCCGTCGACCGGGGCCTGCTGCAGGGCGACGGCTCGCTTCAATTCGGCGAGCTGCGCAATGTCGACGTCACCAACTATCCGATGGACCTGTCCATCATGGTCGAGGATTCGCTGCAGGTCGAGTTCACCTATATGCCGAGCCACTTCACGCCGGATCAGGCGGAGCAGGTGAGGGCGCAATTCGAACATCTGCTCGCGGCTATCATGCGAAGTCCGGAAGCCGCGCTCGGCGCGATCGATGCGGCCACCGCTCAGGATGTGCAGCGCGCAGTCGCCTGCAATGGTCGGGCTGCGTCTTCCGCGACGCGTCCGCTAGTGCACGAGATGATCAGCGGTCATGCCCAGCGCGACCCGGAACGTGTCGCCCTCACGATCGGCGGCAGGAACGTGTCCTACGGTGAGCTCGATCGTCGTGCCAACCGGCTCGCGCTCCGCCTCGTCGGCGCCGGGCTCCAGCCAGACCAGCGCGTCGGCGTCGTCGTCGCGCGCAATGAAGCGACGATGGCCGCGCTGCTCGCCGTGCTGAAGGCCGGCGGAGCCTATGTGCCGCTCGATCCCGAGCTGCCGCCGGACCGCATCGCCCATCTGATGCGCGATTCCGGGATGAGCATGCTGCTGTCCGGCGTGCATGAGATCGCCGCCACCGAAGGTGTCCAGGCCGTCGATCTGGCCTCGTTCGATTTCGACAGCGGTCCGCACCATGCGCCGGATCCGGGCCTGCATCCGGAGAATCTGGCTTATGTAATCTACACGTCCGGCTCGACCGGGCGGCCGAAAGGCGTCGCGGTCGCGCATGGACCGCTGGCGATGCATTGCCGGGCGACCGCTGCGCTCTACGAGCTCGACGAGCACGCAACCGAGCTGCATTTCCTGTCGCTGGCCTTCGACGGCGCGCATGAACGGTGGCTCACGGTGCTGTCGCAGGGCGCACGGCTGGTCATGCGCGATGCGGAGCTGTGGACGCCGGAGCAGACGGTCGCCGAGCTTCATGCGCAGCGCGTGACGCATATCGGTCTGCCGCCGGCCTACCTGCAGCAGGTCGCCGAATGGGTGGAGCAGACCGGAAATCCGCCGCCGGTGCGGTTGTATTCGTTCGGTGGCGAGGCCATGCCGAAGGCCGGCTTCGACAAGGTGAGGCGGGCGCTGAAGCCGCGGATCCTGATCAACGGCTATGGTCCGACCGAGACCGTCGTGACACCGCTGGTGTGGAAGGTCGATGGCAACACGGCATGCGACAAGGCCTATGCGCCGATCGGCATTCCCGTCGGCCGCCGCATCGCCTACATCCTCGATGGCGCGCTGAATCTCGTTCCGGCAGGCGCAGCCGGCGAGCTCTATGTCGGCGGCTTCGGGCTCGCGCGCGGCTACCTCGCCAAGCCAGGCATGACGGCGGAACGCTTCGTGCCGGATCCATTTTCGACGGAGGAGGGCGCACGTCTCTATCGCACCGGCGACCTGGCCCGATGGGATGCGAGCGGCACGATCGAGTATCTCGGGCGCAGCGACGATCAGGTCAAGGTCAGCGGCTTCCGGATCGAGCTTGGCGAAATCCAATCGGCTCTGCTGAGCGACCCCGCAGTCGCACAGGCTGCCGTGCTCGCGGTGGCGGGTGCGGGAGGAAGTCAGCTCGTGGCCTATGTGGCGCCACGGGCGCCGGGTGACGCCGCCGCTGCAGCGGCCGAGCGCCTGTCGGCGGCGCTGACGGCCACGCTGCGCCGGACATTGCCGGCCTACATGGTTCCGGCCCGCATCATCGTGCTCGAGCGCCTGCCCACGCTGTCGAGCGGCAAGGTCGATCGCAAGGCGTTGCCCGCGCCTGGTATCGCAGCCGGGCGCGCGTTCATCGCCCCGGAAAGTCCGCCAGAGGTCGCGATGGCGAAGCTGTGGGCGGAGGTTCTCGGCGTCGCGCAAGTGGGCGTCACCGACAACTTCTTCGAGCTCGGCGGCAACTCGATTCTCAGCCTCAAGGTGATCGCGCGGCTTCGCCGCGAACCGGTCCTCGATGGCGAGATCAAGCTGCGGGATCTCTTGCAGAAGCCGACCATTCGCGCCTTGCTCGGCTCGCCCGCAGCATCATCCACGCGGCCGTCGGCGCTGCTGCCCCTGAGTTCGCCGGTCGATGGCGCGGCGCCCGTGTTCTGCCTTCACGGCGGCTTCGGCACCGTGTTCGACTATGCGCCACTGGCGCGTCGTCTGGAGGGAGAACGGCAACTGATCGGTCTGCAGTGCCGGACGCTGATCGAGCCGTCCTTCACCGATCGCTCGCTGGCGGCGATGGCCGTGGACTATGCCGATGAGATCGTACAGACGCAGAGCGAGGGGCCCTATCATCTGATCGGCTGGTCGCTCGGCGGGCTGCTCGCGGGCCTCGTTGCCGCCGAATTGGAACGGCGCGGCGCGCGGGTCGAGCGTCTGGCGCTGATAGACAGCTTCGTTCCGCATGGCGGCCAGCAGCCGTCGCTGCATTGGACTGACGACTTGCTCGCGCTGCTCTCGGTCACGGCGCCGGGCGTGCAATTGTCAGCGATCGCGTCGCAGGTGGCGGTGATCCGTTCCGCCGATGCGCCGGCGACGGACGAGGTGATCCGGGGCCTCGTCACCAATGCGATCGGCATGGCGCCGCTGCAGCCGCGCGACGGCCTTCTCGGCGTCGACGACATCGTCGCGGCCTTCAGAGTCGGACGCCATCTCGCGCAACTGGCGCAAACGGCCGAATGGCCGGCTGATCTCGCTGTTGCGCCCGGCTGCTGGTGGACCTCGGGCCGGCTTCGACAGCGAGATCGGCTCGTGGCGCGGCTGCCGCAGGCGGCAGACCTCGGCGTGGTCGGCGACGATCACTTCGGGATCCTGAGCAACGAATCCTTCCTGACGGCGCTGGGCGCGTGGCTGGAGCCGGACGAGGCGGCGCAGACATCGCCGGCGCTGCAGTCCGAACCGGCTGAATGAGGTGGTCATGAGCCTTCACCCTGATATCGCCGCGTTGCTCGAGATGATCCAGCTCGGAACCGAAACCGGCGCGCGCATCCCGTTTCCGCAACTCACGCCGGCGCAGGCGCGCGCCGATTTCGACGCCTCCTCGCCGCTGCTGGATGTCGATCCGCCGCCGCTGGCGTTCGAGAGGCAGCTTGCGCTGCCGATGCGCGACGGGACGGAGATTGCAGGGCGGCTCTATGCAACGCGGCCGTTGGATGTCGCCGATCCGATGCCCGTGCTGCTCTACATGCATGGCGGCGGCTTCGTCGTCGGCAGCCTCGACTCGCACCAGCCGCTGTGCCGCGGCCTCGCGGATGACAGCGGCGCGGCGGTGCTGTCGATCGACTATCGGCTGGCGCCGGAGCATCGGTTTCCGACGGCGTTCGAGGATTGCGTCGATGCGCTCACCTGGATCGGGGGCGAGGGGCCGGCGCTTGGCTTCGACCCGCGGCGAGTCGCGATCGGCGGCGACAGCGCGGGCGGAACGCTGGCCGCGGCGCTGGCAATCGCCGCGCGCGACGACCGGGCCTTGCCGCAGCCGATCCTTCAGGTCCTCGCTTATCCCGGGCTCAGCCCGCAGCAGATCTCGGACTCCTACGAGAACTACGGCTCGGGCTATCTGCTCGAGCGCGAGACCGTCGACTGGTTCTTCGACCACTATCTGCCCGAAGGCACTGATCGCCACGACTGGCGATTTGCGCCGCTGGCGGCCTCCGACCTCACGCGCGTCGCACCCGCGCTGATCGTGCTGCCCGAGTTCGATCCGCTGGTCGACGAGGGGCAGGCCTATGCCGCACGCTTGCGCGAGGCCGGCGTCGCTGTGGACTTGAAGGTCTATCCCGGCATGGTCCACGAGTTCCTGCGCATGGGCAGCGTCGTGCCCGACGCCCTCCAGGCCCGCGCCGACATCGGCGACAAGCTCGCCGCTGTCTTCGCCACACGAATGGGAGCCGGCGGCCGATGATGACGCCATCCAATCTGGCAATCGCCAACGTCGGAAGCCTGCTGCGGCCGTATTGGCTGCTGCTGGCGGCAGCCTCCCTGCTTGGCCTGCTCGGCGGCGCCAGCGTTGCGGGTCTGCTCGCCGTGGTGAACCGCGGCCTTTACGCAGGCGCAGGCGACGTCGGCGGCCTGATTGCCTCGTTCGCGGGTCTCTGCATCCTGATCGTGATCGGGTCGGTTGGCTCTGACATCAGCGCCAATATCGTCGGGCAGCGGATCGTGGCCTCGTTGCGCAAGTCGCTGGCCGCCAAGATCCTGATGGCGCCGATCGACCAGCTCGAAGCCTATCGGTCGCACCGCCTCATCCCGGTCCTGACCAAGGACGTCGATGCCATCAGCGATTTCGCCTTCTTCTTTCCCGCCTTCCTGGTGTCCGGCGTCATCGTCGCCGGCTGCCTGATCTACCTCGCGGTGCTGTCGTGGCCGTTGTTCCTGGTCACGGCAATCTTGATCGCGCTCGGGTCGTTCGTCCATTACCTCGCCCGCAAGCGCGGAATGACGGGCTTCAATCTCGCGCGCCAATACGAAGACGATCTGCAGAAGCACTACCGCGCGATCTCCGACGGTGCCAAGGAGCTCCGTCTTCATCGCCAGCGCCGGCGCCATGTCCATGTCGATCTGATCGGACGGACGGTCGACCGGATCGGCGACGTGCAGATCAAGGCGATCAATCTGCTGGTGACGGCGCGTGCGCTCGGGACGGTTCTGCTGTTTCTGGTGATCGGGACCGCGCTGGTGCTGCGTCCACTGCTGTGGCCCGACAGCCCGGCCTCGGTGTCCAGCGGCTTCGTGCTGGTGCTGCTGTTCATGCGCGGACCGATCGACCAGTTGATCGGCATGCTGCCGTCGCTCGGCCGCGCCCAGGTTGCGATGCGCCGGATCGCCGAGTTGTCGGAGCGTTTCACCGCCGCAGAGGCTGAACTGCTCGATGATCCCCAGGATCGGACCGCTGAGCAGATCGAATCCATCGAGCTGCGCGGCGTCTCCTACGCATTCCCTGCGTCGTCATCCGAACGCCCTTTTGTCATCGGACCGATCGACCTTCGCATTCGCCGCGGCGAGATCGTCTTCATCGTCGGTGAGAACGGCAGCGGCAAGACGACGCTGATCAAGCTGCTGCTTGGACTCTATGTGCCGGACCGCGGCGTGCTGCTGCGCGACGGCAATCCCGTCGTCAGCGAGACCCGCGACGACTATCGGCAGCTCTTCACCACGATATTCTCGGACTATTTCCTGTTCGACACCCTGGCGCAGCAGAGCAACCAGCCGCCTGACCTCGCACATCGCTATCTCGATCGACTCGAGCTCGCTCACAAGGTCTCGATCGATGGCGGCGCGTTCTCCACCACCGACCTGTCGACGGGCCAGCGCAAGCGGCTCGCCCTGATCAATGCCTGGATCGAGGGACGGCCGGTGCTGGTGTTCGACGAATGGGCGGCCGATCAGGATCCAGCGTTCCGCCAAATCTTCTACACCGAGCTGCTCGCCGACCTCAAACGTCTCGGCAAGACGATCATTGTGATCTCGCACGACGATCGCTACTTCCACTGCGCCGATCGGATCGTGCGTCTGCGCGACGGTCGGATTGACGCCAGCGACGCCGCGGAACGCCGCGAGCCGGCACAAAGGCAGCGCACGCTTACGACTGTTCTGCATGAACCCGCTGCATCGCTTGGAGCATCGAAGCCGTGAGCCGCATCTTTGTAGTTAATCTAAAAACAGCGCTACGGACTTTGTTGTCTTCGTCGTGCCGGCCGATCTACATCCTGAGCGGGAGTGGACAGAGATGACGCCCGTGCAGATCAATGAGAGGGAGGGAGTTCGCATGAGCGCGACCGCGAGCGTTACGGGCAGTATCCGGACATTCCCTGTCGCAATCGACGCGACAATGTCGGTCGTTCGCGACGATGACGGGCTTCGGGTGATCGCGGACGGCGCGCCACTGCTGGCGCTTCGGCCGGATGGCGAACTGACGCGTCTGATCGTGCACGACGGGGTCGATGATTGGCGCCGGCTGTCGCGCGGAGCCGCGGCAATGGCCGAAGCGGTCTTTGCCTGGACGCCGTCGCTGCAGAGGCTCGACCTTGCACTCGACGACAACCCGGCAGCAGCATCGGCCCTTGCGAACGATGGCCTCGCGGTGGTGACCGACGGCAGGCTGGCGCTGTATCCGGACATGGTGATGCAGTTTCGCGAGAACTGGCTGACGGACGCCGCGCGCCCGGCGTTTCCACAGTCCTACGCGATGACCGACGGCAGGCGCCATCCGCGGCGGCCGCCCAAGCCGGTCGGCACCGTCTACGCCCGTTTCATTCCCTGGCTGTCCGACGTCGTCAGCTTTCGCGTCATCGACATCGCTCACGATCTCCCGTTGGTCCACCGCTGGCTCAACGATCCGCGGGTGGACTCGTTCTGGAACGAAGCGGGGGACATCGACAAGCACCGGCAATATCTGTCACGGATCATGTCGGACCCGCACATGGTGCCGCTGATCGGCTGCTTCGGGGATCGGCCGTTCGGCTATTTCGAGCTCTACTGGGCGAAGGAAAATCGTATCGCGCCGTTCTATGATGCGGCGGACTATGATCGTGGATGGCACGTGATCGTCGGCGAGGACGGCTTTCGGGGCCGCCGCTTCATCACGGCCTGGCTTCCCTCACTCATGCACTACATGTTCCTCGACGACTGTCGCACCGAACGTGTCGTCGGCGAGCCGGCGGCGGCACATTCCCAGCAGCTTCGCAACCTGGATCTGGCGGGGTTTGCCCGGATCAAGAATTTCGATTTCCCCCACAAGCGGGCAACCCTCGTCATGTTGCTGCGAGAACGCTTCTTCGGCGATCGGCTGTGGCAGCCGGCGGCCAAGGAAGCACCCACAGAAGCCTAGCGCGGACGGAGCATCACCATGTCGTATCATCCTGCCCCTGACTATGATGTCGTCGGCGTCGGCTTCGGGCCATCGAACCTCGCATTGGCGATCGCGCTCGACGATTGCTTCAGACAGCAGCGTCTGAAATGCCGGTCCTTGTTCCTGGAAAAGCAGCGGGACTTCAAATGGCATGGCGGAATGCTGCTGCCCGGCAGCAACATGCAGATCTCCTTCCTCAAGGACCTGGTATCGCTGCGCGATCCGACCAGTCCGTTCACCTTCGTCAACTACCTGCATAAATCCGGCCGGCTGCTCGACTTCACGAACTGCAAGACGTTCTATCCCAGTCGGATCGAGTTCAACGACTATCTCCGATGGGTCGCCGGCCAGTTCAGCACCACGGTTGCCTACGGAGAAACGGTCGAGTCTGTCGAGCCCGTGCATAGCGGTCAATCCGTCACCGCGCTTCGTGTGCTCACGCGCATGGCTGACGGAAAAGAGCGATCACGCGTCACGCGTCACCTCGTGGCGGCCGTCGGCGGCGTGCCGCACATCCCTTCCATATTTCAACCGATCGCGAGGGATCCGCGGGTCGTGCACACCAGCGGCTATCTGAGTTCATCGCTTGCGGCAGGATCGGATGGCCGGTCGCCGCGGGTGGCGGTCATCGGCGGTGGACAAAGTGCGGCTGAGGTCACGCTCGATCTGAGCGAGCGGCTTCCGGACGCCCGGATCGATCTGGTCTTCCGTGGGCACGCGCTCAAGCCGGCGGACAGCAGCCCGTTCGTGAACGAGATCTTCAATCCGGACTACACCGATTATTTTCATTCGCGGTCCGATCGGCAGCGCGAGACGATCGTCCGCAGCTTCCGCAATACCAATTATGCGGTGGTCGACCCCGACCTGCTCGATCAGCTCTACCGGATGACGTACCAGCAGCGGGTTGCGGGCGCTCGGAAACTGGCTCTCCATCCGCGCAGCGAGATCGTCGCAGCCTATGCTTCCCCTGAGGGGATGGTGCTCGAGATCGTCAACAAGGACGAAGAGGTCCGCCGCCGGGCCGCGTACGATGCTGTCGTGCTCGCCACCGGCTACGAGCGATCTCCGATTCCGGCGTGTCTCGATCCGATCAGCCGCTACATCGAATCGGCGTCGCTCGACCGCGACTATCGTCTGCAGACGAGCCCGGCGTTTCGTCCGCAGGTCTATGTGCAGGGCTGCGCCGAAACCTCGCACGGCCTCAGCGACACACTCTTGTCGGTGCTGCCGATGCGGGCACAGGAGATCACGCAGTCGCTGGTGTCGGCAACAGAACAGGACGCGGCGCCGTCTCACGACCAGGCTGAGCGCGTGTATTCGTGATGGACGGCCGAATGCAAGCCGCGAGGAGCGCGCCGCGCGCGGCGTCATGAAATGAGACGAAACGATCGGGCCGTCCCTGGCGTGTCGCGGTCGAATTGTCATCGGGGGGCGCCGTGCCTGCAATTGCTGGATTGCCGACATCTCGGGTCGGCCGGCGGGTGCGGTGGAGTGCAGGAATGGAAATGGGTGAGCCGCATCTGCCTGAGCGGGCCGTAACCTTGCTGGTGTCGAGTGAATACGCGCGGCTCGTCGGGCGGACCATGTCGGAACGGCTCGACTACATCGTCGACATCGCCTCGCTGCATACGCGCGACGAGTTGGTGCGGCGGCTGGACCTCGGCCGCGTGGTCGTGCGGCAGGTCGAGAAATGGCTCGCGTTCCATGGGCGCCGTTTGCGGCGTCCGAATGAAAGCATCGATATCGTCATGTGCGGATTGGAGTTTCGGAAGCGGCGTGTCCGGCGCTCCCGGGTGGCGGTACGAACGCGACGATTGAACGGCAGGACGCTCCCCAGGGAGCCAGGCCGAGGCGGCTGAACGGCTCGGGCTCTGCCTGAGCGGCGAGCCCACCGGAGGCTCCCATCGAGGCACTAACGGGACCGCGATGCACACGGAATGCACCGCGGGCGTTATCGCGTCGCATCATGGAAAATGAGACTCGTCGTCAAGGTCGAGGCCGGGCGGGTTGCGCGGGGGCTCGGCTCATCCGCTAGCCTCCGCGGTCGATGGGGGCTCACCGTCGCTCGTCAGAGATGGCGCGAGGCGACGGGAAGGTCCACTGCCAACATGGCCAAGAAAACAGTGGCCGGCACACGCTCGTGTGCCCCAGCAATGGGCGACAAGGGAGGAGTTCGATGCACATGCGAAGTGTAGGTATCGCCGTGTTCACGGCGCTTTTGCTGTCCAGCACAGCGTTCGCGCAGGAGAAGATCAAGGTCGGCGTCACCGCGACGCTGGAGGGCACCTATACCGTGCTCGGCGAGGACGGAATGCGCGGACATGTCACCGCGCTGAACGTGTTGGGTAAGAAGGTCGGCGACAAGGAGCTGGAATTCGTCGTCGCGTCGACCGACGCCACGCCGGACTCGGCCGTCCGTGCCGTGCGCAAGCTGATCGAGCAGGACAAGGTGCAGATCCTGCTGTCGCCGCTGTCGGGCGACGAGGGCATCGCCGTCAAGAACTTCGCAAAGACGCACCCCGAGCTGACCTTCGTCAACGCCGCGTCCGGTGCGCAGGAGACCACCTATGTCGATCCTGCGCCGAACTTCTTCCGCTTCAACATGGATGGCGCCCAATGGCAGGTCGGCCTCGGCAAATACGCCTATGAGACCAAGGGCTACCGCAAGATCGCGACCGTCGGCGAGGACTATTCCTTCATCTACACCCAGGTGTTCGGCCTGGCGCTGGAGTTCTGCGGCCTGGGCGGCAAGATCACCAGCCGGCAATGGGTCCCGCTCGGCACCAAGGATTTCGCGTCGGTGATCGCGGCGCTGCCCGATGATGTCGATGCGATCTATCTCGGCCTCGGCGGCGCCGATGCCGTCAACTTCCTCAACCAGTATCAACAGGCCGGCGGCAAGGCGCACCTGATGGGCGGCTCGATCATGATCGACCAGACCATCCTGTCGTCCAAGGGAAATGCCAAAAACGCCCTGATCGGTACGATTGCTGCATCGGGTCAGGCCGATACCTGGGAGGATCCGCGCTGGCAGAAGTTCGTGAAGGCCTATCAGGACTCGTTCCCGCCGGAGAAGCGCTTCCCGAGTCCGTCGCTGCTGGCGACCAACTATTATGGCTCGACCATGGCGTTGATCCTGGCGCTGCGCGAGGTCAATGGCGATCTGTCGAACAACCAGGCCAAGCTCAAGGCGGCGCTGGCGAAGATCGAGATCGATGCCCCCAACGGCAAGATCAAGCTCGACGCCAACCGCCAGGCCATCGGCACCAACTTCGTCACCGAGGTGGTCGACGACGGCAAGGGCGCGCTGTTCAGCAAGGTCGTGAAGGTGATCCCCGACGTCAACCAGACGCTGGGATACGACGCCGCGACCTTCGCCAAGATCGGCCTGCCGAGCCGCACCGTGCCTGAATGTAAGAAGTACTGACCTTTCGACAGGGAGCGACGCGGCTCGAGCGGGCTCGGGCCGCGTCGTCGCGTCCCTTGCTTTCTGACATGCAATGATCGACGCTGACGAATAATAAAAGCCATTTCGGTGAGGAAGTGATGAGTAGGGCGCTCGCCGTCTTTCATGCTCGCTTCGGCCGTGCGACGGTTTATCAGCTCAATCGGCCATTCAATGTGCATGCCCATCGCGAGGGACATCTGATCTTTCACGTTGGTGGGACGCCGGCCGACATCGACGTCTGCGACCAGCACTATCAGATCGGTGAGGACTGGATCGTCGCGGTCAATCCGTGGGAACCGCACAATTTCCTGCCGAACGACATCGACAACGGCGCCATCTTTTTTGTGCTCTACGTCAATGCGGAGTGGTTCACGCCCTCGGCTGCGCGCGAGCAGGGCCTGCGGTTTGGCCGTACCTGCTTCCGGCGGACTGCCGCGCTCGATCGCTGTATTCGCCGCACCGCAGCGTTGGTATGTGGCGCGCCATCGCTCGGCTGTCTCGACGGCGAGCTGAGGCAGCTCATCGACAGTTGCTACGAGGAAAGCTGGCGCGTCTCGGAGCAGATGCCCGAACGGCCATGCGCGGAAGTGACGGACTTTCGTGTTCGCAAGTGCATCAAGCTGATGTCGGACAGTCCGTGCGCCGAGATCGAGCTCGATCACATCGCCCGCGAATCGGGACTGTCACGGCCTCATTTCTATCGGCTGTTCCGCAGCCAGACCGGTGTGACGCCCAATCTCTATCTGAATACGCTGCTGATGGAGCGAGCGCTCGATGCCGTCGTGGCAACGGAAGCGCCGATCGCCGATATCGGCTTCGATCTCGGATTCACCTCGCAGAGCGGCTTCACGCGGTTCTTCGCCGGCAATGTCGGCATGGCGCCGACCGACTATCGCCGCGCTGCAAAAGTGCTGCGCGCCTGACCTGCTGCTGCGCGTCGCGCGAAAAGAGACTGTCGATCAAGTGCGCACTCTCGTCTGCCGCTACACTCTGGGCAACGTGATCCGCAGAAGGATCCGACGAGGGAGGACGAGCGATGGCCGGCAGACCCGGCGATCTTCGGCTGAATGCGCCTTTCCGCTGTGACGACGGATCCGTCCCTCGTATCCTGAGGGAGGGGTGATGAGCCGCTTCATCGAGCGTCACCCGATCTGGTCCCTCATCATTCTCCTCGCCTTGGCGCTGCTGGCGTGGCTGATCTTCGCCGTGTGGCCGCCGGGGCTCGAGGAGGCGATCGGCCGCAAGAAGGTGTTCCTGAGTGCGGTTTTCAACGGCATCACGCTGGGCGGACTGTATTTCCTTGTCGCGAGCGGATTCACGTTGATCTTCGGCCTGATGCGCAACGTCAATCTTGCGCACGGCTCGCTCTATCTGCTTGGCGGCTATGTGGGCTACGGCGTGTCCGCCGCGACGGGGTCGTGGATCCTCGCCTTCGTCGCCGCCTTCATCGTCGTGGCGGCCATCGGTGTTCTCCTGCAACTGCTCGTCTTCCGCCGCATGGAGGGGCAGGACCTGCGCCAGACCATGGTGACGATCGGCCTCTCGATTGTGTTCGCCGATCTGATGCTGTGGGCGTTCGGCGGCGACTTCTATCAGATCCAGACGCCGGCCTGGCTGATCGGGCCGGTGCAGCTGCCGCTGATGACGGCGATGAAATCGTCGGGCGAGGCGGTGTTCCTGCAATATCCGCTGGTGCGGCTGGTGATCTTCTGCGGCTCGGTCGTGATCGGCATTGCGATGTGGCTCGCGCTCAACCGCACCCGCGTCGGCATGATCGTGCGGGCCGGCGTGGATGATCGCGAGATACTAGCGGCAACCGGCGTGCAGATCCAGCTCGTCTTCGTGCTGGTGTTCGCACTGGGCGCGGGGCTGGCCGGCATTGCCGGCGTGGTCGGCGGAACCTTCCAGTCCATCTCACCCGGCGAGGACACGCGCTTTCTGCTGGCCTCGCTGGTCGTCGTCATCGTCGGCGGTATGGGATCGATCCCGGGAGCCGCGCTCGGCGCGCTGATCATTGGGCTCGCCGAGCAGCTCGGCTCGGTCTACATCCCAACCTATGCGATCGTCGTGACCTTCCTGATCATGGTGCTGGTGCTCGCGCTGCGGCCCCAGGGCCTGCTGGCGAGGCGATGAGATGTCGCTGATCCAGGAGGCACGTGCGCGGGAGAGCATGCTGGCAGGCGGCGCCGCACGGCAGCCGGTCGCGTGGTCGGCCACCGAGCAGCCCTGGGCCTGGGCGGTCGCCGCGCTGCTGCTGATCATGCCGCTGATCGCCAACGGCTTCTTCCTGATCGAGATCTTCGGCACGACCCTGATCCTCGGCACCATCGCGCTGAGCCTGATGTTCCTCGCCGGCTATGGCGGCATGGTCAGTCTGATGCAGCTGACGATCGCGGGCTTTGCCGGCTACATGGTTGCCGTTTTCGGCGTCAGCGGCAACGCCAATATCAGCCTCGGCTGGCCGTGGTGGTTGGCGACGCCGGTGGCGCTGGTGCTCGCGGTGCTGTTCGGCACGCTGGGTGGTGCGCTGGCGGTGCGCACCGAGGGCATCTACACCATCATGATCACGCTCGCGATCGGCGCGGCGTTCTATTATTTCACCAACCAGAACTGGGCGATCTTCAACGGCCACACCGGCATCAACACGATCGCCACGCCGCATGTTCTCGGCGTCGATTGGCGCACCGATATCGCGTTCTATTACCTGACGCTGGCGGTGGCCGCGCTGTGCTATTTCGCTGTGCTCTATCTGTCGCGCGCGCCGTTCGGCCTGGCGCTGCAGGGCGTGCGCGACAATCCCAGGCGCATGGCCGCGCTCGGCTTCAACGTCAATGCGCATCGCATCGCCGCCTATGCGTTCGCGGCCCTGATCGCCGGCATGGGTGGCGTGCTGCAGGTCTGGAACTATCGGCAGATCTCGCCCGGATCGGTCGCGGTCGAGCGCTGCATCGACATTCTCATCGTCGCCGTCGTCGGCGGCATCACCCGGCCGGTTGGGCCCTATATCGGCGCCTTCATCTTCGTCATCCTGCGCACTTTCGCGCTCGACTTCCTGGTCAAGGTCGGGCTCGACGGCAACCGGTTCCGGCTGCTGATCGGGCTCGGCTTCCTCGCCATCGTGTTCTGGTCCTCCGACGGCGTCATCGGTCTCTATGAGCGGTGGCGCAAACGCGGCCAGCGCACGGAGGAGCGGCCCCGTCCGGGAGGTCACGGCCATGGATAGGGTCGCGGACCGGCTCTCAGCGCTCGGCTCGACCGCAGCCCTCGAATTGCGTGGCGTGACGCGGATGTTCGGCGCGCTCGCCGCGCTGACCGACATCACGATCACGGTGCGGCCTGGCGAGCGGCGCGCGGTGCTCGGCTCGAACGGCGCCGGCAAGACCACCTTGTTCAACTGCGTGACCGGCGACTTCCTGCCGACGTCAGGCACGATCCGCTTCTTCGGCGAGGACATCACCGCCTTTCCGCCCTACGAGCGGATCCGCCGCGGGCTGCGCCGCACCTACCAGATCTCGGCACTGTTCCTCGGTCTGTCGGTACGCGACAATGTCTATCTGGCATGCCGTGGCGTCTCGCGCGCGCGCTTCTCGATGCTGCGTCCCAGCGCCAATGACGCCCTGATGCAGGCGGCCGAGCGCCTGATCGAGGCCGTGCATCTGACGTCCGTGCGTGATCAACTGGTTTCGGAGCTCGCCCATGGCCAGCAGCGGCAGCTCGAGATCGCGCTGGCGCTGGCCGGCGCGCCCCGATTCATCCTGTTCGACGAGCCGGCGGCGGGTCTGTCGCCGACCGAGCGGCGCGAGCTGGTCGAGATCCTGACGTCGCTGCCGCCGCACATCGGTTACATCATCATCGAGCACGACATGGACGTGGCGCTGCGCGTCGTCGAGAGCGTGACGATGATGCACAACGGCCGCATCTTCAAGGAGGGCGCACCGCAGGAGATCGAATCCGATCCGGAGGTGCAGGAGCTCTATCTCGGAGGCGGCCATGAATGATATCCGCCGCTCCGCGCCTGCGCTCGAGGTCCGCGGCCTCGACGTCTACTACGGCCATTCGCATGCGCTGCAGGGCGTCGACCTCCGGCTCGACAGCGGAGTGTTCTCGCTGGTCGGCCGCAACGGCATGGGCAAGACGACGCTGTGCAAGGCCATCATGGGCCTGCTGCGGCCGTCCGGAGGGACGGTGCGGCTGCGGGGAGAGGATATCACGGGCCTCAATCCCGCGCGCATCGCGCGGCTCGGCGTAGGCTACGTGCCGCAGGGGCGGCGTCTGTGGCGCTCGCTCAGCGTCGACGACCATCTGCGGCTCGCGGCCGGCCAGCGCCGCGGCGCCTGGACTGTCGAGCGCGTCTACGAGACGTTTCCGCGGCTCGCCGAGCGCCGCAACAATGGCGGCGGGCAGTTGTCCGGCGGCGAGCAGCAGATGCTGGCGATTTCGCGCGCGCTGCTGACCAATCCGCAGCTGCTGATCATGGATGAGCCGACGGAGGGCTTGGCGCCGGTGATCGTCGCCCAGGTCGAGGAGATGCTGATCCGGCTCGGCCAGGACGGCGACATGGCGGTGCTCGTGATCGAGCAGAACATCGGCGTTGCAACCGCAATCTCGGCCCGCGTCGCGATCATGGTCAATGGCCGCATCAACCGCATCATCGACTCGGCCCGGCTCGCCGCCGACCGCGAGCTGCAGCAGCGCCTGCTCGGCGTCGGCCAGCATGCCGGCGACGAGACGGATCTCGGCACGGGGCAGGACGGCGACGCGCCCGCCGCACGTGCGGCGGCGCCAACGACGCCGAAAGCTGCGCCCGTCAAGGTTTACGTCTCCAATCCCGTGCTGCCGACGCGCTGGTCGCAGCCGGTGCCGATCGCGCAGATCGAGGCCAAGGCGCGCACGCTCTCCACCAGCGTCAGCCGGCTTGACGAGGCCGCGCGCCAGGGCCGTGAGCGCGCCGTGCCGATCGCGTCAGGTCCGCCCGCGGTGATCGTCGCCGGCACGCTCGACACCAAGGGTGACGAACTGCGCTTCATTCGCGATCTCGTCGCGAGCCACGGGCTGCGCACCCGGCTGGTCGACGTCTCCACCAGCGGACGCCATACGAGCTGCGACGTCTCGGCCCAGGAGGTCGCGCTCAATCATCCGCGCGGCGGCTCCGCCGTGTTCGGCACCGATCGCGGTGCATCCGTCACGGCCATGGCCGACGCGTTCGCGCGCTGGCTGCGCCGGCAGGACAATGTCGCAGGCATCATCTCGGCGGGCGGCTCCGGTGGTACGTCGCTGGTCGCACCTGGCATGCGCGAGCTCCCCGTCGGCGTGCCCAAGCTGATCATCTCCTCGGTCGCCTCGGGAGACGTCGGCGCCTATGTCGGGCCGGCCGACATCGCGATGATGTACTCGGTCACCGACGTCCAAGGACTCAATTCGATTTCGCTGATGGTGCTGAGCAATGGCGCGCATGCGCTTGCCGGCATGGTGATGGCGCGCGAGCAACGGTCCGCTGTCGCTGATCGCACCCGACCGCAACGTCCCGCGATCGGCATCACCATGTTCGGCGTAACCACGCCGGCGGTGCAGAAGCTCACCGCCGAGCTGCGCGACGACTACGAGTGCCTCGTCTTCCACGCCACCGGCGTCGGCGGCCGCTCGATGGAGAAGCTGGTCGATTCCGGCATGCTCGCCGGCGTCATCGATCTCACCACGACTGAGGTCTGCGACCTGCTGATGGGCGGCGTGTTTCCGGCAACCGAGGATCGCTTCGGCGCGGTCATCCGCACCCGCGTGCCCTATGTCGGCTCGGTCGGCGCGCTCGACATGGTCAATTTCGGCGCGCCCGAGACCATTCCGGAGCGCTATCGCGGCCGCAAGTTTCACGTCCACAACCCGCAGGTCACGCTGATGCGGACGACGGCGGCGGAGAACGCGCAGATGGGGCGCTGGATCGGCGAGCGGCTCAACCGCATGGACGGGCCGGTCCGGTTCTTCCTGCCCGAGAAGGGCGTGTCGGCCCTTGATGCACAGGGACAGCCGTTCTTCGATCGCGAGGCGGACGAGGCGCTGTTTCGCAGCCTCGAACAGACGGTGCGGCAGACCTCGAACCGGCGCCTGATCCGCGTGCCGCATCACATCAACGACAATGAGTTCGCAGCAGCGATCGTCGGTGCCGTCAGGCCGATGCTCGGGCGGCTGCCGACGCGGCGCAGACAGGCGAGGTGATGGTGATGCCGAGATATGAGCGCGCACCGCTGCTGAAGAAGTTTCGCGACATGGTGCGCCGTGGCGTGCCGATCATCGGCGGCGGGGCCGGCACCGGCCTGTCTGCCAAATGCGAGGAGGCCGGCGGCATCGACCTGATCGTGATCTACAATTCCGGCCGCTATCGCATGGCCGGCCGCGGTTCGCTCGCCGGCCTGATGGCCTATGGCGACGCCAATGCCATCGTGGTCGAGATGGCCAGCGAGGTGCTGCCGGTGGTGAAGTCGACCCCGGTGCTCGCGGGCGTCAACGGCACCGACCCGTTCCGCGACATGGATGTGTTCCTCGACGAGCTGAAGTCGCTCGGCTTCTCCGGTGTGCAGAACTTCCCAACCGTCGGCCTGATCGACGGCACTTTCCGCGCCAACCTCGAGGAGACGGGCATTTCCTACGCGCTGGAGATCGACATGATCGGGCGCGCGCACGACAAGGACCTGCTGACGACGCCTTACGTCTTCAATGAAGCCCAGGCCGCGGGCATGGCGATCGCGGGCGCGGACATCATCGTCTGCCATCTCGGTCTGACAACCGGCGGCTCGATCGGCGCGCAGACCGCGCCCAAGCTCGAAGACTGCCCCGGCCTGATCGACAGCTGGGCCTCGGCCGCGCTCAGCGTCAACCCGGAGATTCTGGTTCTGGCCCATGGCGGCCCGATCGCGGAGCCGTCCGACGCCGACTTCATCATGAAGCACACCAAGAACTGCCACGGCTTCTACGGCGCCTCCTCAATGGAGCGGCTGCCGGTGGAGCGCGCGCTGACGGAGCAGGTACGACATTTCAAGGCAATCAGCGCGCGGCCACGCCGCGTCTGAGGTGACAACACGAGATCCGGCAGCCCTGGCGCTTGGCGCCACGCTCGCCGGACGGAGACTGAGGGAGGAATGAGATGTCCGGGGTTCTGATCGGTGAGCTGATCCTTTGGCTGATCATCGCGATCATCGTCATCGTGGTCGCAGTCTACATCGTCAACTGGCTGTATCATCGTTCGTCGAAGGAGGTCTCCTTCGTCCGAACCGGTTTCATGGGTGAGCGCGTCGTCATCAATGGCGGCGCCTTCGTGATGCCGTTCATTCACGACTATACGCCGGTCAACATGAACGTGCTGCCGATGGGAATCACGCGCGCGAAGCAGGACGCCGTGATCACGCGTGACCGCATGCGGGTCGACGTCGAAGCCGACTTCTACGTGCGTGTGCAGCCGACCAGGGAAGCGGTGTCGATTGCGGCCGCGACGCTCGGCCGGCGCACGCTCGAACCGGAAAAACTGCACGCGTTGCTCTCCGGCAAGTTCATCTCCGCCCTGCGCGCGGTCGCGGCCGAGATGACGATGGAGCAGATGCACGAGGAGCGCGGCGACTACGTGTCCCGCGTGAAGGCGGCCGCCTCCGAGGCGCTGGCGCAGAATGGCCTGGAGCTGGAATCGGTCGCGATCACCGATCTCGACCAGACCGACCTCGAATTCTTCAACCCCTCGAACCGGTTCGATGCCGAGGGTCTGACGCGGCTGATGGAGGACATCGAGAGCAAGCGCAAGCTGCGCAACGACATCGAGCAGGACTCGATGATCAAGATTCGCACCCGCAACCTCGAAGCCGAGCGCGAGGCGCTCGATATCGAGCGCGAGAGCGAGACGGCGCGGCTGGAGCAGGAGCGCGACATCGAGATGCGCCGCGCCCTGCAGCGGACGGAAGTGGCGCGCGAGCGGGCGCTGCGCGAGACCGAGGCCGAGCAGGCACAGATCATGGCGCGCGAGGCGATCGAGAAGGCGCGGATCGCGAACGAGCTGACGATTGCCGAGGCCCGAATCGCGGCCGAGCGCGACACGCGGCAGCGCGAGATCGAGCGGACGCGTGCCGTCGAAGAGAGGGAGCTGCTGGCGCGCGAGGATATCGAGAAGGCTCGTATCGCCAATCAGCGGGCCATCGATGCCGCGCGGATCGAATCCGAGCGCGAGGTGCGCCAACGCGATATCGAGCGGACCCGCACCATCGAGGAAGCAGAGATCGCGGCGCGCGAGGCGGTCGAGAAGGCGCGGATCCAGCAGGATCGCGTCGTCTCCGATGCGCGCATCGCCAATGACGAGGAGACACGCCGCCGCGAGATCGAACGCACCCGCGCGGTCGAGCAGGCGGAGATCGCCGCGCGCGAGGCGACCGAGAAGGCGCGCATCGCGCAGACCATGATCGTCAATCTGGAGCGCATCAGCTCCGACGAGCGCACCCGCGCCACCGAGATTGCCCAGGTGCGCAACATCCAGGAGGCCGAGATCGAAGCGCAGAAGGCGGTCGAGGCCGCCCGGATCGCGCGCGAGCAGGCATTGTCGGCGGAACGGATCGCTGCCGAGCACGCCACGCGCAAGCTGGAGATCGAGCGCAACCAGGGCGTCGAGATCGCCGGCATCGCCGCGCGCGAGGCGACGGAAGCCAGCCGCATCGCGCAGGAGGAGCGGGTGCGTGCGCTGGAGATCGCGCGCATCCGGACCATCGAGGAGGCGGACATCGCCTCGCGCGAGGCGATCGAAGCGGCCCGCATCGCCCAGGAGCTGGCTGTAACAGCCAAGCGGATCCAGTCGGAGAAGGAGACGCGCAGCCTGGAGATCGAGCGCACGGAGGCCGTCGAGGCCGCCGATCTGAAGCGTCGGGAGGCGGTCGAGCGGCGTCGCATCGAGGTCGAGCTGGCGCTGGAGGCCGAGCGCATCGCCTCGTCGCGGACGCGCGAGGTGCTCAACATCGACCAGAAGAAGGCGATCGAGCTCGCCGACGAAACCCGCGTGATCGAGCTCGCTGCCAAGCGCGCCGAGCGCATCGATGCGGATCGCCAGGTCAAGGAAGCCGAGATCGTTGCGCGCAAGCAGGTCGAGACCGCCGATGTCTCGCGCGAGCAGGCGCTGGAGGCTGTCCGGCTGGAGCGTCGCCGGGCGATCGAGCAGCTCGAGGTCGCGCGCGTCCAGTCGCTGCAGGAGGCCGAGATCGCGGCCCGTGAGGAGGTCGAACGCGCCCGCATCGCCTCCGATCGCGGTCTCGACGAGGCCCGCATCGGCCGCGAGCGCGAGCTGCGCAAGCTCGAAGTCAATCGCGAGAAGGACGTCGAGACTGCGCTGATGGAGAAGGCGATCGCGCTGTATCAGAAGTCGCTGGAGGAATCCGCGGCCAAGGTCGCGGCCGAGGAGGCGCGCACGCGCGCAACGGAAGCGGCAGAGAAAGTGGTCACCGCGCGCGAGAGCGAGATCGCCCGCCGCCGTAAGACCGTCGAGGTGCTGCTCGCCGAGAAGCAGGCCGAAGAGACGCGGATCGCGGCCGAGGCCGAGCGGGTTCGTGCCGCGGTCGAAGCCGAAGCGCAGAAGCTGCTCAACGAGGCCGAGAACGTCCTGACCGATCAGGCGCGCTACTCGCTGTTCCGGCGCAAGCTGCTCGACCGCATCGAGGGCATCGTGCGCGAGAGCGTCAAGCCGATGGAGAAGATCGAGGGCATCCGCATCCTGCAGGTCGACGGCTTGAACGGCAATGGCGGCAACGGCAATGGCGGCCGCAGCGCGACCGACGAGGTGATCGACTCCGCGCTGCGCTACCGCGTGCAGGCGCCGCTGATCGACTCCATCCTCTCCGACATCGGAGTCGAGGGCGGCAGCCTCGCCAAGATGCCCGGCCTGATCCGCGAAGCCAGGGACATGCAGGGCATCCGGAAAGAGACGTCCGCGCGCAAGGATGCAGGCGGCGGAGGTGGAGCAAATGATGCCAGCCCATCCGAGCCGCCAGCCGACCGCGGTCCGCGCAAGAAGGGGTGAGGCACCATGGCGAGAGTCTACGTCTCCACCGTCGTCAATGCCCGCAACGACCGGGTGTGGGCGCGGGTGCGCGATTTCAACGGCCTGCCGAACTGGCATCCGGCGATTGCCGAGAGCCGCATCGAGGGCGGCGAGCCCGCCGACAAGATCGGCTGTGTCAGGGATTTCAGGCTGCGCAATGGCGACCGCATCCGCGAGAAGCTGCTCGGCCTGTCCGACTACGACATGTTCTGCACCTATTCGATTTTGGAATCGCCGATGGGCGTGTCGAACTACGTCGCGACCTTGCGCCTGACGCCGGTTACCGACGGCGACAAGACCTTCCTGGAATGGACCGCCGAATTCGACTGCGCCCCGGAGCGCGAGGCCGACCTGGCCGGCTCGATCGGCGGCGGCGTGTTCCAGGGCGGCTTCGATGCGCTCAAGCGGGCGTTCGGAGGCTGACGCCGTGCCGCACGTCGTCAAGAGCACCATCATCGACGCGCCGACTGACCGGGTGTGGGAGGTGCTGCGCGACTTCAACGGTCATGATCGCTGGCACCCGGCGGTGGCGACCTCGGCGATCGAGCGCTCGCAGACGTCCGACAAGATCGGCTGCGTCAGGCGCTTCCGGCTCAAGGACGGGTCGGAGTTGCGCGAGCAACTGCTGGCGCTGTCCGATCTCGAACAGAGCTTCAGCTACTGCCTGCTCGACACGCCGATCCAGCTGTTCAACTACGTCGCCCATGTCCGGCTGCTGCCGGTCACCGATGGTGATCGCACCTTCTGGCACTGGGAGAGCCGCTTCACGACGCGGCCCGAGCAGGCCGAGGCTCTGACGCGCATGGTGGCGGAAGACATCTACCAGGCCGGCTTCGAGGCGATCCGATCGCATCTGAAGCAGGCGGCATGAGCAAGAGGTGAACCGATGCCGGTCACGGTGAAGACGTTTCAGGCCGCGAGCGACGCGGCGTCGGCGCTGTCGTCCGATCGCGCAGCCCGCTATCTCGGCGGCGGCACGCTGGTGATGCGCGATCTGAACGAAGGCGACGTCTCGATTGCGACCGTGGTCCGCGCGACCGACCGCGCGCTGCAGAGCATCGATGCGGCCGGCGCGCGCATCCGCATCGGTGCCGGGGTCACTTTTGCCCGCGTGCTGGCCGAGCGCGAGCTTGCGCTCCTGCATCCGGCGGCGCGCTCGATCGGCGGGCCGGCGGTCCGCAACATGGGCACCGTCGGCGGCAATTTGTTCGCGCCGGCGCCGTTCGGCGATTTCACCGTCGCGCTGCTGGCGCTGGACGGCATGGTCTCGGTGCAGGGCGGCTTCGGCGTCAGGGACATGCCGCTGGAAGAGTTTCTGCAGTCGCGCGATCGCCAGGCTGGTGCGCTGGTCGTTGCGGTCTCCTGCATTCGGCCGGCATCGGTGGACGCGTTCCGGTATCGCAAGATCGCCCGCATCAAGCCGAAGGGCGGATCTGTGATCACGATCGCCGCGCATGTTCCCCTCGGCGGCGGTCGCGTGACGGGGGCCCGGATCGCGCTGGGATCGATGGCCCCGACCGCCATCCGCGCCAAGGCGGCCGAGCGCGCGCTCGAAGGCCGGCCGTTCGATGCGACCGCGATCAGCGCGGCGGCTGCGGCGGCGGGCGAGGGGACAGCTCCCACGGACAATTCGCTGGCCAGCGCGTGGTACCGCCGCGAAGTCGTGGGCGTGCATCTGCGGCGGCTGCTGTCGGGGCAGGAGAGCTAGGCCATGGCAAAAACTCCCCTTCAATTCCGGCATAACGGCCGCGACGTCGCGCTGTTCGTCGAAGGTGGCACCAACCTCCTGGTCGTGCTGCGCGAGATGATCGGTGACGTCACGCCGAAATTCGGCTGCGGCCAGGGCGGATGCGGCGCCTGCACGGTGCTGATCGATGGCGATGCTCATCTCTCGTGCCTGACCCTGGCGGAGTCCGTCGAGGGCCGTGCGGTCGAAACGCTCGACGGCATCAAGGCCGGGCCGAACCTGCATCCACTGCAGCGGGCGTTCGCCGACGGCTTCGCCGCGCAATGCGGCTATTGCACGCCGGGCATGATCATGGCGGCCAAGGCCCTGCTCGACAAGACCCCGCAGCCGAGCCGCGAGCAGGTCGTCGAGGCCATCTCCGGCAATGTCTGCCGCTGCACCGGCTACGAGCCGATCATCAATGCGGTGTTGGCGGCGGCCGCGTCGCTGCGCGCGAGCGCGTGAGGAGGGATCGCCATGCTGGAATTGCGCAAGGACATCTTCGCCGACGAGCGCGACGACAATCTCAACGAGGTTGGCAAGGGCACCCAGCGCCAGGACATGCTGGGCCATGTCACGGGAACATCGACCTATTTCAACGATCACAAGCTGCAGGGCATGCTGCATCTGAAGGTCGTCAGATCCACGCAGCCGCATGCGCGGCTGCGCCGCATCGACACCAGCGAGGCCGAGCGGAGCGAGGGCGTGCGGCGGATCATCCGCGGCGCCGACGTGCCGCGCAATCTCAACACGCTGCTCAGCCTGATCAATTTCGGCAAGGACGACGAACCGACGCTCGCCGTCGACAAGGTGCGGTACCGCGGCGAGCCGATCATCGCCGTGGTCGCCGAGACGCCGCGCGCGGCAGCCGAGGCGGCGGCCAGGGTACGCGTCGACTATGAGACCTTGCCCGCGGTGTTCGACGTCGAGGAGGCGCTGAAGCCGGGGGCGCCTGTCGTCAACGAGACCTATCCGAAGAACACATTCACCTATCACGAGCGCTACGATCATCAGAAGCTGCGCTTCGGCGACGTCGAGCGTGGCTTCTCCGGCGCCGATCATGTCTTGGAACAGCGCTACCAGATGTCTCCGATCGAGCATGCGCCGGTCGAGACCAACGGCTCGATCGCCGCGCCCGACACCAACGGCCGCTACGTGGTCTATACCTCGACCCAGGCGCTGTTCTTCTCGCTCGACACCTGCGCCAAGATCCTCGATCTGCCGTCGAACACGTTCCACTTCATCGGCGGCACGGTCGGTGGCGGCTTCGGTGGCAAGGTCGACACGCTGACCGAGCCGCTCGCCATTCTCGCTGCGATGTTGACGGGGCGCCCGGTGCGCTACGTGCTCGGGCGAGAGGAGGAGATGCAGTTCGGGCCGCCCCGCGGCGCCGAGCGCATCTACATCAAGGACGGGGTCATGCGCGACGGCCGCATCGTGGCGCGCCAGATCCGCGGCTATTTCGACTCTGGCGCTTATACGCGGCTGTCGAGCTACGCGGTGGTCAAATGTGCCGCGCACCTGCCGGGGCCCTACACGATCCCGAACGTCCATGGCGACATCTACTGTATCTTCACCAACCGCACGCCGGCCACCGCGATGCGGGGCTTCGGCATCACCGGCATGGACTTCGCGCTCGAATGCCAGATGGACAAGCTCGCGCATCTGATCGGCATGGATCCGATGGAGTTCCGCATCCTCAACGCCTATCGCGACGGCGACATGAAGGCGCATCGCCGCGAGGCCAAGAACACCGCGCTGATCGAATGCGTCCAGGTCGCGGCCGAGAAGGCCAAGTGGCCGATCCGGGAGGAGTTCCGGCGCATGTCCTCGCGCAAGGATGGCGGCGGAGCGCGGGCGGCCGTTCCCTCCACGCCACGTGAGCCGGTGAGCGCGCGGCCTGCGCCGGCGCAGCAGCGCACGAGCTATGACCGGGGGCTCCCGGTTTCTCCACCTCCTGAGCCGCCGTCACCACCCCCACAGAGCCCGGCACCGGCTCCCGCACACGGCGCGACGCGGTTCTCGTCGGTATTCGGCACGAGGAGGCGCTGACATGACCAGGCACCGCGGCCGCGGCATGGCGGCGATCAACTATCCCATCGGCATGAATCTCGGCGGCGATCCGAGCCAGGCGCTGGTGCACTCCAATCCCAGCGGCAAGTTCACCGTGGCGCTGTCTTCGATCGATCTCGGACAGGGCATGAAGTCGGTGACGCGGCAGATCTGCGCCGAGACGCTCGGCGTGCCGGTCGAGGACGTCTATGTCGACACCGCCGATTCCGACACCGGCCCGCATTGCATGGGCTCGTTCGCCTCGCGCGGCACGCATCGCGTCGGCAATGCCGTGATGGCTGCCGCCAAGGAGGCGCGCGGCGTCATGATGGAGGCGGCGGCCGAGGAGCTCGAGGTCAACGCCAGCGATCTCGAGACCGATGGCCGCGGCAACATTCACGTCAAGGGCGCGCCGCATCGCTCGATCTCGGTGAAGGACGTCGCCATCGCCGCGCAGTTCCGTCAGGGCAAGACGATCTCCGGCCGTGGCATCTTCCTGGTGCCGCTGTCGGAGGTGGATCCTGAGACCGGCGAAATGTCCCCGGCGACCTGCTACGCGCATGCGTGTCTCGTTGCCGAGGTCGAGGTCGATGACGAGACCGGCGAGGTCGGTGTGGTCAGGATGGACAGTGCCTATGAGCTGGGACGCGCGCTCAATCCCCGCCTCGTCGAGCAGCAGCTGGTCGGCGGCGCCTGGATGGGCATGAGCCACGCGCTCTACGAGACGACGGAGCCGTATTACCCGGACCCGAAGCAAGGACCGCGCGACTTCGTCGAATACCTGATGCCGGGACCTGGCGACATCTGTCCGCACGACATCGCCGTGCTGGAGCGGCCGGCGCCCGACGGGCCGTTCGGCGGCAAGGGCCCTGGCGAAATGTGCGCCAATCCGGTGCTCCCTGCCATCGCGAATGCGATCTTCAACGCCGTCGGCGTGCGCATCGACGAGCTGCCGATCACGCCGGAGAAGGTGCTGCGCGCGATCAGGGCCCAGGGTGGCGCCCGGCCACAGACGCGGCGGTGACGCAGCATGGTGGTCCGCAGCAACATCGTCGGCATCGACTCGCCGCAGGCGCTGGAAAAGGCACTGCGGGCGGCCTACTATCTCGCCGATGACGGGCTCTCGACCGCGGCCTATCTCGCCCTCGCGCTGGGCAAGCCGCTGCTCTTGGAAGGCGCACCCGGCGTCGGAAAAACCGAGGCGGCAAAGGCGATCGCTGCAGTGCTCGGCCGCAAGCTGATCCGGCTGCAATGCTACGAAGGCATCGACGCCGCGGCGGCGCTCTACGAGTGGAACTATCCGCGCCAGATGCTCGCGATCCGCCAGGCCGGCGAGGAGAGCATCGACATCTATGGTGAGACGTTCCTGATCGAGCGGCCGATGCTGGCCTGCCTGCGTGCGCCCGACTCGACGGTGCTGCTGATCGATGAGATCGATCGCGCCGACCAGGAGTTCGAGGCGTTCCTGCTCGAATTCCTCTCCGACTTCCAGATCTCGATTCCAGAGCGCGGCACGATCCGTGCCGCCGAGCGGCCGATCGTGGTGCTGACCTCGAATCGGACTCGTGACCTGCACGAAGCGCTGCGCCGCCGCTGTGTCTATCATTGGATCGACTATCCCGATGCGGAGCGCGAGGCGCGGATCGTGATGATGCGGGCCTCCAGTGTTGCCGAAGCGACCGCGCGGGCCGTGGTGGCTGCAGTGGCGAAGCTGCGGCGCGAGCCGCTGAGCAAGGCGCCCGGGATTGCCGAGGCGGTTGATTGGGCGGAGGCGGCGACGCTGCTCAACCAGACCGGCGCACGCTGGCCCGATGCGTTCAAGCGCGCGATTGGCGTCGCGCTGAAGGATGAGGAGGATCTGTCCTTCATCGCGCCGCGGCTCGATGCGATGCTCGCGGAGGCGATGACATGAGCGAGCCCCGCCTGCCGCAGGTGACTGAGATCTTCGTGACGTTCGCTGCGCTGCTGCGGCGGAACGGCTTCGCGATCGCACCCGAGCAGACCACCGCCTTTCTCGCTGCGATCGAACTGCTGGGGCCGACCAGCCTCGACGATATCCGGCGGGCCGGGACGGCGACCCTAGCGCCGCCGCCCGAGCGGCTTGCGACCTACAATCTGCTGTTCGACATCCATTTCGGCGTTGCCGAGGCGACGGCCTTCGGCGAGAGCGACAGGCAGGATGATGTCGTGCGTCTCCAGGAGGAAGGGAGCGGCGCTGTCGATCCCGATATCGCCGAGGAGCAGAACGAGTCCGGTCTGGCGGCCACGCGTGCCGAGGCGCTGGTCGCGCGCCGCTTGGCTGCGACCACAGGCGGCAACGTCCTGCAGCGTCTCGCGCGCCAGGCGCGTGCCAAGCTGCCGAAGCGGCGCGGCCATCGGCGCATGCGCGCGCGGCGCGGCAGTTTCGTCGACCTGCGACGGACCCTGCGTGAGAGCGTAAGGCGCGACGGTGAGGTGCTGTCGCTGCGGCGGCTGAAGCGACGGCCTCGATTGCGACGATTGCTGCTGCTGATCGATGTCTCCGGCTCGATGAAGGCGCGGACCGAGGACAACATGCGGCTCGCCCACGTGCTGGTGCAGGCCGTACCCCAGGCCGAGGTGTTCACGCTTGGGACACGGCTGACACGTGTGACGCGGCCCTTGCGGCTCAAGCGGCGCGAGCAGGCGCTGCTCGCTGCCTCTCATCTCGTCAGCGACTGGGACGGCGGCACGCGTATCGGCGAGGCGCTGCAGGCCTTCCTCGCGGTGCCGCGGTTCTCGACCTACGCGCGGGGCGCCGCCGTGCTGGTCATCTCGGATGGGCTCGAGCGTGGTGACCATCACGTGCTCCGTGACGCCGTGTGGAAGCTGTCGCTGCGCGCCTGGCGCCTGAGCTGGCTGACGCCGCTCGCGACGGGGCCCGGATTCAAGCCTCAAACCGAGGCGTTGCAGGCGATTGCGCCATTCGTCGACGACATCGCAGCCGGCGGGTCGGACGAGGCCATCGTCGCGCATGTGCTGTCGCTGGCACAGAGGAGGGCGGCATGACCGGATACGTCGATGCACATCATCACATCTGGCGGCAGGCCGATCTGCCCTGGCTGGTCGGGCCGATGCAGCCGCGGATTTTTGGCCCCTACGAGCCGATCCGGCGCGACTACGCGATCGGGGAATATCTCAACGACATCGCCGGCAGCGGCGTCAGGAAGTCGGTCTATGTGCAGACCAACTGGGCGAAGGACGGCTTCGAGGACGAGGCCGCCTGGGTGCAGCGAACTTCTGAGCAGCATGGCTTTCCGCATGCGATCGTCGCCTATGCCGATCTGAGCGTCGACGATGCGCGGCCGCAGTTCGACCGGTTGGCGCGCTACCCGCTGCTGCGCGGGGTCCGGATGCAGCTCCACTGGCATGAGAACCCGCTCTATCGTTTCGCTTCGTCACCAGACCTTTGCAGCGATAACCATATCCGCTCCAACATCGCCCGGCTCGCCGACTACGGCTGGTCCTTCGACCTGCAGGTTTTCGCGCCGCAGATGGCTGGCGCCGCGGCGCTTGCCGAGAGCTGTCCGTCCGTGACTTTCATCCTTCAGCACGCCGGCATGCCGGAGGACCTGTCCGCACATGGTCGCGATCAATGGCGAGCCGGAATGCAGCGGCTGGCGAACTGCAGCAACGTCGTCAGCAAGCTCTCGGGCCTCGGCACCTTCATTCGCCGCAACGATCCGGCGCATGTTGTCGAGGTGGTGCGGGAGACGATCGGAATGTTCGGGCCCGAGCGCTGCCTGTTCGGTTCGAATTTTCCGATCGAGAAGCTCTGGACCGACTATCGCGCACTGGTGGGAGCCTATGAGGCTGCCATCCAAGACCTCGACGAGCATGCACGCGCGCAGGTCATGGGAGGGACGGCGCAGCGCGTCTATCGGCTGGGATGATACCGCCTGCAACGACAACAAAAGCAACAGGGACCGCTCATGGCGCTGGAAATCAAGATTCTCGACTATGGTGACATCGAGCTCGAATCGAGCTTCCTCGTGCTCGGTCGTGATTGCGGCCGCACCCGCCGGGTGCTGACGCTCGGCTTCCTGATCCTGGGCGGCCCGTATCCGGTCGTGGTCGATACCGGCTACCGCTCCAACCAGATCATGGAGACGCTGGGCATGCGCGGGCTGCAGTACCATGAGAACATGATCGAGAACCAATTGGCGCGCCACGGCGTCCGCATGGGCGACGTCCGCTATGTCTGCCACACCCATCTGCACATCGATCACGCCGGCAAGGACGACCTGTTCCCGATGAACACGACGGTCGTGCTCAACCGCCGCGAGCTCGAATACTCCGTCTCCGGCCTGATGCATCCGCAATATCCGGCGCCGGACATCAAGCATCTCATCGACCGGCTGCACACCAAGAGCGCGCTGCGCTTCCTCGACCTCGAGCTCACCGGCCCGGTCGAGCTGATGCCGGGCGTCTATTGCGATGCTGCGAACGCCCATACCGAGGGCTCGATGAACATCCACGTCCACACCGCCGACGGCATCGCCACCATCTGCGGCGACGTCATCTACGATTTCAACGACCAGATCGTGACGCCGTTCAACGAGATCCAGGATGGCGAGCCGCGCACCACCGGCAATCACGGCACCACCAAGCGTGCCGAGAAGGCGGCGATCAAGAAGCTGTTGTCGAGCTCGCGCTATCTGCTGCCGGTGCATGATCGTCCCGCCAAGATCGAAGGCGGCGTCGTAACGGGGCGGCTGCATGACCAGGTGCCGGGTCCGATCGTGCAGTCGCTGCCGCAGCGGCACTGGTTCCCGGCGTGATCCGCACGAGGCACAACGATGACACACGTGACCTTGCGCCCTGAGTTCGAGACCCTGGTCGACCCCTACGCGCCGGTGGCGCAGGTGGCGACCGGCTTCGAGTTCACGGAGGGGCCGATCTGGCATCCCGTCGAGCAGTTCCTGCTGTTCTCCGACATGCCGGCTGATGTCCGCCGCCGCTGGGATGCGAAGCACGGCGTGGTCGAGATGCGGCGGCCCTCGAACAAGTGCAACGGCATGACCTATGATGCCGAGCTCAACCTGATCGTCTGCGAACACGCGACGTCGTCGCTGGTGCGCGAGCGTCCCGACGGCCGCCGCGAGATCCTGGCGTCGCATTTCGAGAACCAGGAACTCAACAGCCCCAACGACGTGTGCGTCCACTCGAGCGGGGCGATCTACTTCTCCGATCCGTGGTATGGCCGCATGCCGGTCTATGGCGTGGAACGGCCGCGCCAGCTCGGCTTCCAGGGCGTGTACCGGGTGGCGCCGGGCGGCGGGCCACCGTGGCTGCTCGTTGACCGCCATCTGTTCGACCAGCCCAACGGGCTGTGCTTTTCGCCGGACGAGAAACTGCTTTACGTCAACGACACGGTGCAGGCGGTGATCCGCGTGTTCGACGTCGGCGGCGATGGTGCGCTGTCGAACGGACGCATCTTTGCAAGCGGCATCCGTTCCGAGCTCGAGCCCGGCGTGCCCGACGGTATGAAATGCGATCAGCGCGGCAATGTCTGGGTCACCGCTCCCGGCGGCGTCTGGGTCTACGCGCCCGGCGGCGAGCTGCTCGGCAAGGTCCGCGTGCCGGAGCTCGTCGCCAACCTCGCCTGGGGCGGGGCTGATTTCCGCACGCTCTATCTGACCGCGACGCATTCGGTCTACGCGATCGCAACCAAGATCGGTCCGCGCCACGAGACGTATATGAGCGGGCGGACTGGCAGCAACGCCGCGCCGGCCACCGCGTCTTCGGCCCCGCAGCTCGCTGCTGGCGACATGCAGCTCGACCCGCGCCGCTGCGCCATGATCATCCAGGACCTGCAGAACGACGTCATCATGGACGGCGGCGCCTTTGCCGAGTCCGGAGCGCCGGGGCACGCCAGGCAGCAGCGTGTTATCGACAATGTCCGGCGGCTCGCTGAGGCCGCCCGCGCGCGCGGCGTCGTCATCATTCACGTCTGGTTCGTGGTCGAGCCCGGCGCCCCCGGCGTGACCCTGAACGCGCCGTTGTTCGAGGGTTTGGTCGACAGCAGGGCGATGGTGCGCGGCAGCTGGGGGGCCGCGCCGGTCGCGGGGCTGGAGCCGCGGAGCGGGGACTTCGTCGTCGAGAAGATGCGGATGAGCGCCTGGGAGGGCACGCGGCTCGAGACCATTCTCAAGGCCACCGGGCGCGACGTCATCATCAACACCGGCGCCTGGACCAACATGTCGGTCGAGCACACCGCGCGGACCGGGGCGGACAAGGGCTACTTCATGGTGGTGCCGGAGGATTGCTGCTCGACCATGAACGCGGACTGGCACAATGCGTCGATCAACTTCGCCATGCAGAATGTTGCTGTCGTGACCACGGCCGACGCGGTGATCAGGGCACTTGGGTGAGGCATGCCAAAGCTGTTGCATCTCGTCGCCTCGCCGCGGGCGGATTCGGAATCCAGCGCCGGCGCGCGCGCCTTCCTGGACCGCTTCAGGCAGGCGCGGCCGGGATGGGACGTCGACGAGATGAATCTGTGGCGCGAGAATCTGCCGGAGTTCGACGGTGAGATTTTGCAGGCGAAGTATGCCCGCATGGGCGGCCGCGCCTTCACCGACGGCCAGCGCGGGGCGTTCGCGGCGGCCGAACGCATGGCGGTGCGGCTCGATCTGGCCGAGCGCGTCGTGATCTCGACGCCGATGTGGAATTTCGGCATTCCCTACAAACTCAAGCACTGGCTCGACATCATCAATCAGCCGGGCCTCACCTTTCACTTCGATCCGTCGCGTGGCTACCTGCCGCTCCTGAAGGATCGTCCGACGCTGGTGATCCTCGCCAGCGGCGGCGACTTCACCACCGGCATCAGCCGGGGGCGGACCGACCTCGCGACGCCCTATTTGCGCGAGGCGCTGCGCTTCATGGGTCTTCGCGACCTCCACTTCGTGGCGATCGGGCCGACCAGCGGACCGGCCACGCACACCGCCGCCGCACGTGAGCGGGCGCACAGGCGGCTCGCCGAGATGGCCGCACGATTCTAGCTGATGCGACGTTCCCGATTGCGATCCGACGGCAGACGAGACGGACTCAGCCGACGAGGTCGACTGCGGCTCCAGCCGCGTCGATCAGGTGAACACGTTCGATCTCGGTGCGGGGCAGCAGTGCACGGATCTCGGGCTCCGACATCAGGCTGAACGCGGTCGAGAGCGCGTCCGCCGCCGTTGCATTGCCGGCGACCGTGGTCACGCTGCGATAGCGCTGCGCGCAGCCGCCGCTGTGCGGATCGAACAGATGATTGAAGCGGCCTTGTGGATCGAAGCGGAGGCCATAGGCGCCTGACGTCGATACGGCCCGATCGATGATCGGTAGCATCGCGGCGATCCGATCGGGATTGTCAGGGTCGGCGATCCCGACCTCCCAGGGCCGCGCGTCCGGCCGTGCGCCGATGGCGCGGGCTTCGCCCATGTCGACCAGGCTGTGCTGTACACCCTCGCCGCGCAGCAGCTCGACGATCCTGTCCGTGACATAGCCCTGCGCGATGCCATTGAGGGTGAGCGCCATGCCGCGCGGCATGACGATGTGATCGCGACTGACGCTCAGCCGCTGATGGCCGACCCGCGTCAGCGCCTCTTGCACGGCCGCCTGCGGCGGGCCGTCGGGATTGGCATCCGGGCGCGAAAAATGATCGGCGTAGAGCGTCCACAGCGGCTGCACGGTCGGGTCGAAGCGGCCGTCGGTCATCGCGGCGTAGCGCTGCGAGCGTGTGAGGATGTCGACCAGCTCGGGCGCGGGGTCCACCAGCACGCCGGTGCGGTTCAGCGTCACCAGCGCCGATTGCTCCAGATACAGGCTGAACAGGCGCTCGAGCCGCCGGGCTTCGCCGATCGAGACCGTGATCAGCCGTTCGGCTTCTTGCCGGTCGCGGTGATGAAGCTTGATCGTGGCGACGGCGCCGAGCAGCGTGCCGCGCCATTCGACCAGTCCGCTTGTGCTGTCGGCCGCATGCGCCCTGGAAGGAGCGACCGCGAGGCCCGCCAATGCGGCGCTGATGCGGATGAAGCGCCGACGCGAGAGCTGATTTGTCATCGTTGCACCTCAGGCGTGTCCTTGTGGCCCGGCTCGATCGCGCCGGCGTTGTCGTCGGGCGAGCTCAGCACATAGTCGCGCGGCACCTCGGTGAAGCCGACGATGCGGCCGCCGTGCTCGGCAGCGAATCGCTCGGCCGCGCTCCGATCCGAGAACGGCACCGCCTCGTCGCTGCCCATGCCGCTCCTGACCCGGCTGCCGATCACGAACACCGCCTTGCGCGCCTCGACCCAATTGTCGGCGCCCGGATTGTCCCAGCTCGCGGCTTTGCCCATGTCGGAGACGTAGATCGCCTGGATGTCCTTGGGCTCGTCGGGCAGCATCGTGAAGGCGATGGCGTCGCGCGCGGAGGAGAACCACACCGGCTCGATCAGGCTGGCGGCGAAGATCTGTCCCTTGGGGCCGGAATGCTCGAGCAGGTTCATTCCGCAATAATGCCCGATCGCCTCCGCCGTCAGCTTGACCGGCGGCGGCGGCGCGGCGGCCTGCTTGTCGTTGCAGGCGGCGAGCGCAAAGGCGGCGATGAGCGCGCCGGCGTAAGCGAGGCGTTTCATAGCTCTCTCCGGGAGAAGGCCAGCGCGGCGCCTGCGAGCGGCACCAACGTCCACAGCACCAACGCGGTGAGCAGCACCTCAACCGACAGCGTACTGCTGCCGGCGAGCCCGGCCATGCCGGAGAACAGGCTGACATTGGCGAAGCCGGTCAGGTTGAACAGCCGGTAGGCGTCGGTCGGGTTGAGCAGCAGCAGCGCGCTGAGCAGGCCGCCGGAGACGTTGCGGCCCTGGTCGATGACCAGAAGGCCGAGCAGCGCCATGTCGTAGATCAGGACGAGCGCGAGCCACAGGCCAATGCAGACACCCGCTGCGGTGCCGCGGTCGCGCACGACTGCGCTGACCAGATAGCCGATCGCGACGAACACCGCGCCAAGCAGAACGGAGGAGCCGATCATCGCGGCGAAGGCCGTGAGCCCGTCGCTGTCGAAGTGGCTGCCGGCGATCAGCAGCGCCACCGCGGCTGCGCTATAGCCGAGGCAGGTCGCGAAGGCGAGCACGGCAAGATGTCCGAGGAACTTGCCGAGCAGCACCTGCCAGCGCGCCACGGGATAGCTGAGCAGCAGCAGCATGGTGCCGCGCTCCATGTCGCCGACGATGGCGTCATGCGAGATCAAAAGCGCGATCAACGGGATCAGGAAGATAGTCAGGCTCGACAGGCTGACGATGACGACGTCGAGTGCGCGCGCGCCCACGGTGCCAGTCGGTGCGCTGCCGAGAAAGGTCAGCGACAGCGCGAGCCCTGCCAGCAGCAGGGTCGACGCCAGCACCCAGCGGTTGCGGATCGCCTGCTGGATTTCCTTCGCGGCGATGGTGATCACGGCATTCATTGCGAACGCTCCGCGTGGCGCAGGAAATGCGCGTAGAGCTCGTCGAGATTGGGCGGGATGAGCTCGAGATCCTGCACGGCGGTGCCCTCGGCCGTCGCACGGCGCAGCAGAGCGATCTTCTCGTCCGGCGCCGCGTCGATCTCGACGATGTGGCCGTTGATCCGACGATAGGAGGTCGCCTCCGGCAGCCACGAGGGCCGGCCGGATAGCGGCAGGTCAGCGACCTTGACCCGGATCCGAGTCGGCAGTCGCGCGAGGCGGCGCAGTTCGTCGAGCGTGCCGTCGGCGACCTTGAGTCCCTTGTTCATGATGATGACACGGCCGGCCCTCTCCTCCAGCTCGGTCAGCGCATGCGATGACAGCAGCACCGTCGTGCCCTCGGCGGCGAGCTTCTGGATCACCTCGTAGAACGTCTGGCGCAGTTCGGGATCGAGACCGGTGGTCGGCTCGTCCAGCAGCAGCACGCGTGGCCGGCCGATCAGCGCCTGCGCCAGGCCAAGCCGCTGGCGCATGCCCTTCGAGTAGGTATTGACGCGGCGCCCGGCAGCGTCGCCCAGCCCGACGACATCGAGCAGCGCCAGTGCGCCGCTCACCGGCTCGCGTTTGAGGCGGGCGTAGAAGGTTTGCGTCTCGCGGCCGGTGAGCGCGGCATCGAAGGCGACGTTCTCCGGCAGATAGCCGAGCCGACGCCGCGAGGAGAACTCGCCGGCGGCCGGGTTTTCGCCGAGCAGCGCGATCGTGCCCTTGGTCGGCCGGATCAGGCCGAGCATCATCTTCATCAGCGTGGTCTTGCCGGCTCCGTTGTGGCCGATCAGGGCCACCATCTCTCCGGCCGCGAGATCGAACGACACGCCCTTGACGGCTTCGACCTTGCCGTAATGCTTGATCAACTCGGCGATATGGACGGTCGCGCTCATCGGGCGCTGCTCCCGGCGGCAGTGCGGCGCGCCGGCGGTGGCGACATCAGCGGATGGCTATCGACCACCCCGCCGGGCAGGATCGCCGGAAACTGCGCCTGCGCCCAGCGGATGACCTGCACGGCCGGGCTGTTGATCAGGACTTTGGCGGCCGGCGCCGTCCACAGCACGCGGTCGATCAGATCGTTCGGCCGGTAGGCGGTGTCGGCAACGCCGTCGCCGTTGAGGTCGAAGCCGGGATTGTCGCTCCAGTAATTGCCGCGGCCGTTCTTCGACCAGTCGAGATGGCGGGTGCCGACATATTTGATCTGGCTGGCGTTGTTGACGAAGGCATTGCCCCGGATGTCGTTGCCTTCGGAGCCGGCGGTGAAGTGCACGCCGATCTCGCAGCCCTCGAACCAGTTATTGGTGATACGATTATTGTTCGTGTTGTAGATGAACACGCATTTCTCGGGGCCGGGACGGACGCCGCCGCTCGGCGTGAACACGCTCTTGTCGGTCAGCGGCACGCCTTCGTCGGTGCCGCGGTTCTCGGCGGTCGCCCAGCGCTCCGCCGGCTGCAAGCCGCCGATCACGCTGTTGCCGGAGATTTGCGAGCCGTTGGTCGCGTTGAACAGCATGCCGCGATCGCGGTCGTGGTCTGAGACGTTGTCCTTCACGACCAGGTTCTTCGAGAACATCATCGCATAGCCGATGATGTTGCCGACCGAGACGTTGCCGGTGATCTCGCCGTCATTGGCGTACATGTAGTGGACGGCAAAGCGCAGCTCGCTGAAGCGGTTGTGGCTGAACGTGTTGTTGCGGCTGGTAATGGCGAACACGCCATCGCGGCCATAGCGGATGTCGTTGTCGATCACCTTGGCGCCCGGCGCGTTCCAGACCGAAACGCCATTGCCGGTGCCGCCGGGCAGCGTCGCGCGCAGGCCGATGATGCTGTTGTGGCGGACCATGGCATTGGCTGATCCGTGCAGATAGACGCCGAACAGATTGCCTTCGATCCGGTTGTTCTCGATCAGCGTGTCGTGCGCGCCCTGGTCGACGAAGATGCCGGAATCCATCTTCTCGAGCGAGCGGCCGGATCCTTTGAGGACGAAGCCTCGAATGACGGTACCCGGTGCCGCGACGGTAATGACGCTCCCATGCCCATCGCCGGTGATCACCGCGCCATGCGCGCCTGTCAGTGTCAGGCGATGGGAGATCCGCAGCGGCCCGCGATAGGTGCCTGCGGCCAGCACGATCTCATCGCCGTCGGCCGCGCGATCGAGGACGTCCTGCAAGTCGGCAATATCGGCCGCGACCTGTCGTGTCGCCGCCGTTGCGCGGAAGGGCAGGCCGGCGACGACGAGCGCCGCCAGCCCCAGAGTCATGATATGGCGCATGCGCCGCATCGCTCACGCGTTCTGCGGCGAGACCAGCATGCGCCCGCGCATTTCCATGTGCATGGCGTGACAGAACCATGTGCAGAAATACCAGTACACGCCGGGCTTGTCGGCGATGAACGTCACCGACGAGGTCTGCTGCGGATCGATCTCCATGTTGACGCCGTAGTTCACGATGCAGAAGCCGTGCACCAGATCCTCGACGTCGTCGATGTTGGTGACATAGACGGTCACCTCGTCACCCTGCTTGACCTCGAACTTCTCGAGCGCATAGGCGGGCGCGCTGGACCACATATAGACGCGCACCTTGTTGCCGTCGCGGATCACCTTGGCGTCGCTCTCCAGTGTGACGCCGTCGGCTGCGGCCTGCTTGCGGGCGTCGGCGAAGAACGGGTCGTCGCGCTTCCAGATCGAGGTCACGCGGCCCTCGAGCTTGGAGCGGTGCACGATGACGGCGTCGTGCGGCTCGGCGAAGCTCGGGCCGTCGTGCACCAGCTCCATCTTGTCGCCGGTGATGTCGATCAGCTGGTCGTTTTCCGGCTTCAGCGGCCCGACATTCAGGAAGCGGTCCTTGGAGAACTTGTTCAAGGACAGCAGCCATTTGCCGTCGGCTTCCTTGGTCTCGCCCATCGAAGCGTGGTTGTGGCCCGGCTGATAGTGGACGTCGAGCTTCTGGATGATGGGGTTGACCTTCTCGCCCTTGAAGGCTCGCTTGGCGAGATCGATGCTCCATTTGCAGACCTGGCTGTCGAGGAACAGCGTAGTGTAGGCATTGCCCCGGCCGTCGAAGGCGGTGTGCAGCGGCCCGAGGCCGAGCTCCGGCTCGGCCACGACGACGTCGCGCGGCTTGATCTTGTCGTCGAACAGGTTGTCGATCAGGCGGACGTCGATCACCGTGACCGTCGGCGCCAGCTTGCCATTGGCGACGACATGGATGCCGTCGGGGGCGGTGTTGAGGCCGTGCGGGCTGTTCGAGACCGGAACGTAGCGCGTGTAGGGCGAGCCCTTGCGGCCGTCGATGACGGGAACGCCGTTCATCTCCTTGAAGTCGCCCTTCTTGACGGCTTCCTCGATGCGCTTGATGTTGAAGATCGTCACCCAGTCCTGCTCGCTTGCCGTCATCTCGGCCAAGGTAACGCCCTTTTCCGAGTTGTAGCAGGTGGAGAAGGCATATTTGCCCTGGTAGTCGCAATCGGTGTTGTCGAGATTGCCGTCGACGATCACCTGCCAGGCAACCTTCATGGTATCGCCGTCGACGGCCGAGAACATCGACCAGTATTTCGACTTGTCGTCGAGCACCTTGCCGTCATTCGGTAGCGGCACCTCATATTCGCCGTTGCAGAACACGTAGCCGGTGCGCGGGAACTTCTGCGGCCGCATGCCGTGGATGGTGTACTGGTTCGGCAGCTCGATGATCTTGTCGCATTTCATCACGTCGGTGCGAATGCGGGCGAGGCGGGTGTTGGCCTTGTCGTTGATAAAGATGTAGCGGCCGTCATATGTGCCATTGGTGAACGACATGTGCGGATGGTGGCAGTCGCCGTTCATCCAGATGCCGAGCCTGTCCTTGAGCCGCTCGCGCGTCTCCGGCAGCAGCCCCTCGGTCATGATCTTGCGGCTCTCGTTGGTCTGGCCCCAGCCGGTGGCGCTGCACCGGTTGAAGACGGGGATGCGCATCAGCTCGCGCATCGACGGCATGCCGATGATCCGCAGCTCGCCGGTCTGGCCGCTGGAGAAGAACACGTAGTATTCGTCGAGCTCGCCGGGGGCGACCTCCGCCTTGCCGGCGCCCTGGGCCGAACGTGGTTGCGCGGCGGCCGGCGCGGTCTCGACGCTCTTGCCAAGTCCAATGCTGCCGGCTACGCCGGCCGCGCCCAGTGCGGCGGTGCCGACGATCCGCCGGCGGCTGATTTTTGTCTGGTCGTCGTCTTGCGCCATCGTCGTCTCCTTATGATGGATGGGTGAGATCGTTGGAGGGGGCCGTCGCCGCCATCGGCTGGCCGGCATGGGTGATCACGGTCTTCGGACCGGATTTCGCGGCGCGCATCGACGGCGATGACATCGCCTCGAATTTCTCGCGCTTGAGCCGGACCTGGATCATGTGCGGGCAGCGCTGATCGTCGTAGTAGAGCTCCTGGCAATGCATGCAGTAGATGCATTCATTGACGTTGATGTGTCCCTCGGGATGGATCGACTGCACCGGGCATTCCTTGGCGCAGCGCTGGCAGGGCGAGCCGCACTCCTTCCAGCGACGCAGCCATTCGAAGGTGCGGATGCGTCCGGGAATCGCCAGTGCCGCGCCCAGCGGGCAGAGATAGCGGCAGAAGAAGCGTTCGATGAACAGGCCAATGCCGAGCAGCGCCGCGGCATACAGCACGAACGGCCAGCTGCGCGAGAATTTCAGGATGATCGCGGTCTTGAACGGCTCGACCTCCGCGACCTGTTCGGCGAGCGCGACCGAATAAAGCGACAGGCCGAACAGGCCGAGGAAGATGATGTATTTGATCGGCCAGAGACGCTCATGCAGACCCCAGGGTACCGTGATCTGCGGCACCTTGAGCCATTTTGCCACTGTGTTGGTGAGCTCCTGCAGCGCGCCGAACGGACAGAGCCAGCCGCAGAACGGCCCGCGGCCCCAGAACAGCAGTCCAGCCGCCGTTGCCGCCCACAGGATGAAGATCAAGGGCGCCGCGAGGAAGAACTCCCAATGGAAGCCGGTCAGCAGCGCGTTGACGAAGGTGACGACGTTGACGACCGAGAGCTGGGCGTTGGCGTACCAGCCGAGCCAGACCAGCACGAACAGGAGATAGGCGCGGCGGACCCAGGTGTAGAGCCGGGGACGGCGCACCAGAACGTTCTGGAAGAAGAAGATCCCCGTGAGCACGGCCAGCGCCAGCGCGGTGATGCCGATGGCGACCATCTGCGAGCGCCAGATGCGCATCCATAACGGCTCTTCGGTGTCGTCGGCGACCGGTTGCGCCGTGGCTGGGGCGGGACGTGCGGTCGTCGCCTTCGCTGCCGGCACAGCGGGGCGCGTCTGCTGCTTCAAGTAGGCGTCGGGCACCGTGTAGTCGATATCGAAAGTCAGGAACGCCTTGTCGTGGCTGCCTGTGCTTCGTTGCACCAGGAGCTGGAGCTGCCATGGCTCGGTCGGGTCGAGCGTGAATTCGGGCGGCGTGACGAACAGTCCGATCTCGCGCAGGGCAGGGGCGCCGGCCGCGGCCAGCGCACCGAGGCGCATGTGGTTCTTGTCGCGGAACCGTGTGCTTCCGCCCTCCTGCAGCACCTCGATGCGGTCGAAGATGCCGCCTCGGACATAAGCGGAGCCCTTGAACGAGTAGATGCCGTCGCCGGCGACGACGATCGCCTGCTGTCCGGGCTGCAATCGCTGCTTGAGTCGCTGATAGCCCTCGTCGCCGAGCAGGCTGCGGCCGATGGTGGGCACGCTGACCATGGCCACATACAGATCAACGAAGGTGTCGCCGGCATCGCCGGGCTCCGGACTTTGCGCGGCCGCCGCATTGCCCGACTTGGCGAACGCATCGTTGACGTCGCCGATGCTGAGGTGCAGGCGCCGCACCGAGCCGTCGCCGAGCAGGCTGCTCCAGTCGCGGATCTCGCTCTTGTCGGGATCGACCGTCTTGGTCACGCCCGGCTGTGCCGCGGCGGCGCTCGCCGCAGCGCCGGCACCGATGCGGCCGCTGCGGATCAGGCGCGTGGCCGCGCGCACGATGCTGTCGTGCATCACCAGCACGGTGACCGTTGCACCTGAGACGATGTCGGCCTGCGGCGCGTGTTCTGCGCCTTGCGCAATCGGCATCATGTCCTTGCCGAGCAGGCCGTTGAGTGCGGCAACGATGCGTGGCTCGGGAATGCCGATCAGCACGATCGGCTCCTTGTGATCGACCAGCTTCAGCCCGGTGATGACGCCCTTGGGATCGATGCCGACGAGGATGTGGATCGGCTTGCCCGAATAGCCGACGGAATTGGCGAAATCGGAGTTGAGATAGACGTAACCCTTGAGCTGATCGCCGCGATACACCGGCATGATCGGCGGCTCGCCTTGCGGCACGCCGAAACGGTCCGCATTGGGGAAGAGATTGCCCGGCGTGATCTTCGAGAGGTAGGTTGCGAGATCGCCGGCCGCATGTGCTGCGCGCGGGGCCGCGATGGCGCAGAGCCCGATGAGGATTGCTACCAAGATAGCAGGCATGCGCCACCGATTGGTGGCGACATCACTCGCAACCATGATCACCTCAAGCGGAACGGCCGGCCCACGAAGGAGCCGTATTCCAGTCAGGACTGTTTCGGGAAGGAAGGATCGTCGCCATTGACAATCCCTGAGATAGAGTCAGGCTAAATTGACTCCTTATCGTGCCGGTTGTCTAGTGGGTCGCAATCCGACGGACGTTGCGCTGGATCAAACAGGCCCGGACAATCAGGCGGACTATTATATGTTGTTGTCACGCACGCTCTCGCTCAAGTCGGAACCGGCCGGGAACCTGCATTCGATCGACGAGCTGTTCGCGCTCGCGAATGCGATGGAGCAGGAGGCGGCCGATCGCTACGACGAGCTGTCCGGAGAGATGCAGCGTCAAGGCCGGCTCGATCTGGCCGACGTCTTCGCGAGGCTGGCCGCGGCCGAGCGCGAGCATGTCGACAGTGTCGCGCAATGGTCGCAAGCGCGTACGGGGCGCGCCCCCGATGCGTCGCTGGTGCGCTGGCAGCCGCCGGAGACCTTTGAGCCCGGCGCGGCGCGCGAAATTCAGGATTCGCGGTTGATGACTCCTTACCGCGCGCTGTCGATGGCGGTGCGCAACGAGGAACGGGCCTTCGCGTTCTGGTCCTATCTCGCCGCATTTAACGATGTTCCCGAGGTCAAGAGGGCGTCCGAGGCCATGGCGCGGGAGGAGCTCGGTCATGTCGCGACGCTGCGCAAGGAGCGGCGCCGTGCCTATCATCTTGAGACCGACGCCAGGCGCGCGGCGTCAGTGGCGTCGGACGCCGGCACGATCGACGCCGGCCGGCTGGAGCGTCGACTCGCCGAGCTGCTCGACGCGATGGCGGCGCGCGCCGCAGGCCGCCCGGCAGATCGCGTGGGCGAGCTTGCGCGCGAAGCCGCGGCAATGGCATCGGACGTTGCGGGCCTGTTGCGCCTGCCGGCTGGGCCCGCGCAAGCCGATGCAGCCGTGCTGGCGGAAGCGCTCGCGGACGCGTATCTGGAGCATGCGGAGCGAGCGACCGAATCGGACCGGCTCGGTCTCATGCAGCGGCTGGCGTCGCAGGCGATCGCGCGGCTGGCCTGGCTGCGGTCGCTCGGTTGAGTCCGACTGCAGCGCTGCTCGGCGAAAGACAAGGGTCGCCCAGCCAGGCTGGACGACCCGGTCATCATGAGGCTCAGTTGCGGGTCGGCGCCGGCACGGCGGTGCGGTTCGCCGGCACCGTGACGGGCTGGAAGGAGAACACGTCGCGACTGCGCGGATCGACGGTCACCTTGAGCCAGCGCACGTCGTTGTTGCCATTGCCCTGATTGTCGCCGAACGTTTCGACGCGAACGAAGTTCTCAAGCCGCTGGCCGGCAGCGTTGAGGAACGGCTGGTCGATCCGGAAGTAGTGGGAATCGCCGTGGACGTAGGCGACCGGCTTGCGGAACGCCTCGACCTCGGTACGCAGCGCAGTCAGGAAGCTGACGAAGCCATCGGGCTGCCCGTCGGTTTCGGCGAGCGTCTTGGGATCGCGCAGCGGCGCACGCGTCGGGTCGGCTTGGTCCCAGCCCGGGTTGCCCTGGGTGATGAACATCACCGCAGCGGAATTGCGCCTCTTGGCTTCAGCGAAGGTCTGCTGCATCCACAGAATCACGGCCGCATTGCGCGCATTGTATTCGTCCGGATCGGGGTTGGTGTCGCAGAGATTGTTGCAGGATCCCTGGATGTTGAGCGTCGCATAGGTCACGCGGCCGAGGGTCCAGCGGCGATTCTCGACGCAACCGACCTTGGTGCCATTGGCGCTGAGGCACAGCGGATCGGTCTGCACCTCCTGGCGCAGCTTGCGCTGGCCGAGCGAGAACGGTGTCGAGAAGAATATCTTGCGCTCGTAGTCGAGCCGGTCGCGCGAGTTGAAGCCGCCGTTCGACGGGCGATCGCAATCGACCCAGTCGTTGTCGCCCGGCGTGAACATGGCCGGTGCCTCCAGGCTGTTGAAGAAGGCGAGCGCCTGGGCGTAGAGGCCGGCATCGCAGGCGGAATTGGAGCCCTGCTTCAGGTCGCCGTCATGCGCCGTGAACTTCAGCCGGTGGGCGTTCATGTCCGCGATCAGGTTCGGGACGCCGACGGTGGCCTGCAAGGTGGAGTAGGGTAGGTCGCCCCAAAGGCCGATGGCGTAGCTGTCGTCATCGTCGTCGAAGCCGTGGTCGTGCGCGAGGCTTGGCGCGGCAGCGGCGAACGCGAGCAACGACACCGTGACCGACAATGTGAGCAGTTCGTGAAAGGCAGATTTGAATGATGATCGAAGTGACATTCTGCAAGATCCCCCAAGACCTCGGTTGTATCGCGCCGCTTCACTCAAGCGGCGGCGGGACGATGCGGAGGGTCGATAACGGGGGCGTGACGATCAGCTGACAATCCGCTGACGGATTCACGATGTTGCGGATCGGTGCGTCACTGAGAGATTGTCGCAGCTGGCGACGCAAAAAGGCCCGCCGCATCGTCTGCGGCGGGCTGTTTTTCACGGCAATGATGTCAGCCGTGGACGCTCGGTCGATCAGCGATCGTCGCCGGAGTGTCCGTCGTGGTCGTGGTGGTGCCAGCCGCCGTCATGATCGTGGTCACCATCGTCGTCGCTGAAGGCGAACAGGTTCATCAGGTCGCCGATCGCCGGACGGTTCTTCGGCACATAGCGGTGGTCATCCCGGTCATGGATCGGGTTGGGCAGCCGGTCGCGGCTGACGGCGGAGATCGTGGGCAGCCGCCAGTTGCGCTCGATGAATTTCAGCAGCGACACGTGATCGTAATAGGTGTGGTCGACATGGCCCTTCTTGGCCAGCGGCGAGACCAGGATGAAGGGGATCCGGGTGCCGTCGCCGAGAAAGTCGACCGGTTGGACATAGCCGGAGTCGTAGTAGCCGCCGCCTTCGTCGGTCGTGATGAAGATCGCAGTCTTGGCCCAGAGCTGAGGATTGGCCTTGACCCGATTGATCAGCGCCTCGAGGAATTTCTCGTAGAGATCCGTGGTCGAATCGGCGGGATGACCGGCGAGCGCCTCGAACGGACGCACGAACGACACCGCCGGCAGCGTGTTGTTCTGCACGTCCTTCACGAAGGCGCCGTAGTTCTGCAGCTTGGCTTCCTCCGCCGGGGTCTTCATGATCTTGTTGAAGCCGGTGAGCGGGTCGCAGATGCCGCAATAGGAGTGGAACAGCAGCGGCACGCCGTCGACGCTGCTGGCGAAGGTGGTGGTGTCGTCACCGCGGTCGGCGCTGTAGTACTTCCAAGAAACGCCTTTCGCCGTCATCACGTCGGCGATGGTCGGCGCGCTCTGCGGCGGCAGCACGAACTTGTCCGAGCCGAGCGCGTTCGACTTGGCGCTGGTCTGGTTCCAGAACATGCTATAGTTGTTGACGAGGTAATAGTGGTTCGGCGCGCAGTTGTTGCTGGTGACGCCGTTCTTGAACAGCTGCTCGTTGACGGCGGCAACGCCGGGCGCGCTTGGGTCGGAGCAGTTGACGTAGGATCCGCCGCTGTAGCCGTCCTGCTTGTAGTAGTTGTTGGTGCCGGGGACGGGATCGGGATTCTCGATCTGGTTGGCGTAGGGCACGGCGGGGGTGCCGTTCAGCGTCTCGGGATTGGTGAAGAACGCAGCGTGGCCGGTGACGAGGGCCTGGAAGTTGGCCCCGGTGCCGCCCATGATCGCTTGGTGATAGTTGTCGCTGATCGCGTACTCGTCGGCGAGCTGCTTGAAGAACGGCGCGTCACCCGGCTGGGCCTTGCCGGAGGCGTCGGTGAACGGGTTCATGTTGTAGAACCCCATCGAGATGGCGCCTTCCATCGGGTTGAACCCGCCGGACGGATAAGGCTGCCCGTTCGACCCGGTGCCGATGGTCTGTTCGACCCACACGAACTTGTCGTGCTTGCCGCCGTCGATGTCCTGCCACATCTGGAAGAAGCGGTGTACCGGATCTCCAGTATAAGCGGCGTATGAGACGTATTTCGAAATCTGGTACGGCCCATTGGGAAGATTGGCCGGGAAACGGGTGTCGAGGACGTTCTGCGGCAGGCCGATTCCATAGGTGGTGTAGGGTTGCGGCAGCGTCGCATAGGCGCCCGTGGACGCGGTCTCGGCAGTATAGCGAACCTCGTCGCGGCCGATCCGCTGCTCTGCCTTCTTGAAGTGCCGGCCCGGCGTGCCGTCTTCGTTGACGATTCCCTTGCTGAGCAGATTGTCGATCGTCTGCCCCGGCTTCGGCTTGTACGTGCCGAATAGATTGTCGAACGTGTGGTTTTCGCCGACGATGATGATGACGTGCTCGATCGGTGTGCTCGTCGCCGCTCCGGCGAAGGCTGGCGCGACGCTGGTCGCGGTAAAGACGGCAGTGGTCGCAAGGGCAAGCGCCTTGGACCGGGTGACTGTTCTGGACATGACATCTCCGGACGGAGTGGGGTAGCGGCGCGCACAGGCTGATGCCGGCTCGCCTGCGGCAATTTATCGCGGCAACAAATTGCAATGCGGTGTCGGTCTTGCTTCGGTTTTGTGAAATGCAGCCGAGCTGCGCGAGCACAGGAGACAAATGCGCCCCATCGCATCGGCCCAGCATCGCGTGCCGGGCCGTCTTCACTCCAACGCTGCAGGGACCGGCTTTCGCCGAGCTATGAACTGGCGATGCTGGTCAGAGCTGGCCCGGCACCCAGTCCAGCGCGAGGGCCTGGCCCTGGGCGATCTGGCTGGCCGACATCTTCGAGGCCACGGCGTTGCGAAGCCGCAGGAAATAGCTGCGCTGAGTCGACCTGGCATGCCCGGCGGCGAGGTTGAGCCATTTGTAGGCGAGCACGACGTCCTGCGGAACGCCATGTCCCTTGTCATACATCAAGCCGAGCATCGCCTGGCCGAACGGATTGCCGGCTGCCGCGGCCTGGCAATAGAGATCGCTGGCGACCTCATAGGCCTGCGGGGTCCCGAAGCCGTTTTCATACATGAAACCCAGCATCGCCTGGGCGCGCGGATCGCCGCGCAGCGCGGGCGCTGTCAGCACGCGGACGGCGCGGACGAAGTCGCCGCGCGCATAGGCGATCCGTGCGGTGCTGACCGAATCTGCGCGAACGGGCGAGGCCAGTGCACCCAGCAGCAGGCTGGCTGCGGTGCAGACGATGGCGACGCGCCGCATCGTCGACCGAATCACTTGCTTGGGGTTAGCGGGTGGTGCGGACACGCAAATCATCCGTGATGCTCGCTCCGACCGATCCGCGGAGCTTGGAACGGAGTTCTTCGGCCACCTGATGCGCATCGCTGCCGTCGCGAATGATCTGCGGCCGGATGAAGATGATGAGCTCGGTCCGTGTGCCCTTCTTGCCCTGATGCGAGAACGCGTCGCCAAGAACCGGGATCTCGTCGAAGCCCGGAATGCCGTTGCGATTGCCGTTCTGCTGCTCGCTGATCAGGCCGGCCAGCAGCACGGTCTGGCCGTTGGCGACGGAGATCGCGCTCTTGACCTTGCGCTGCGACACCGTCGGCGTGAGACTCGTGGCGGTCTGGGCCGCGACGTTGCTGATCTCCTGCTCGACCTCGAGTCGCACATTGCCGTTGGCGGCGATGCGCGGCACGACGCGCAGGATGATGCCGGTGTTGCGATAGTCGATGGTGTTGACGACAGTATTGCTCGACGACAGTACGGTCGCGCTGCCGGTCGAGACCGGCACGACGTCTCCGACCTGCAGGGTGGCGGTTTGGTTGTTGATCACGACCAGCGAGGGATTGGAGAGCACCTTGACGCTAGTGACAGTATGGAGTGCGTCAAGGATCATGTTGGGCGAGGCTTCGTGCCCGATCAGGAAGTTGAAGCCGGGCAGAGCGCGGTTGATCAAGGCCGTCGTCGCCGCGGATGTCGTGGCCGTGGCCACCGACGTGGCTTGCGTATTGGTGATCGACCCCTTGTCGGTCCCGAGGCCGAGCACCTTGCTCGAGAGATAGGCCTGCACGCCGTAGGACAGCTCGTTGGTGAGCGTCACTTCGGCAATCGTCGCGTCGATGCCGACCTGCAGCACCGGCTGGTCGAGCTGCTGCAGCGTGCTGGAGATGATGCGGTAGTTCTCGCGGTCGGCATAGATGAGCAGAGAGTTGTTCACCGTGTCCGGGGTGATCCGGACATTCGGCATGATGGCCTGGCCTCCGCCAGCACCACTGCTGCGAGGCTCCAGCCCGGTCGAGGACGGCGTGCTGCTGGAGGACGATGTGCTCGAGGATGACATGCCCGAGAGACCACCGCCTTGGGATCTGCTCGTCGGATTGGCGCTCGAACTCGATGAGCCGGCTGCATTGGTGTTAAAGGAGAGCCGATCGGCGACCGAAGTCGTCGTGCCGTCGGAGCCCGGCGCGGCCTGGCCGTCGGCGCTGTCGGTGGAGGACGAGCCGGCGCCGCCGAACATGTCGGTGAGCACCTTGGCGAGCTGGCGCGCGTCGCCGTAGCGGACCCGGTAGACGTGGACGCTGGTGCGCCCGGAGTCGGCCTGATCGAGCCGGCGGATCCAGGTCGCCGCGCTCTGCAGCAGCGCCGGCTTGCGCGTCACGACCATGATCGCGTTCAGGCGATTGACGACCTGCAGCTTGACGAGATTCTGGCTCAATCCGTTCTCACCAGAGTCCATGATCTTTTCCAGCTCCGCCATCAACGGCTCTGGCGCCGAATTGCTGACCGGGAAGATGCCGACGGACTGGCCGCGCATCCAGTCGACGTCGAAGCTCATCACGGTTTCGATCGCGGAGCGTCGCTCGGCTCCTGTGCCCTGGATCAGAAGCAGGTTCCGGGTGGTGTCGGCGCGCACGCTGCCGGCGCGGGTCGCGAAGCTGTCCATCAGCTTGAGGATCGTCTGCGCACCGACATATTGCAGCGGCACGACGGAGACGCCGTAGCCGGGCTCGGCGCGGCCGGCTTCGCCGTCGACGCGTCCGGCTCCGATGGCGTCGCCGAGCGGGGTCAGCTTGTAGCCACCGCCTTCGCGGACCAGCACGACGCCGGACAGGCGCAGCGCGCTCTCCAGCACGAACAGGATGTCTGATTTCGGCACCGGCCGCGCCGACACCAGGCTGACGCTGCCCTGCACGCGGGGATCGATCGCGTAGCCCGCGCCGAGGATGTCGCCGATCACGACCTTCGCGACCACTGCGATCGGCGTGTTCTCGAAATTGAGATCATAGCCCTTGCCGTCCGCCGCCGGCAGCGGTCTGACCTCGGCGACCTCCTGAACCGTGGTCCCTTGATAGGTCCGCGCGCTCGCGCGCTCGACCTCGGGGCGTCCCTGGATCGATGCGACCGGTGCATTGTCGCGCGGCAGGATGTCGAGCGAGCGCACCTTGTCGATGACATCGACATCGGCAGGCGCGCTGGCCTGGGAATTGAGCGTTGCCATGTTGCAGGAGGCGAGCAGCACCGCGATCGCCAGCAACGAGGCATGTCTGACAACCGCAGCGGACTGGCTTCGATTGCCGATACCAAACATGGACTTACCGATCTACTCGTGTTGACCGGCCGAAACGGGGCAGCGCCTCGGTTTGACCGCGCAGCCTGCATAACGGTCCAATATGACACTTATGTATAATTGGCGGCTGCCGTCCGACCTTTGCGCCGCGTGTGTGTCTGAAATGTCGGCGCCTCCGGCATTCGTACGGCCGTCATGTTCGCGATCAATAACGTGGGTCACCAGTAGCGGCGTGCCGAGACGATGGGCCGGCACGGGCGCCACCCGGATCACGCCATGAGCGGTACACTGTCGACCCAATTCCATGCCTATCTTCGCGAGCGCCATCCCCAGGCGGCGGGCGAAGGCGGAGCTGCGGCCGAAACGCAGATCGCGCTCTGGGACAGGTTCGGCCTGACCGCCGACGTTTTCGCGGAGGAGGTCGCCGGCTTCACCGGATTGGAGCGCGTCGCACTGCGCGAACTGCTGGCGGCACTGCCCGCGGTGAGCGAGTTCTCCGACCGCTTCCTCCGCGAGGTGCTCGGCTATCCCTACAAGGATTCTGACGGCGCCGCCGTGTTCGCGATGGCCGATCCGACCGATCAGGCCGTGCGCCGGGCCGCGGAGCTGGTGCTCGGCCCGCAGACTCTCTTCAAGGTCGCCTCGCATGAGGATATCGCCGTTGTCCTGGACCAGCGGTTAGAGGATTCCGGCGAGCCCGACATCTCGCCGGCGCAGGAGCTGCGCGACGACGACATCGAGAGTCTCCGCGATCTCGCCAGCGGCGCGCCGGTCGTCCGCGCGGTGAACGATCTGATCGAGAAGGCCGTAGAGATGCGCGCCAGCGACATCCACATCGAGCCGTTCTCGACCGGGCTCGTGGTCAGGCTGCGCGTCGACGGCCTGTTGCGTCCGATCGCGGCGCCCGCGGGCGTGTTGCCGCAGGCGGTGATCTCGCGCATCAAGATCGTTGCCGGCCTCAACATTGCCGAGCGGCGGCTGCCGCAGGACGGCGCCGCGCGCATCCGCGCCGGCCGCGCCGAGATCGACGTTCGCGTTGCGATCATGCCGACCCAGCACGGCGAATCGGCGGTGCTGCGCATCCTGCCGAAGGATCGCTCGCAGCTCGTCGCGAGCCGTCTCGGTCTCGCCACCCAGGACGACGCCGCACTCCGGCGCCTGATCACGCTACCCCACGGCATGATCGTGATCACGGGGCCGACCGGCAGCGGCAAGACCACGACCCTGGCGACGATCCTGTCGCTGCTCAACACGCCGGAGCGCAAGATCCTCACCGTCGAGGATCCGGTGGAGTACGAGATTCCCGGCATCAACCAGTCGCAGATCAAGCCGGCGATCGGGCTGACTTTCGCGAGCGCGCTGCGTTCCTTCGTGCGTCAGGACCCCGACGTCATCATGGTCGGCGAGATCAGAGACAGCGAGACGGCGCATGTCGCGGTCCATGCCGCGCTGACCGGCCATCTCGTGTTGACCACGCTGCACACCGAAACCGCGGCCGCGGCGGTGCCGCGCCTGCTCGATCTTGGTGTCGAAGGCTTCTTGTTGCGCTCCACCTTGCGCGCGGTGATCGCGCAGCGGCTGGTGCGTCAGCTCTGCGATCATTGCAAGGCGCCGGAGGCGCTCGATGAAGAGACATGCCGCCAGGATCCACGTCTTGGTCATCTCGGCCTCGTCCCCGGCGACATCACCTGGCACCCGAGGGGATGCGAGCGATGCGGCCAGAGCGGATATCGCGGCCGGGTCGGCGTGTTCGAGCTGCTCGAGCTGACCACCGGCCTGCGCGAGCTGATCGCGGATAGTGCCGACGGCCTCGCGATCGATCGGCTGGCGATCCGGGAAGGCATGACGACGATGCTCGACGACGGCGTCGCCAAGTGCCGCGCCGGCGTCACCTCGGCCTCCGAGCTGCTTCGTGTCCTCGTGGCGCGGTGAGGTGGATCGTGCCGAGCTACCGCTATCGCGCTCTGACGCAGTCCGGTGAAATCGTCGTCGGATCTCTCGTCGCGCCGTCGCGCAGCGAGGTCGAACGGCGCATCTCGTATCTGCAACTTCTGCCGATCGAAACCGTGGAGGAGAAAAAGGAGCGGACCGGCGCTGCGTCCGGGCTCTCGTTCGGCGCTCCGTCCGCGACTGAAGTGACCACGTTCACGCGCGACCTGGCCCTGCTTCTCAAGGCCGGCGCGCGGCTCGACGACGCGCTCGATCTGTTGTCCGGCGATTCCGATATCGGCCGCCTCCGTCCCGTGGTGGCGCGGCTGCGTGCGGCGATCATGGCCGGTGAAAGCTTCGCCGATGCGGCGGCCGCCCAGCCGCAGTTGTTCTCGCCGATGTATGTCGCGCTGATGCGCGTCGGCGAATCGTCGGGAACACTCGATCACGTGCTGACCGCGCTGGCCGGCGAACGCGAGCGGTCGGAGGCGACGCGCCGCAAATTGACCGACGCGATGCAATATCCTGCCTTCGTGTTCCTCGCGGCGATCGGCGTGATGCTGTTCTTTCTCGTGGCCGTGCTGCCGAATTTCTCGGCCGTGCTGCGTGACTTCGGTGGCCGTACCGATACGGCGCTCGGCTTCTTCATGACGCTGTCGGATCTGCTGCGCGCCAATGCAGCCGCGATTGCACTCGGCTGTGCGGCGCTGCTCGCGGCAGGCTGGTGGCTGTTGCGTCAGCCCGCGGTTCGCGCCGGCCTGGCCAGCGTCGTGGCCGTCATGCCCGGCATCGGCAGCCTGCTGCTGTTCTATCGGACCAGCCTGTTCTGCCGCAATCTCGGCCTGCTGCTCGGCTGCGGCGTCAATCTGAGCGCGGCCCTTCGCATTCTCGTCGATGTGATGGCCGTGACGTCGTCGCGTGCGCCTTGGTCGGCAGCCGCGGATCGCGTCCGTCACGGCGGCAAGCTGTCCCAGGCATTGTCGGCCGACAACATGCTGCCGCCGATGGCGCTGCGCATGCTGCGGCTCGGCGAGGAGACCGGCCAGTTGCCGACGCTGTCGACACGGATCGCTGAGTTCTACGAAGCCAAGCTGCAGCGCGGCCTGGATCGCGTCGTCGGCATCGTCGGCCCCGCCGCCATTCTGCTCATCAGCGTGGTTGTCGGCGGCCTGATCGTCTCGATCATGACGGCTTTGCTTTCTGTGACGCAACTGGTCGGCTGATGACTACCAAGGAGAATGACATGAGATCGGACACGCAGAGCAAGCCGGCCAAGAGTGCCGACCGTGAACACGAGCGCGGCTTCACGCTGGTCGAGATGCTGGTCGTGATCACGATCATCGGGCTGATCATGGGTCTCATCGGCCCGCGCGTGTTGAACTATCTCAGCGAGTCCAAGACCAAGGCGGCGCGGATCCAGTTGCAGAGCTTCTCGGCGGCGCTCGACCTGTTCTATCTCGATGCCGGCCGCTACCCCTCGACCTCGGAAGGCCTCGCGGCGCTGGCGCAACGGCCGGCCGGGTTGAGCGCCTGGAACGGTCCCTATCTCAAGGGCGGGGCAGTGCCGAAGGATCCGTGGAATACGGCCTATGTCTACCGCGCACCGGGCGATCACGGCCCGTACGACATCCTGTCCTACGGTGCCGATGGCCAGGAAGGCGGCAGCGGGACGGCGGCGGACATCGTGCTGGGAACGCCGACGCAGACGAGCGCGCGCAGTGAATGACGGCGGCCAGCGCGGCTTTACGCTGCTCGAGATGGTCTGCGTGCTCGCGATCGTCGCGCTGCTGGCGTCCGTCGCGCTGCCTTATCTGCCGCGGCAGACGTCGCGGCCGCGGCTGCAGGCCTACGCGTTGCAGGCGGCGACACTGCTGAAGTCGGACCGTGCCTCATCGATGCGGACCGGCGCGCGCGTCGACACGGAGATCGACACGTCGCGCCGCTTGATCCGCTCCGGCAGCAGCGCGGCTGCGCTGAAGCTGCCCGACGACGTCGCATTCCTGGCGACGTTGCCGCGCAGTTGCCAGCATCGGCCGGTGCTGGCGACCATCACCTTCTTTCCTGACGGGCTGTCCTGCGGCGGCGCCATCACCTTGTCGCGCGCCGATCTGAGCCTGGAGATCAGGGTGAACTGGCTGACGGGGAGGATCGACATTGTCTCGCGCGTGCTCGCCAATGGTTGAGATCGACCGCCGGAGTGAAGCCGGATTTTCGCTGATCGAGGTGCTCGTCGCGCTTGCCATCGTGAGCGTGTCGATCATCGCCATCGGCGCCGTGGTGTCGCGCAACGCGGCCAGCGTTCGCAAGCTCGAACAGCATGTCACTCTGGTCACCGACATGAGGCTGGCGTTGGCAACGATGCTGGCCGATCGCGGCCGGCTGCAGCCGGGCAGCATCGATCAGCGCTCCGGCTCCGGGTCGGTGGTGCTGCTGCTCAGGCCGCTCGGCGGCGATTGGAATGAGCCGGTGGGACAGACCGGCTGGATCCCGGAGGCGGTGACCTTGCGCGTCAAGACCGGCTCGGGCGCGGTCGCCGATGTGCAGACGGTTCGCCTGGCGCGAGGAGCGCGATGATGACCGCCCGATCCGATCGATCCCGAGAGCAGGGCTTCGCACTGATCGAGGCACTCGGCGCGCTCGCGATCGCCGGCATCGTGTTGTCGGCGCTTGCCGCGGTGACGTCGCAATGGCTGCCGGCGTGGAAGCGCGGATTGGATCGCGTCCAGCGCGCCGAGATGGTGGCCGCTGCGCTGCGGCGGGTCGGCGATGATCTCGCTGTCGTGCAGTTCGTCTCGGCCAATCGCGAGCAGAAGGGACCGTTGTTCGTGGGCGACGAGGTCTCGGCGATGTTCGTGCGCGCCGAACTCGGCCCCAATGCCGGACATGGTCTCGACATCGTGCGCATCGGCGAGGAAGGGAGCAGGGGCGAACGCGCTCTGCGGCGATCGCGTGCCATGTTCGAGCCCGTGCCGGTCGGCCAGCCCGTGACCGAGCATTTCCGGTTCCGCGATCCCGTGGTGCTGCTGTCGGCGCCGTTCCGGATGTCGTTCGCCTATGCCGACGGGACGATGGCGTGGACGTCGGAGTGGCGCGATGCGACCAAGCTACCATCCGCCGTGCGCATGACGGTTTATGACGACAGCCGTGGCGGTGCCGCCGTTCTCGTCAGCGCAGTCCGTATTCACGTCGATGCGCCGGGCGGCGGCTTTGCGGATCCCGGAGCGGCAGGCACCGCGAATCCGTCGGCGGGTGCGGGCGACCCGCCGCAGCTGAACAAGAGCGAGCCGATCGACTGATGCTGGTTCGCTCCTTTACCAGAGGTTCTGCCCAGAGGCGCGGCGCACAGGATGGCTTCATCCTGATCGCGGCGCTGTGGATGCTTGCGGCGTTGGCGGCCCTGGTCGTTGTCGTCTCGCAGCAACTCGGCAGCTCGGCGCGGTTGCTGCGGCTCGAGGACGAGGCGGTCGAGGCCGATGCGCTGGTCTCGGCGGCCATCGAACTGTCGGCGTATCGTCTGCTGCTGTCCAAGGACGAGGAGCGGCCGAGGCAGGGCGGTTTCCGCCTGGCGCTTGCAGGCAACGACATTGCGGTCTCGTTCGTCAACGAAGCGGCGCGGATCGATCTCAATACCGCGTCCAAGGACATGCTCGAAAATCTCTTCGTCACGCTGGGCGTCGAGCGCGATGCTGCCAAGGATCATGCCGAGCGGATCGTTGCGTGGCGCTCCAAGCCGTCCGACACCGCCAAGGCGCAGGCGGAGGAGGCGCGCTATGCGGCGGCCGGTCTCAAGCGGGTGCCGCGCCTGGCGCCATTCGCGCATGTCGGCGAGCTGTCGCTCGTCCTCGGCCTTCCCGCATCGCTGGTTGATCGGGTGCTTCCGCTGGTCACCGTCTTCAACGGTTCTCCGGGAATCGATCCGACGATCGCGGCGCCGGAGGTCGTTGCCGCATTGCCGGGAATGACGCCGCTGATCCTGAAGGATTTCCTCAATGCACGGGCGTCGTTGTCACAGGATGCCGATACGCTCGCCAAGATGTTGGGGCCTGCTGCGAAGGACGCCGCCAAGGGCAAAAGCAAGGCTTATCGGCTGCGCATCGTCGTCGGTCCGGCGGGCGGGCTTCGTCACACTGCGACGGCGGTGATCGTTCCCGGCGAAGGCGAGGAGCCCTATCGGCTGCTGGCGCGCCAGGACGAGGGACCGCAGCCGAGGGGAGCGCTTCAGGCGCGGAGGATGCCATGAAGCTGACCGAAGCGATCGAGCGCGGACTGACGGTGTGGACGGAAAGCGTCGCTACAGCGATCGAGGCCGTCGCCGATCGGCAGCTCAGACGCCCGCGAGTCGTGATCCGCTACGATCAGCCAGAAGCGATCGTCATGACGGTACAGACGCCGCCGAAGGCGAGACCGATGCTGGCGGCGGCACGGCTGAATCCGGCTTTGGGAGCGGCGCAGGTCGGGCTCTCGCCGGAGTGGCTGCGAACCTTGCGCGGTGCTGTCCTGGACATCCATCTGGCCGCCGAGAACGTCCTGATCCGGCCTCTCGACTTTCCCAAGCAGGCGGAGCCTTTTCTGGACGGCATGATCCGGACCCAGATCGGCAGGTTGACGCCGTGGAATCTCGGACAGGTCCTCTACGGCTACAGCGCCCCGCGCGCAGCCAGTGATCGGATCGCGTTGACGCTCGCGGCAACGCCGCGCGCTCTGGTCCAGCCCTTGCTCGCCTTTGCCGATCAGGTCGGCATTGCCAAGCTCGTCATCACCGCCGACGTCGGCCCAACCGATGGCGGTCCGATCCAGATCTTCAAGACGTCGCTGCGTTCGTCGCTTGCCGGCGGCCGTGATCTCGGGCGCGTGCTCAAGCTCAGCTGGCTGTCGGTCGCTGCGACCACGGCGGTGCTGCTGATCGCGACGACGCTGATCAGTGGATATCTCGATGGCGAGATCGAGGACGCACAGGCGCAGGTCACGCGGCTGCGTGCGGCGCTGCGGCCCGCGATGGGCGCCACCGCCGCCGACGGGCTGCTCGCCAAGCGCAAGCAGACCAGCCCCGCCAGCGTGATCGTGCTCGACACGTTGTCGAAGATCCTCCCCGACGGGACGTATGTCGTCGAGATGCATGTCGAGAACGATCGGCTGCAGATATCCGGCCTGACCCAGGATGCACCCGCGCTGATCCGGCTGATCGAGCAGTCGCCGCAGTTCAGCCGCGCCACCTTCTACGCGCCGACGACGCGCACCGCCGGCGAAGCGGGCGAGCGCTTCCACATCGAGGCGCGCATCAACGCCTATTTCGGAGACCGGGCATGAACTGGTCGACATCGCTGCGCCGCATGTTCGTGAACTCACCGGCCGTTTCTGCGATCCTCTATGCGGCGACCATTGTCGCACTGCTCTGGCTTGGTGCCGCTGGGGTCGTCGATCTCGTCGCCAGGCGCGACCAGCTCAATGACACCAACGCGCAACTGGCGCAGTTTTCCGGACGCAAACGGCCAGCCGGCAATTCCGCCGCAGGCAGCGCGACGGCTCCGGGTGGATCGGTGTTCGTGGAGGGACGAACGGTCACCATCGCGGGCGCGGCGCTGGTCCAGCGCCTCACGGAGGCGATCAGCAAGGTCGGCGGCAGCGTGCTGTCGACCCAGGTCGAGCTGCCGGCGGCACGCGCCAACACCAACCTGATCAGCGTGGTGGCAAGCTGCGAGCTCGAACAGCCGGCGTTGCAGCAGCTGCTCTATGATCTCGAGGCCGGATTGCCGTTTCTCTTCGTCGATCAACTGCATGTGCAGCAGCCGCTGGCCGCCGCAGCCGGCGGCGTGGGACGATTGACCGTGCTGGTCACCGTGTCGGGTCAATGGCAAGGAAAATCGTGATGCGATCGTTCGTAGGCTCGGGCCTCGTCACCTTTGCCACCGTGTGCGTGCTTGCAGCTTCGCTCAGCCGTGCCTGGAGCGAGACGGCGGATGGTCTCGAGCCGGCCACGCCCGTTCAGGCCGCGCCCGCGCCCGGCGCCTCCGAACCGCCGGCCGCCATGTCAGAAGCTCCCAGCGCAGAAGCTCCGGGGGGCAGGAGTGCCAACCCGCTGTGGGATGTTCCGATCAGTACCCTTTCGGCGACACGTGATCGTCCGATCTTCTCGGCGTCGCGGCGGCCGCCGCCGGTTGCCGCACCCGTCACGGTGATGCGGGCGCCGCCGCCTGCGCCGCCGAGGGAGCCGGAACGGCCAAATCTGCAGCTCGTCGGCACGGTGATCGGCGACGAGGAGAGCTTCGGCATCTTCGTCGACGCGGCGTCGCAGGCATCGCTGCGCTTGCGGGTCGGCGCTTCGCATGAGGGATGGGTGCTGCAGTCGCTGCGACCGCGTGAAGCCTCGCTGCTGAAGGCGCCGGAGACCGTCACTCTGCAAATGCCGCAGCTCGGCACAGCCGGCAGCGGCGACGTGCAGGCGGGACCGATGACCCCGCCGGCGCCGCAGGCCGGACGCGAGCGGATGGCGCGGCGGGCGCGCTGAGGTCAGCGGCTTACGGCAATCAGAAGGTCACGAGCAATTCGCGGCCGGTGGCCTGCAGGGCGAGTACGGCCAGCAGGCCGAGGACGAGGAACGGGCCGAACGGCAGCGCCGTCTGGCCCGTCAGCCGTCGTCCCATGACGAAGAGAGCGAGCGCCGCAGCGAGTGCCGTCGTCGTGGCGATGAGCAGCAGGATCGGCAGATTTGGCAGGCCGGCCCAAAGCGTTGCAGCCATCAGAAACTTGACGTCGCCGAGGCCCAGTCCCTGGCGGCCGCGGGCCATTGCGTAGAGCAGCCGCAGCAGCAGCAGCGCCAAGCCGATCGCGAGGGCTGCGGCGCAATTCCACAGCGCCTCGGGCAGGTCGACGAGCGTCGCCAGTCTTGCGAAGCCGCTGGCGGCGACCAGCGCATTCATCCAGTCGGGCAGCAGCCCGCTGCGCAGATCCGTCCAGATCAGGCCGGCGCAGGTCAGGAGCAGCACGGCAATGGCTGCGATATTGATGGCGTCGGTCACGCGAGGCGGGGATTGGCGGTGTCGGATCGCCCGAGCATAGGCCTGCTCAGGACGCGAGCGATAGTCCCGCCATCATCAGGCCGATCGCGGCGACCCAGCCACCGACCGCGCGCACGGCGATTCCGCGCCAGCTCGATACCGGCTCGGTTTCAGGACGCCGGAAGGTGAGCGCGAGCGCCATCACGAGGGTGATGGCGACATAGCCTGCACTGGCGAGCCCGGCGGCGTACAGGAGACGGTCGGTCTGCGGCACGAGCTCGCCGGCATTCGCTGCGCCGCGCATCAGCCCGAGCATGAATGCGATCGCGCTCAGCAATGTCACGGGAATGCGCAAGGCCGCGGCCAGCAGCAGCCCGAGAATGAGAATGGTCGCGGCGTCGACGAGCGGGGAAGCCGGGGCGAGCCCCGACCCGGCGGCGAGCGCCAGCCCCGCGCACAGGCCGAGCGGAAACACCACGACCAGCCAGCGTCCGCTCGCCGCACCGAGCGAGCCGGCCAGCAATCCCAGCGCGACCCAGACCACGACGTCCTGCAGGGTGAGCAGCGGATGCAGGGCGCCGGCGTAGAAGTCACCGAGCCGGGCCGATACGATATGCGCATCGGCGAGCTGCGCTTGCGCCAGCAGCAGCACGGATGCGAGCAGGGCGGTCCGGTGGTACGTCCTCATGCCGCGACTCCGAGGCTCGCGATCAGGAAGTAGCCGCCGAGCGCGGCGATGGCTGCGCCGACGCCCTGGATGATACGCTCGCCGCCGGGCCAGCGCGCGAGCGCGCCGATGGTGATGCCGCAGGCGTGGAGAAGACCGGTCGCGACCACGAAGCCGCAGCCATAGGCCAGGGGATTCGCCGCCGTCGGGAGCTCGATGCCGTGCGCGTGGCCATGAAAGATGGCGAAGATCGCAACAATGATAGCCGCAATCGCGAACGGGACACGGACGCGCAGGGCGACAGCGAGGCCAAGGACCAGCGCTGACAGCGCGATGATGAGCTCCGGGACGGGCAGACCGATCTTGAGGATTCCCAGGACGGCTCCGAACGCCATCACCAACGGGAAGACGACCGGCAGGATCCAGATCGCCGCGCCGCCGAGCTGCGCGCCCCAGATGCCGACTGCGACCATTGCGACCAGATGATCCAGCCCGGTCAAGGGATGCAGCAGACCACTGGCGAGGCCGCCGCCGACGCCGGTCTGCTCATGGGCAAAGCCAGGATTCGCAGTCAGCAGCGAGAGCAAAGCCGCACCCAACACGGCGTGCAGGAGTTTGCGCGCGATCATGTTCGTCCCATTCATCATCATGCGGCCGCCAGAACCCGCACCAGGCGGCCCAGGAACCAGAACATCGAGACCGAGCCGATCGCATAGGCCGGCAGCTCGGCGCCCCAGCGCGGCAGCGCCGCGCCGAGCCGGCGATGCGCCCAGATCAGTGCCAGCACCAGCAGCACGAACAGGATCTGCCCGACTTCGACGCCGACATTGAAGAAGAGCAGCGCCGCGGGCAGGATTCGCCGCTCCAGGCCGAGGCCCGCGAGCGCGCTGGCGAAGCCGATGCCGTGGACGAGACCGAAGCTGAAGGCGACGGCCCAGGGGTAGCGGGCGGTCAGCCCGATCTCGCCGCGCTGCTGCTTGATGATCTCGACGCCGACGAACACGATGCTGAGCGCGATGCAGGCGTTGAGCGGGCCTTCGGGAACGCCGATCAAGCCGAACGCCGTTGCAGCCAGCGAGGCGCTGTGGCCGATCGTGAAGGCCGTGATCGTCTTGAGCAGGCGCCAGCCGCCCTGGACGATCCAGATCAGCCCGAGCACGAACAGCAGGTGATCGGCGCCGAGCAGGATGTGGTCGATGCCGAGGTTGACGTAGGTCTTGGCAAGCTCGAGCCAGGTCTCGAGCGTCGGCGCATCGGTGCCCAGCACCGTCACGACCGGATTGGCCGCTGAGATCGTGTAGCTGCGCGTCTCTCCAGCGAGCGACGTCACGCGGATGATGGCAGCCGACATGTCCTCGCCGAGATTGCCGATCGTCATCTGTCCGACGAGGCCCTTGTCGCCGCAATTGAGTTCCGGCAGGCGCAGGTAGCAATGCGGCGGCATCTTGAGCTCGATGCGGTTGACGCCATCCTTCGGCAAGGTCGTCCATCGCCCGATATACGCGCCGGGCCGCATCTCGCGAAATTCGAGCACGGCGATCGTCGCCTGATGCGCAGCCGCCGGCCGCCCAGGCAGCAGCGCTGCGAGCGCGAGCACGATGGCGATCAGGGCGCGCGCGCCGGTCACGGCTCGTACCTGATCGTGTAGTTGGCCTTGAGCCGGCTCACCGCCTCCCAGGCCCGTTTCCGTGTCTCTTCAGTGTGCCAGATCTTGGCTGCCTCGGCGCGGATGTCCTCGAGTTTCGCAGGCGCGCCCGGCGTCCGGGCGTCGAGACGAACCACGTGCCACCCGTCTTTCGACTGCAGCAGGATCCATTCCTGGAGGGGCGCCTTGAGCAGGCCTTCGCTGAAGCCGTCGCCGAAGCCGGCGGCCAGGCTCGGCACCGGCCGGTCGAGAACCGCGCGCGTCTGATCGCGCAGCTCCTCCGACTCGCGCTGCTCGCGAATGTCGTCCAGATAGCGCCGCGCCGTCGGTTCGTCGCTGGGTGGCGTCATGAAGAAGCTGACACGCTCGGGCTCGTCGAACCGCGCATGATTGTCGGCGAACCAGGCGCGCAACTGCTCGTCGCTTGGCTGCGGCACGCGCACCTGATCGAAGATCAGATATTGCAGCTTGAACGCGACACGGTCGCGGATCATCTCGTCGCCGCGGTCGACGCCGAGCGTCTTGCCTTCCCGATAGAGGATTTCGCTGGCGACCCAGGCCTCGACCATCTTCTGCAGCTCGGCCTCGCTCGGGGTCCGCTGCTTGTCCTCGTCGAACGTGTCGATGAAGGACTGGCGCAGCGCCTTGGTCACGGTGATGACCTTCTCGTCCTTCGCTGGCGGATGGATGATGGCGTCGGCCGCGAAGATCAGTCCGCCCAGAACAAGGAAGTGCAGGAGCGGCTCCCTGCCGAGCCCACGCAGGGCGGTCACGAATGATATTCGCGCTGGGGAAGAGCTGTTGCCATCTTGCTGATTGGAGCGTGCAGAGGCGCTCTCAAAGGTCTGCGCCGCATTCGACATGGCAGGGGCTGACATACGTTCTTTACAACTCGGGCTGCGCTCGTTGCGCGGCGCGTATATGCAACGGCACAGTTGCCGTTGTCACCGGGCAAACGTCAGTGTCACAAAAATTTCGCAACGATTGCGGATCGCGATGGCCGTGGAGATGGCACCAGCAAAAATAAATCCTTCAACAAACTGTCTCCGAGTTTTGGTTTGGTCGCGCCGCGAATGACGACGGCGCATCGGTCGCGTTGTCATCTCGGTTTGGAGATCGATCGAATTCTTTAGGGGCGACGATAATGGTTCCATCTACCAAGAAAATCCTGCTGACAGCGGCCTCGGTCTCGCTGGCTCTGTCACAAAGCGCCGACGCCGGGGAGCGTTGGGGGGAAACGAGCAAGAACAATCCGTATGTCGCGGGCGACATGCACAACCACAACACCTGCACCGACGGCTCGGTCGCAGCCGGCTATGCGATCGACCGCTCGGTCGGCAAGGGCACCGCGGCTGCTGGCGGCAATAATTTCGATCTCGACTGGTTCACGCTGGGCAACCACGGCGGTTCGGGTAACCGCGATTGCCGCTTCAGCGATGCGAGCGCCAACATCCCGGGCGACAACACCACGACGTATTGGAGCCAGACGCTCGGCAAGACCATCGACGGCATCACGATCACCAGCCTGAAGGGCACGCCGAACGGCACCGACACCAACGCCAAGATGTGGCGCTGGCAGTCGATCAAGGAAGTCGAGTATCCGACCATCGTCAATCGCGCCGCGACCTACAACAAGGTGCTGGTCGAAGGCCTCGAGTGGATCCTGCCCGGTCACGAGCATGGCGACGTCGCCGTGATCGCCGGCCAGAACCCGCGTGGCTACGGCAATGCCGACAAGATGGCCGAGTTCGAATATCGTTTCGACCGCGGGGACACTGACGCGATCGGTCCGGTCGATTCCAGCAACAACCCGGTCTGGGCCGGCAAGGACAATGTCAACAATTCCGGCACGGCCGGTCACCAGAAGGCCGTTGCCGGCATCGCCTGGCTGCAGGCGAACCATCCGCTGCAATCCTACGCGGTGCCGACCCATACCGAGCGGCAGGGACCGTTCAACCCGAACGGCTCGGCCGGCTACAACATCGAGCACTTCCGTGACTTCAACAATGCCGGCCCGACGGTCGCGTTCGGTATCGAAGCCCCGGGTCACATGGCCGAGGGCGGCGTGAACGGTGGCTCGGGCTCCTATGGCTCGGGCGCGGTCGGCGGCGGCACCTACGGCATGCAGGGCGTCTACACCGCCAAGGTTGGCGGGCTGTGGGACGGTCTGCTCGGCGAAGGCCGCAACTTCTTCCTGTTCCAGAGTTCGGACTGGCACAGCCGCGGCGTCTATGGCGCGCGCGATCCGGGTACGACGGCGGACTTCATCCCCGGCGAGTACACGAGGCTGTACGTGCCGAACGAGCGGCGCTTCTCCCAGCAGTCCATCATCGACGGCATGCGCTCGGGCAACTCCTATTCGGTCAACGCCGACATCATCGACTCCGACATGGAGTTTCGTGCGAAGGGTGAGTGGGACTACGACTGGAAGACGATGGGCGAGACGCTGGTCGTGCGTCCCGGCGAGAAGGTCACGCTCGAGATGGAGATGACCGTTCCGGCGTCCAACAACAGCCCGTACAGCTTCAACAATCCGCTGCTGCTGCCGGTCGGCATCAAGCAGCCCTTGAACAAGCCCTCGCTCGACCACGTCGATCTGATCACCGGTGACATCACCGGCCCGATCGCGCCGGGCGCCCCGGGCTATGCCGTGGCCAATGCCAAGGGTGTCGATGGTGCGGCCATCGTCTACAACCCGTCGGCCAAGATCGCGAAGCAGATCCAGGCGACCAAGATGCAGAGCCGCAAGCTGCGCGACGGTTCGGTCCGGCTCAGCTTCAGGACCACCTTCATCGCGGGCAAGACTCCCTTCTACATCCGCGCCCGCGGCACCAACATCCCGCCGGCCACGCCGAACGTGTCCGACAGCGCCGGCAATCCGCTGCTCGATGCCAACAACGCCACCGTCAGCTGCACGGATCCGGCATGTCCGTCGCACCTCGGCACGGTCGGCGGCGTGAAGAAGGTGACCAACGACGTGCAGGCCTGGTCGAACGTCTGGTTCTATGCGAACCCGATCTTCGTCCGTCCGTACGGTGCGCCCGAACTGCTGGTCGAGAAGAACAAGGAGCTGGCACGCAAGCTGGCTCACGATCATCACCACTGGCACGACTGGGATCATTGGGGCCATTGGGGCCACTGGGGTCGCTGGGCCTTCAACCGCGACTGATTGATCGGCATCGATCCGGTGGGACGATAGCGTCCCGCCGGATCCAGCTTCCTCGGAGCGCCGGTTTGCGAACCGGCGCTTCGTCTTTGCAACCTGCTTTGCCCTGGGGTTCCTCGACGTGATGCCTCGCTTGTCCGCTGTGATTCTCGCCATCCTGGCTCTCACGACCGTTGTCGCATCGGCGCATGACGAGGAACCGACGCAGGAGGCATGCGATGCCGCGGTGGCCGAGGCACGCGCACAGGCGGCGACCTTGCCGGCGGACGACGTGTCGCGCTATTTCGCCGAGCGGGACATTCAGCAGGCGCTGGTCGAGGCCGGCAATGGCGAGTTCGATGACTGCGTCGAGAAGGCCGAGCGGGCCGTGCTGGAAGTACGCGACCGGCCCCACAGCCTGAAGCCCGGCGAGCGGCTCAATATTCTTCGTGCCGACGAAATGCCGACGCGCTGACGGGCGCGCACCGCGTCTCGCCTCTCGTCATCCGGCTGTCATGCAAGTCGGCAATTTGTCGGTCCTGTTGCGGCGCATGCAAGGCCTTGAGACATGGACCAGATCGAAGCTCTTTTTCCGATACCGTTGTTGCGTTCGCCCGGGCTGTTGAGCGTCGAGCTCAAGGACGCGGCGGTGGCTGCCATCCGCAATTCGAAGATCGAGAACAATCTGCGATCCGGACAGCTGTTCCACACCGAGGTCGCCGATCCCCGCGCCAACAATCTGTTTCAGACCATCGCCGAGCTCGCGGTGCCCAAGCTGGTCGATTTCGGCGAGCTGCTGTTCGGCGAGAAGCTGCGCTGGACGGTCAAGGAGATGTGGACGAACATGCTGGAGACCGGCGGCAACCAGACCCTGCACGCCCACGCCAACAGCTTCATCTCCGGCATCTTCTATCTGACGCCGTCGCATCCTGGTAGCCGCACCGTGTTCGTGCGGCCGCCGGGCGGCAGCGACTTCTCGTTCCGCCACCATACCCGCAGTGCCGCCGTCGGCCCGTTCAATGCCGGCAAATATGTGCTGCCCGAGGCGGAGCCCGGCGATCTCGTGCTGTTCCCGAGCTATCTCTACCATGAGGTGCCGCGCAATCAGGGCGACCAGCGCATCACGATCGCCTTCAACGCGATTCCTGATCATCTGGATTGCTGGGGCTACCGCGTCAGCTTCGCGTCCTGACGCGCTATCGTTCGAACTCGCGCGACCGCAGGTCGCGCGCCTCGTGTCGCGACGGCGCGGCGGCATCGATCGCCCGAAGCAGGCGTTCTGCAGCCGCGCGATCCGATCCGAGCAGCGCTTTCACCATGCTCATCAGCGGCGCATAGGCCGGCTCGAACTCGGCGCTGGCGCGAATGGAATCCAGGAGGCCGGGCGCGGCGGCTGCAATGAGCGCCGGTCCGCGCGGTTCGCCGGTCAGCGCCGCGCCGGCCTGGATGAATCGGTTGCGAGCCTGCCAATAAGCGCCGAGCCGCTGCTCCCAGCTTCCACGCTTCGAGTCGCCCAGCAGTTCGCCCGCGTCCGTCTTTGTCTGATTGAGGACCGTCAGCAGCAACTGCCATGGGGCCGCGGAGAGAGCGTGGACGTTGCTGCGCGCGTCGAACGTGACGAACGGGAAATCGTCGGTGTTGTGCGGTCCCGGACCGGCGAAGCTCGCGAGTGCTTTCGCGCCGGCGACATACTGGCCGAGAAGGTCGATCGGCTGATCGAAGCCGAGCGGTTGAATGATCGGGTGAAGCTTCCGGTCGGAAAACCGTGCGGCGAGGAGCTCGGGATCGATCGGGTCCGGGGCCGCTGATCCGATCAGGGCCAGCATCGGCGTGCGCACGCTGTAATGGTTCAGCCAGGCTGACCCGTGTGGGAAGACCGCGAGAAAGCTTCTGATGATGGCCCGCAGCGACGGTGCATCGAGCTGATAGAGCGGCAGCCACTGGCAGAACACGCCCTCGGCCGCCAGCCTCCGCTTGACGGCCGCGAAATGTTCGACCGTGTACAGCGCGCCGCTGCCATCCAGCGCCGGGTGGAACAGGTCGGCCACGATCACGTCGTAGCGTCCGTCGTCGGCGACGATGAAGCGCCGGGCGTCGGCAACGGCGATCGGCGGTCTTTCCTTCTCGGCCGCGGGGTTGTCGAACCAGGACAGCAGCGCGACGACCTCGGAGGAGAGTTCGACCGCGCGCACGTCGAGATCCGGCATCTGCGCTGCGCCGAGCACGGTCGCGCCGGTGCCGACACCGAGGAAGAGCGCGCTGCGCGGCGCCGGATGCAAGAGCAGCGGCAGCATGGCCTGGCGGAAATCGGACCGCACAGAGCTGGTACCGCCCATGCGGAAGTGGCCGTTCACTTCGAGATAGCGTGCCCCCGAGGCGTCGTCGACGACGCTTGCCGTCGCCATCGGTCCCTCGCGCACGGCGAGAAGCTTGCCGCCCGGCGGGACCTTGATGAGCAGGGGGGCGGGAAGGCACAACAGCGCGAGCGCAAGCAGAGCGGGCGCCGCGGCCCACCGCAGCACGACGCGTTGCGGCTGCAGCAACAGCAGATATCCGACGGCAACGAGGATCAATGCCCTCCAGATACCGAAAGCGGGAATCAGCAGCTGTGCTGCGGCCAGCGGTGCAATGGCTGCGCCGACGCTGTTGATGCCGACGGCCCAGCCGACCGATCCCCGGCCGTCACGGACCTCCTGCATGAGCTGGCCGAACAAGGCACCCATCGCCATCGCGGGCAGTAGCAGCAGCGCCAGCGCGATGCCGAGCTCGCCGGCGACGCCGAGGCTCGCCGCGCTATCGGCGAAGCCGCCAAGCAAGGGCGTCATGATCGCCGTGCCGAGGCCAACGAGTGCGGTGAGGCTGATCAGAACGGTTCTGCCGCGTGCAACCGTGGGCCCCAAACGCTGCCAGATCATGCCGCCGATCGCGGTGCCCAGCAGATAGGCCGCCAGCAGACAGGCGAAGCTATAGACCGTGTCCTGCATCATCTGCGCGGCCAGGCGCACGACCAGCACTTCGAACGCGATGCCGAGCAGGCCGGTGACGAACAGAGTTGCCGTCAGGCGGAGGCCGGTGACAGCATGCCTGCTATCGTCACGCGCGCGAGCGTCGGCCTGCACGGCTCGGCCGAGGCGAAGCGCTGCGAGCGCGCAGGCCGCGTTGACGGCTGCCAGGCAAAGCAGCGTCGTCGACAATCCAAGCGCGGGGATCAGCACGAAGGTGGACAGCAGCGTGCCGGCGACGGCGCCGGCGGTGTTCGCGCCATAGACGCCGGCGCTGACGGACCGCGTGCCGTGCGCTGCGGACGTCATGCGTTCCAGCGCGGTCAGCGTGCCGCCCATTGCCACCGTGGCCGGCAACAGCACCAGCGTCGGCAGCAGGAAGCTCGCGCTCCACAACAGGAGGGGGGAGGGAGCCGTGCCGAGCAGCGGCGCCAGGGCGCGCGCGCTCGCCGGAAGCAACCAGATCGCACATAGCCCCCACAGGCCGATGACCGCTTCGAGGACGGCATAGAGCCGGTGCGGATTGGCGACGCGGCGGATCCGGCCATCGAGGACGAAGGCGCCCACCGCGAGCCCAGCAAAAAATCCGGCGATGGCGCCGAGCACGGCCATCATCTCCGTGCCCAGGGCGAGGGCGAGCTGGCGCGTCCAGACGATCTCATAGCCGAGCCCGGCGAGGCCGGATGCCGCAATCAGCAGCTTCAGCGCCCCCAGCCGGGCCGTGCTCTGGCGGGCGACGAGATCGACGCCGGATGACCTGGCACCTTGCTTCTCCGCGACCAGATCATTGTCGCGCGGGTCTGCGTGGCGTGCCTCGGTCAAGGTTTGGTACCTGCAATTCCCGTGATCGGTCTTCGGATGCAGCGCGCCGTGCGGGGGAACTGTTTCGAGATCAAGCTCGGCTGCATGGCGCGCCTAGGTCGAGATCGTTTCCTTGTGTTCGTGTTTCGTGACGGTGGTTTGACAGAGGCCGCGGGAGCACTAGCGTCGTCTGAACGATTCCAGGGGCAATGATTTTTGGTGAGACTGCCACGCGTGCGGATCGTGGATCGGGCTGGTCGCCCTATTGGGCCGGCAGGCCCGCGTCGACCATGAGCTGAACGATCCTGGCCGCGGCCTCGCGATACACCGGACTGGTGTTCTTCATCGGCGGCGCAACGTTGAGCGCGGTCGTGCCGGGCCGCAGCTTCAGTCCCTTCTGGATCGCGGCTCTCGCTTCATCGATCTGTCCGGCCCTCTGATAGGCGGCCGCCAGCAGCATATAAGGACGCCCGGACGCGGCTGTGATGGCGATCGAGCGCTGCAGCCACGGCAGGGCTTCCTCCGCGCGATCCATCATCATGTGCGCCCACCCGACGCCCAGGAGCCATGTCCAGCGTGAGACCGCCGGCGTGTCATAGCGGTCGGCCTGCTGGAAGGTCGCCAGCGCATCCTCGAAGCGGCCGAGATTGAGCTGCCCGAGGCCGACCAGATACAGCGCGAGGCCGTCCCATGGATCGAGACTCAGCGTTCTGGCGCAGATGACCAGGCTTTCGACGAAATGATTGGTTGCGCTGAGGGAAGCGGCAATAGGTCTCGAGCACCGCCCCGACAACCATGACGATCTCGCCGGCCCGGTCGTCGCCTCAGCGGCGGAGGCGGCGGCGACGTCGAGCACGGTGGTCGGGGCGGGGGAGGGAAGGTCCACCTCGGGCGAAGAGACCTTGATCTCTGCCTCCGACGCGATGTCCGCGGTAAAGACGTATCCCCCCATTGGCCGCGCAGGACACGCTGCCCGAACAGTTGATCAAACGACGGCCGAGTAATGATCTGAAAGGTCAACCTGGGCTGCTTGGCCTTCCTCAAGGTGAGCGTTTCAGCCTCGGGACGCAATGCGTTCCGAGAGCCCCAATCAGCGAGCTCGGTCGAAAGAAAGCAGGGACGGCGCGAGATCAATCGAACGATCGTCGCCCTCCGCGTTCCGGACTGAGCTCGGATGTGATCCAGTCGGCAAAGGCGCGGACAGCCGTGCGTTGGTGAGCATTGCGGGGAAATACCAGGCGATGGCCGACGTAGCGGACGTCGGTCGCGCGGCCGGCTAGCGGCGCCACCAGCCGGCCGGATGCCAGCTCACGCTCGGCCAGCAGGGTGGATTCAAGGGCAACGCCGAGACCTTCGGCCGCGGTCGCAAGCGCCAGGAAGCTGCGGTCGAAGCGCATGCCATGAAGAGCGGGAGGCTCGAGACCGTTGGCGGCGAACCATTGATGCCACTGGATCTGCTTGACATCGGAGCGGATCAGCGTTCGTTCCAGCAGGTCGGCAGGCCGCTTGATCGTGGCCGCCAGTGCCGGCGAGCAGAGCGGCGTCACCGTTTCCTCGGCCAGCGGAACGATTTCGACACCTTCCGCATGCGGCTGGCCATAGACGATATCGATGTCGAAATCGTCGTTCTTGAATCGCGCATAGTCGGTGTTCGCCGCAAGCCGCACCTCGAGCTTGGGGTGGGCGGCGAGAAATCGCGCCAATCGCGGCGTCAGCCACTGCGCAGCGAAGCTCGGCGCCGAATGGACGCGGACCAATTGGGGACCGCGCGCGGCGACCTCCTCCAGGCCGCGGCGCAACTGGTCGAAGGCGGCGCCGGCATGGCGCATCAGGTTCTCGCCGGCAGGTGTCAGCCGCACCGAGCGGGCGGTGCGCTCGAACAGCACCGTGCGCAGGGTCGTCTCCAGCTTGCGGATGGCGTGGCTGACTGCGCTCGGGGTCAGGTGAAGCTCATTCGCTGCATCGCGAAACGAGCCAGTCCGTGCAGCGGCCTCAAACGCTTTAATTGACGAAATCGGGACGTTGGACAGCATCGAATGAGTGAACCAGATTCATCTATCCGTGACAACTGCGCGTTTGTCCCCGCCGGTCCGGCCCGCCATGGTCAAGCCCAACACAACGACACTTTGGGAGGACCAAGGATGCTGCTCAGCGGCAAGACGGCGATCATCTCGGGCGCAGCTTCCAGGCGCGGTATTGGGCTGGCCACTGCGCGACGGTTCGCCGCCGAAGGGGCGCGCGTCGCGATCCTCGACCTCGATGCCGCGGCGGCCGCCGACGCGGCGGCCACGCTCGGCCACCAGCATCTCGGGATCGGCTGCAACGTCGCCGACAACAACTCCTGCAACGACGCCGTCGCGCAAGTCATCGCCACATTCGGCGTCATCGACATCCTCATCAACAACGCCGGCATCACCCAGCCGGTCAAGCTGCTCGACATCACGCCCAACGACTGGGATCGCATCCAGGACGTCAATCTCAAGGGCGTGCTGTTCCTGTCGCAAGCGGTGATCCCCCACATGCGCGCGCGCAAGCAGGGCTCTATCGCCTGCATGTCGTCGGTTTCGGCGCAGCGCGGCGGCGGCATCTTCGGCGGGCCGCATTATTCCGCGGCCAAGGCCGGCGTTCTCGGTCTCGCCAAGGCGATGGCGCGCGAATTCGGCATCGACGGCATTCGCGTCAACTGCGTCACGCCGGGCTTGATCGGCACCGACATCACGGCCGGCAAGCTGACCGACGAGATGAAGGCCAAGATCCTCGAGGGCATTCCGCTCAACCGGCTCGGCACCGCCGACGACGTCGCCGGCATCTACACCTTTCTGGCGTCGGACCTCTCCGCCTATGTCACGGGCGCGGTCATCGACGTCAATGGCGGCATGCTGATCCACTAACCAAGGTCTCAAGAGATGGACACCGCAACCAGCCGGCTCGCCAACGCGCCGACATTGGCGCAGCGCGCCTACAACATCCGGCGCAACGCGCTTCGCATGGGCGAGGTGCAAGGGCAGGGCTACATCGCCCAGGCTCTCGACATCTCCGACGTGCTGGCAGTCGCCTACTTCCACGCCATGCGCTACCGGCCCGAGGATCCCAACTGGGAGGAGCGCGACCGTTTCCTGCTGTCGAACGGACACTATGCGATCGCCCTGTACGCCGCGCTGATCGAGGCCGGCATCGTTCCCGAGGCCGAGCTGGAAACCTATGGCAGCGACGACAGCCGGTTGCCGATGTCCGGCATGGCGTCCTACACGCCGGGCATGGAGATGTCGGGCGGCTCGCTCGGCCTCGGCCTCAGCATCGCCGTCGGCATGGGCCTCGGACTGAAGCGCAAGACGTCGAGCTCTCGCGTCTACACGCTGTTCTCCGACGGCGAGCTCGACGAGGGCTCGGTGTGGGAAGCGATCTCGTCCGCCAGCCACCACAAGCTCGACAACCTCATCGGCATCGTCGACGTCAACAATCAGCAGGCCGATGGCCCTTCGACCCAGGTCATGGGCTTCGAGCCTTTGGTGGATCGGCTGGAAGCGTTCGGCTGGTTCGTGCAGCGCGTCGACGGCAACGACCTCGACGCCGTGGTCGCCGCCTTCGATGCCGCCAAGACCCACGCGGCGCCGAAGCCGCGTATGATCGTGGCGGACACGCTGATGGGCAAGGGCGTGCCCTTCCTCGAACAGCGCGAGAAGAACCACTTCATTCGCGTCGAGCCGCACGAGTGGCAGCTCGCGATTGCCGCACTCGACGCCGGGAGGCCGTGATGAAATCGACGAGACCCGCACCGGATCTGAGCAAGCCGCGCCTGACGACCTCGGCGATGATCGCCTCGATCGCTTCCGAGGGCCAGCGCACCAGGCCGGCGCCGTTCGGCCACGCGCTGGTCGCGCTGGCGCGCAGTCGGCCGGAGGTGGTCGGCATGACCGCCGATCTCGGCAAGTATACCGACCTGCACATCTTCGCGAAGGAATTCCCCGAGCGCACCTACCAGATGGGCATGGCCGAGCAGCTGCTATTCGGCGCCGCATCCGGCATGGCGGCCGAAGGCTTCATGCCGTTCACCACGACCTATGCCGTGTTTGCCTCGCGCCGCGCCTACGACTTCATCCACCAGACCATCGCCGAGGAAGATCGCAACGTGAAGATCGCCTGCGCGCTGCCCGGCCTGACCTCCGGCTACGGCCCGAGCCACCAGGCGGCCGAGGATCTCGCGCTGATGCGCGCGATGCCGAACATGACGGTGATCGACCCCTGCGATGCGCATGAGATCGAGCAGGTCGTGCCGGCGATGGCCGCCCATCAAGGCCCGGTCTACATGCGGCTGCTGCGCGGTCAGGTGCCGCTGGTGCTCGACGAGTACGACTACACATTCGAGCTCGGCAAGGCCAAGCTGCTGCGCGACGGCCGGGACGTGCTGATGATCTCGTCCGGGCTGATGACGATGCGCGCGCTCGAGGCCGCCAAGGCGCTGTCCGATGATCGCGTCGACGTCGGCGTGCTGCACGTGCCGACGATCAAGCCGCTCGATGCCGAGACCATCGTGCGCGAATCCGGCCGCTCCGGCCGTCTCGTCGTCGTCGCCGAGAACCATACGGTGATCGGCGGACTGGGGGAGGCGGTCGCCGGGGTGCTGATGCGCGCAGGCGTGCACGTACCGTTCCGGCAGATCGGCTTGCCCGACGAATTCCTCGACGCCGGCGCGCTGCCGACCTTGCACGATCGCTACGGCATCTCGTTGTCGGAAGTCGTCAAGCAGGTCAAGGGCTGGCTCAAATAGCGGACCAGCCGCTGACATGACCCGCCGGCGCGCGGACGCGCCGGACCATAACAACAATTTCATACTGGAGGGACGGGAATGCGCAAGGCAACGACGCGTCGGCGATTCATGGCAGGAGCAATGGTGGGGGCTGCGGTGCTGCCGTTCACCGGGCGATTCGCCAAGGCAGCGGAGTTCACGATGAAGCTCGCGACCGGACAGGATCCGTCGCATCCGGTCAACAAGCGGGCGCAGCAGGCGGCCGATCGCATCAAGGGGGCGAGCGGCGGCCGGCTCGAGATCAATCTGTATCCAGCGAACCAGCTCGGCTCCGACACCGATCTGATCTCGCAGGTCCGCGTCGGCGCCGTCGATGCGATCAACATCGCGAGCTCCGTGCTTGCCACCCGCGTGCCGCTCGCCGGCATCGTCAACACCGGCTTCGCCTTCACGTCCTACGACCAGGTCTGGAAGGCGATGGACGGCAGCCTTGGTGATCACATCCGCAAGGACATCGAGAAGACCGGCGTCATCGCGCTCTCCAAGCCCTGGGACAACGGATTTCGCCAGGTCACGTCCTCGACCCGCGAGATCAAGACGCCGGACGATCTCAAGAGCTTCAAGATCCGCGTGCCGGCGGCGCCGATCCTGACCAGCCTGTTCCAGGCGCTCGGTGCCGGTCCGACACCGATCAACTTCAATGAGGTCTATACGTCGCTGCAGACCAAGGTGGTCGAGGGCCAGGAGAACCCGCTGCCGATCATCGCCACCGCCAAGCTCTACGAGGTCCAGAAATACTGCTCGCTGACCAGCCACGTCTGGGATGCCTACTGGATTCTTGGCAACCGCGCTGCCTTCGGCAAACTGCCGTCCGACCTGCAGACGCTGGTCACGAAGGAATTCAACAAGTCGGCGGATGACGAGCGATCCGACATTGCCGCGCTCAGCCAGAGCCTGCGCGCCGATCTCGCCGCCAAGGGCTTCACCTTCGTGGATGTCGACAAGGAGGCATTCCGTGGCGCGCTCGGCAAGAGCAGCTTCTACAAGGACTGGCGCGGCAAGTTCGGCGAGGAGGCCTGGAAGATCCTGCAGTCGAATGTGGGAGAGCTCGGATGAACTCGGTCGACGCGTCTCTGGCAGCCTCCACGAAGCACGGCGTCGTCGAAAGCCTCGAGCGGGCGCTGACGAAGCTGATCGAGATTCCCGCGATCGTCGCGCTGGTCGCGGAAGTCGGAATCCTCTTCACCGGTGTGACGGCGCGCTTCGCCTTCAACCGGCCGCTGACCTGGGCTGACGAGCTCGCGTCGATCACCTTTCTCTGGCTCGCGATGCTGGGCGCCGTGCTCGCGCTCAGCCGCGGCGAGCACATGCGGATGACCGCGCTGATCGACCGCGTCGCACCGCGCACCCGCGCGGTGCTGGAGAGCGCGGCGCTGATGGCGCCGGCGCTGTTCCTGGCGATCCTGCTGCATCCTGCGATCGACTATGCGAGCGGACAGGCGTTCGCGGAGACGCCGGCGCTCGGCCTGCCCGACAGCGTGCGGGCCGGCGCGGTGCCGGTCGGCATCGGCCTCATGCTGGCCACCGCCCTGCTGCGCATGGCGCGCCACGGCTCGCGCGACATCGCGATCACGCTGGTGATCCTGGCGGCCACGGCGCTCGTGTTGTGGGGCGCGGCGCCGGCGCTCAAGGCGCTCGGCAACTGGAATCTGATCGTCTTCTTCGCGATCCTGCTCGGCGCGGCCGTGCTCGCCGGCGTCCCGATCGCATTCTGCTTCGGGCTCGCCACGGTGGCTTATCTCCTCACGGTCACCTCGGCGCCGCTCGAAGTCGTCACCAGCCGCATTGACGAGGGCGTCTCATCCCTCGTTTTGCTCGCGATTCCCTTGTTCATTCTGCTCGGCCATCTCATCGTCATGACCGGCATGGCGGCAGCGATGGTCGGCTTCCTGGTGTCGCTGGTTGGCCATGTCAGAGGCGGCCTGTCCTACGTGCTGCTCGGCGCGATCCTGCTGGTCTCGGGCATTTCCGGCGCCAAGACGGCCGACATGGCGGCGGTCGCGCCGGTGCTGTTTCCGGACATGAAGCGCCGCGGCATTCATGACGGCGAGCTGGTGTCGCTGCTCGCAGCCTCGGGCGCGATGGCCGAGACCATTCCGCCCTCGATCGTGCTGATCATTATCGGCTCCGTCGCCGGCGTCTCGATTTCGGCCTTGTTCACCGGCGGCATCCTGCCCGGCCTGGTGCTGGCCGCCGCGCTGGCGGTGGTCGCCAAGCGCCGCATGGTCGAGCCGGAGGGCGTGATCCGACCGCGGCCGACCTGGGCCACCATTCGCTCGGCGCTCATCACGGCGCTGCCGGCACTGCTGCTGCCGGTGCTGATCCGCACCGCGGTCACCGAGGGCGTCGCCACCGCGACCGAAGTCTCGACCATCGGCATCGCCTACACGATCCTGGTCGGACTGCTCGTATATCGCCGCTTCGACTGGCGCAGGCTCTATCCGGCGCTGGTGCATACTGCCGCTTTGTCGGGGGCGATCCTGTTCATCATCGGTGCGGCCACCGCGATGGCCTGGGCGCTGACGCAGTCGAACTTCTCGCATGCGCTCGCGGCGATGATGGTTTCGGTGCCCGGTGGCAAATACGGCTTCCTGCTGATCTCGATCGCCGTGTTCATCCTGCTCGGCAGCATCCTCGAAGGCCTGCCGGCCATGGTGCTGTTCGGCCCGCTGCTGTTTCCGGCGGCCAAGCTGCTCGGCGTGAACGAGGTGCACTACGCGATGGTGATCATCCTCGCGATGGGCATCGGCCTGTTCGCGCCGCCCTTCGGCCTTGGGTACTACGCGGCGTGCTCGATCGGACAGATCCATCCCAACGCCGGACTGACCCGCATCTGGCCCTATCTCGGCGCGCTCGCGCTCGGCCTGCTGCTGGTTGCCTTCGTGCCGTGGCTGTCGATCGGCCTTCTCTGACCCCCCGGGTCGGCTGAAAACGTGAGGACCGAGATGCCAGTCGCGAGCTCGAGGCCCAGGACATCGAAAAGAGCTTCGGTGCACCCACGTCCTGCGCGGCGCCAACCTGCGGATTCGTTCCGGCGAGATCCACGCTCTGCTGGGCGGCAATGGATCTCCCGCAGCGGCACCAATCGACGGCTGCCTGATCGATCTCCGGTACAACATTGTTTTACCGGGAGACCAAAAATGGGTCGAAATCAGCGGAAATCGGCGTAAATGGACGCTGATGGGATGCTTCCGGCGCGACTTCTGAATGACTGATATCTCAAATAAAATTGCAAAATCAAACGCTTGGCGTTTCTCCGTCGCCCCCATGATGGATTGGACAGAGAGCTTTTTGAAATCAAATAGTTAGGTGAAGGGCGTGTGCAAATCCTGTGCACGCATGTTCTACTATTCTTTCGCTTTCGTTCTCACGAAATTGCCGCCGGCGCTCGCCGAAACCGTCGGTCCTGCATTGAAGCTTTGTCGGGATGCTGCTCTCGTTATGGTGTCACGGAAATGCCGAGTGGCTGGCGATGTGGACGAACGCCTTGTTCGTTCGTCTGCACATCCGTTTGCGACGGCGGGGGTCGCCGGAGGGGTTGTTGTGCATGAGCGTGGCGACGCGGCTATCTAATTGATGTGGTATCGATTCTCGAGAATCGCCGACCTGGTGGGGACGGGGAGTGGGGACGGTAGCGCGTGACGAAACGTGATCATCATCCTTGATCAGACTCGGTCACGATCAGTCGTCTAGACGCACGACACGCCACCATGTTTCGCTTGTCCCAGGCGTCGAGTTGATCAATCGGATAGAGGACCGCTTTGCCGATTTTGACGAACTCCGGCCCGACACGCATCGCTCGCCAATTCCGCAGCGTCCCTACGCTCACTGCTCCGCGATAGCGTTCCGAGACTTCCTCCGCAGTCAGATACTTTCGATCTCCCATGCTGTCACTCCAGATCACAATGGGCCCGATCGAGCATTTATGATCCCGGTCAGACATAGAACCTGGATGAATCATGGGTAGTGCGAGGGACGATGAACGGCGGTGAATAGGCGTCCATTAGGCCGGCGCTGCTGACGTCCGCTATGCATCCGATAGTGACACTCGGTCCGACGCGTCTTGTTGTGAGGGGCCGGGCCGTAAGCTGCCGTCGATGCACCCGACCGAGAAGGTCCGATATGGGCGAAGAACGGACGTGGCGGGGCCGCCCGACCGTACCCTGAATGGCCCCGGAGGCTGCCGACTTGCGGCGCTGCATCAAGTCGGCAACTATCTGAGGTACACCGGCCGTGACGCTAGCTCGTTCGGGAAGGCAGCACATGACCCATAGCGGTCAAATCAGATCGGCGATAAAACACCGGTTGCGTGAAACTGGAAGTAGAACCCATGGCTTTCTGGACAGCGAGCGTGATTGGATGGATGATCGCATATCTATTGGGTTCTATACCGACGGGCTATCTGGCGGGAAAGCTCCTCAAGGGTATCGATCTCCGAGAGCATGGCTCAAGATCGACCGGCGCGACGAATGTTTTGTGGACCCTTGGTAAATGGCCTGCCTTGGTGGTGCTGGTTGCCGACGTGCTGAAAGGCTCGGCTGCGATCATCGTTGCCCGCTCGTTCTGTCCATGGCTCTCAGCGCAGTTATCTGCAACGCCGCTCTCCCCCATTGATCTGCAAAGTTGGCTGCCATGGGTCGTTTGCCTAGCCGGAATTGCGGTCCTGTTGGGGCACAGCCGCTCGATCTGGTTGAACTTCACCGGCGGCAAGTCGGCTGCGACGGGGCTAGGTGTGTTGCTGGCCATGTCGTGGCCGGTCGGATTGGGGGCTGCGTTGGTCTTTGGCATTGTGCTTGCGACGGTGCGGATCGTTTCCCTCGGGTCGATCCTTGCGGCGTTGACGGCCATCGGTCTCGTCTGCGTTCTCACGCAACCGTTGCCCCATCGGCTGCTGGTGATCGCAGGCGCGATCTATGTGATCGTTCGTCATCGTGCGAATATTCAACGGCTATTGGCAAGGACAGAGCCGCGCATCGGTCGAAGTGTACTGGATGCGAAAGTACAAACCTAGATCTGGACACTCTTCTAGGTTTCGATCTCGCCATGGGCCGCTAGTGACCGATTCCGTTGAAAAACTCGGCAGTAGTTTCGTCGTGAACGCCGGCTGTTCCGAGGACGCGTTGGCTTGGTGGGGGAGTCACGCGGGCATCGGGATCAGCTTGGCCATTTTACGAAGATTCTGAGCGGCTGCAGCAAGGGTGAACTCGTCACGCGCGCCGTTCGGCCCTCTTAGTCGTAGCCGATCGAGCTTGAGAATGCGCTTGAGATGCGCGAACAGCATCTCGATCTTCTTGCGGAGCCGCCGTGAAGTGCGGCCCTCCCATGAGCTTGCGATCTCGCGTGCCATGTCGCGAGCGCCCTCATAGATCGAGCGTGGCACTTTCCGGGCCGGGGTGTTCGGGCTACACCTGCTTTTCAGAGAGCATGCTTGACAGTCGTGCTTGCTCGCGCGGTAGAGGATCGTCTTGTCGTCGTTCACCAGCGTTCCTGTGGTGGTGAGGGTTTTGCCACCGGGGCAGCGATAGACGTCCCCAGCATGGTCGTAAGTGAAGGCCTCACGCGAGAAGGTCCCGTCAGTGCGGGCCGACTTGTCGAAGACGGTCACGTGCGGCTCGATCCCGTGCTCGTAGACCAACCACCCGAGCATCTCAGCGGAGCCATAGGCGCTGTCGCCGAGAAGCCGGCTTGGATAAAGATCGAACCTTTCGAGTGAACGCTCGATCATGCGCTTGGCGGCCAACACTTCTGCCTGGCGGATCGCCGTGGTCGCCTCGACATCGACGATGATCGCGTTCTCGACGTCGACCAGATAGTTCGTCGAGTAGGCGAAGAAGGCTTGGCCGCCATGCGCTCCCGTCCAGCGCGCCGCCGGATCGGAGGGCGATACAAACTTGGGCGTGACCTCCGTCGCGGCACCGAACGCGGCATCATCAAGAGCAGCAAGGTACTCGTCGATCGCTCGGCCCGTGGCCTCCGGCGGAAGCCCCTTATCGCCTTCGATTCCCTTCTGCCGATTGGCATCCGCCTTGATCAGGCTCGCGTCGACCGCGAACCCTTCACCGCCAACCAGGCGCTCCCGGATACAGCGCCGCAAGACGGTCTCGAACACGCGGCGGAAGAGATCGCTCTCACGGAAGCGGCCGTGCCTGTTCTTCGAGAACGTCGAGTGATCGGGGACAGCTCCGTCCAGACCCAGCCGGCAAAACCAGCGGTATGCCAGATTGAGGTGGACTTCGTCACAGAGGCGCCGTTCCGATCGGATGCCGAAGCAGTAGCCGATCAGGAGCATCCTGATCATCAGCTCCGGATCGATCGAGGGCCGCCCGATGTTGCTGTAGAACGGTGCCAACTCCCGTCGCAGGTCCTCGAGGTCGACGAACCTATCGATCGACCGCAGGAGGTGGTCGGCTGGAACGTGCTTTTCTAGGGAGAACTCATAGAACAACGCAGCCTGTTCGACTTGCCGATGCCCCATCATGACCTTTAGTCCTGCCAACTAGACGGACTGAATCATCGATCTCTCTGCGTCGCAACTGCCGACTTTTTCAACGGAATCGGCTGATTGCGGACGTCGGTCGCATGATGGCGACGGTTCGCAATGGGGCACTCGCGTTGCGTTCGGTGCCTCGGATCATTTCCGGTCATCAACAAGAAAGCTGAGTCCAAGGGGCTCCGCCTCTTCGTCAGTCGAGCGCCTGTGCTCCAAAGAATCAATAGGCGCATGGAGGCCAAGAGCCGGGCCACAGAAGCCCAGTTAAGGCCGTGAGCCGGCTCCGAGGGCCGCGCGCAGCGCGAGCCTGGACGCAGCTCCGTTGGTCCGGCAGCGGCCTTCCGAGCACTCATGGCTAGGACTGTCCCAATCTGCGAACCAGTTCGCCAGGCTGCGAATGGTGCCGTTCGGGACGTTGATTGTCCTCGCCTTTCATCTTGGAGCAACTCTACGAGGTCTGCTTTGGTGCCATGCTGCTCTGAGTGAACGCAAAGACATACGACCGCCGATTCTTCGCCGCGGAGAGGCGCTTTTATCTTGCCGGAGTAATCGGGCGTCTCTCCGCCTTCTTCTTCGACATGATCGTCTCCTCTGCTTCATACCATACGGCTACACCCGAGCGGTCGACAACATGACAATGGTCCGGCTTTCGTCGTGATCTTGCGGTGACAACATCTGGTGGTCCATGCAGGAGTCCGTGCTCTGCCCCGCTCGCCATGCGGGCGCACATGTCGTCGTCAGGATCGCGGGGCAACACAGGCACTCACGCGCGCTCGCAGCCTCGATCGGGCTGTCGTCGCCGGCAAGATAGCGTGCTCTCCACATCCGCTTCGATCCACCAAATGCCTTTCCGCCGATCAGCGGAAACTCAGCCATTCTTCTGTCGTCGAGCTGTCTGCCAGACGGCGCTCGCCAGAGCTCTCACATTGCGGCGGCGAGCGCCGTCGGGTTGCTAAGATTCGGTTCAGCGGCGCTTGCATCTTCGGCTGCGAACTGGAACGCAGATCCGTCGATCCACATGCGATGCATGACCACTGCCAGCTTGCGCGCAACGGCCACCACCGCGCGCTTGTGGCCTCGCTTAGCTGCGATCCGGATACCCCAGGCCTTGATGCCGCACCATTGCTTGGAACGCACCAGCATCGCGCTTGCCGCCTCGTAGAGCACGGTACGCACCTCCCCGTCGCCGCACTTCGAAATGTGCCCTTCGATGTCGATGGATGTGCCCGTCTGGATACGCCGGGATGTCAGTCCAAAATGCGCGCCGACGGTCTTCGACTTGCTGAACCTGTACGGATCATCGATAGCCGCCTTGAAGGTCAGTGCCGTCACCGGACCGACGCCGGGAATGGCGCAAAAGCGTCGGCAGAGCTCGTCCCGGCCGACCATCTGCACCAGCAGATCATGCAGCTTCTTGTACTCAGCCCACAGCACTTCCCACGCTCTCAACATGCAGTCCGTTACGCCGGCGATAAGCCGGTCGCAAGCCACCAACTGGTGCACTCGCGCTACAAATGTCGCGCGCTGGACCCGCGGTCCGACCATCAATCCGAAAACCTTCAGGGACTGTCTGATCTCGTTCTCTATGTCGAGCAATTTGCGTTTCAGCGTCCGCCGGTGTCCCAGCAGAAGCCGTATTTTGTGGCTCTCCTGACTCTTGACATGAACCGGTCGATACCAGCCCGCACGCACCAGGTGCGCCAATCCTCGCGCGTCATTTTTGTCGGTCTTGTTGCGCTGGGCTTCCAACGCAGCCGCGGCCTGCCGCGTTTCCAATAGGACCATGGGCAGGCCAAGAGACACCAGCTCACGGTGCAACCACGGTGCTACACTTCCCGCTTCATGGCCGACCTTGTCGAGCCGTGGCAGGTATGGTGCCAACGCTTCGAAGATAATCGCAGGATCCGTCGCCACGCTGGCTTCAAACACGACGGCGCCGTCACGGCTGTTCACGACGCAGATTGCGGTCTTGGTGCTGGATGTGTCGAGTGCTGCTGAGAGTTTCATCGGCGGACGTCCTCTTCGGCGAATCAATGTTGATTCACCGTAATGCTGCGCCTTTGCCGCCAACACTGTCTCGTTTTGCGCTCGCCCGATTACGCCGCCAGTCGATCCCGCCCTAGTAACCGTCCGGTCTCTGCACGCCTTCCCTCTAGTGTGTTGTCGTTCCATTTCGAGTTCTCTGCTGCTGTGGAGAATCTCCGGTGGGATCCAAACATTTCGAGAACAGAGCGCGCCGCGAATGGTGGTCGCTGCACATCGAAGCGTGGCGTCGCAGCGGTCTCGGAATCCGCAAATACTGCCAGCAACAACGTCTGACTGAGAACACGTTGCGGCGTTGGCTGAAGCGGCTGGCCGGCGACGAGACTGCGCTTAAGCTCGAGAAATATCAGACGGAATTGCGCCGCGAGCGCGCCCGGGACGAGCGAGAAAAGGCGCTCCGAAAGCAGAAGCAGCGCAAGTTCACGATCACCTCGGATGTGCGCAATCGGGCGTCTCAGGCGTTCTGGGCGATGCATGTCGAGGCGCTGAACTGGAGCGGAATGGAGCTCCGCGCCTACGCTGCGGCGATGCAGTTGTCGCCGCATTCGCTGCGCAAATGGCGCGACCGACTGGCCACGGGCGAGGTCACGATCGACTGGCGCGCCCATCTTCATCCTCCGCCCGTCCAGCCGTTAGCACTAGTGCTAGGAACTCACAGCCCGAACGCCGCTTGACAGCCGCCGAAATCGGCGATCCAGGGGCGCCCAAGGCACCGCCCGGCGCTTCTTCAGCGACGAGGAGAAGCTCGCGATCGCCAGGGAGACTGAGCTGCCGGGCGCCAAGGTCTCTGCCGTCGCGCGCAAGCATGGGATCGTCACCGGGCTGCTGTTCCGCTGGCGCGCGCAGTTCGGCATTGCGCAAAAGAAGCGCTCCAAGCTCGCCCGCGTCCTGCTGCCCGACGACATGCCCGCCGCGCGCGCCCTGCGCGATCTCGTGCATCCACCGGAGGGCATGATGGCCGTCGACCTCGCCGATGGACGGCGTGTCTTCGCTCCCGCCGGCAGCGATCCGGATGCCGTGCGAGCGAAGATCGAGAGCAAAGAGGCTGCACAATGATGTTCATTCCTGCAGGCGTGAAGGTGCACCTGGCGCTCGGTTACACCGACATGCGCAAGGGCATGGGCGGGCTTGCAATGCTGGTCCAGGACACGCTCAAGAAGGATCCGTTCTCCGGCCATCTGTTTGCCTTCCGCGGCAAGAAAGCATCGATCCTGAAGGTTCTGTTCTGGGACGGAAACGGGCTTTGTCTGTTCACGAAACGCATCGGCTTCGTGTGGCCAGTGATGGCGGGCTATGATGGATCGATCGCACTGACACCGGCGCAGCTCGCGATGCTGATTGAAGGCATCGACTGGCGTGCGCCAGAACGCGTATGGAAGCTTGCGATTGCAGGATGATCTGCAAAATGTAGTGCTGAACTGAGTTGCGATTCTTCTACGAATCAGCGTGTTCGAGTACCATCGGACATGCAGCTCGATCTCACCAATCTCCCCTCCGATCCTGCGCTTCTGCAGCGCCTGGTGCGCGACATTGCTGCTGCGATCGACCATCGCGACACCGAGATCGAGCGTCTCAAGTCCATCATCAAACAGCTGCAGCGAATGCAGTTCGGCCGCAGCTCCGAACGCATCGATCCCGACCAGCTTGCACTCGGTCTGGAGGATCTCGACAGCGACATCGAGCGCGTCGAGGAAGCGAAACCGAAGATCACACCGGAAGCCAACTCTTCGCCGCGACGCCGTCCGCTGCCCGATCATCTGCCACGCGAAGACGTTCTGCTCGACGTGCAAGATCGGGTCTGCAGCTGCTGTGGCGGCGATCTCCATCTGATTGGTGAGAGCGTCAGCGAGATGCTCGATTGGGTCCCGGCGCAGCTTCGCGTCCTGCGTACGACCCGTCCAAAATACGCGTGCCGCGTCTGCAACAAGGTGGTGCAAGCCGGCGCGCCAGAGCGATTGATCGCTGGCGGTCTGGCGACGCCAGTGCTGCTCGCGCACGTGTTGATCAGCAAATACTGCGATCATCTTCCGCTCCATCGGCAGTCGCAGATCTTCGACCGTGATGGCGTCGATCTCTGCCGCTCGACGCTCGCGGGCTGGGTTGGCGGCGCATGCTGGTGGCTTGAGGCCTTGCACGAACGGCTGTGCAAGAACGTGTTCGCCTCCAACCATCTCTTTGCCGATGACACGCCGATCCCGGTACTCGATCCTGGCCGCGGACGAACCAAGACGGGACGGCTTTGGGTGTACGCGCGCGAGCAACGGCCGTGGGCCGGACCCGAACCTCCGGCCGCCATCTACCTCTTCGCACCCGACCGCAAGGCCGAGCGACCAGTCGCGCATCTTGCCGCCTTCAAGGGCATCCTGCATGTCGACGGATACGCCGGCTTCGAGCAGCTGGCCGACAAGGAGGGCATTACGCTCGCGGCATGTTGGAGCCACTCGCGACGCAAGTTCTACGATGTGGCCGAAGCCACTGCATCGCCTGTGGCGACAGAAGCCCTGCGCCGGATCGGCGAGCTCTATGCCATCGAGGCGCGTATCCGCGACCAATCGCCTGCTTATCGCCTAGCCGAACGCAGGACGTTCGCCAAGCCAATCGTCGACGCGCTGAACGTCTGGCTCGATGCCCAGCTCCGCTTGGTCTCCGGCCGCAGCACGCTCGCCGAGGCAATCCGATATGCGCTCTCGCGCTGGCACGGTCTGACACGCTTCCTGAACGATGGACGCGTCGAGCTCGACACCAATCCGGTCGAACGCGCAATCCGCCCTGTCACCCTCGGCCGCAAGAACCACCTGTTCGCCGGCAGCGACGGTGGAGGACATCGTTGGGCGGTCATCAGCTCGCTGATCACGACCTGCAAGCTGAACGACGTCGAACCCTACGCCTACCGGCGGGACATCCTGCAGCGGATGATCGACGGACATCCTGCCAATCGCCTCGATGAGTTGCTGCCGTGGAGCTGGAAGCTGGCTGATCATGTCAAGACCTGATGCATGTGCAGCGGCCGGACGCTTACCCGCCCTACGTTCGCTCCTCTCCAATCTCAGGCTGAACTGCGCTTAGACACCGTGCGGTAGCTACACGAGTAGTGAGTCTCAGGCGGCATTTTTGCTGCGTCTCTGGTCGGCCTATTGGCATCCGGGGGCAGGGTCTTAGCGATCTATCGACAGAAACCAGGGTGATCGAACTGCATCGGCGATGCTATTCGTCCGCAGATCCGAGATGGAATGTCGGACTGCCCGCCAGTATCAATTCAACACGGACCGGTCCGGCATCGAGCAAAACTGGTGTTAGAGCCGCACGCAAATGGTCGATATGGATGGCTCAGATGGAGTGTCGATCGGCGGCAGGTCGGCAGCAACAGCGCGTATGGTGGCCGTTAAGCGCAGGGCTGTAGCGTGCGACATCGCGCAATTCGGCCGTTCCGCTCTGGCTTCGGACATGCCATCCTTGCGGGACACATGCGCAGGGCAGGGCTCGCGAGGCTTGATCCGCTTTCGCCAAGCGGCGGGCAAAATCACCCGCCATCCGGAACCACTACGCGCCATGGCCCCTCCGTATTCTCTCCACGGGCCGAGCGGGAGGGATGCCCAGTCCCGGTCGGGGCTGGTAGCTCCCCGTTTCGGCCACTGAGGTCAGCGTCTTTTTCAAGCAGCCGACCTTTCGCGCGCCTCCGATCGCGTGGGGCCGAGACGCAAGGAGCAGCATCCGATCATGACCGAGTCCGTTCCGCTCCATCCATTCGATGACATGGAGGCGCTGGCCTGGCTGCGCTCCCCGCCCGAGGGACACGTGACGGTCAGCGCCGCTGAGCTCGGACGGCAATGGGGCTGGAATAGGATGCGGACCAGTCGTCGCCTCAAAGCCTGGGAGCGCGCGGGCCTCATCAGCCGTAACGTTGAAGCGATCATTGTAACGGCGACCGTAACACCGACCGTTACAGCCGGTACCGCCGGCGTTACGGACGCCGGCGGCGTCACAGGGACGTCCGGAGCGGAGGAAGCCCGCCGCTCCCCGACACGCGTCGAGCTCGCCGCTTTGATTGTGGCTCTGGCGCTGGCTTGTGTATCGGCTGCCTTTTCCATCGACGGCCTGACCGCGATATTTGCCGGAGCCTTTTGGCCTGTCATCATCATGGGCGCCGTGCTGGAGGCCGGAAAGCTTGTGGCGGCGGCCTGGCTGACTGAGCATTGGACGTCTGCGCCGTTCCTCCTGAGGTTCGCCCTCGTCCTGATGATTGGCGTGTTGATGGGCCTGAACGCCGTTGGGGTATTCGGCTTCCTCACCCGCGCTCACCTCGACCACATGGCATCCATAGATCTCACCCTCGCCGACAAAACCGCAGACGTTGAGGCCCGCCTCGCGATGCAGAGCCGAGTGATCACCGACATTGACCGGCGTGTTGCCCAGATCGACGCGACCATCGACGAGGCGACGCGCCTTGGCCGGCCGGTGGGAGCGATGACGATTGCTGACCAGAGGCGTCGCGAGCGTGCCGACATCGCGGCGGAACGTCAACGTGAGTCCCAGGCTCTCGCTAATCTACAGATCGAAAAAGCCAAGATTGACGCGCAACGCAGACGTGCCGAGGCCGAGGTCGGACCGATACGGTATCTCGCCGAGCTGATCGGCATACCCGCCACGGACTTTGAGCGAGCGGTCCGGCTGCTCACGCTTGCGCTTGTTGCCGTCCTTGATCCGATGGCAGTGGCGATGCTGCTCGCTGCCGGAGTTCACGCCAGGCGCGCGGGTTCATTCTGACCGTTGCGTTTCATCTCTAAACAAGCTCAATGGAGTGATCGGCGCGGCCGACTTCACCCTGATCGCCGCTGTGATCGATAAGCAGAAGCACTTGGCCAAGTATACGGCGCCAGCAGACCCTTATGAGATCGCGCTTGGCTTCTGCATGGAGCGGCTGCAGCGGTATCTGATGGACAAGAAGCAAGCAGACCGGCTCACCCACCTGCAGGTCGAATGCCGAAGGCAGGCCGAGGATGCCAAGTTAGAATTAGAGTTTCGGCGCATTTGCGACGGCAACAATGCCGTAGGCAAGATGCCAAACCTCGACATCCGCTTCATGGATAAGAAGCACAATTCAACTGGACTGCAACTGGCGGACTTAGTTGCTCATCCCATAGGCCGGCACGTCATAAAGCCGGACCAGCCAAATCGCGCATACGAGGTCTTAAAAGCCAAACTCCGCACCAGCGGAAGGAAAAATTGAAGGCTACGGACTTAAAATCTTCCCCTAAAAAGCAAAGAGCCCCGGTGTTCACCGAGGCTCAGCGCCGATCGAGCATTCCCGATCCATTTCATACCTAGATAGAACGAAATGTTCGAAAAGTCAAGGTCGCCCTGACATTGTTGCACTGTTCGCGACGAGGAGGGCAGAAGTCGTCCTTGCAAGTTGTCAGTTTGTCGGCATCTCAAGGCGGACAGGCGGAGGTTGCTTTGGAAGCAGCGGCATCGGTGGAGGCCGCGCGTTTGGTCGCCGCCTGGGGGGCGACGGTACTACGGCTGGAGCAACGCTTGCAGTGATTTCGTGTCCATCCGACTTCCGAAGCCGAATTTCAATGCGGCGCCGCTCCTTGATGTTTGCGGGTATTCCCTGAATCGCGAGTGTCTCATCCGTATTCACCAACTGCGCACCGGAGAGGGGTATCAGCTTGTACTTCGAAAGCGGACTTTGCCTCAGTGCACTCACAACCGATACCGCGCGTGCCAATCCCAATCCGGCGTTGTCTGCAGGAACGAGGCTTGCGATATTGGCGGTATTCTTTAGGACGGAAGCCAGATTCCAGTCGAGATTGGACTGGTGCGCTCCGAGTGGCTGCTCGTCCGTGTGCCCAACCACTTCGATGACGTCGACATCGTACTGATCAATCAACTTTTGAACGTCCGATACTTTGTTGAGAAGCTTGTCTCGAAACTCTGGCGTGAGCTCGGCGCTCCCGCTCTTGAAGAAATACCCACCGGCCTCGCTCAGACTGATGATCGGTGGCCATTGGTGACCGGATGGGCCTGCGCCTGCCGCTCCGCGATTGATGGCATCGAGGATCATCTGAGTGGACGGAGGTGGCCCCCCCGGCCTGGTCACCGCTTTATTGATTGTGGCCATTGCATTCGCGTCCCTCACCGCCTTCTCGACGTCGATATCGTTGGCCCTCATTGTGTTGATTTCAGCGATCCGGTCGCGAAGCTCCTTGAGCGACAATCCGGATTTCTCCAGCTCATCCGCAGTCGCGCGACCCTCAACAAGCTCGCGCCAGTACTGTTCGATGACTTGTGGGTCGCTACTTCGTGCAAGGATCTTTAGTTTCTCAACGAGGGTCTCGCTCTTGAGCGCAGTGACCATATTCTGGTTGCGCTGGTTGTCAGCCAGCAGCTGTTCGACCCTATGTTCGGACTCGGCACGCTTTTCCTGCTCTTTTCGGAGGAAAGCGGCCATGGCGATGAGCAGGCAAAATACCAAGAGCAGCATGATCTCGGCCATCGTGAGCCCGAGGACCAGGCCCTGCCGATAGGAGGAACCTTGCCTGACGATCTGACCATTCATTGCAGACACGGCCTCCTACCTTGTGTTGTGATCCCAGGGCCCTATCGCGTATCGCTGCGCATTCTCTGCCCTGATCTCTTGCATCAGGTTGTTCAGCGCCGCGGCTATGGCTTGCGTTTGCGCAAGCTTCTCGTCGATGGCATTCGCCTGAATCTCAGCACTTTTGCTAAATGAATTCACCGCCCGCGTGAGGCCTTGAACCATAGGCGCGAGCTTAATCTCGATGATATGCTCGGGCGTCTGCAGGGAAGCCAGCTTGTTCACGACGGCATCGATGGCCTTCACGATGCTGGCCGTGCTCTTTGAGAGCCGATCTCCCTCATTAGTCAACTGCTTCGACACCGCTTCCAGTGTTTCCACGACCTGATCGTTCATCGTGTTGAGCGCCTCGCCAGACCGTTTTGACGCTTCTTCAAGAGGTTGCCGGGCTGTCACCGCAAAATCCCTTATTTCGCTAGCCAATTCCTTGCGGGCTTCGCCCAGGGTCTCCTTTAGTTCGTCAAGCGCATCGCTGATCGATTGTTGAGCCATTCTCCTGAAATAGCCAAATTCGAGAACGGTGCTCTCCAGCTCCCGTTTCACCTTCCGGGACGCCTGAGCCAGCTCCATCCGGGCAGTCGCCTCTACTTCGACCGGGTCACGGCGCATTTGGTTGAAAAAGATCCGAAGCGCGATGCCGGCAATGGTCGATGCGATAGCAATGCCGAAATTCTTGACGATTTGCTCGGCCGCTCCCTCGGACGAAAACTGGTATAGCGAAACGGCAAGGCTGGTAAGCGTAAACAGAAATCCCATGTAGTAGAGATTGTCGCCGGATTGATCGTCACGCAGGCGAAACAGACGAGCCATGCCAAGCACAACCGCGTAGCCGACCATGATCAGCACCGGGACGGCTGTAACCTGTGCGGCGCTGAGATCGTGGAGCTTCGCGAAGGTGATGTAGCCGCTCCCGGAAAGGACAACACCGAAGAACAACAGACCGTTCACTAAGCCTGGCGGGAGCGCTCCGGTCTTAACATTGGTATCCATGCGGCTATGCTCCCTGCAGCCGTTTGATGATGCCGACTCGGCCGCGGTTGTCTGAGAACCATTCGGCCCAGAACTTCATGAGTTGGCCATCGTCAATGACGGGCTTTCCGTTCGCCTGCCTGTTCACAAGATGAACAAAAATCGTCGCTCCATGTAGATCGGTTTGGTATTTTATATAGCTGGGCGACTGCTTGTAGCGAAGGTAGGACAAATCTCCCGCGCGAGGATACTGGCTATACTCTTTGGTAGACTCGATCATGTCCGAGATGACGTAAAGGGTCTTCTTCGCGTCCTGCGCCGCGTTCCCAGAAAACTCATCAAGGGCGATGTCCTGGATCGCTCCCATGATTGGCGAGGCATTGGCCCTAGCGGGACCAACGCTGTTCTTGATTGCCTCCGTCGCGGGCTTGCGGAAGCTTTCGATCCAGCGCAACCGAGCTAGGCGCGGGTTGTCGGTCCATTCACTTAGCCCCGCTCCATCGCCAGGGTTACACCTGGAGAATATTGAACGGCTGCGCAGGCCGGCGAAATCGAGGACACGGATATCGAGTCTATAAAAGGAAGGCAGCGTGGTGACAATTTCATTAAGTAAGCCGAGCACTTCGTGGCGCGTGGTCTCGGGCAGATCATCTGAGGTGTCGACGAGCACAACTGTAATTCCTTTTGGGCCGGTCACCGGACAAAGGCTTTGTGTATCCAGAACCGGCCGCCGCTCTGCGAACAAGTAGAAATAAGCGAGTGCGCCGCCACAGGAAATCGCGAGCACGAAGAGAGCGATTCCGATCACACCCGCCCAGCCAATGCCAGGTGCACTGCGCCGCCTGGGACGAGGTCTAGCCACGTTTGTCCTCCGGGAGCATCTGATCGATCTCGCGGTAGGACCGCATGGCCCGCTCAAACGCTTCGTTGATCGCCTTGATCTGCTCCTTAAGTAATTCTTGGGTCTCTTCGATCATCTGGCGGAGGCGTTCCCGCGCGGTCGCGTCCGGCTCGCCGCCAGCATAAATGATGCGCTCGGTTGTGAAAGGCTTATCGAAGTAGGTGGGCGCGGATGTCGATCGCGCCTTGCGGTTGGCTTCGCGATAAATGCCAAGTAGTGCCCGGCCGGCTTGCTCGATCTGGTTTTGATGTTGGTTGAAGCGTTGGCTGAGACGGCCCCGAGATTGGAGAATTGAATCGTACTCGCTGCGACGGACAGACAGATCCCGCGCAGCCGCGTTCATCACTTCCGTCGAATCTTCGCGAATATCCCTCAGCCGGTCGATCAGCTCTGCCTTCAGGTCCGTAAACTGCTGGATGGCATCGATCCACCGCCGTTCAAGCCCAGCGTAGCCGATGTAAGGGTCGAAGAATGTGAGGCCATCGGCCATGGCCACGAGCGAAAAGACCAAACCGATGCTGATGAACACCAAGGAATTGACGTCCGTGAGGTCGAAGGGCGCGGTAAGAAGACGGTGCAAGACGTCCTGCCCGACCTCGGCATCAAGCGTGGGCGGCATCTCCCGCAAGTGAGCGAGCGTCAAGTTTAGCGCGCCGGCAAAGGCTAGATAAGCGACGAAAAATATGGCGCCGACGATCTTGAGCAAGTAGTTCCGATGGAAGATCAGCCGGATCAGCACCAGGCCCCACAGAAAGCTGGCGAGAATGTTCAGGGCCGCGAAAGTGGCCGCCTGTATCGCGGCGCCAATGTAACCGGCGGCATTGGCCTTCGCGAGAAAGCCGGCATTGACCACGACCTCGATGACGAAGAGGATCGCGAGCAAGCCGATTTTCAAGATGATCTTGCCGGGGCTGGCCAGCCGAGCCGGGCGCTGGAGGCCATGGCGTTTCCGGAACGCCTCTCGTTCCATTTCAGATTCGTTCAGGCGGCGACGAAAGGTAAACAACTCGTCCCGCCCCATTGTCGCTTCTGCCTCGAAGTCGCCTACGGCTTCGGGTGCAGCCTGCTGGATAATCGCGAAGCGCTCTTCGAAGCTAAGTGCGGTAACCCGTTCGTCGTAGGTGTGCAGGTGATCCAGATAAACCGTATGGGAGTCCTGCTTGTGCGCCTCGATCCGCTCGACGATCAGATGTTCGACGTCATCCATCGTCTGGGCGTCGGACGCCGGACGATTTTGTGAGCCCCGCTCCTTGCCGAGGCTGGCCAGGTTCATTTCATCGGCTATTCGATCCACGTTAAGATCGAGAAAGACCGTGATCGCGGGCCGGTAGGAATGTGTCGGCTGGTTGAGGAGCGACCAAAGCCGCGCGATAGGGGAGAGACGGACTTCAGAACGAGACATCAGTATACCGAAACTAGAGCTTGGACTTGCGGCAGCCGGCGGCCTGAGCTTCAGCCTCGGTGCAGAACCAACGGCGGGAAGAACTAGGCTGCATGCTGAGCCGATCGTAAAAACGGCCGCCCGGCACGTGATAAATGCACTGCGGCACACTGCTCAGATTTCCTTTGATCAAACAGGTCGGGGCAGGGGGCGCCTGATCTTGCGAGGCATGGGCAACCAACGCGAAATGCGCGTGGGCAGGCACGGCGACTGCGCCCAGGATGACGGTTGACGAGTTGCGGTGCCGCCAATCCCAGGGAGCTATGAACGCCCCGCTCCAAACCCCATGCCGGTGCTCGCGCGCGAAATCCTCGTCAGGCACATAATCCAAGGAGTAGCGGCGGAAGGACAACGCCCAGCCATTCCGGACCAGCCAGCGGGAAACGTTCTCGCCATCGACCGTACATGCCCCTAAAGAGCGTCCGTAGAGATCCACGCCGGACAGCTCGCACTTCCATTCCCGGTCGCGGCTGAAGGCCTGCAGCCGTTCTTTGGCTTCGATCCCGCAGTTCCAGTTCTTGCCCGCTGAATCAAGGCAGACTTGCTCCGTTTCCGGCGCGTCGATACCGCTGAACCGGATCTTGTCCTGCCCGATGTAGACCGTGTCCGCGTCTACGATTCGCGCCATCCCTCTGATTTGCTCCCCCGAAGCAGCATGAACGCTGACCGAGAGCAGCAGCGCTGAAACCGGCAGGCGCATCAAAGGCTACCTTTCTGCAACGATCCTCGATAGTTAAGACCTTATTACACCTTTTGCGCGAATGGGGGGAGACGTTTCAAGCTCGCCGACATGGATAATCGAAGGCATTCCGAAGCACGCGGCGATTGGAGGCGGCTTGTCGATGATCGCGCATTCAATTGCCCCCGGGGCGACGAGCAAATGCGCAAGCAGCCGGGCCAAGCAAGGCCTATTGGGCCGGTCCAGGCGAGCCCGCCCGGAGCCTTCCAGCATTCAGCGGGACTTCGTGCTTGCGGTTGGGCAGTACAGGGAGGTTCATGTGCCCGCCGCCGGCAGCGGTTGCTTGCAGGTCATGAACCCTCCCAAGGATCAGTTCTAGGCCTGGATGAATGTACTCCGGCTAGGCTTGCCGTGCGTTCGGGAGAGCTATCACCGTGAGGCTTAAGTGCGGGGCCTGCGGCCCCCAGACTGTCAAGGCCAAGCCCCTGCGGGCGGAATACGCCGGCCGGGTAGTCGGCTCGCTTGCGCTCCCCTCCGGCCCGCACCAACCCGGCGCATTCCGGCCTGTGACAGCCAACCCCCGCTCATCGGCGCTCGCCTAGTTCCAGTTGCATGCGCAACCGGACAGGAGAAGCGAGGATGAAGAAGGACGTTTATCAGAAGATCACCGACACGATCGTCACGGCGCTGGAGCAGGGCGTGCGGCCCTGGCGGAAGCCCTGGAGCGCACCTCATGGCGAGGGGCGCATTACCCGCCCGCGACGGGCGAATGGCCTTCCGTACCAGGGGATCAACGTGCTGATGCTGTGGTCTGCGGCGATGGAGAACGGTTACGGCTCCGCGACCTGGATGACCTTCCGCCAGGCGATTGCGTTAGGTGCAAACGTCCGCAGAGGTGAAACCGGCACGTTGGTGGTTTACGCCGACCGCATCATCCGGACCGAAACCAACGAGCGGGGCGAAGAGGCCGAGTACGCCATTCCCCTATGAAGGGCTACACCGTGTTCGACGTCGAGCAGATCGACGGCCTGCCCGAGCAGTACCAGGGCAGGCTGCAGGCGCCTTTACAGTCCATTGAGCGCATCGAACTTGCCGAAGCATTCTTCAAGGTTGCCGGTGTCAACGTCGTGCATGGCGGCGGCAAGGCCTTCTATAGCCCCTCAGCCGACCGCGTGCACATGCCGCCGATTGAGTTTTTCCGCGATGCATTGAGCTACTACGCCACCCTTGGCCATGAATGCATCCATTGGACCCGCTATCCCTCGCGGCTTGACCGGGAATTCGGGCGCAAGCGTTTCGGCGATGAAGGATATGCCGAGGAGGAGCTCGTAGCCGAGCTCGGCGCCGCGTTCCTCTTGGCGGATCTCGGTCTCACCCCGGAAATCCGCGATGACCGCGCCGCCTACATCGGCAGCTGGATCAAGGTGCTCAAGAACGATAAGCGCGCGATCTTTACGGCGGCTTCGCATGCCCAGCGGGCCGCCGACCTTCTGCACGGCCTGCAGCCGGAAAGACGAGGCGAGGGCCGCTTAGGCGGCCTTCTGAGGCAGTTTTGCGCCCGAGTTGATGTAGAAGACCGTTCCGTTCTCCAGCCTTAGGAAAACACTCTGACACCGGCCCGGATCGTGCCGGCGCGTCCGCCCAGGTCGATAGCGACGTGCCAATGACCCGACTGCGGCACTCGGAGACGCACCGGCGACCGGCGAGCCTCTCCGCCGAAGTATCGATGCTGGTCACCCCGCTGGTAACTATGGAAGTTGCTGGCATCCATCAGCCGCACATTGGCGACGTGATCGAGGCTGACCTCGACCACTTGCCCGCCGGTGAGATAGCCCAAATCGTTGTGAATGAAGTTCATGACTACTTGTCCTTCACGGTCGTATTGGGGTGGGACAGGCCATGCTTTGTCGTGACGTAGCGGCCAGTGATCGCGCTGCGGTAGTGCTCGCCGCTCGACCCGTGTTTGCCCGGGGACTCGTGGACGGTTGTATTCGGATGGCTGCGAGCATAGTTCCCAGAAATGTACTGCCCTGAGACCGCGCTACGGTAGGGACCACTGCCTTTAGAAGATTTCGACATGGTTGGTATCTCCAAATCGGTGATTGCCAGAACGGAATCGATTGCTATCTTGCAATTGTGGCTCGATTCGAGCCCAGGGTCAAGGCAGTCGGATCAAGGGATAATGGCGTCAGGAAAATTCGATGGGGAGGCATTCTTTGCTGCAATCGACAGCGTGCGGATTGCACGTGATCTCACTTGGAAGAAGGTAGCCGAACAATCGGGTGTGCCGGCCTCGAGCCTGACCCGCATGTCTCAGGGGCGGCGCCCTGACGTGGATAGCCTGTCCGCGCTCTGCGCCTGGTCGGGTCTCAAGGCCGAGCAGTTCACTCGCGGTCTCCCCAAACTGAAAGAGGGGCGCGAGCCGCTTGCTGAGTTGACCGCACATTTGCGTGCAGATCCCAACTTGTCGAAGGAGGGGGCCAAGGCATTGGAGGCACTGATTAAGGCCGCGTACCAGGAGTTCAGGAAGAGGAAGTAGCTGGGAAATGGCCTTACGTCGGGGGTTCAAAGCCGAAGCGAATTGGTATGCAGCCAATCTCCGGAAGGAGTTGGACATCGCACCTCATCTGCCGCTTTGCCCCTGGCAATTGGCCGAGCATCTCGAATTCCCCATCTTTCCGCTGAGCGACTACGCCAGGATGGCGCCCGAAGCCGTTGCCTATCTGCGGACGGTCAACGGCCAGAAGGACTTTTCAGCGGTGACTTTAGCGGTGGGACAGGAACGCTTCATTGTCCACAACGACGCCCATGATGAAAAGCGCCAGGCCGCCGACATCAGCCACGAGCTGGCGCACGGCCTGCTGTTGCATCCGCCGATGAGGATTCTTGACCCGTCGGGCACGCGCAATTACGACAAGGCGATGGAAGCGGAAGCCAACTGGCTCGGGCCCGCGCTTCTCGTCTCGGATGAAGCCGCGATGCATATCGCGGCGCTTGGGCTGACGATTGCGAAGGCCTCAGACATGTACGGCGCGAGTGAACCGCTGGTTCGCATGCGGCTCAATGTGACCGGCGCTTACCAGCGGGTGGCAAACCGCCGCCGTTATGCCTGAGTCGAAGGGGCACGCGCACGGCGGGCCGATCGGCATACTTCCACGCCGAGGTTCTCGAAATAACCGTCGACCAGCTGTTTGATTCGTCCTTTGCCTTCCCCCGCTCCGTATCAGATGACAGGCGGTTCTGCACCAGCCGAAAGCTGACCGTCTGCAGCCAGGGCGGCTTTAGGCTATTGCCAATCGATTCTGTCGTGGCATCTTCGGTAGCGCGGCCATTGTCGGTGCTAAGGGGGAGAGTGCGATGGGGGTTCTGAGCGATCTGGCTAGTTATCTTGGAAAGTTGATTGTCGATAACCGTGCAGCAATTCAGAACTGGATAACATCAAACCGGATACTCAGCGCCGTTATACTGCTGTCGGTAGCCAACTCCGCGCTTATAGCGCAATATTACTACCCCGTAATCAGGTTGTCCTACCTCAACCCATCGGTGGACGGGTCTTGGCCCGACGCTGTCGTTTGCCGGTGGGTTGAGCCGGGTACTGGGGCGGGTAGCCCGACGCGACTGGTCTTCTTTTTGACTGCGTTGGATGCTGGCAGAGTCGGGGGCAACAAGGTCATCTATACGCTCTCCGGCAACGGCGGCTTCGATTACAACGGGACGCATTTCTACGTGCCCCATTTCCTTTGGTTTAGGCAAACGTCGGATCAACATACGTTGGTGAAGCCGGCTGAGCTCGGCGTCGTTCCGCCGCTGAGCCACGAATACTATTATCAACGGGGCTTTCTCGACGGTTCGAAGAATGGCGGCAACGGCGATATCGACTGTGGCGGCACGACGATCGAGGATATCGTCGACAAAGGCAATGGGATGTTCTTCGCCCGTAGACGCCACTGACCAAGTAGTCGCCGCCAGATCGTAGGCATTTATGACCCATCTTAGGTTGTCGCTTCTGGGCTACACTGCCAGCCATGATGTCACGACGTCTCCTGAGGCTGAGCTTGCCGGAGACACGAAGTGACCCGCTGTTTCTATACATCGAGAGAAAACGAGCAAGAGAACTGATACAAAGTAATTACTGCCCCCGGAGTAAAGCCAAATTCAGTCCTTAGAGGGAACGTCATGGAGTCCGCCAGCCCAGAGGTTCGAACACCCGATCGTATCCTATTTATTCATGGGACCTTCGCAGGTCGGCTACCCGACCAAGGTGACGCTTGGTGGCAATTGGGGAGCAAGTTCTCCCAACTCGTCACTAAAGTGCTTCGGGGGTTGGCCATCCCGTCGGAAGAAGCGTTTCACTGGACAGGCGAGAACTCCGATGTTTTTCGCGTCTTTGATGCGGCACTATTACTCGAGCGACTTCGTCGCGAGAACGAAAGGGGCCCCTTTTGTGTAATTGCTCATTCCCATGGAGGAATGGTGCTCTGGCATGCGCTAATGTTATCCGTTGAGCGACAGATCCCGTTGGATAATCTGCGATCCTGGATGACCGTCGGTACTCCGTTCATTTTTTATGAGGCTCGCATTGGGCGTGTCGCGCGACACCACTTAATGGCCGCGCTAATCGCCTTGTTCTTTTCTTGCCTGCTAGCCTTTCATTGGTACAAGTCGTGGCTTGCGGTGGGGCTTTTCGCCCTCGGAGAATTGGCGGCATTTTCCACTTGCGTCCTATATTTGGCAGTGTCGAGTTCGAGGCGACTTCGAAGCCTAGAAAAGGAAACGACGCAGCGGCTCGGTTCTCGTTGGCTCGGCGTACGATCAAAGCATGATGAGGCCATCGCGCTTCTTAGGACGGCTCTACTTTTGCGCACTCCCATCATGCCAGCATGGGAAGACTACCCACGATGGTCGTATTCTCAGACTGGCGCGACAGAAATCCCTGGAAGGATTCCTCAACAAGTGTGGAAACGTCGGGGTCCCTCCAAGGAGCATCCCGCATTCTTCCTCCATCCAAACAAATGGCTCCTTAAAAAGCAGGTGCGTATTTCGGGATGGCGCATGCATGCTCGGGAATGGGTTCTGCGCAACATACTCTTCTGGCCTTTTGATATGGGCCTTAGCCTGATCCGATTTGGATACAACGAATTTCTTGCCAACCTTCTTAATGGTGCGGCAGCTTCCGCCGCAAGATCTCGTTTGCTGGGCGACGATGCGCCTTATTTTGTCGCAGCTAGTGTTACGGATGTCCCTTCCAGAGTGCAGGGCTTAAGTAGCGCAGAACTCCCGCGCGAAGTTGACGACGAATTGGTGCGGCAAGCCAACGCGAACGCTACAGGGTTGCTAGCCGATTTACGACGCAACTATATCTCGCAATTAGTATTGATGCATCCAGGGTCGATTCTGGCCCTCCCGCCAAGCGTTTCTTCAGATCTAACGAGCACACTCGTGCACTGCCTCTATTTTGAGGTCGAATCATGTCAACGATTAATTGCGGGTGCTTTGCGGCACGTGTTTGGAGGCGATGTCAGCCGTATTCAAAAGGACTGGACTAAACAGGCTCATGCAGCAACGCTCAAGATGACCGATGCTTCCTAAAAAGGCTGTTCATATCCGCCGGTCAGTGTGGCTCTTCGGGGCAGAGTGTTAATAATAACTGACTTATGTCGGAGCATTTCAGTCGTCTCTACAACAATCCGGGCCTTGTCTTCGTCGCTCCAGCGCGGACGATGGCGGCCTCTGCGCGTAAAGCCCAGTGACTCATCCACACGTGTCGCTCTGGATCGAATTGTAGTAGCGCGGACCGGAAATAATGAGAGTGACAACTGACATCACGGCGGCTGCCCATTTGAAGTAGTCCGTCCCTTCAGCTTTTGGCTTCCTAACCATTCATACTCTCCTCCGGCGCCACATGCCGCTCCGCGAGCTCCATTCCTTTAGGAGTACTGTAGCCGTGGGCGCGTGCTGCCTCCTCGATCGCTTGGCGGCGCTTGGAGAATGCTCGCTCGATGTGGCGCGGAATAGCCGCCACGCGAAACGTGTCCTTCTGCTCCAGCCGAACACCTTGCCGCTCGAGTTCCGAGGCCAGCGCTTGGCGATAGGTAGCCCCGGCCTGCTTCTGGGCCTTGCAGAGCTCACGGCTGACGATCGCGCCTGCCATCGCGACGCGGAGCTAGGTTGAGAACGAAGGCATGAGTGTGCAACTGCGGATCGGATTCGCGATTAGTGCGATGATCGAGCTGGGCCATTAGGAGGCCCGCGGTTGGCTCTCGGGTGGCTCGGGCCCTGCCACGCCTTGCCCAGCCGGCGGTTGCTTCCAGCTGAGCGGATGCCGCCATCACGGCCGACCGATGAGCCTGCGCGATCATCTGGCGCTCGGGAGCCTCCGATAGCGCCCAGAGCACCGAGACCAATTTGGGGCGCTGAAGGTAATGTCCCAGCCGGCTGCGTGCTCGCGGCCGTGGCCGCCGAGCTACGCAAGCCGCTCGCCCGTCTTGGGATCGATCCCGCGCAGCGCGGCGTCGAACTCTGTTTGCGTGACCGGCCCGTTGAGGCTGAGCCGTTCGGTTGCTTTGCCGGTCCAGCGGCCGGGTGGCTCGCCATCGCGGCTGTAGTAATCGTCGCGCTGCAGATGGCTGTAGTCGCGGGAGGCAGAAGCGGCGTTCCCGCGGGTAGAGATGGAGGCCACCATGGCTCACTCCCGCCGCTTGGGGATCTGGCCGCCAAGTCCTTCGTGAGGCGGGTAGGTGAGGGCGTCGGAGCTGGATCGGCTTATTCGCCGGCGCCGCCCGAGAGCCTTGCCCCGCCAGGGGCCGGGTCCAATCCGCCAGCATGATCGGCTCCCTCAGTTGGCGCAGCTTGAGAATACGTCACATTGATCATGAACGTTTACCGGCCTGCTTTACTGCGGAAGGGCAGTTGCACGCCGGCAGCTTTGCAAATCGCTTCGATCAGGAGCCGAACGGCCCTGGCCTCCCAGTCAATCTGCTCGATAGCTGCATCCCAATGCTCTGACAGCAGATAGGCTGCGTGGCGAGCCTTTATGCCTAGACCTACGATCGTCCGCGCCGGCGTAGCCATAATTGCCCGCTCGACGGGCTCCAGGCGAGCGAGTACCGATTCGATTTCTTGCTCGCGGCTAGCCTCGTCCGAGCGGACGCTGTCCTGGTCTCGCCGCGCCTGATCGTCTCTGTACTGGAGCTCCAGGACCGAGATTTCCGACAGAAGGGTGACAAACGTCGTGTCTAGCTGGACTAGCACGAAGTCGTCTTGAAACTCTTCATCGAGCGCTGTCGAATCTGCTTCATCTTCATGTCGAGGCTTCAGTTTTTTGTTCATTGGTGGGCTGTTGGCATCCATCGATTACCCCCGGGCGCGAGACCCTATCCGTAATCGGTACGTATTGTACGCGAGACGGTACAACAGTTACATGGACCGAACAAGCTGCGTCAGAACAAATTGTTCTTATGCGGGTACTGGGGCAAAAGCTGCGATCACGCGCCAAAGAGCTCGGCTTATCAAATGCCGAGGTGGCGCGTCGTGCAGGTTTGAGCGAACGGCGGTACGGGTTTTACGTCACGGGTGACCGTGAGCCGGACCTCTCGACTTTGTTGCGTGTCTGCAAAGTGCTGGCGACCACACCAAATATTTTACTGGGCGTTTCCGATGATGGAAAGGAAGGTTCGATCCGAGCCGCACTAGTTGAACGACTTCGGATGGCCAGCCGTGCCCTCTCCGACAATGACCTTCAGAGTTTGGTGGTTCAGGCTGAGGCACTTGTGACGCACCGCGGACGGGTCAAGTAGGTCGACAAAATCGGCACGACGATTGGGCCGACCCGCGTCACACACAACGCCTGGCTTTGAGTATCGTAAAAAACGCGCGGCCGGCCCCGCACGATGATGCCAGCAAGAAAAACGGCATGCAGTCTGGCCTATTCCATTCCTATAGCAAAGGCCGATCCGCTGCTCGTGCCGTCAGGCTGCGTATCGGAAGGACGGTCACTTGTACGGTTAGCAGCGCGGCGTCGCTCGGTTGTGGTGAGGTGACTTGCCGACGTGCGGGACCGAGATGGCTATTGTAGTGAATTTCGTATGCCTAGTCATATGATGGGTAACCAGTCAACCACATCGCGAGGACGTTGGAAGCAAGTACCTCGGGCGGCGCTTTTGGATAGCTTAAAGAAGCACTTTTTGAGTTCAGGCCCGTCCTAACACGGCTATATCGTAATGGTGGATGGCAAGTTCCTGCATATTGGAGACGGACTCCCAATAGCCATCTTTGCCGCCATGTAGAAAAACCAGCGTGAGCGCAGCTGGACTGTCTTTTGACAGCTCTTTAGTTATTCGTTTAAGAAAGAACGAATGTCACGGACGAAATGAAGGAGGGAAGTCTTGAGTGAGTTGAACCCTCTGGCTATAGGCCCGGTCAGCTGGCAATCAACCAACCCATTAGAAAACGCTCCTCAAGTTCATCCAATTCTTTGTTCTTATTCACGTCCTCTTTGTTGGACAAGCCGCCGACTATCGCGACTGATTGCTCGGCGCGTTTCGCGGCGGGTTTCGTGCGGGTTCCGCTTCAAACAGCCTTGCTCTTCTCCGGAAGGTTCTGGGGTTGCGCTTTTCTCTGGCGGGCTTACTCCGGGACGACGGTCGGCGGCCAATCCTAAATCCTGCGCCGACAGGAAAACCCCGCAACCAGTCCCGCGGGGTTTTCTTTTGCTCGTGTGGTTCTTGGTCCCGCGCGCTGCTGCCCTCGGTGTTGCCATCAGGGGGGCGCGCTCCTTGCCGGGCCCTGTGAATCGACGATCGTCGCAGATGTTCAAACAGTTTCGCGGCGCCCTCTGCCCGGTGTTGTAGCCGCGGTGTCCGCGCGGCACATTTACCGCATGAGTCAAACGCCCGTCGATATCTGGAATCTCGGCACGTTCGACGAGCCGCTTCGGCAGCTGCTGAAACGTCATGAGGCGCTTGTCCGCCGCTATCTGGTCACCGATCGGCAGCTGTTCGTGGAACAGAAGGCCTCGGACCACGCGGCCATACAACCGGAAAACCCCTTTGCCGATGCCTACCTGACGTTCATCGAGACGGTCGGTCATGAGATGAAGAGCCGGACTCGTCGCGTCTGGCACTACACGCGCCTGACGGACGACGAAAGCAGACGACGTTCGCGAACGAGGCGTCCACGTCTCGACTCTCGCCAGCCTGCGCCGGCGGCTGGATGCCCGCATTGAGGCGGGTTCGTTCACGGCCGAGGTCGGAAAGGCCCTGTATGAGGCCAGTCCTTTCCATGAGCAGGAGGAAAGCCGTTCCGGAAAGTTCTGGATGGCGTCCCATCCTCATGCCGTCGATGACCGCGGGGTAGAGCCGCTGCTCAGGCACTGGGGCGGCGAAGCCACGTCCTTTTGGCAGAAGGACCAGAACCTCATCGACATGCTTTCGACCCTCGGACGATCACGTGTGCTGGAGATGGCCGTGGCCGTCGCCAGCACGAAACAGTGGTATCGGGCCGGGAAGTGCGCCGTGATGACGTTCGCCAGGCACCTGGGCGTGCCGCACGAGCGAAGCGGCTTTGACCTCTGCAGCTTGGTTGATCTTGGGCCTGACGCGGTGCTTGCCGTCCATACCGAGGGAGACAAATCCTTTGACGCGATGGCGCGGGGATATCCCGCTGGGTTCAAGCCGACGCGCCGCTGACGCGTGCTATCAGAGCATTGGTGCCGTTCTGTGTAACAGAGATGATGCCGGTGGCGCTGATGGCCTGCATGCTGGTGGCGTTGCCTGTGCCGGAGACGATGCGGTCGGAACTGCCTGTCGCGCCGATGTTGGTGAGGCCGCTGCCATCGCCGACAAATTGCGCGGCGCTGACTGTGCCGCTCACTGCCAGGTTACCTGCGGTCGTCAGACTGGGCGCATACGTCGGACAACCGATGTCTTCCGGTGGCGAGTGGTCGCCGATGCAGAGCCGGTTGGTGTTGTTGCCGAGCGTCGACGAGATCATCGCCATGTTGCCCCAGTCCTGGGCAATGGCAGCGCCGGCCGTCAGGCTGAAGAGAAGGGCGAGCAACACACCGCGCAGCAGACAGCTTAGAAGAGGGCGGGGCGCCCGTCCCCTCGTCTGGTCAATGTATTGTCAGGGGTGTTGCGGGAGAGTGCGCGATCAGGGGGCGGGATACAGGGGCCTTCCCTCTGCTGATTCCCCGTCGGGTGCGGCCGATCCGGACGCCGTCCGGCTGCAGGCTCATGACAAGCCCCTGCGCCACGCCCGCGCCGGGCGGGTCAAGGCCGCGGAGCGCCCGCCAGGGGGCAGGCCTTGAGGCGTCCGGACGGGCGTGGCCGTCTTCGGAAGAAGAAGGACGTATCAGCCGCAGCGCAGCGGAGGCCACTCGCCCGACCGAGGACCGGTCAACAGCGCAGCCGCAGGAGCATCAGCATAGCGCCGCCGAAGGCGGGATGCGGGACCGACTGCGCCCGGCCGAGGGGTGAACGAGTTGTGAGATCGCGTTTGCGCCTTTACGTCAGCATCATTGTCCTATATCGAATCGCCTTCCCTGTTGGACGAATCTGTCAACAGACTAATTGTTAGTAAGAACAATTTTGTTGATCTTGAAAAGTTGTATCTGCCGCCCAAATCTCTAGAGCAGGTGGGATCATCCGCGCGGGTCTTTCCCGACTTCTCAGGCTGACGGCGACCGCCCCGTAAGGGTGGCCGAACGCAGGAGTATTCCTTGCCTTTCGAGATCGATTTTCTCCGCGCCGGAGACAGTAACGGCGACGCCATCATCTTGAAGTGCGGGGACACTAAGGATGGGGACGTCAGCCTCCATCTGATTGACGGCGGTTTCACTAACACGGGCGACCAGATCATCGCCCATATCAAGCAGAACTATGCCGAGAAGGCTACGATCGCGAGCGTCGTGCTGTCACATGCGGACAACGATCACGCGTGCGGCCTCATTAAGGTGCTTGAGCATGAGGACTTCACGTTCTTCGACCTGTGGATGAATCGAGCCTGGGACTATGTCGACGAGGTGATCGACAGCTTTCACGGATCGTATACCCGCGACGGGCTGATCAAGAAGATGCGCGAGATGCATCCCTATCTCGTGGAGCTTGAGAGGATCGCAGAAAAGCGAGGCATCACCATCAGGGCTCCGCTCCAGGGGGCGAAGATCGGTCCGTTCACGGTCCTTTCGCCCAGCCGTCAGCATTACGTCAAGCTGATCCCCGACCCGGACAAGACGCCGACATCGTATGCGAGCGAGGCACGGGGGATACTCGGCTCACTGTTGAAGACGGTGAAAGATGCGGCGGAGAGGGCGCTGGAACGGCTCGACTATGAGACGCTGGACGAGAAGCCGCCGCCCACTTCCGCGTCAAACGAGACATCCGTGGTTCAGTGGGCCTCCTTCGGCAATGAGCGGGTCCTGCTCACGGCGGACGTCGGCCCCGAAGGTGTGGCTGAAGCGGCTTACTACGCCGAGCACATCAGCCTCTTGAGCCAGCCAAGGCTGGCCCAGATCCCTCATCACGGCAGCCGCCGAAACGTGACGCCCGCTGTACTTGATCGATGGCTCGGCACCTATCCCGCCCAGAACCAGGGGTATGCCGTCGCCTCGGTGGGGAAGAACGCGGACATTTACCCCCGAACCAAGGTTGCCAATGCCTTCACACGGCGGGGATACGAGGTCACCGCCACACACCAGGGCTGGATAAACTTCGTGCGCGGCTATGACCGTCGGCCCGGCGTCACGAATGCCCCCGTGATCCCGTTCAAGCCGGACGTAGGTGATGAGTAGGATCCTGCCGAAATTCGATGCCTATACGGTTTACGCGCGCCTCTTTCCGGCGATCATCGCTGCGGCCCCGGCTATTGCGCTGGCCTGGGCTGTGATCGCAGGAAGGGAGCTCAGGCCGGTGCAGGCGATCGCCGGCACCGCGCTGGCGGTGCTGCTGATGGTCTTCGCCGACGTCGCGAGGCGCCGGGGAAAGGCCATCGAGCCAAGCCTGATCGAGCAGATGGGCGGCTTGCCCAGCGTGACGATGCTTCGGCACGGCGACCAGACTTTGGACGCGGCCACGAAAGCCCGCATGTACTCTTTCCTGGCAGGAAAACTGGGCGAGGCAGCGCCCACGCCCGAGGAGGAGTTGGCCACGCCCGAAGCTGCCGATGCGTTCTATGCGCGCTGCGGCAACTGGCTGCGCGAGAACACGCGCAACAAGAAGAAGTTCGACATCCTGTTCAACGAAAATGTCACCTACGGATACCGGCGCAATCTTTTCGCACTCAAATGGCCAGCCTTGATCTTGAACGTCCTGATCGTCATCGGCTGCGCCGGCTCCATATGGATCCGGCAAGGCACCCTTGATTTGCTGCCGGTGTTCGTGATCGCATTTCTCCACGCATCCTATCTGGCCCTGTTCTCGACCAAGGCGGCTGTAACCGAGGCGGCCGTCACGTACGCGCGGCAACTGCTGCTCAGCGCGGAATCGCCGCACCTGCAGAAGCAAGGGGCGGCCGCCAAGCCACGTTCGGTGAAGAAGCAGCCCTCAAATCAACAATCAGTGCCAAGGCGCGGAGAAAGCGCATGACCATCATCAAGAGTTTTGCCGTCGGGAATGGCGACACGTTCTACATTAAGCATGCCTCGGACAACTTCACGATCATCGACTGCGACCTCAATGAGGAGAATGCCGAGCGGATCATCGACGAGCTGAAGCGCGAATCGGCAGAGAAGAACATCGCGCGGTTCATTTCCACGCACCCCGACGACGACCACTTTGGCGGCATAGAGCGGCTCGATGCGGAAATGCCGATCAGGAACTTCTACGTGGTTAGGAACAAGGCCACTAAGGAAGACGTGACCGCTTCATTCCAGCACTATTGCAAGCTCCGCGACGACGGCGACAAAGCGTTTTACATCTCCAAGGGCTGCACCCGACGCTGGATGAATCGAAGTGACGGCGAGCGCGGCTCTTCCGGCATCAACATCCTATGGCCGGACACGGCAAACCGGTATTTCAAGGACGCTTTGGCGGAGGCTGAGGCTGGAATAGCATACAACAATATGTCCGCGGTCGTGCGTTATGCCGCGGTGGGCGGTGCCAGTTTCCTCTGGCTTGGCGACCTCGAGACCGAGTTCATGGATCACATCGCGGAGAACATTGACCTGAAGAAGACTACGGTCGTGTTCGCCGCTCACCATGGACGGAAATCAGGGAAAATACCCGACGCCTGGCTCGAGAAGCTAGATCCGCAGATCATCGTCATCGGTGAAGCACCGTCGCGCCATCTTCACTACTACACAGGCTACAAGATCATCACCCAGAACCGGGCGGGCGACATCACATTCGACCTCGACGGCGGCAAGGTGCACATCTATGCCTCCAACCTCAACTACTCGCATAAGAGCCTGAAGGACGAGCAGCAGAACAAGCTCCCGGGATACGCTGGGAGCATTACGGTAGAAACCGAGTACACGCTCGAAACCGCGAAATGACGCGGTGAAATCGGCTGCCACAGCGCAACATAGGTGCCGCAAATGACGGCTAGCCCAGCGGCGGGACAATCTGCGGATCGAGGCCGCCGGTCTTGGCGCAGCGGACGCTGTCGATCGCCTCTGCAGGTGTGTGTGCCTCAACCGACCAGTGCCAATAGATGGGCTCACCTAGCTCCATCGTATTGAGCTGAGGCGAGGTTTCACGGACGGTGTAGCGGTGGAGGGTCGGCCGGGCTTTGATCATGGCTTCATCCAGTGATCGCGGGAGCCCACGCTCGTGTTGCGGACCCGCTCGACCAGCGGCTCGCGGCCAAGCTCAAGCTTGCGGGCTGCCTCAATGGCTTCCTTCTGGGTGGGCTCCACCACGCTTGCGCGCTTCGAGCCACCCCGTCTTACCGCATAGTCGCCTTGCTCGCGGCGTTCGACAAACAGTCGGTCCTTTCCGGCCACGGTCTTCTCCACGTTCTGTGAAATTCTGGCACAGGAGAAGTGGTGGCAGTTGGACATGGGTACAAGAGGGTGGAGGGATCCGGATGACTACGGCCTGTGAAGTCACATGCGAGTCGTTTGAGACCGGACACAAGTGTCGTGTCAGAACGGCTCGATGCCTTCAGTCTGCGCCCTGGACACGACATCGCTGCCGGGTCCGATGCCGAGCGTTTGCATGTCCGGAGCGAGGTTCTCGGTCAACATGCTGTCAGCCGGAGCGACTGAGCTCGCAAACGCGCTCGCGAAGTCAGGGAGCGAACTGGCTACGTAGCGGAACAACCAACCGCTCCGTTACCCCTGAGATCGGCGCATCCGCCTTCAATCCCTCAAGGTCCACTTCGCCCGGCTGCCATTTCAAAAGGGCCCCGTCGGATGCAATCATGGACATGGCGATCTTAACGCTTTTCGCTTTGGTCGGAACGAGGAATTTGGCTGATTCCGGAGGCTGCCACGCCGAATTGATATTTTTCGGAGCGATCGCTGCATGAAATTCCTTGCCGTCCACCTTCAGGACGATGTTGAGCGCTCTCGCATCCGACGGGTTGTCGACCTTGTACCAGTTCAAACTGGCAGGCGAGACCTCCACTACGACGAAACTGTTCAGAGCTGGTGGCACCGTGGATGCCGCACTGACGGCCGGCCTTTCCTCCACCGCTTCCAGCACCGCACCCGAAGCGGTATTCAGCTTGTACTTGATTTGAAATTTCAGACGGCTGAATGCGTTGTCTCCGTTCGCGGCAAAAACGGATGCTAGAGGAAACGTGAAATATTTGACAGTAGCTGCAGAGCCGACTTTTTTCCAAGAATCCGCTGGCGTCCACGTCGCGGCCTGCTGCTCAATCGTATTTCCGTTCAGGACGAGGGCAACCTCCGCACCAATGCTTGTCAGGCCCAGATTCTGCGCCTCTCCAATATCGGGGAATGCAAAATAAGCTGCCTGCCACTGTCCGGGCGCGACAGTTCGAATGATGTTCTTTCGAACCGACTCTGGATACTCCTTAATTCCAACGAAACCTTCGACAACAGCTTTGCGATCAACGACAGTACGTACTGCAAAGTTGATTTTCTCCTTGCCCTTTTTCGTCAGCTCGACCCTCTTCATTGCAACAGAATAGCCGCCGGAAAATCCATAGTTTCCCGTTCCCGGCGCTTCCGCAGCCGCCGGATTGATCGTCGGAGGCGGCTTTGATTGATCAAGCAGCGTACTGGAAATACGGGCGAGCAGCGGCTGCAGGTACTTATCGACCTGTTCCATCGTAAATCCTGAGCCCGTAATGACGTTGACCTTGATGCACTGGTTCTGCTCGAGGTTTTCGCGAATATCGGAATTCGTCTTGTTATAGCTCACATTGGCGCTGAATAGACCAAAGAGGGCCCGTGCGGAAACCTGAGCTCGCCATTTTTCTTCCTTGCTCAAATGCTTGAAGGTCTGGTCCCAATCGACCTCCACCTCAAATCCCAATGGCGGCGTCAACCCCTGATAATCGTACTCAGCTCGAATGCCGATGCCGGTATTGCCCTTTATCAGTTCTTCGTAGACATCGACGCCGGGCTTAGTTAGTGGAACTTGAAAGGCGAGCCGCTGAGTTGCGAAAGTGGGAGCGACGCCTTGCCCCGAAGGGGTCGATGAGATGAACGTTCGGTCGCTCTCTCCATAAAGAGCGACAGTACCGCTAGTAAAGGGCAACGGCCCGATCGTGATCTGGTCCGCGCCGACGCCGGTTCTTGCACTTAGCTGCTGTCTCATCTGTTCCAGCGCCGAGGGAGGCACGGCGAATACGAGTGAAAATTGTGCCAACCCGCCTTCCAACAAGCTCCCTGGATTTGACGGATCGGGAAACTGGTATTTGACGAGTGCCATTTCCGGTGCGGCCGCGCCGGTATCGGCATCCTTGATCGCGACGATGCGCGGACCGATCGGCACGTAATACCATTGCGACCTTTGCCGGGCGTCTCGATAAACTGTGACGCTGTAGTCGACGCCGTTGTCCTGGAATTTCACATCATCGACCACATCACTCGCTTCCAAACTGACCTGTTGCGCAGACAACATGCCGGGTCGAATCGCGCACACCGCGAGCGCTGCCAGGAGCGCCTTGGTCAATTTGCCCATCCGTAAACACATTTTAGTGCTCCCGCTCGTTTACTGACAATTCTTGCAGCCCTTCTGGAAGGCGTCAGGCGCATGAGCCCAACTAAAAGTCGTCGTGCCGTTGTTTATTCCCGTCATGCTGAGACACAGCCAATTGTGTTCAAGAGCAGGATCGTTGAAAGGCAGTGGCATCGCGGCGAACATTCCGGTCAAGCTGACTTGGCGTTGACTGCTGATTTGCTCGTCCAGGCCCGTCAACAGGCCAGCGGGAAATATGCCAGACGGCTCGAAGATGCCTGCGGGATTGGCCCGGCACCAGTTGGCAGATACTTGATTGAGATTCAGCATTGATATGGGCAGCGGCGAGGGCGGACTCCAGTAAACGCGTCCCGATATGGCCTGAACCCAGGCTTCATTCTTTTTTGTATCGATGCTCAGGCGCATTGTCGCCGAAAGCTTCATGGCGAAGATAGTGGGGGTGGTCACCGAGAACGTCTGTGAATTTGGCGCCGAAATCATGAAGGACGGAAAATCCTGCACCCGCGTCGGTGCCGGCGGTTTTCCCACTCTGTCCTTGAGACCCAGGTACTCCACCAGATCGGCAGGTGCCAGCGTCCCGGGCTGCTTCGACTTTACAGCTACGAGCGCGAGGCGGAGCTGGGCAATAGTCTTTGGATCGGAGTAATTTGCAGAACCCAGGTAGTTGTCCAGCACCTCCAGCGCAGCGAAATAGGGAAGATTCAACAAAGTGGCTCGATCAACGCTCGCCAGAGCCGCCTGGCAATCCGCCGTCATCGGCGGAGGGGCGTTGGCGGGAGCGGCACAGGCGGTTAGACCGAATTGTGTAGGTGGAGGGGGCCAAAAAACGCGCCTCGACACAGCTTCGTTGATTAAATCGTAAGGTAGCTTGAATTCCTCGGGAGCGCTCGCCGGCATTTCCGCGGGCGTGAAGACTCCGCGCTGAAGTTCGGCGCTGGAGGTGAGGCCGAAGTACAGATGGCGACAGAGCTTCGCCACGAAAATCTTGGCCGTCTTAGACGGGCCGGATCCTCCAATGGGCACCAGGATCCCTGGCGGCGAAGCGTTGAAGAACTTGGTCATCAAGTATTCATCGCCGGCACCGCATATCGGATGCCGAGATGAGTTGAAATATTCCGACAGTTCGGTCGCGGAGCCTGGACTGACGAGAATCACTAGCAGTGCCACGCAGCACGACAACTCCCCAAGTGGCTTCATGCGGTGCCTACTCATTGAATCAGGTTCTCGCGCTGAATCGTTATCACAGGCGATTGACTCTGCCCCCTCACCGGCCGCTCGCCATTGTCGAACACAGCCTTTCCGTCGAACGTGATGGCGGTGGTTCCCACCCGTGGTAGAACCAGATCCTTCGAACTGTTGTCGCCGACTCCGGCAAGATCCAGGTCCTTTGTGTAGAGGGGGATCGACTTATCCAGTGGCTCGACCGAGACTCTAAGATGAATGTACAAGAGCCTGCCCAGCGCGAGCGGGTCCCCGGAGGGAAGCGGGGCGCCCAACGTGTGATTGAACCGAATGGTCTGCAGCAGGTCTTCAGCATGGTACAAGCGGAAAACCCGAAATAAATCAGATGTGTCCTGAATGAAAGCTACGACGGGTACCGTCGGCGCAACGACGGCGTGCCTGGAGTTCGACTGTAGGACCTCCGTTGACGCCGTTCCGATCTTGAGCGCAATTGCGCAGTTATTGCGAACTTCAGTTTCAGAGGATTTCGCCAAACATGTTCTGACGGTTTTTCCTAGACTGAGGCGAATGTCCTTCGTCCCGGCTAGGGTATCGTTAGGGATCGTCCAACTGACTTTTGCCGTTATCCCGCTCGGGGACGCAAGCCGATCCAGCATTAGGAAGGCGCCCATGTCCGTTGGCGCGTCGATATAGCAGCGGAAAAGATTACGCTGTACGCCACAGTTGTGAGCCGGGTTCGAGGAATCCAGCAACTTCATGTCCGAGAATCGAATTTCTGAAACCGGGCCCTTCACATCCCAACCGAGAATCGGGCGATCCGATGGCGCATCCAGAGTTCCCTCCAGAATCAGACGGTATTTGACAACGCCGTTGTCGACGGATTCGACGGCCCAGCCGAAGTAGATCTTTTCCGTGCTGGGGACAGAATTCAACGATGCTTCGGTTGGAAGAAAACTGACGCGCCCCTCAAACAGATCGACGACCGCTTCCGCGCTCTCCTGCGCTGATGTATTAGCCAGTCTTATCTGTTGCAGCTGAAAACGCCTGAGCTGTTTGATGCGATCTCTGACGGCTTGCTGCAATTGTAGATACTGATTCGAATATTGCGTATCGACCGAACCGGTCAGGGTGTGCTGGACTTTATCGACAAAGTCGCGGGCCTGCACCGGATCGTCAGCGAGAACAGCCGCCTGTCCTAATTCCGCCAGCCATTTCTGGTTTGCCACGGCCCATTGGCTGAAGGCTTTGTCAGGCAGCAAGTCTACGAATGCCGCGAAGTCACCAATAAAATTGACTTTTCTTACCGGTGGCCCGTTTGGTGAATTTGGTAGGCTGAGACTGATGCCGACGCGGTCGCCGACGAATTGCTGTGGCCGGTTTGAACGTTCCCAATCCAGCCCTTTCTCGTACTGCGCGAGCACCGTCGACAGATTGAGGTTAGCTTTGCCGAGTTCGATTCTTGCGGGATTCGCCGCGCCGAATCCCTCGATTACCGCGTTGAGAATTGCCGTCGGGATGATCATGGTTGAGGCCAGCGCAGGATCGCTGGACCCCAGTTCCTTCAGCGGCGCCAGTAGTGCGGCCCGAAAACTGTCGGAAAACTCGACCGTTTGAAAATAGAAGTTCACGCTGCCCGAACGATCCGGAAGGAACGGCAGGAAAGGCGGTGGTGGCGGCGGCGCGGAGAGGGAACTCGGCGGGTTGAGAAGTGCACCCGGCGAAACGTCAAAGCACGCGGCTTTTGGATAACATTGATATTTGAAGGCCTGGGTGCTTTCGCTGTGACTGGCGTCGAGGGTCAGGACGCGCGAAATAAGGAAGAGATTGGTCCCCACTCGCGCAGGGTCATCCTCTGTGTTGGTCTGGATTCCATTCAGCTTGGCCAGCAAGTCGGGGCCAAGCATGATCTCGCGCGCGATCATGATCAGGTTTTTGGGTCTTGCCGTCCCAAACTGATCGAACGGCGAAAACTCGTTGGTCAATTGCAGGACATCGGCAAAAATGACGACCGTTGGTTCGGTCGGATTGATGCGCAGCCCCGCCATCTTGGGATCAAGGTTGAAGCGCTGTATCACTTGAATTTTGTTCGACGAGCGAAGGGCGCTAACCACGTCTGTCGGTAAGTTAGCCTGCGCGAACGTTTGGTCGACTAATACAAAAAAAACAAAACAAGACAGTAATGGACGAAGCGGCATCCGGCGCCTCCCAGCTCAACCGAGAATTGTGGCGTCCAGCAATAGAGTCAAGCATCCATTTGTCGGCGGTTGGAGAATCTCGGGCATTCGGCGTGAGATCGCGTCCGCCCTGTGAATCGCGGGCTGGCTGCCTGCCAGGTTTTGTTGAAGCCGCTCCGAATCGGACGGGGCTCGGCGCCTTCGCTCATGCGAAGGAACGCGGCTCCTCGTTATCACGCGGCGTTTCGTCGGGTTTGCGCGAGCTCTCCGGCTACCCTTGGCCGAGCACGGGGCCCGACCAGGACTGACGTAGGTGTTTTATCGTGCCATTTTCGTGGATGTAATGTGACTCGGTTGCGCCGCTAAGCCATTATTGATCAAAAGAAAAAACGAGCGGGGGAATCTATGGGGGTGTCTGTGGCGCGTCCCTGCAACCAGCACAGCCGTCGCTAAGCCGTCTTAGCCGCGAACACCGAAACGGCAGAGATTCACCGGGGGGCTTTGATGGAGTCGCTCCCCTGAGTCGGACCCCGATACCCCAAGATGGCGGCTCCTAAATGTTAAATCGCAGGCGCCGACCTGCAGCATGCTGTCAGCAGAGTGACTACCTCCAGCCCGCGGGCGAGAGGGCGATCTTTGGGCCCGCTTCAATTCGGACAGACCAGAAAAGCTATTTCGGTTCAATCGCGCCTAGAACTGCCTTTTGTCCGAACGCGCCTTGAAAGTATTCAACTGTCAAAACCCTTCCAAGCTGGCGCTCTCGCGCTGATTTCGTCAATCGGCGATATCACTATGGGCCACATATACGTAGCTATAGTCGCGCGGCTCGAGGATGCTGGAGCAGGTGAGTCAGACCATCGATGGCTGACCGATGTAGGAGCGTCTCGGTCGGCTTTCGAAATGGCGCGCCCGCGCTCGGCTCGCTTTCAACCTGGACAGTATCAGAATATGTCCGTTGATCGGGGCAGACCAGAAGTGGCGGGCCGGCGATCGGCACGACACGAACAGCCCATTACGGACGTGGGCTACCGGCATTTGTGCAGTGCGGGGCCAAGTTCGCCGTGACCCGAGAGTCGCACCAATTTCAACGCCTCCGCCAGCGGCTCATGCTCTTCGGCCTTCCTAACCGAGGAGCGTGACATGCAAGATCAAGAGAACGCAATCCCAACGACCCACAAGCACACGCCTTGGAATAAGGGCAAGCTGACGGGGGCGAAGCCCCCACTGCGTCCCAAACATGTTTGGTCAATTCGAACGAAGCTCCAGATCGAAGGTCGTGTCCGAGACCTCGCGATGTTCAATCTGGCGATCGACAGCAAGCTCCGTGGCTGCGATGTCGTGGCGATCAAAGTCGAGGATGTCGCTGCGGGCGGATACACTGCAGATCGCGCAACCGTACGCCAGAAGAAGACCGGTCGACCGGTCCGATTTGAATTGACCGAACAGACTCGTCAGGCGGTCGATCAGTATCTGAAGGCCACCAACAAGAAGCCTGGCGAGTTCTTGTTCGCGGGCCGTCGTGGTCCGCAAAAAAGCATCACCACACGCCAATATGCGCGCCTGGTATCGGATTGGATCGGCAGTGTCGGGCTTGATCCGAGAACTATATGGGACGCACTCACTGCGACGAACCAAAGCGACCCTGATTTATCGGCGCACCGGAAATCTCAGGGCGGTCCAGCTTCTGCTCGGGCACACCAAGATCGAAAGCACCGTCAGATATCTGGGCATCGAAGTAGATGACGCCCTGGCAATAGCGGAACAAGTCGATGTCTGAAATACTCGGGCGGAGCGGGCATGCTCCGCCCGATTTTCGACGTACGGATTGGGCCAGAAGGCGACGTTGCAGGCCGGAGGCGATGACGCCATAGTCCGGACCGTTGCGAACGGCCCTGAGAAAATGCTGAAACTCGACCATATCACTGTCATTGCTCCGAGCTTGGCCGAGGGAGTCCTGCACGTCCGGAACTGTCTTGATCTTGATGTCCCGTTCGGGCAACGTCATGCCTACATGGGCACCCACAATCACCTGCTCCAGCTTGGAGATGCGGTCTATCTGGAAATCGTTGCCGTCGACCCACAGGCGGATGCGCCGGACCGCCCGCGCTGGTTTGGTCTAGACGACCAGAACAAGGTCAGGCGTGATTGGGACGAAGGCCTGCGCTTGCGGAGCTGGGTAGCGAAAACTGATGACATCGGTGCAGTCACAGCAGGCTATGGCCATATCTTTGGCGAGAAGGTCCCACTTCCGACTGTCAACCCCTCCTTCGACTTTGCAATTCCAAATGATGGCTCTCTGCCTCTCGACGGGGCGGCTCCCTCTATTATCGACAGGCATGGCAGACCTCGTTCGATGGCCACAATTGTCGATCTGGGTGCGCGGCTAAGATCCTTCACCCTCGAGCATCCCGATCCCGCCAGTGTGAAGGCACTCTATAGTGCGTTGGCAGTGGACCGGCCGCCCGAAATCAGGATGGGTTCGAAGCTGCGCTATAGCGCGCAGATTGAAACGCGAGCCGGACTCAGGGAGCTAACGTAAGGGCGTCGGCTCCGGGTCAGAAGCGGCCATGACGAGATCAAAGCCCAGTAAGGTCCAAGCCTAGGTTTGTGCTTTCGCATCCGGGACACTTCCACCGATGCGCGGCTCTGTCCTTGCCAATAGCCGTTGAATGTTCGCGCGATGACGAACGATCACATAGATGCCGCCTGCGATCACCAGCAGCCGATGAGGCAACGGTTCCGCAAGAACGCAGACGAGGCCGATCGCCGTCAACGCTGCGAGGATCGACCCAAAGGAAACAATCCGCACCGTCCCAAGCACGATGCCAAAGACCATCGCAGCCCCCAATCCGACCGGCCACGACATCGCCAGCAACACACCTAGCCCCGTCGCAGCCGATTTGCCGCCGGTGAAGTTCAGCCAAATCGAGCGACTGTGCCCCAACAGGACGGCAATTCCGGCTAGGCAAACGACCCATGGCAGCCAGCCTTGCAGCTCAACAGCGGAGAGCGTCGTCGCAGATAACTGCGCAGAGAGCCATGGACAGAACGAGCGGGCAGCGATGATGGCAGCCGAGCCTTTCAGTACGTCCGCAACTAGCACCACCAAGGCTGGCCATTTACCAAGGGTCCGCAAAACATTCGTCGCGCCCGTCGATCTGGAGCCATGCTCCCGGAGATCGATGCCCTTGACGAGCTTCCCCGCCAAATAGCCCGTCGGTGTAGAACCCAATAGATAGGCTATCACCCATCCAGCCAAGGCCGCTGTCCAAAAAGCCATCGCTTCTACTTCCAGTTTCATGCAACCGGTGTTCTATCGCCAATCCGATTTGACCGCTATAGATCAGAACCGGTCTCCTCAGCACTCGATGTACATCATTGGGGAGCAAATCTGGTGACGGAGCGGGTTTCGCACCGAAGGTTGCGATGGCCGGTTTCGCACCCTACCTAATGATGGTCAAGGCAATGGGGGCCCGAATGCCGTTCGTCAATCATCGCGGCCAGCGAATTCATTACACCGTGGACGGCGAAGGACCACTGATCGTCTTGCAGCACGGGCTTCTGATGAGCTGCGAGAGCTGGAAACGCGGCGGGATTGTTGATGCGCTGAGGGATCGATACCGCGTCGCCTGTGTGGACTCGCTTGGCCATGGGGAGAGCGACAAACCTTCCGAGGCGGCCCTCTATCACCAGACGCAACGCGCCGGCGACATCGTTGCCGTGCTCGACGACCTTGACTGCGAGCGGGCCCATCTGGTCGGGCACTCGATGGGCGCTTGGCTGGCCGTCGGTGTGGCGAGGCATCATCCAGGTCGCTTGTCTTCGCTGGTGTTGGGTGGCTGGGACATCGTAAACGGCCTTCCTCCGACCAGCAGAGGGCCGGTAACCTTCGATGCATTCATGAAGTTTGCCGGACGCGCTGCACCTGAGTTGGTCGAGTGGGTCACCCCGGCGTGCGAGCCCGGCGTGCGCGCGTGTTTCGAGGCGCTTGGCCAACTCGATGGCGCACGCGAAGCTGTAATGGCCGCCGGCGTCCCTGTCTTGATCTGGGAAGGGCGGGACGACCCCGCTCACGATCAGCGGAAGGCGTTTGCAGAGGCCGCTGGACTAGCGTTTCTCTCGACGGCCGGCGACCACCTCGGCATGCTTCTTGTCTACGGCGCCGAGACCGCGAAGGGAATACGAGCACTCGCGGCGCGCTGTTAACTGAGCGTGACTTCCGCTCTGGGTCACTTGCTGCCGTCCCGAACGAGCTAACGTCACGGCCGGTGTACCTCGGATAGTTGCCGACTTGATGCAGCGCCGCGAGTCGGCAGCCTCCAGGGCCATTCAGGGTACGGTCCGGCGACCCGGTCACGTCCGCAATTCGCCCTTTTGGAACATGTCGGCGAACGCCGAGGACGTCTGTTGTTCGGGGCAGACCGGAAGGGGCCGCCCGACGGCCAAAGTGACCCGATCAGCCCGAAGCGGACGTGGTCGGTTATCCGGGCACGGAGGTAGATGACGCCCTGGCAATGGCGGAACAAGTTGATCACGGCCCCACCCGGAGCCGATCGGCGAAAACTTTGCTTCACGTCCAGGGAAGAAGCCTTCTGCAAGGCATAGCGAACCGGTAGCCGCCTTCGACGCGGCCCGCGAAGGTGCTGGCGTTGAAGCGCGCCTGCAGCCAGTCGATGCCGGCGATTGTGACGGTGCGATCGGTGGTGACATCCTGCCAGCCATAGGCCAACGCGCCGGCGAGATAGGCCGTACCGAGCTGGTGACGCGCGAACACGCAGGCCTGAAACAGGTCGGAACGGCCGCTGCCGCCATTTGCAACGTTAAAGCTGGTGCCACCGCCCGCCAGCGCAAAGCCCACGAGCGGATCCGGCGAAAGACGATAATCGGCGCCGCCGATGCCGCCATTGACCCGGCGGGTCGTGGCGCCGGTCCCGATGTTGCCGTCGGTGGTCTGCGCGCCACCATATCCGGCCGCCCAAACGCTCCAGCGCTGCTCGAAACTGACGGGTGGATCCCGCCCGATCGCGGCAAACGCGTCGCGCGCCGTGCCCGCGCGCCCTGCTGTACGCGCATCACCAGCGGCGAACGAAGACGCGCCGCCCACCGCGGTGGCGGCATCGTCCCTCCCTGCGATGAACGGGTCGGTGAGTTGCCCCATGAACATGGTCAACGCATTGAAGGCGCTCTGCTGCGCACCGGTTGCCGTTTCGCCGGATATCTGCGTGAGCGTATTCTTGAGCGGCGTACCTTCGAGAGCAGGACGTTGGGTCAGATCAATTGGTTATACTCAGGTGCGGGCGCATTCTGCCACATTGTGCCGCCTAATGATTTCCGCGCTGTGTCCGCACCTCTTGCAATCAATCTCACAGGTGGTATCATTTGTATGCACAACTTTTGGGCCGTATGGTGTTTAGGGGGAGCAAATGGCTACACGCATTTCGGGAATGCTCACCAAATCCCCGTTGCCTGCGCACGTTCGCCTAATATTGCATCCGTCAGACACCGCAACGGTTGACGTTCCGGAGTCCGGCATTCTGTCGAGAAAAGATGGTACGGCAAACGACTTGCCCGGGTCGGTCAGTCTCGAATTATCGGATGACACGAATCTGACGTTCTCGAAGTCGGTTTCTTCGACGGTGCGCGCGAAGCTCTTGAGCGGCGCGCTCGCACGCCTGCCCCCCAGGAACAGGGCCGCTACTAAGGCTAATGCCTGCCCGCCAGGGCAAATAACTAACCTGGACACGCTCGGATGCTGTGTTGACACCGTAGTCACAGACCTCGGGTGCGGCACTTTGGGCTGCTGCGAATGCACCATAGGCACGGACATGACGGTCACCTGCTTCACGTGCTGAAGGCACGTCAGGCCATGTATGCCGGCGCCCAGCCCGAAGATATTGTTCGATTTCTCGTTGAGAAGAGCGTCCTAACGCTGGCGGATGTTCTCGACGGCGGGGTGTCGGTGGTTGAAGCGCAGGGACGCAACAATCCTCTCCTCATCAGGTGCGGTGACCGCACGATACTCTACAAGGCGCCTGATGCAGTGAGGCCTTCGAGCAGGCCGCTGCTGGAGAATGAGGCGCATGCCATTCGAATTCTTGAACGCGACGGAAGTCTTGCCGGGTCCATTCCCACAATCATCTCGCTCGACGATTCCGCGGCAATCAGAGTGTACACGACTGCGTCCGGATATCAGCCCTTCGCTGAGTTGGTCGTGGACACCAGAACCGTCGTTCCAAATGGCCTCTTCGATATGGTGAGACGGCAAGGAAACATTCTCCGGTGTCTGCATCGGACTTGGGACTCCGCCTTCGCGCGAAACCTGCCATGGGTACTCCAAATGGAAGCGCCGCCGCTTGCCATGTACCCGTACTCGAATGCTGCCGCTCGAGAAGTGATCTCCATCGTCCAACAATCCGACAGTCTCAGTGCTGGCTTAAAGCGAGCGCGCAAGGATTGGCGACCTTCCGCACTCGGTCATGGTGACGCAAGGTGGGAGAACTGGCTTACAAATCCTGAAACGGGCGGGCAGATAATCATCGATTTTGAGACGTTTGGGTGCATGGATCCAAGGTGGGATATTGCAGCGTATATTGCTGAGCCTTTGCGACGTTGGGCACTCTCCGACAACCCACGCGAAGGTGAAAAATGGGTGTTTCTGGCACATTCGATGGTCCCGCAACTGTTACAGGGATATAACAATGAGCCGACGCCCTTGGATGTTGAAACCGTCGCCTATTGTGCGGCTTGGATCATCCAGCGCGTATATGAATCCGCTCAAGCGCAATCCGGTATCAGCTCGCAATCGATGCGCGCCCTACAGCTGGCGGAAGGTATTATGTCTGATCCCAACTCAGTCCTGCACGACATATTCCAATGATTGCGGGTGTCAATGACGAGATTCGGACGCTCGCCCGGCGGTTCCTTGAAACGGACACTGGCTTTCAATTGGACTCCGTCGCGTATGCATGGAGCGACGACTCCGCCGCAAGTCGCGTCGAGACACTTGCCGATGCGCTCTATCAGCAGCTGTACACACGCAAGCTGAGCGAGATACCAACCGTTGCGCCAAATATTGAACCACTACCTCGCGGCTATAGCGCGACGCTCGACAATGCGAACACGGGTCGTGGCTGGCAGCTTCGCGGGTTCATGATCGTTAGCCAAAGGGATAGCGAGCTCTTGGTCGCGGCGCCGTGTGGAACGCGCTACCAGGCCAAGCTCAACGACATTGTTGCTCAGGAGCGCGGACCTGACCCGACCGTGGCAATTCAAATGCCAAAGGGTGATGTCACAAGCTCGAACGGCTTCTATATCGCGAGCGGAGATGCGTTTACAGGCGATCTCGGTAGAGGCGTGATCCGATTTTACTGGAATATCGGGACTGCTAGACTCGGCCCCTTGCTGATGGAGGGAATTACATCGGTGCTGAACGGTGCTCGCCTTCCATTCAGATTTAAGATTGTGAACTCAAGATTTGGATTGGCGCGTCGAGACACGGCCGTACTCTACATCAGCGAACAGAGCGCGCGCCTACAAGAAATTGATGATATCTTGGAACTAACGCGCGGGTATGAGCGCATGCTGATTGACGACGCTCCTCTCTTCACGGAAAGGGTCCAACTGGGAGTGTCCCGCGCGAAAGACCCTCGCGATGGAAGAAGCTTTGGCCAATATGTCTGCGCGACAATCGCCGAGACAATCCTGTCGCGATCGCGTCAGTTTGAAAGCATTGATGGTAACGAGCTATGTCAGTCCGTCTTCGCAGCGCTGGGGAGTCCGGCGACTCTCGCGCCCTTGCGCTAATCTGTGAGCACCTGCTCTCGACATGCTATTCCCACGACGGGCGCGCCACGTGGCTCGGATTCTCGATGTACGAGACACGATCGGGCTACGTTCCGTCTCATAAAACGTTGGGCCCCAGCGTCTACAACGGCACCGCGGGAATCGCACTATTCCTGGCAGAGGCGTCTCAATTTTTAGAATCAAAGGACCTCCTTGCGACAGCCAAGGGTGCAATGCTCCAAGCCATAGCGAACAGAAACCAAATCTTGCCTGAAAATGAAATGTCATTCTACACCGGTCTGGTTGGTCTCCTGTTTGTTGCGCAGTACATCCATGCGTTGGTTCGCGACCGTCAAATCGAGCAAGAGATCGAGCCCCTGATTGGGACAATTCTCGCGAAAGACGTGTCTAAATGCGCTCTTGATCAAATACATGGAGTCGCGAGCGCCGTGCCTTTCCTGATTGCGATGGACCGAGCCGGCATACTTGTTGGGGGAATTCACAAGGCGATATCCATCACGGACTATCTCGCCACACGCCTCGAGCCGGCCATCACAGGGCATGCGTGGAAGGAAGCCAACTCTGGAACGCCGGACGGAATTCCACTATCGTGCTTTTCGCACGGGACATCAGGACTGGTCTGGCCACTTATCGAAGCCACCGCAGCTGGCGTCGGCCCGGGCTTTGAAAGAGAGATACAATCTGTATTTAGGTACGAGGACGCCTTTTGGTGCGAGAAGGAAGGCAATTGGTATGACCTCCGCGGAGTGACAGAACGCAGCTTGCCCTCGGCAAAGTATGGGCGGTTTGCGGGTCATTGGTGTCACGGAAATGTCGGCATATTTCTGGTGAGGCGACGCGCCCATGCTCTTGGTCTCGATGCTAGACATGGGCCTTCTCTTGCGCGCATGGCGGAAGGCGTGAATCGAACTGTCGGCGTCGCGATCGAGAACGGAGAGAATTTCTCGATTTGTCATGGGCTCCTTGGCGATATCGAGGCTGTTGAAAGCGCTGGCGCGGTCGAACGCGTTTTTGCGCTTTCGAATGATCGCGCTGAAAACCTAGCTTGGCACTACGGACTGAACGGAAAGCCTGCTCCAGACCTCTTCCTCGGCATTTCGGGAATTGGCCGCGCTCACCTAAAACGTCTCGGCGGGGTCGGGTTTTCTGTGTTGCTGCCGTTGCCCGACGCTGTTCAAGACACGCTTAGCGCACTGCTTCCGGCCTAGGTCTTGCTCTTGTGAGTCTAGGCTTTCGCTAGATGACCCCCTGCGGACAAGGCCGAAGCGGTAATTCAGCCGCGCTGTGCGAGCTTGTTGAGCGTCATTTATTCAACTTCGGCACTGAAGCTTCCCTCAACCAGAAAAACGACGGTGCCGAGTAGCGACAGGATCAGCTGCATCACGACATGTACTTCAGCTTCGACGGCTTCGCGGGTCTTTCTGGATGAACGCAAGGCTATTTCGAGTTCGCTCGATCAATCGGTCGTCGCGATTGAATATTGTCTGACCACCGAAACCCCGTGAACAGACGGTGACAAAGGTAGTCAGTCTTGAGCAAACTTCATTGTTTTTGTTGATATTTTCGTTTGCTACTTACGTTCGGGACGCAGGTGTCCTTGGCATTTAAAGGCATGGAGGGGCGCCGATTGGCCGACGGGTGCCAAAATTCCCGCGGTGTCGGCCCAAGCGTGTGCTCTCTGCTCTATAGTGCTCACGCACAACAAGGAAGGAAGCGCCTGATGACTGAGTTCGCCCTCGAAGCCGGCAAGACGAACGGCAGTACGTTCGCTTCAGTGTCAAGCTGCCTGTAGAGGCGCCGGTGATGGTCCGAATGCTCCTCGGCTTCTAGTAGTCTGCATTGGATCTAGCCTCAATGGCTGACCCTTTGGGTCGCTGGGTTATTGCCCCAGGATGCCTCCCTGTCGCCGTGTCTGTTTGAAGGTCGTGTCCCCGGGCGTGGTGTAACTCGGTAGAGCAAAGCCGTCCGCCCGCGCGCTCCCCATAGCGCCGTAGCGGGTGGACGGCTTTGCGGTGGTCACCGGCGATTGCCCGGTAGGGTCGGGTTGCTGACACCAACCTGATTCGAGGAACCACCGATGACCGACGAGATGATGAACCTTCGTGCGCTCGTAGAGAAGGCCCCCGACGCCGATCTTCTGCGCGAGATGATCGGCTTTGCAGCCCAGCGGTTGATGGAGATGGAGGTCGCCGGGCTGACCGGAGCGGCCTATGGCGAGAAGAGCTCCGAGCGTCTGGCGCAGCGCAACGGCTATCGTGACCGGACCTTGGAGACGCGTGCCGGTGCGGTCGAACTGCGTATTCCCAAGCTGCGCAAGGGAAGCTACTTCCCGGGCTTCCTGGAGCCGCGCCGGATGGCCGAGAAGGCGCTAACGGCCGTGATCCAGGAAGCCTACGTCCAGGGCGTCTCGACCCGTTCAGTCGTTGACCTCGTGCAGGCGATGGGGATGAGCGGCATCTCCAAGAGCCAGGTGAGCCGGCTGTGCGGCGAGATCGACGACAAGGTGAAGGCCTTCCTCGCCCGTTCGATCGAGGGCGACTGGCCGTATCTGTGGATCGACGCCACCTACGTGAAGGTGCGCCAGCAGGGGCGCATCGTCTCGGTCGCGGTGATCGTCGCGATCGGCGTCAACAGCGACGGCCGGCGTGAGGTGCTGGGCATGGACATCGGCCCGTCCGAGGCCGAGACGTTCTGGACCGCGTTCCTGCGCGAGCTCACACGCCGTGGCCTTCGTGGCGTGAAGCTGGTGATCTCGGATGCTCACGAGGGCATCAAGGCCGCTGTCTCCAAAGGTGCTCAATGCCACCTGGCAGCGTTGTCGCGTTCACTTCATGCGCAACGTTCTCGCCCATGCAGGCAAGAGCGGGCGCCGCGTAGTCTCCGCCTTCATCGCCACGGCCTTCGCCCAGGACGACGCCGAGGCAGCCAAGACACAATGGCGCAAGGTCGCGGACCAGATCCGTCCCAATGTGCCCAAGCTCGCAGCCCTCACGGATGAGGCCGAGCCTGACGTGCTCGCCTATATGAGCTTCCCGGCACAGCACCGCGCCAAGCTGCATTTGACCAATCCAATCGAGCGGGTCAATGGCGAGATCAAGCGCCGCACCGAGGTCGTCGGCATCTTCCCAAACGAGGAAGCCATCGTCCGTCTCGTCGGCGCGATCCTGCTCGAACAGAACGACGAGTGGGCCGTCCAGCGCGCTCGCTACATGACGCTGGAAACCATCGCGCCTTTGAGCGATGATCTCATTGCCGGCCTGCCCGCTGTGGCGGGCTGACCAGCTCGGCCCGCACCGGAATCGCCCGGTGACCCACCATGCCAACTACACCACTCTATGGGACACGATCCTTCCGGATCGGTGGAGGCTGCCGTCGTTACGGTTGAGCTCCTGGGGGCACGGGTGGAAGTGCGCGGAGCGCCTGGGCTTGCCGTGCTGAGCGATGTGTTTGCGGCATTGCGCCGGACGTGTTCATGCTGACGGCGCCTGCGGGCCTCATGATCTATGTTGCAACCCGACCGGTCGACTTCCGCAAGGGCGCAGATGGCCTGGCGCTGCTGGCGAAGGAGACGCTGGGCCACGATCCGATGAAGGGCGTGGCGGTGGTCTTCCGTGCGAAGCGCGCGCCGATCGGGTGAAGATCGTCGTCTGGGACGGCAGTGGCCTTGTCCTGTATTGGAAGCGGCTCGAGGGCAGCGCCTTCAAGTGGCCGCCGGTCGTGGACGGCGTCATGCGGATGAACAGCGCGCAGTTGGCGGCGCTTCTGGCCGGCATGGATTGGACGCGCATGCATGCGCCTCGCATCCCGCAGCCGAAAGCACTTGCGTGAGATAGAAATCTTCGCTGCATCGGAGCGCGAAGCATGGCAATCTCGGGGCATTGAGTGAGTTGCCTGATGAGCTGCCGAGCGATCCAGCCGAGCTGCGCGCCTTTGCCGCCGCTCTGCTGGAGCGCTGCGCCCGGCTCGAGCGATTGCTCAAGCTTGCGAAGGATGCGCAGTTCGGTCGTTCCTCGGAAAGGCTGGACGCGGATCAACTCCAGCTCGTTCTGGAAGATATCGATCAGGCCGTCGCAGCTCTCGAAGCTGCCGAGGATCGCGCCTTCCTGACGACCGCGGCGCTCCTGACCAAGGAGGTAACGCCGCAGCCGGTGGCCAGCATCGGAGCGAATTTCGCGACCGGCCCTCCGGCTGTCACGGGCGTTGCGCTCCCGAACGTATATCTCAATTGCCGCTTGCACTGTCGGTGGCGGTCCCGGCAGCTAGCGCTGCCGCTTCTGCCCTTGACCGGGTGACGTGTTCTCGTGAACAGGAAAGACCACGAGCAGACGACCCCGCCAGAACCACTCACCGGCCTTCAAGGCGCAGGTGGCGCTGGCCGCCGCGATCGGACGATAGCCCAACTGGCCCAGTATTTCGACGTTCATCCGAATCAGATCACGGCGCTACCGCGCTCAATCCTTTACCGCGCGGAATCGCTCCGACATTTCATCGTTGCGCGAGCCAGTTATGCAGAACTATCTGCACGAGTTTCCACATGGTGCGTGCGTCATAGTCCTCGCCGATCTGTTTCGGCGTAAAGCCCCAATTATTGTGATCTACGGCTAAGAGCTTGCCGCCATGCGCGAGAGCGGAACGAACGCGGTAGAAGCGGCGCCTTTCTTGGTTAGAGAGACCACTGTTGGGGATGGTCGCTTCGACAAATTCGACAAATCGCCTTGTCGGGCCTGTTCCTATCATCTGCTTGCACTGCGGACATGCCTCTCCCGCAGAGAGCTCGGGCATGAGAACTTCGACCGCGCTCACCAGCGCAATGAACGACGCGGACTTCGATAGCGGGAAGACCTTTCCGGCGTGCTGAAACCAGTAACTGGCGCGGAGAAACTTCTCGCGATCAGCCATTGTTAGCCCGAAGAAGCGGTCGAGTTGCTGCGGCAGGTCAGCTGGCAGCTCCAATTTGCTGTCGAGGGAGATACCGCGCCTTGCAAAGTACTGATCGATCTCAACTAGAGTGATCGGCGTGAATGGGCTCGCGTCCGCAAAGTCGTCGTCACTTGGCTGGGGGCCATCCCACGCATAGCCTTCCTGCAAGAACTTGCTAGGAAGGCGAATTTGACCATCGGAGACATCGAGGCACCAGTGTTTCTCATAATTGCCGAGGCTCCGGACCCGGAAATCCAATAGTGAAGAGAGAACCAGCCCAAGCTCCCGTGCGACCCGCTGCTGGCGATAAATGGTGACCATCATGTCTGGACTGGCGGAGACGGTGTATTCCAGTAACAAGGGATGGTCGCCTATGAGTTCACCTGGCCGAGGTGCCTCAGGTGGCAAGGGCAATATTTGAAGAACATCTCTATAACGAAATTGCCCGACTGTCGGAACGCTAGCGAACAATATCTGTCGACGGACCAGCCTCGTCCCAGGGGAGAGAAGGTCCGTCTCAATCCTTTTGCGCAGCTGGTCGATATCGTCCGGCAACGCATCCGGACCGAGCAGAACTTTGATCAGCTTGCCGTCAGAATCGTAGATGGTCCGGAGGGCACGGCTGCGTTGTTCTCGACCATGCACGATCTCGTTGGGAGGAGCGTGGTGGCCATGGCCGTAGAAGAAGCTGAGCACTCGCTCCAGTTCGTCCTGGTCGAGCTCGTTGCAGCGCAACAGTGCGTAGACATCGTCACCTTCGGCCATGAGGAACGATGGCACATGCGCTGATAAAATGCCAGCGAGAGCAGTCTCGGTTCGCGAATCTGGATTGCCGTCGATCAGGCGCCGGTCGTGGTGGAAGCCTCGGTGACTTCAGGCTTTATGCCGCCTGATGCTTCCAGTGCTGGGGTCTACTACTACTGGACGGGCGCGCTCAGTGGCGCTTTGATCGAAATGGTAACTGATTCGCGGGTAGGGCTATGAAAGAGAGTGCCAAGCGCAACCGCCTCATGGGCCGGGTATCTATCCATGAGCTTCGGCAGCGCATTGCTCGGTTGCGGCGTTCGGATATGCGCGCTCTCTCACAAGAAGCGGTGGCAGCCCGTGTGGCGCGCATCATCGATCAGTACCCGTTCCAGATACGCCCATGGAAGGTGAGCGGCCTGTATCGAGCCCGCGTGAACAGGCCAGGCGCGCTATTCACCTCCGCATCGGAGCTTTGGTATCCACCGAAACCAGACCTTGTAAGGACTGCAGGTCGGCTCAACAGGCCAGGTCAAGTTCTGCTCTACGCAGCGAATACGCCAAATGCGGCAGCCATAGAGTTGCGTGTAAAGCCCGGTGACATGGTGACTGTGCTCGTAGCACGGACCCGCTCCGGAGCCATGGACGAACTGAACACTGCCTTTATCGGGCTTGAGCGGGCGCGTGCGCCGGAAGCGAACGCGCTCGGACCGAGCGACATTTTCCGAACTGCACCGCATTTCCGCGGTCAGTTGGGAGAGGGCAATTACAAAAAGTGGCTTCTGGTTGACGACTATCTGAGCGAAATTTTCGGGGCGGTCGTTCCAGACGACCGGCCGCATTTGTACTATCCCACTATCGCGCTTGCAGACATGCTTTTCAGCGCACCAAAGCTAGATGCGATCCAGTACCCGAGCGTCGCGACCCAGGACCATGGCATCAACGTTTGCATGCGACCAGCTCGGGCGGATGCCGTGTTCAGAGCTTCCGAGGCCTGGATGATCGAGATAGGGGAAAAGGAACTGCATCCAGAGAAAACGCAGCCGCTTATGCAAGTTCGCTTCCGTCTGCGCTCGCAGGAAATTGGTTCCGACGGCGTGATTCACTGGCGACCAGAGGGGGACGGGATTGACCAGGAGACGATCATGGGCTTTGTTCGGCAGCGCATGGAGCGACTGGAACGCTGGCCAACAAAAGTCTAGAGCAGCACGGGCCGTCGTCAGACCTATTCGCGGCGTTTCTCGGCAACGTTTGGGCAGTTGGAGTTCACCTTAATTCTTCGACCTGCATGGGTTGTGTCAATCATAATATCTAGCGGAGGATGCTTCTGACGATCTTTCGCTCATGATTGCGGTGTAACGGTAATGGCACTCAAAGGCTTCGATGGTGCCCCATCGATACTGTCCATTGAAGCCTCGGCGGACCGGCGCTTGGTCCGCCGGGGTCACAGTGCGAAAGGCTTATCGCGAGCACATGTCTTCTGGTCTTTTCTCGACTACGGACATTGCAGGCGGCTTGAGCGCATTTTTTGCGCTAAGCGATGATGGCACGTGCATCGTAAAGTCAAAACTTCAGCGAAAGCACGGCACCGCCTGCGTCGCAATCCTGTGTCACCGACCTGAACAACAAGGCCGCCGTGCTCGGTAATCCTCCGCCGAGGGCCGCCTTGGCAATTTGGTGTTGGTGCTGAGAACTGTCCTTATGGACAGAGATAAGGACAGTGCCCGGATCGGGCGGCTTGAAGTGGTCGAGACGGGTCGGCGGCGACGCTGGTCAGAGGATGAGAAGCTCCGGATCGTGATGGAGAGCCTGCAGGGGAGCCGGCAGGTTTCGGCAACCGCCCGGCGATACGGCATCTCACGTTCGTTGCTTCTCAAGTGGCGGCGGCTGTTCCGCGCGGAACAGAATGAAGCTGGGCCGCGACTGGACTTCGTTCCGGCGACCGTGATTGCAGATCCGGTAGTGATGCCTGATCCGGTTGTGCCGACCAGCGGTGGCGTGATTGAGATCGAGCTTGTGGCCGGAGCGAGGATGCGGATCACGGGCATCGTTGATGAGAGGACGCTGAAGGCTGCTATCGCGGCGTTGGCGGACGGCCGAACGCGATGATCCCAATTCCGCCAAGGGTACGCGTGTGGATCGCGACCGGCCACACCGACATGCGTCGCGGTATGCACAGCCTGGCGCTTGGTGTCCAGGAGAGCCTGAAGCGCGATCCACATGCCGGCGATCTCTACATCTTCCGCGGCCGCCGCGGCGATCTGGTCAAAATTCTCTGGCATGACGGGCTGGGCATGTCGCTGTACGCCAAGCGCCTGGACCGTGGCAGGTTCATCTGGCCTTCGGCGTCGGACGGCGCGGTGTCGATCTCGGCGGCGCAGATGGCTTACATGCTCGAGGGCATCGACTGGAGAAATCCCCAGGCAAGCTGGCGACCGCAAAGCGCGGGCTGAGCCAATAAATCCTTCGGCTTTGAGCGTTTGGGGAGTCACAATACCTCCGATCTGTGATTCACTGCGTCGCATGAACGCTGAGCGCGACGCCGTTCCCGATGACATCGCGGCCTTGAAAGAGGCGCTGGCAGCTGAGCGCGCCAGGGATGGAGATTGCGGCGGAGCTCGCGGTCGCTCGCGCGAAAGCCTCGGAAGACAGCGCGCTGATTGCCCAGCAGAAGCTGCAGATCGCCAAGCTGAGGCATCAGATCTATGGACAGCGGTCGGAGCGTTCGTCGCGGCTGATCGAGCAGTTGGCGCTGACCTTCGAGGAGTTGGAGGCCGACGGCACCGAGGACGAGCTATCCGCCGAGCAGGCGGCGGCCAGGACGACCACCGTCCGCGGTTTTACGCGCAAGCGTGCGGAGCGCCAGACCTTCCCGGAGCATCTGCCGCGCGAACGGGTTGTGATCGATCCGCCGCTAGCGTGCGAGTGCTGTGGCGGCCATCGCCTGCGCAAGATCGGCGAGGACGTGACGCGGACGCTGGAAGCAGTGCCGCGACAGTGGAAGGTGGTCGAGACGGTGCGGGAGAATCCGCCGACGGCTTCTTATTTGAACGGAGCGCAAGGTTGCGGAAGCGATTGCGAAAAGGCGGAAACGGCTTGCTGACATTTAGCGGACCGTCTAGGTTGCGCCTTTTCGGGACGGGGGCGCGGTTAGATGCGTCGATTCTGGATACCTAGTTTGGAAGCGCTCGTCTTCGCCGCGACTTCTGCTTTGACGAACCCGACTGCCACGGCTCAGCAAAGCCCGGTCTTGATATCCGGTGTGTTGGAACCGGAGGAGATGCGGGTCGAGCCGCTTCCGATCAAAAAAATCGAACTGACGGCGCCGGAGCGAATGCTTGGCGACGCGCTGAAAGCCTCCGACAACAGCAAGCCATCAACACTGTTGCCAGCACTCAATCAGATTCTTGCACAGTATCCCGATTTTTCAGATGGCTACGTTATGCGGGCTTTCGCGCTCTGTGATGCCGGTAATGATCGTGCCGCGATCTCGGCAGACCTGGGCCGCGCCCTCAAATCCGTCAGCGGTTCTCGAGCCGGAAAAACGCCGTTTGGGTCACTGCTCGCAACGCGAGCTAAAATCGAATATCTGAACGGCGACTACGTCGCCGCGATCAACGACCTAGAACAAGCTACTCGTTCCGATCTCAGCAAGGCTTTAGAATTGTCGAACAGCGGCGGCGTAAAGCCGGAGAAAACTGGCCCGGTCTGCGTCTGGACCGAAACAGATTTGGACGAGCTGGTGCAACGCTTCGCCCGCGATTATCGACCATATTTGTTCCGAGGACTCTATCACGGCTTCTTCGTATTTTTTGAACAAAATGAGACCACGAAGAAAGCTTTACTCAGCCGCACGTTTGATGACTTCGATACGGCCGCCAAGATAAATCCAGCCTCCGCGTTGCCGCATCTCTTCAAGGCCGAGGTATTTCTCAAAACATTCTTTTTTCAAATGATGAGTATTTATGATCCTCAACACGATCAACTGAATAACACGATGATCAACTTGCTTGATCAAATTCTGGCATTCGACAACGAGAACATCTGGGCACTTAAAGAGCGCGCATTGATGTATTCTCACTTGAAGAAGTGGCGACAGGCGATTGCCGACTACGACAGAGCACTTGTGGCCGATCCGAAAGATCTTGTTAGCCTCAATGATCGCGCTCTTGCCAAAATCGAGATCGGCGACACTTTCGCTGGGATTTTTGATCTCAGTGAAGTGATCAAGAATGGGGAGCGTCAGCTACAGCACTCAGAAAGCTATCAGGCGCGCGCGGATGCTTACATCAAAACGCGACAATGGGACCTGTCCGTCAGAGATTTAACAGCTGCACTTTCCCTTGAACTAGGAGGGCAAGTGCTGCTTGCCAACATCCGTCAATTCCGAGCACTTTACCCTGAATATAGGACAGCCACGGACGATGCAGTCGCGCGAAAGTTACAGCAGACCTTCTACCCGGATTGGAAGTATGAAGATTTTGCAGGAAAGTTTCTGACTGGAAATGGTTCCTTTGGCTTCCCAAACTTCGTGATCGGCGACCTCTTTCTCAAGCGTTCGGACGCCAACCTCAAAGCGGGTAATTGGCACGCCGCCAAACTCGACTTCCGGCGTGCTGCGCGCGGATATAACGGCGCTCCCGATGCGATAGACCGCTGGCGCGAGATCGGCCCACTGAAAAATGCGCGCCTCTACATCGACATGAAGACGTTCAATGACGAGCGCGGCGAAGCCGTAAACATTTGGGTGAAGCAGGCTCACGACGAGAACAGCCCGTATTCGGTGCAGCAATTCGAACTAAACTGCGGCGCGCGGCGGATACGTACGATTTCGTCGGCAAGCTACGATGGGATAGGCAATTTAACAGGAAGCTATGAGGGCAGAAGCGGCTGGGCGGCCGTCGTGCCAGACACGCTCGGCGAAACGCTTTATGATGGTGTTTGCAAGCGGTAACGGTGGTTCACTCGCGCAGTCACTTCCGCATGGCGTCGCGTTGCCGCTCGGCCTCGACGATACTGGCGAAGAGCCTTTGACTTTCAGTTTGTGCGTCGGCTTCCGTGAGTTCCTCTCTGTCAACGCGCTCGGATATTTGAAGGCGCTTCGCATTGAATGCCGCGATGAGGTCCATGTAGCGGTACTTGGCTTTGCTAAACGCTTCGATGATGCGAGGATTGGCACACTCGGCCGACGCAACAAAGGTCTTCAACGTGCCTTCAATTCTCTTATTCCTACATTCAGTGATCGCCGCGACCATCTCGTCTTTCGCGATCACCATAGGGTCTTCTGGCGGCAACGGTGCGCCCATTTCGCGAAGCCCACGTTGTGCTTCGAGCGCCTGCCGATGTTCTTTGGCGTTGGCCAGTTGCGTCTCTTCAACTCGTCCCGCCATCATTTGCGCTGCCGTGCACCGGCCGGCCCACGCGATGCTTTGCGGAAGAGATTTGTTCTCGATTGCATCCGCTTGCAGGCAGACGATTGTCGCGTTCCGCTTGAATTCTTCTAGCGTGCCGCAAGTGCCGTTGATACAACAGCTTCCGCCCGGCATACATTGAGGGGATTGAGCAAAAGAAACCCTGCTCATGGCGGCAAATACGATTACGAGGAGCGCCGCCCGCAATGCGACACGTGCCAGTTTGGCAACCATTTGACCGCCTCCCATTCCAAGTCCTTGGACGGCATCATCGAGTAAAAGGCGTTGCTGTCAATCAGGGGATGCGCGCCAAACGTCGAAAAGACAGGTGCGTACGCGTGTTTTGGGACGGGGCACTACGCCCGGCCCTTCCTTAGACTCTCACTGCGCCACAGCGGTTGAAGATTGGTGAAGTGGCACAGAGCAATCAGCTCGCTCAGCGTTCGCGCCGACGACAGCGGCCTTACGTGATCGACCTCCCATTGCCGGTAATTTGCCCAACACATCCCAATGCGAAAACCGATTCAGTGAAGCAGATGAAATGCCGGTGGCTGATCGTACTTGCGCTTTAGTGTAGTCTGGCCGCGCGTTCGTGAAAAGTTGAAGGGGCGCTTCCGTCGTAGGTATCGCGCGCTTCTTCCGTTCAGCGAAATCTACCTGCCAACTGCCACCGAGTGGAGCGCGCGCTGCATGCAGAACAACCGGCTCGGCGACATCGATCCATTCAACCCGACATCGGCAGCCGAGAAGCTGGCCGTGATGGTGTGGATCCAAGGCGGTAGCAATCTCAACGGCGCGGGCTCCCAGCCCGAGTATGACGGCGCGCGCTTGGCGGCAAGGGCGTGGTGGTCGTGACGATCAACTACCGGCTCGACATCTTCGGCTTTCTGGCCACCCCTGAGCTGACAAAGGAATCCGACACGCATGCGTCGGGCAATTACGGGCTCTTGGACCAGATCGCGGCGCTGAAATGGGTGCAGAACAATATTTCGGTCTTCGGCGGCGATCCGAGCCGCGTGACCGTGTTCGGCGAATCGGCCGGCTCGCTCGATATCAGCGCGCTGATGACCTCGCCGCTAGCGAAAGGCCTGTTCGCGCGCGCGATCGGCGAGAGCGGCGGTGCGCTGACGCCGATCACGGCCTTCGGGCCGAAGCCGCTTGCGGCCGGCGAGCGCGACGGTGCCGATTTCGTCGCCTCGCTTGGAGAGCCTTCGCTTGCGGAGTTGCGCGCACGGCCGGCCGCCGAGCTGTTGGAGGCCATCTTGAAGGTGCCGATCACCTACGGCTTCGGTGTCGTCGACGGTCATGTGGTGCCCGAGCATCCGGCGCAGGCTTTCTCCAAGGGCCGGCAGAACGACGTGCCGCTCCTGGTCAGCTGGAATGCCGATGAGGGGACGTTGTTCGCCGCGCGCGTCAGCTTTTCGGCGGGCGCCCCCTCCTATGCCGATCGCGTCCGCGCCCAGTTCAAGGACCAGGCTGAGCAGGTTCTAAAACTCTACCCGCCGGGATCGACGCCCGATGAGCACAAGGCGGCCTTTGCGGCGCTGTTCGGCGACGAGATCATCGGATATGGCGGCTGGGCCTGGGCGGAGCGGGCCGCGGCCACTGGCAGGCCCGCTGTCTACCGTTATTATTTCATCCGCCGCCCGCCCGGCGCGCCGCTGTCGTCGATCGGCCCGCTCACCGCGCCCGGCGTCTACCACAGCGCAGAGCTCTACTATGTCTTCAACACGCTCGGCGTGCGCGACTGGCCGTGGGAAACGGACGACCGGCATCTCGCCGATGCCATGTCGTCCTATTGGGCGAACTTTGCGAAGACCGGCGACCCCAACGGACTTGGTCTGCCGCAATGGAGCGCTTACAAGCCGAACGGCGGCGGGCAGGTGATGGAACTCGGCAAGGAGATCGGCATGCGTGGGGAGCTGCACCGCGATCGCTACGAATTCTTTGATGCACTATACGGCAAGCTCACCTCGCAATGAATGCGCACCGATGCGAACCATAAACTGCGCGGCCATCACTTTAGGCGGCCCGCTGCTCCTCGATAAGGCGGATTGTGTTCTGGGTAACCTGACAGGTCTCCAGCCATGGATGGGCTGAACGGGGCGTTCTGGAGCCTGCACTGATTCGGACAAGCCGGAAAAGCTATCACGGTTCAATAGCGCTTTGAGGTACCTCTTGTCCGAATGCGCCTTGAAAGTATTCAACTGCCGAAACCCTTCCAAGCTGAAGACGAGGGTTCGATTTTTCAGCGATTCGAGATGAGCTCTTCACTTCCTCAATGTGTCGGTGCCTTTCAGGCAACCTGGATTGAACGGATGGAGTGGAGTGTTTCTGGCTTCAGGTGTGTGTAGCGGCGCAGCATTTTCCAATCCTTGTGCCCGGTGACAAGTGCGGCCTGTTCTATAGAAAATCCAGCTTCGAAGAGGCGACTCGTGCCTTCGTGACGCAAATCGTGAAAATGAAGGTCTTCGATCTTCAATTGCTGGCACTGGCGACGAAATGCTGTTCCAACGGATCGTCCGTTGTAGGGAAAAATCCGACCTTCGTGAATATTCGAGAACCGACCTTGTTCTTCAATGATCTTGCATGCGTCATAGCCTGATACATCCAGCAAGGGAATTCGTTGATCGTTGCCCTTCTTTTTTCGGGGATCTTTCCGATTGCGAATGAGGAGCATTCGGCCGCTAGCGTCGAAGTCGCGCCATTCGACTCTTGTAATTTCATCTTGCCGCATAGCGGTTGCGACCGCAAATCGGATGATACGACCGACTGGGATGTGTTGCCGATTGTTGGAATCCAACGCTGAGATAATACGATCGAGTTCGTCTTGCGTGGGACGGCGATTGCGCTCATGGCCTTTTCCGACAAGCCCGAGACGTCCTAAAGCGATCCGGGCGAGATCGATTGGTTCAGTTGACGCAACAATGCCGTGTACCGCGGCGGCGTGAGACAGAATCGTCTTGATATATCCAAGATCGATGCCGACCGTCACGGGGCCTGCTCCCTCCAGCGCGCGCTCTTTTCCGAATTTGATGAGCCGCTCTCGATCAAGCTCTGGAAGACGAAGATGCCCAAGTCTTTGGTTCAGGAAGATGAGGCTGGCAGTTTTGGAACGACCGATGTCCTTCCCGACCTCTTCCAAGTCTTGACGATGAAGCGCGATGAGGTCGCCGAAGAGCTGGACATCGCGGATTTTGTGCGTCGTTGTCGGTTCTTGGCGATCGATCCGCCGCTCGATATCGATGGCCCATTCTTCGGCGTCCTTTCGGCGGAGAAATGTCTCGTTGACATATTTCCCCTTTCGTCGGACTTGGGCTCTCCAAGAGCCGGATTTCAGCCTGGTGATAGTTGCCACGCGTGTGCGCTCCGTGTGCACTGAGGCGTCGAAAAGCCGGAAAAAACGTCGCACTATGGCGTAGAATAGAGTGCACACGACGCGACCTAACGAACTGAATTTACTAGAAAAATGCAGCTAAATCAATTACATAGATTCGCCGTGGCGCCGATGATGGACTGGACCGATCGGCACTGCCGGGTGTTCCATCGGCTGCTGTCGCGCCGGGCGTTGCTCTATACCGAGATGGTCACGACCGGCGCCGTCATTCATGGCGACCGGCAGCGGCTGCTCGGCTTCGATGCCAGCGAGCATCCGGTGGCGCTGCAGCTCGGCGGCTCCGACCCCGGCGATCTCGCGACGTCGGCCAGGATCGGCGAGGATTTCGGCTACGATGAGATCAACCTCAATGTCGGCTGTCCGTCGGACCGGGTGAAGGACGGCCGCTTCGGCGCCTGTTTGATGGCCGAGCCCGCGCTCGTGGCCGCCTGCGTCGCCGCGATGAAGCACGCCGTTCGCATTCCCGTCACCGTGAAGTGCCGCATCGGCATCGACGATCAGGATCCGGAGGTCGCGCTCGATGCGCTGGCGGACGCGGTCGTCGATAGCGGCGCCGACGCGTTGATCGTGCACGCGCGCAAGGCGTGGCTGAACGGCTTGTCGCCAAAGGAGAACCGTGACGTTCCGCCGCTCGACTACGACAGGGTGTACCGGTTGAAGGCGAGGCTGCCGCACGTGCCCGTCATCATCAATGGCGGCATCGGCAGCATCGAAGCTGCGCAAGGTCATCTCGCGCATGTCGATGGCGTGATGCTTGGGCGAGCGGCCTATCAGGAGCCGTGGCGGCTGCTCGATGTCGATCCCGTCCTGTTCGGCGAGGTCGCGCCGCATCGGACCATGAAGGATGCGTTGGCGGCGCTCGAGCCCTACATCGTGCGCCAGCTCGGGCAGGGCGCGCGGCTGCACGCGATCACGCGGCATCTCGTCGGCGCCTATCACGCGGTGCCCGGCGCACGCGCATTCCGCCGCCATCTCGCCGAGCGTGGCGTCAAGCCAGACGCCGGCATCGAGGTACTGCGCGAGGCGGTCGCGATGGTCGAGGAGCGCCCAGCGGTTGCTGCGCTGGCCTGAGCGGCTCAGGCCAGCGGCAGTTCGGCGACGGCCTGGCGCGCGATCTCTCTGCTGGCTGCGACGAGGCCCAGCTCCTCAGCTGCGGTCGGGAAAGCCGTGCAGCATCAGCCGGTCGGAGCGCACTTCCCAGCGCTCCAGCCGGTCGAGGAAGCTCATGCCGAGCAGGTTGGTCTTCATCTGGCCGTGCGGCACCACCAGCGCCGGCACCGAGCGCTCCACCAGTTTGCCGATCGCGAGCCGGTCCAACGTCAGCCGCGCCGCCTTGGTATGGCCACCGGCAGTTTCGACGTCGACGTCGTAGGCGAGCAGTTCGAGCGGCAGGCCTGCGGCCTTGGCGGTCTCGTAGGTCAGCACCACCGATGTGGCGCCGGTGTCGACCACCATCGGCGCGGTGACGCCGTTGATCTTGGCGCGCAATGCGAACTCGCCGCCTCTGGTGCGCTCGATCTCGACCGCGTTGGTCGGAGGGCTCGCCTTGGCGCGGAGCGCGCGGCTGCGCAGAACCTCCGACACGGTGTCGCTTGCGAGCGCTGCCTGCTCGGGGTCCTTGTAGACGATCACGGCGCCCGCGGTGAGCACCATGGTGACGAAAACGAGCACGACCTTGTTCATGCCGCGCCTCCCGTCGGCACCGAGGCGCTCAGTCGCGCCGACGCGCCAGCGCGGGCAGGCCGGCGTCGTGCATGCGGGACGGCAGCCCGTCCATCAGCGCCAGCCGCTCGTCGGTCGACATGCGGCCCCAGCGGGCGATCTCCGGCAGCGTGCGTCCGCAGCCGAAGCAGAGCTTCGTCTTCGGGTCGATCATGCAGACGGCGATGCAGGGCGTCTCCTGGCTCATGGCGCGAGTTTGAAAGGTTCTGCCACTGTCGTGCAAGTGCAATCATCTCACAGTCCCGTTCCGGCATTCATGATCGGCTTGCGGACCCGACGCTTCTCCTGAGCGGGGGCGATCGCGTGTTCCGGCTGCAATGGCGGTGCCTCGTCCGACAGCGGAGCGAGCGCCGACATCACCCGCTCCGGCGGGAAGGTGACGATCACCTCGGTGCCGATGCGGACCTTCGATTTCAGCGTGAACGTGCCGCCATGCATCTCGATCAGGTTCTTGGCGATGGGCAGACCTAATCCTGCGCCCTGTTCGGCCGACTTGATCGAGTTGGAGCCCTGGCCGAATGAGGCGAGCACGATCGGAATCTCGTTCTCGGGGATGCCCGAGCCGGTGTCCTTGACGCTGAGATATTGTCCGCCCGAGGCCGTCCAGCCGGCCTTCAGCCAGATGTCGCCGCCCTGCGGCGTGAACTTGATGGCGTTGGACAGCAGGTTGAGCACCACCTGCCGGATCGCGCGCTCGTCGGCCCACAGCCGCGGCATCTTCTGCTCGAACACCTCGCGAATGGTGATGCCGCGGCTCGTGGCGCGCAGCTTCAGCAAATGGTGGCAGTCGGCGATCACGTGCACCAGCGCCACGGCTTCCTCGTTCAGCTCGTAGCGGCCGGCCTCGATGCGCGAGAGATCGAGGATCTCGTTGATGAGGTTGAGCAGGTGGACGCCCGAATTGTGGATGTCGGCCGAATATTCCTTGTAGACCGGCACCGCATGCACGCCGAAGATCTCGCTCTTCATCACCTCGGAAAAGCCGAGGATGGCGTTCAGCGGCGTTCGCAGCTCGTGGCTCATCTGCGCGAGGAATCGCGACTTCGCGACGTTGGCGGCCTCCGCACGGTAGCGCGCCTCGTCGGAGATCGCCTTCGCCTGCTCGAGCTCGCCGATCAGGGCGTCCTTCTCGGCGCGTGCTTCGAGCGTGGCGAGCGTCGTCGCGTGCAGCTGATGGGCGAGCAGCACGAAATAGCCTTCGGCCGCGACGGCGAACCCGGCGAGCAGGTAGTTGTCGAACGTGCCCGACAGCGCGAGGCTCAGCGTGATCGCGACCGTCACCGGCGCGGTGACGGCGACGGCTGCGATCGGCAGGTTGGCGGCGAGCATGCTGGAGACCGCGATCACCAGCAGCATCAGGAACATCATCAGCGTGCCCGACACCGCCGCGAGCGCCGGATGGATCAGGATCGCCATCCAGCACACGCCGTAGAGCAGGTCGAGCAGCACGAAGCGCGTGCGCCAACGCCGCGTCGCCGCCAGCGACGGCTGGTCGGCGAGGAAGTTCGAGCAGTTGCGCACGATCGCCGCATGAATGCAGAGCACGCCGAGCGTCCAGGCGCCGGCCGCGATCGTATGCAGCCACACGCTGAGCATCAGGCCGGTTGCCACCACCAGCAGCACGACGATGTAGGAGGCGGAGATGCGGGTCTGCGCGTATTGGCGCAGCAGCTCGCGGTCGAAGGCCGGACGCGTTCCCGATGTCGACGTTAACCGGTCGCGCGCCTCGCGCACCCGCTGCTGCGCGGCCCGGCGCTGGCTTGCTGGTGCAAGCGCCGGCGGATCTGCCGGAAGCTCGACGACCTCAGGCTTTTCAGCGGGTTTACTCATCAAACAACACAAATCCTGCCCGCGAGGTACGGGCTGCTTTCTGCATTGTCTATAACTGGGCCCAAATCCTTAAGACGGATTATAGACAACGAAAAATTTGCGTTAACCGCGCGTTAAATTAACCATTGTGGCGAGGCTCAGCGGAGCTGCATGCGCAGGCGGCGCCAGCCGATCACCACGCCCGTGATGCTGAAGACGAGGCCGATCGCGCAGAGGCCGACGATGAGAAACGTACGCAGCGCCGCCTGCGCAAGCAGGGCCGGAAAGTCGAGCGTGTGCAGCGCCTGATAGAGCCACCGATAGGCGCGCCGGGATGGGTCGAGCTTCTCGAGCACCGCGCCGGAGGCGGCGTCGACCTGATACCAGGTGTCGCCGCAGATCACGCGATGGACCGGCGCGCCCGGCACATCGGAAACAAACGGATAGTCGTCGCCCGGCTCGACTTCGGACGAGCGCGCGCAGTCGCCGCGCAGGCGGGACGCCGCGGCATTGACGTCGGCCGGCTGCAGGAAGCGGCCGACGATGCGTGCCGATGCGCCGTCCAGCAGCGAAATCTGCTGCTGACTCGGCGCGCGCCGGATGCGCTGATAGAGGCGGCCGCCGAAGGCGAACCACTCGATCTCGCGGACCCCGCCATGCACCGCCGCGAGCGCGCCCGCGGTCGCGTCGGTCCAATCCGGCGCGCCGACGAGAATGGCTTGCTCGAACGGCGTCAGACGGCCGGTCGCAAACAGCCTGCCATGGTCCATCGACAGCCAGCCGCTGACCATCCACGTCAGCACGAACTGCATGCAGATCAGGCCGCCCCAATGATGCCACAGGTGCCAGCCGCGGTAGCGCGAGCACAGCCGCGCCTCATGATATCTCAGCCGCATCGGGCCGAGCAGGGCGCCGCTCACGGCGGCGACGACCGCCGCGAGCGACAGCCACCACACGACAGCGTTCCAGGCCGCCCAGTCCTTGCGCAGGATGGTCGGATAGATCCAATGAACGACGCTGCCGACGTAGTTCCAGGCGCGTTCGAACCGAGTCGTGTCGAGCACGACCTCGCCGGTGCGCGAGGAGACATAGAGCTCGGTGCCACCGGGATCGTTGAGCGCGATCCGGTGCAACGGACGATGCACGTCGAACCGGTTCGGCACCGTCCATTGGTCGTAGTCGTCCAGAGCTGCAACGGCGGCGCCGTCGGCTTCGAGCCCGCGCCGCTGCGCTGCTGCGCGTGCGATCGACAGGGCGATGTCGGGGGCGCTCACCTCGGCTGTGGCCAGCGTGTCGGCATGAATGGCCGTGCTGCGGCCGGCGGTCGAGATGACATAGACCGGGCCATCCATGCGCTGCACCAGGCGGACGCGGTCTGGATGGTCGATTCCAGCCTTGGCGAGGGCCTCCGCGGGACCGTGCAGCGACATGGCGACGTCGAGCACGGGCAGCGCGGCGAAGCGCTCGCTCTCGGTCTGCGCCGGGAATGGCACGTAGTGCATCACGATCCCAGTCGCGAACCACAGCACGAGCAGCGGACCGAGCGGGATGCTCAGCCAGCGGTGCGTGAGGATCAGCGCCCGGATCATGCGGCCATCAGAACTTGAACGAGGCTTCGACCTCGTAGGTGCGGGGCGCGCCGAGGAAGATCTGGTCGGGATAGAACGGATCGCTCCAGGCCGCGTAGCGCCGGTCGGTGACGTTGCGGACCCGGAAGGCGAGCCGCGTGCTGGTCGCGGTGGCGAACAGCGGCACCTTCGGCAGGTCGATGAAGGCGAACAGGTCGGCCGTGGTGTAGGCGAGCAGTTTCACCGTGTTGGCATCGGTGCTCCAGCGGTCGCCCACGTGGCGGACGGAGAAACCGAGCTCGACCGGCCACCAGCCGGGATTGAGGAAGCGGTAGGAGCCGCCGCCATTGACGATGACGGCGGGGATGTTGGGCGGCGTGTTGCCCGAGAACGAGCCGCCGCCGGCGAGATCATAATCGGCATAGCGGGCGCGGACATAGGCGAAATTGCCCCAGAGCCTGCTCTCCGGCGTCGGCCGCACCGCAGCCGACAGCTCGATGCCTTGCGATTTGACCTTGCCGGCAAGGTTGAGCTGCTGGCCGGCCTGGGCGCTGTAGACGTTGTTGCGCTCGATGTCGAAGGCCGAGAAGGTCCATTCCGCGCGGCCGTTCCATGCGAGCTGCTTGACGCCGGTCTCGTAGCTGCGCGAATCCGACAGCGTCAGGTTTTGCGTCGGAGTGAGGATGAAGATGCTGTCGGCCGAGATGTCGGTTGCCGTCGCATATTGGCTGTAGAACATCGTGCCCGGCAGCGCCTCCCAGGTATAGCCGATGCGTCCCGTGACCGGTTGCCAGCTCTTGGAATAGGGGAAGCCGGGCCGCTCGGCGCCATTGCGGATCCAATTGCGGTCGAGCGTGAACGGGTTGTAGCGCAGCCCTCCGACCAGCGCGAAGCTGTTGGTCAGCCTCAAGCGGTCTTCGAGATTGAGCGCGACGCTGTCGATCGTGGCGGTCTGAAGCTGTGTCCTCAGCTTACCATAGGTGCCGCGATCGAAGCCGATCAGCGGGACTGAATCGCCGGGAAAATTGGCCGCGCCGGGTCGCGTGAAGTCGGTATGCGAGCTCTCGACCGAGGTGACGAGCCGGTTGGCGAGACCGAAGATGCTGCCGTTCCATATCACGTCGGTGATGTTGCCGACCATGTTGTGGTTGTGATGGACGAAGAAGCGCTCGCGATCGACCAGATTGGTGTTCGCGTTGAAGGCCGAGACCTCGTTATTGTACCAGTCGCGGCTGGCATTGTAGTTGTAGATCTGGCTCCGCAGCGTGACTGCGTTGTTCAGGTCCCATTCGAAGCCGCTGCGGACCCAGGATTCCTTGATGGTCTTGTGGCCGTCGACCACGTTGTAGTTGGTCGACAGCGTGCGGCCGTCGATCGTGACGGCGCCGAGATCGCTGCCGTTGTAGGCGGAGATCTTGGAGCCCGAGACGATGCCGCTGGTTGCGTTCGCGCCGCTATAGGCCACCGGCACCAGCGGCGTGCCCTCATAGGGCTTGGCCTTGTAGTCCTTGAACTCGGCGGCAAAGAAGGTCTTGAAGCTCTCGGACAGCCGGTAGTCGAGCTGGCCGGAGACATGGACATTCTTGAACTCGGTGTCGTCGATGAAGCCGACCTCCTTGGTCCGGCTGATGTCGAAACGATAGTCCAGGCCCTTGACCGTCGTGCTGCCGCCGGAGCCGAAGCCGCTGCGGAATGTGCCGCGCTGGTCGAAGCCGACGAAGGCCTCGCTCTCGACCGGGCCGCTGTGCGGGGTCTTGGTGACGAAATTGATGGTGCCGCCGACCGCCCCCTGGCCTGAGATCAGCGAGGAGGGGCCCTTGAGAAACTCGACGCGGTCGAGGTTGAAGGTCTCCATCGTCAGCGCGCTGAATCCGGTCGGCCCGATGTTGATGCCGTTATAGAGGACGTTGACCTGGTTGCCCTGGAAGCCGCGCATCGCAAAGCCGACGTCGTTCGGCGCATCGCCGGCGCTGACGCCGGTGGCACCTTTCACCGCGTCGACGGTCGTGTAGTAGCCCTGCTCGCGCAGCGTCTCGGCGCCGATCACCTCGACCGTCGCCGGCACCTCGCGCGCGGCCAGGCCGAGCCGGCTGCCGGCTGCCGGGATGGCGTTGCCGTTGAGCGGGGTCGCGGTCGCGTTGGTGGCCTGTGAGGGAACGGATGGCGCTGCCTGCGCTGGCGCGGTCCCGCGTTGCTGGACGGGACGGGTGGTCCGGTCCGCCGTTCGGCCGCGCGATTGCGTCCGGTCGGACACTGGCCGCTGCCGCGGCGCGTCGACCGTTACATCCGGAAGCAACGTGTTGGCCGCCGGTGTTACGGCGGGGCTTGCCGTTTGCTGCGCGTGAGCCATGTGGCCGGCTGACCACCCGGCCACAAGTCCCGCCAACGATATCGACCCCCAGATCGTCCGCACGCTCATTCTGATCCCCACCGCAGGTCCGGACTGAGCCGGCGCCTGCGCCCGTAACGTTCACGATGCCCGGACGAGAGTTAGCTTAAACCTCCGGAAATGAAATGTTATAACATTTCAAACGGGCGATTCCGGCTGAAGGGCGTCTCGATCTGGCAACACATGCGAACGATTAGCGATTGCAACGGGTATCAGCGAGTCGCAGGGGGCGCAATGGAGCGTTCCGATGCCATTCAGAGCATCTGGCGTCGACGACAGGGCGGGTCCGGCTCGCATACCGAGTCCAATGCAAAACGGCCGCCCGTCGAACCGAGGGCGGCCGCTTGATGGTGTCGACAAGCCCCGGGACTACTTCTCCAGACGGGCCAGCAGGCTCGACGTGTCCCAGCGCTTGCCGCCGAGCTTCTCGACCTCGGAATAGAACTGGTCGACCAGCGCGGTCACCGGCAGATGGGCGCCGTTGCGGCGCGCTTCGCTGAGGCAGATCGACAGGTCCTTGCGCATCCATTCCACCGCAAAACCAAAGTCATATTTGCCATCGTTCATGGTCTTGTAGCGGTTCTCCATCTGCCACGACTGCGCGGCGCCCTTGGAGATGGTCTCGATGACAGCGGGAACGTCGAGGCCGGACTTCTTCGCGAAATGGATACCCTCGGACAGGCCCTGCACGAGGCCGGCGATGCAGATCTGGTTGACCATCTTGGTCAGCTGGCCGGAGCCCGCCGGCCCGAGCAGCTTGCACATCCGGGCATAGGCCGCGATCACCGGCTCGGCGCCGGCATAGGCGTCGGCGGTGCCGCCGCACATCACCGTCAGCACGCCGTTCTCGGCGCCGGCCTGGCCGCCGGACACCGGCGCATCGATGAATTTGAAGCCGGCCTTGGTGGCTGCGGCGTCGAGCTCACGTGCCACTTCAGCCGAGGCGGTGGTGTGGTCGACGAAGGTCGCGCCCTTGGCCATGCCGGCGAAGGCGCCGTCCGGGCCGATCGTGACCGAGCGCAGGTCGTTATCATTGCCGACGCAGCACATCACGAACTCCTGGCCTTCGGCGGCCTGCTTCGGCGTCGGTGCTGCCTTGCCGCCGAACCTGTCGGCCCATTCCTTCGCCTTGGCCGCGGTGCGGTTGTAGACCGTGACCTCGTGACCGCCCTTCTTCACGAGGTGTCCTGCCATGGGGAAACCCATGACGCCGAGACCGATGAAAGCGACTTTAGCCATATGAGCTACCTTGACCTTGGGGTTCTGCCGGCGGCCTTGAGAGGGCCGGGCTGTTCTTGAAAGGAACACATCAGCACCCGGCGCGGTCGCGGCGGTGCTGGACGCCGCACCATACCGGCTTGCGAGGCGGGGGCAACGGCTTCGTGACGGATGCGAAAGCGCCGCCGCGTGCTAAAGAGGCATCATCATGACGGCTTGCAAAGCCGCCATCCGGCAACGAAATCCAGTCAACCAACGAACCAGCCAGGGAGTGTCTCGCATGGGCGTCAGCGTCGGCGTGCTCGATCATTTCAACATCCGGACCCGCAACCTCGCCGAGACCGTGCGCTTCTATGAAGACGTGCTCGGGCTCGAGAACGGCGCCCGTCCGGACTTCGCCTTTCCCGGCGCCTGGATGTACAGCGAGGGCCGCCCGGTGGTGCATCTGGTCGACATCTCGCCGACCTCCGAGGCACAGAAGCCGGACTCCGGCGTCGTCCACCATGTCGCCTTCGTCAGCCGCGGCTTCGCCGGCATGAAGGCCCGGCTCGCGGAGAAGGGCATGCCGTTCGAAGCGCGGCAGGTGCCGGGCGGGGAGCTGTGGCAGATCTTCGTGCGCGACCCCAACGGCGTGATGATCGAGCTCAATTACGAGGCAGCGAAAGAGCGGGCTGAGGATGCGCCGGTGGAGACCGCCTCCGACATCGGAACCATGGTGGCGTTTTGAGCCGGTCGGCTTTATGAAGCGGCGCAACGCAGGGCCGGAGCGGTGCCGTCGCAGACGACGGAAGATCATGTCCGGCCAACAGGATAGGGCGCGACGATGTGGCGCGTTCTGAGCTATTTCAGGAGACGCGCCGTGAGCGTGACGCAGCAGCAGGTTATCGAGGCACTCAAGCGGGTCCGCTCGCCACGTGGCGTGGCGCTGCCGGCCGCCGGCGTGCTGTCGCCGATCACGGCCAATGACGGCAAGGTGTTCTTCTCGATCAATGTCGAGGCCAGCGAGGCTCGCGCCTGGGAAGACACCCGGGCGCAAGCCGAAGCCGCCGTGCGCGCCATTCCCGGCGTGACCATGGCGATGATCGCGCTGACCGCCGAGCGCAAGGCGGGCGCTGCCGCCCCGCCGCCGCGGCAAGGCGGGGTGCAGCCGGTCTCGGCGCATCGTCCGCACCAGCATCCGGCGGACTCGCCGATGTCCCGGCAGGCCGCGATTCCGGGTATCGCGGCCGTCATCGCCGTGGCCTCGGGCAAGGGCGGTGTCGGCAAGTCGACCACCGCGATCAATCTCGCGCTGGGCTTGCGCGATCTCGGCCTCAAGGTCGGGCTGCTCGACGCCGACATCTACGGCCCGTCGGTGCCGCGGCTGACCGGGCTGCAGGAAAAGCCCAAGCTCACCGACGACAAGAAGATGATTCCGCTGTCGCGCTTCGGCCTGTCGATCATGTCCATCGGCTTTCTCGTCGACGAGGACAGCCCGATGATCTGGCGCGGCCCGATGGTGATGTCGGCGATCAACCAGATGCTGCGCGACGTCGCGTGGGGCACGCTCGACGTGCTCGTCGTCGACATGCCGCCGGGCACCGGCGATGCCCAGCTGACGCTGGCGCAGAACGTGCCGCTGAAGGGCGCGGTGATCGTGTCGACGCCGCAGGACCTGTCGCTGATCGACGCCCGCCGCGGGCTTGCGATGTTCCGCAAGGTCAACGTGCCCGTGCTCGGCATCATCGAGAACATGAGCTACTTCCAGTGCCCGCAATGCGGCACCCGGTCCGACATCTTCGGTCATGGCGGCGCGCGCCACGAGGCCGAGCGGCTCGGCGTGCCGTTCCTCGGCGAAATCCCGCTGCACATGGACATCCGCTCGACGTCGGACGCCGGCAACCCGGTGGTCGAGAGCGAGCCGAAGGGTCCGCATGCCGCGATCTACAGGACCATCGCCGCGTCGGTGCGGGATCAGCTCAAGGACGCCATCGCCGTTGCTTGATGCACTGCAGCGAAGCGCGTGCGACTATTGGACTGTTTGTCATTCCAACGTCGCGTTTTCGCTTAACCGGTTCCGTGCTAAAGCCCGGCCCGGATCGCCTTCGACCGTGTGCGGCCAATCGCATCGGCGGATAAATGCTTTTTCAACGGGAAACGCCCCCAACAAGGAGATGCCTTAATATGAAGCGTCGTGATTTTCTGAAGGTTTCGGCCGCCGGTGCCGCGGCGACGGCTGCGGTGGCCTCGCCGGCGATCGCGCAGTCGATGCCGGAAATCAAGTGGCGGTTGACCTCGAGCTTCCCGAAGTCGCTCGACACGATCTATGGCGGCGCCGAGTACCTGGCGAAGCAGGTCGCCGAGATGACCGACAACAAGTTCCAGATCCAGGTCTTCCAGGCCGGTGAGCTGGTTCCGGGTCTGCAGGCGCTCGACGCGACCTCCAAGAACACCGTCGAGATGTGCCATACGGTGTCGTATTATTACGTCGGCAAGGACCCGACCTTCGCGATCTTCGCGTCGGTGCCGTTCGGCCTCAACGCCCGGCAGCAGAACTCCTGGCTGTATCAGGGCGGCGGCAACGAGCTCGCCAACGAGTTCTTCAAGAAGTCGGCCAACGTGATCGGCTTCCCCTGCGGCAATACCGGCACCCAGATGGGCGGCTGGTTCCGCAAGGAGATCAAGACCGTCGCCGACCTCTCGGGCCTGAAGTTCCGCATCGGCGGCATCGCCGGCCAGGTGCTGCAGAAGCTCGGCGTCGTGCCGCAGCAGCTCGCGGGTGGCGACATCTACCCGTCACTGGAGAAGGGCACCATCGACGCGGCCGAGTGGGTCGGTCCGTATGACGACGAGAAGCTCGGCTTCCAGAAGGTTGCCAAGTACTACTACTATCCGGGCTTCTGGGAAGGCGGTCCGACCGTCCACGCATTCGCCAACCTCGACAAGTATAACGAGCTGCCGAAGCACTATCAGTCGATTCTCGCCAACGCGACGGTCAACGCCAATACCTGGATGGCCGCGCGCTACGACCAGGTGAACCCGGCGGCGCTGAAGCGCCTGGTCGCCGGGGGCACGCAGCTGCGTCCGTTCACCAACGAGGTGCTCGAAGCCTGTCTCAAGGCGACCAACGAGCTGTGGGGCGAGATCTCGGCCAAGAACGCCGACTTCAAGAAGGTCATCGACGCGATGCAGGCCTACCGCTCGGACGAGTATCTGTGGTGGCAGGTCGCCGAGTACACCTATGACAGCTTCATGATCCGCTCGCGTACCCGCGGCTGATCGTAGCTTCAATCGGCGGATCGACTTGGGCCCGGCCTCGTGAGAGGCCGGGCTTTTGCGTTGCGGCAACTTTTCGCAATGGCACTCCGACGCACTTTGATCCACACTGGAACTGAAGCCTCACAAAGAAGGCTGCTCAGGAAACGAACACAATGACCCCCAGGAGGGAAGAACTATGAAGCGGAGAGACTTCATCAAGGTGACTGGGCTTGGCGCCGCTGGCGCGGCCGCGATCGCGGCGCCGGCCATCGCACAATCGATGCCGGAGCTGAAATGGCGCATGCCGACGAGCTGGCCGAAATCGCTCGACACCTTGTATGGCGGCGCCGAGATCATGGCCAAGGTGGTCGGCGAGGCCACCGACAACAAATTCCAGATCCAGCCGTTCGCGGCCGGCGAAATCGTCCCCGGCCTGCAGGTTCTCGACGCCGTGCAGAACGGCACCGTCGAAATCGGCCACACCGCGTCGTACTACTACTTCGGCAAGGACCCGACGTTCACCTTCGGCTCGTCGGTCCCGTTCGGGCCGAACATGCGCCTCAACCAGGCCTGGTACATGCTCGGCGGAGGACGCGAGATCCTCAACGAGTTCTACACGAAGTACAATGTCGTCTCGCTGCTTGCCGGCAACACCGGTTGTCAGATGGGCGGCTGGTTCCGCAAGGAGCTCACCGGCGTCAACGATCTCAAGGGACTGAAATTCCGCGTCGGTGGCTTTGCCGGCCGCGTGTTGCAGAAGCTCGGCGCGGTGCCGCAGCAGATCGCCGGCGGCGACATCTATCCGGCGCTGGAGAAGGGCACGATCGATGCGGCCGAGTGGGTCGGACCCTACGACGACGAGAAGCTCGGCTTCGTCAAGGTCGCGCCCCACTACTACTATCCGGGCTGGTGGGAGGGCGGACCGATGCTGCTCTCCTTCGTCAACCAGGATCGCTGGAATGCGCTGCCCAAGCACTATCAGAAGGTCCTCGAGCATGCCGGCCACTATGCCAACAACTGGATGATGGCGAAGTACGACCAGAGTAATCCGGCGGCGCTGCGCCGGCTGCTCGCCGCCGGTGCCAAGCTGCATGCGTTCTCGCCGGAGATCATGCAGGCCTGCCTGAAGGCGGCGCGCGAGCTGCACAGCGAGGTCGCGGCCACCAACCCCGACTTCAAGAAGACCTATGAGTCGCTGACGGCCTTCGCCGGCAATGGCTACTCCTGGTTCCAGGTCGCCGAGATCGGCTACGACGCCTTCATGGCGCGCAACTCGCAGAGCTGAGGCCGGCGTCGTATCGCGTCAGGAGGCAGCGACAAAACAAAACCCCGGCGCGTTGCGCCGGGGTTTTTCGTGGGCGGAGCGATTGCGCGCCGCGGCTATCACTGCTTCGGCGGTCCGACATCGATCTGCGGCGGGCCGAAGTCGAGCGGCGGCGCATCGATCTGCGGAATCTCGATCTTGATCGAGTTCGGATCGACGGTCGAGGCCGCGCCCTTGTAGTGCATGACCATCGAGGGGAACAGGATCACCAGCATCACCATGACCAACTGAATCACGACGAACGGCACGGCGCCCCAGTAGATCTGGCCGGTCGTCACCGGCTCCATCCGCTTGCCGGTGACGCGGTCGAGATAGGACTCCTTCGGCGCCACCGAGCGCAGATAGAACAGCGCGAAGCCGAACGGCGGATGCATGAACGAGGTCTGCATGTTGACGCCGAGGATGACGCCGAACCAGATCAGGTCGATGCCGAGCTTTTCGGCCGCGGGCCCCAGCAGCGGAATGATGATGAAGGCCAGCTCGAAGAAGTCGAGGAAGAACGCCAGCACGAACACGAAGGCGTTGACGAAGATCAGGAAGCCGATCTGGCCGCCGGGTAGGGAGGTCAAGAGGTGCTCGACCCAGACATGGCCGTTGACGCCGTAGAAGGTCAGCGAGAACACGCGCGCACCGACCAGGATGAAGACCACGAAGGCCGACAGTTTTGCGGTGGACTCGACGGCCTGGCGGACCAGGTCGAAGCTGAGCCGCCGCTTGATCGCGCCGAGGATGATCGCGCCGGCTGCACCCATCGCGCCGCCTTCGGTCGGCGTCGCGAGCCCGATGAAGATCGTGCCGAGCACCAGGAAGATCAGGAACAGCGGCGGCACCATCACGAAGGTGGTCTGCTGCGCCATGCGGGACAGGAAGCGGTATCCGGTGGTGCGCTCCAGCACCCAGTTCACGACTGCGACGGCGAAGGCAAACACGATGCCGTAGAACATGCTCAGCACGACGAAGTCGGCGCCGTGATATTCCGAGCCGCGCATCATGAACCAGCCGAACACGCAGCTCGCCAGAAACAGCACGCCCAGCGATTTCAGGCCGCGGTCGCCCGAGTCCTCGCGAAAGCCGATCGCATCGGCCGGCAGGCCGGGCGCCGATTTCGGAAAGATCATGCTGGTCAGGAAGGCGTAGAGCGCATAGATCGCGGACAGCACGAGGCCGGGGATGAAGGCGCCTTCATACATGTCGCCGACGGACTTGCCGAGCTGGTCGGCCATCACGATCAGGACCAGCGACGGCGGGATGATCTGCGCCAAGGTCCCGGAGGCGGCGATGATGCCGCTGGCAAGCCGGCGGTCGTAGCCGTAGCGCAGCATGATCGGCAGCGAGATCAGGCCCATCGAGATCACGGACGCGGCGACCACGCCAGTGGTGGCCGCGAGCAGCGCGCCGACGAACACGACCGCATAGGCGAGGCCGCCGCGGATGGTGCCGAACAGCTGGCCGATGGTGTCCAGCAGGTCCTCGGCCATGCCGGATCTTTCCAGCACCAGGCCCATGAAAGTGAAGAACGGAATCGCCAGCAGCGTGTCGTTGTTCATCACGCCGTAGACGCGTTCCGGTAGCGCCTGCAGGAAGTCCGGCCGGAATTCGCCGAGCTCGATGCCGACGAGGGCGTAGAACAGGCCGACGGCGCCGAGCGAGAAGGCTGCCGGATAGCCGAGCAGCAGCATCACGACCAGCGACGCGAACATGATCGGCGCCATGTTGGCGATCAGAAAAGCTGTCATTGAAGTATCCCCCAGCCCGCCGCTTACTTCTTTTCGATCGCTTCGACGAGGTGCTCGACCTCGGCCTCGATCCCGTGGGATTTCGCAGCGTGGGGATCAGGGATGAGCCCGCGCATCACGGCGATGCGCTTGATCAGCTCGGAGATGGCCTGCGCCAGCAGGAACACGAAGCCGATCATGATGAGGGATTTCGCCGGCCATTGCGGCAGGCCGCCGGCATTGCTGGACTGCTCGTTGATTTCGAACGAGCGCAGGAAGAACGGCACGCTGGTGATGATCATCACGACGCAGAGCGGAATCAGGAAGAGCACGTGGCCGACGACGTCGATGGTGTCGCGCAGCCATTTGGGCATCATCGCGTTGACGATGTCGATGCGGATGTGCTCGTTGTCGAGCAGCGTCCACGGCGAGCACAGCAGGAAGACCGCTGAGAACAGCACCCACTGCAGCTCGAGCCAGGAGTTCGACGAGGTGTCGAGCGTCTTGCGGACGATGGCGTTGATCGTCGAGATGATGACGGCGAGCAGGATGAGCCACGCCAGCCGCTTGCCGGTCCAGGTCGTGAACGCATCGATCCCACGGCTCAATTTCAGCAACGCTTGCAACGCAATCCTCCCCCAAATGTCTTGCGACGTCCCATGGCCCGTTCTGGCTGCGCAGCACATGGCGCAACGGCCTATCCGGCCCGGCAGGCTCAAAAACGAGGGCACCATTTCAGCGCCTCGTGTTGCCGTCAATCGGAAAAATGGGCAAAAATGAGCGTTGCCGCAACATGTTGCAGGACTGGCGACGCTGCGCCACAGCTGTCGCAGGTCGCCGGGGCCGGGCGATCGCTGGCCGGCGAATGAAGGTCAACGGGCCGAGCGTGAGGGCGGGGGAGTCCTGGGTGCGGCCGACGGACCACGTCCGGTGCGCAGCGGTCTTACAGCACCACCACGCCGGAATGCTTGGCCTTGTTTTCGGGTTCGACGTGGATGGTGATCCAGCTGTGCTCGTCGTCCTCGCGCAAGGCCGCCTCGATCCGGTCGCAGATCTCGTGCGCCTGGTTGACCGACATCTCTCCGGGCACCACGAGGTGGAACTCGATGAAGGTCAGCTTGCCGGCATGGCGGGTCCGGACGTCGTGCGCCTCCAGCGCCCCGTCGGCATGCGCGCTGATGATCTGGCGGATGCGCGCAAGCGTGGTGTCGGAGACCGCCTCATCCATCAGCCCGCTGGTGGATTCCTTCAGCACCTGCCATCCCGACCACAGGATGTTCACCGCGACCAGCACCGCCAGCGCCGGATCGAGGATCGGCAACTGCAACATCACCGCGAGGCCGAGGCCGACCACGACGCCGCCCGAGGACACGACGTCCGTCAGCAGGTGCCGGCCGTCCGCCACCAGCGCTGGCGATCGCAGCCGCTTGCCGCGCGTGATCAACAGCCAGCACCAGACCGCATTGATCGCGCTCGCCAGCGCGTTCACCGCGAGGCCTTCCGCAGGCGCCGAAAACGCGCGCGCATTGAAGAAATTCCCGTAGGCCTCATGGATGATGAGCAGCGCCGCCACGACGATCATGACGCCCTCGATCACCGCGCTGAAGTACTCGACCTTGTGGTGGCCGAACGGATGGTTGGCATCCGCGGGCTTGGCGGCGATGCGCACCGCGCCGAGCGCGACCACGGCGGTGACGACGTTGACGATGCTCTCGACGGCATCGGAGTAGAGCGCGACCGAGCCGGTGATCCAATAGGCAAGATATTTCAGGCCGAGCACGATCGTTCCGACCACGAGGCTGCCGATGGCGAGCTTGAGCGATTGCGAGGCCATGATGTCCTGATCCGATCCCGCGCTGGGGTACTCAACGCTGCGGCGGAACGCAACCAGGGTGGAAGCGGTTCGGTGTCGGGAAGGAGCTGATGCCCCCGGTTTTTATGGCCGTCGAGACCGCCTATAGCGGCGGTGTCGCTCCGATGGAGAAGTGATCTGTGGAAAACAGAAAGGTCGCGCCCACGGACATGGGCGCGACCTTGTCGGCAAACGCCAACAGGAATGACGCCGCCGACTACTTCTCTTTGATGACCGTGGTGGTGCTGGTGGAGCTGCCGACCGTGCCCTCGTCCTCGCAGACCTTGGTCTGGCGGATGCGGTCCTCGGCTTCCACGCGGCTGGTGAACGCCATCGGTCCGATCTGCGTGACGACCTCGCGGTCGGCGGGGCGTGTGGTGGTGATGGTGCAGCGATGGCTCGGTCCCTGCACGATGTAGTATTCGTCAGCAAGCACTGGCGCGACCGATCCGATGATCACTGCGCCGGCAAGAAGAAGGGGTGCTTTCATCGTCGCCTCTCTTTTCCAAGAACAGCCAAAAGGGGAGCGAGGGGGCGATGAGGAGATCTTGTCCTCATCGTTCGACGCTCTCCGCGTTTGCAACTCGGTCGACTGGTCGGGGTTCCGGCACGCCAGACGCAGCCTGTGTTGATGCGATGCAGTGTCGGCAACGATGGACGCGAGATTTCGTCAGGGCGCAGCGACGCCAGCGCAGGCCCGCGGTGGCTCGCTGGTCGATGTCGGCTGCGACGCGGACGATCGCGCAAAGTCTCCGCGGCGGGATCCCTGACATGCCGGTGGCGAAGCTGAGCGAACGGTCTGTGCTCGGCCGATCCGCACATCGTTTCCCAAAACGCGGGCACGCGACGCGAAGATATTTGCAGACCGGCTCGGCTTGAGCGGTGACGTTCTTCCGGGCTTCACATTCTGATGCGACCTTATGTTGTGGGGCGGCCCACATGCGCCGTCGGCTCAGACGGGGAAGCGGGGACTCGGACATGCTTGGGTTGCGTCTTTTCGGCTTGATCCTGGGAGGCCTGACCGCGATCGCGGAGATCGCGACGCCGTGTGCGGCAACACCGTGCAGCAACCTGCAGACGCTCGCGCTCGAGCATACCACCATCACGCTGGCGACCGACATCACGAGCGGCGTCTTCACCGTTCCCGGGAGCAATCCGGCGCAAGACATCACGGGCCTGCCGGCGTTCTGCCGCGTCGCCGCGACGATCGCGCCGACCGTGGATTCGGCGATCAAGATCGAGGTCTGGCTGCCGGCGTCGACGTGGAGCGGGCGGTTTCTCGGCCTCGGCAGTGGCGGATTCGGCGGCTACTACGACTATGGCGGCCTCGCGTTCCGCCTCAAGGCCGGTTACGCTGTTGCCTACACCGGTCTGGGAACCGGGACCTCCGGATGCACCGTTCACTACTGCGGATCGGACGGCAACAAGGGCAACGCGCTCGCGATCGCTCTCGGCGACAAGGCGACCCCGAGCCTCGGGCTCTACGGGCATCCCGAGCGGATCACGGATTTCGGCCATCGCGCGGTCCACCTGATGACGCTGCGCGCCAAGGAGATCGTACAAGCATACTATCAGCAGAGCGCGACCAGGGCCTATTTCTTCGGCTGCTCGACCGGAGGCCATAGCGGACTGATGGAGGCGCAACGCTATCCCGAGGACTATGACGGCATCCTGGTCGGCGCGCCGGCCTACAACCGCACGCACCTGTATGCGACGACGCCGCTCGGATGGCGCAACACGCATGCGAGGCCGGGACGGCAGATGCAGGCGGGTCAGATGTCGCTGATCAACAACGCCATACTGGCACAATGCGCGGGACGAGACGGCGGAGTCGCAACGGACCAGTTCCTGACCAATCCGCGGCGCTGCCGGTTCGATCCTAAAGTCCTGCAATGCACCGGCGGCGACGTGCCACCGGCATGCCTGACCGAGGAACAGGTCACGACGATGCAGAACTATTATGCCGGCACGGTCGACCCGGTGACCGGTGAGAGGATCGTTCCGGGCTTTGCACCGGGCAGCGAGACCGAGGATCTCTCGGTGAAGGGGATTATGCTCAAGCAGCAGCTTCCCGAGCCGCTGTTCGATGGCCCCCTTTATTGGGTCTATGGTCCGACCTTCGGGCAGCCCGGCAGTGCCGTGAACTACACGAACTTCGACATCCATCGCGACCTGCCGGCTGTGGAGGCCATGCTGGCCGAGCCGCTGAACGCCACCAGCCCGGATCTCACGGCCTTCCGGGAACGCGGCGGCCGGCTCATCATGTATCAGGGGTGGGCCGATGAGCTTGTGATGCCGCAGAACACGATCGACTACTTCAACTCGCTTGTGAAATTCGACAGCCCGTCCTTCGCGACGCGGCGAGGAGACGAAGCGCAGGTCGGTGCTGACGTCGCGGAAGATCGGTTCGGCGGCGATCACGTGCGAGCCGGGCTGCAGCGAACCCTGAGCTACGCCCGCCTGTACATGGTGCCGGGCATGTATCACTGCGGCGGCGGACCTGGCCCCAACGCGTTCGTCTTCCTTCCGGCGCTCCAAGACTGGGTCGAGAACGGCACGCCGCCGGGGTCCGTCGTCGCGACCAAGTACGTCAACGACACGGCGCCCGATGTGCAGATGACGCGGCCGCTCTGTGTGTTCCCGAAGATCGCGCGATACAACGGCCGCGGCAGCACCGACGACGCGGCGAGCTTCTCTTGCGTCGAGGGTGGGCACCGTCATGACCACGGTCCGCACGACGAGCAGTGAGGCAGGTGTTTGAACACAGCGAAGCGGCTCGCCGACAATCGATGATGACCTCGTCCCTGCATCAGAGAACCGCGATCGACGTCGCGATGTCGATACGCCGGTCCACACCGTCGGCGATGGTGATTCACAGCAGCCTGACGCTCACCTTCGCCTTGCCGGTGTTGTTCGGATAGAATGCATCGTACACCCAGGGTAACCCGATCACCGCGTCGTTGACATAGAGGAACAGCTCGCCGCCGCGGTCGGCCTTGAACCTCGCCTTGTAGGCTTGAGGTGTCGTGTTGGGCGCGGGAACGGGGTCGAGGAAATATTCGTCGACGCCGGTCTCGCCGACCCTGGCGATCAGCCGATACCACGGCCGGAACAGAACGCGGCGCAGCAGGATGCCTGCGTAGAACTTCAAGCGGGCGTAGCCCTGGACCGTCGAGGTGCGATAGCCGGCGGGCGTGACCGGCCGCCCGGCGTCCTCCCACGGATCGGTCATTGTGACGATGATCTCGTAGGAGAAGCCGGGACGGACGCTCAAGCCGGTGGGCGCGCAGACCGCGTCGGTCGAGAAATCCCGGGCATCCTGCGGAATGCCCTTGTCGACCGCGACGAGCTCGCGGGCAGGGGTACCATGGCAGAAGGCGCCCATCGAGTCCGCGGCGTTGAACAGGAAGTGACTGATCAGCGTGGCCGCAAGCCAGACGGTGCCGACAGCGAGGAAGAACGGGCCGACATGCCGCTTGCCGTTCCTAATGACGAACTGATAGGCGCGATTGGTCCGGAGCGCGTAGATGGTCCGATGCACCAGGCCAGACGGCATCGGGGGTGATGCCCGTTCGCGCCAGATTACGCGCATCCGGTCGCCGATGCGGTCGCTGAGGCCTGTCCCGAGCGCAGTCAGTACGACCAGGATGATGATCCCGCCGGCGAACCATTCGGGGTTGGCGGCGTACCAGTCCGTCCACCAGTGCAGCGAGTTCGGCAGGAACGATTCGACCAGCCGGACGGCTTCGGAGACCATCCTGATGCGGGAGGCGTATTCGTGCGTGCGATCGAGGTCGTGGAACAGCCAGAACGCCGCGAGGTGGAGCGAGGCTGCCAGCGTCGCGAAATAAGCGAGGCGTCTGAACCACACCAGATTCCACAGCTTTTCCTGGGCCGCGAACCGGGCCGCCGCGCCGGCCGGCGTTTCGAACGTGGTCGGCCCGAGCGGCGTCAGTGTGCCGTCGTAGCGGACGATCATGTAGTTGTCGGGCAGCCCGATGGGCGCATAGGCGTTGCAGCCGCTGTCGATGCGGTCGAAGACGCTTTCGTGGATCTTCGGCATCGGCACCTGGACGCCCGCGGCCGGGTCGTTGCAGAGATCCGACACCTTGCGCGGGCCATAGCGATAGTAGGAGCCGAGCCCGGAGCGCGAGTTGTAGAGGCGTCCATCCTTGTCCTGCGACGTGACGATCGACCTGATCGCATCCGGATCGGCCTCGGGCGCGGTCTTGAAGATCAGGCCGCGCTTGACGGCTTCGCCGACCAGCCAGGTCAGGGGGACGTAGGAGACGGAATCGTCCGGATAGCCGCCGCCGACATTGCCGTGCATGCCGACGAACCAGACCTGAACCAGCCGTTCGTCATCGATCGTCCTGGCATCCTGCGGCTTGGTCTCGCCGGCCTCGGTCCAGAGCACCGGATGGAATGTCGTTCTCTCGTCGTCGAGCGCGAGCGCGTGGCGCGCGCATGTCACCCGCGGGTTGAGCACGCGATTGGGCAGCTCGAGCGGCCACACCCAGTTGGAGATGCCTCGCGTCATCTCGTCGATCGGCAGTCCGTAGGCGGCGACGGTGTCCCACAGCCCGATGAACTCGATCGCCGGGAGGCGTTTTCGCTCGAGGAGGTCGAGAGATTTGCGGCCCATGATGCGGTCGATCACCGGCACCAGCACATGATCGCGAAGCCAGCGGAACGGCACCTCGATCCGCCAGATCGAATGGTAGCCCTTGGCGCGATAGGCGCGATAGGCCTTCACGGCGCCATCGTGCAGCTCGGCCTCGGTGCCGGCAACGATCAGGCCCTGGTCGAGCATCAGCGCGGCCAGCACCCGCACGGTGAAGGCGCCGCGGCTGAAGCCGAACAGATAGATCTTCGAGCCATGCTCGTGGTCGTAGTTGCGACAGACGAACTTGTAGGCGTCGAGGATGTTGCGCTTGAGACCGAAGCCGAACGCGCCGCCGAGCAGGGCGAGAGGGACTAACGACGATGTGCCGACGCCGTCGTCATACTTGGCCGCCTGGGCATTGCTCTGCAGGTCGAGCGCCTGGAACATGCGCCAGACGTTGGTCCGCCACACGCTCGACGCGGCGTTGCCGGTCCCGTCGGACAGGATGATGATCTTGGGACTCGCCATGCAAAGGACCCCGCTCGACATTCCCCCGGTCGAGAGCCGGGAGCGTAATACGGACGATCGGGAAAGCAACCTGAGATGGTGTGAGGCTTTCGGCGGCGTGGCCGGAGGATGCGGGACGCCGCTGCAGCGACGCGGCGACCCGAGGACGAAAATGCACTGCGCTGCCACCGAAATGCCGACATCACCGAAATGCGGTTGCCGTCGCCGTTCATCGCCCTTCAGGCGGGGTTGATGTGCTCGACGAGATGTGCGCGCGAGGGCGCCCGGTCGAAGGGATCGCTGAAATATTGCGTCTCATGCACCACTTTGCCGTCGCGGAATTCCATGATGCTCACCACGTAGGAGGGCACGCCGTCATAGGTCAGGACCAGTTCAGTGACCCAGAGATCGCCGCCGCCGATGATCCGCTGCACTGTGAAGCGCTTGTGGTTGGGCTGGACGAAGCGGCTTTCCTGAATGTTGCGCCGGCTGCGGATACGCTCGCCCGATTGCGGATAATCGAGCACGGCATCGTCGCGATAGATGGCGTGCTCGGCGTCGAAATCGTTGGCGTCCGATGCATCCCAATGGTGCTGCAGGGCAGCGCGCGTGGCGCGGTCGTCCATGGCAATCTCCCATTCAGGCACGCGCTCTCGTTGCAGAGCGTCCGTCGACACGCCAGAGAACGGCGCATCCTCGCGGCGTTCGCGCGTTGATGCGGGCATCCGCCGGCTTCGCAGCCGTGATGCATCATAGGACGATGGCTGACGCCTCACCACTCCGATGCGAACGGCGGGAGATGCGAAGGAACGAGCTCTCCGCCTGAGTGGCTCCCCGCAACAACGCTGCCGCCGTCACGCCGGCCGCGTCGCGATCCAGATCACGTGGCGGGCGCCGCCGCCGCGGCCGGTGGCGCGGATGTTGATCTCCTCGGCGGCAAAGCCTGCTTTGCGCAGCCGCGGCGTAAAGCGCTCGTCCGGGTGTGACGACCACACCGCCAGCACGCCGCCGCGGCGCAGGGCGGTGAAGGCGGTGCGCAAGCCCGAGGAATCATACAGCGCGTCGTTGGATTGCCGCGTCAGTCCCTGAGGGCCGTTGTCGACGTCGAGCAGGATCGCATCATAGGTGCCGCGCGCGGCGGCGATCAGCTTCACGACGTCGCCCTCGTGGATGTCGACGCGTGGATCGGCGAGGCTTGCGCCGGACAACTCGGCCATCGGGCCGCGGGCCCAGGCGATCACCGCGGGCACCAGCTCGGCGACGGTGACGCGGGCCTGCGGACCCAGCACCTTCAGCGCGGCGCGCAAGGTGAAGCCCATGCCGAGGCCGCCGATCAGCAGCCGCGGAGCGGGCGCGGCCTTGATGCGGGCGCAGCTCAGGGTCGCCAGCGCCTCTTCGGATCCGTGCAGCCGGCTGTTCATCAGCTCGTTCGCGCCGAGCTTGATCGAGAACTCCTTGCCGCGCTGCATCAGCCGCAGCGGCTCGCCGCCGCCGGGGACGTCCGCGGTGTCGATCAGCTTCCAGGGAATCACGGGCGTCTCGCGTCAGTTGGATTACGCTATGTCAGGCGGCGGAGTCGCCGCGCTGGGCCGCTGCTTACCACATTGCCTGCATCCAGCACCAAGGGCGACGCCACTGTTGCGACGGCCTGCATGGCGCCGTCGCGCATCATTGCGGTGGCGACACCAGCATCCAGACGCCCGCGGCACTGAAGGCGATCCCGGCCGCGCGCGCGACCCATCGTCCGAACGGAGCGACTTTCTCAAACAGCACGAGCAGGGTCAGGAGGGCGATCCACGTTACGTTCATGACGCCACCGACGAATAGCAGCGCCATCAGAGCCCAGCAGCAGCCGACGCAATAGCCGCCGTGCCGGAGGCCCAATAGCAGGCACCCGCGCAGGTCGCCGCGAAAGCCGCCGTGGCGCATCAGGAACAGGAGCGGCGACTGGCATTGGACGAGGCAGGCGCCCTTCAGCGGTGTCCACTGATAGACGCCCGCGGCGATCAGCACGGTGGCGCCGAGCACGTGGCTGTCGATCGCCATCCGCGAATCCAGCAGGGCCGTCCGCTCCACACCCCATTGCAGCACGGTCGCCAGCAGCGAAAAGCCGCTCCAGGCGAGCAGATAGCCGGCCGCAAACCAGCCGGTCGCAGCGAACGGCTGGCCCTGTGCGCGGCCCTGCCGACCGACACGGGCGTACATCAGGATCATCGGCGCGGCCGACGGCGCCATCATCCCGACCATCATCACCACCCACATCAGGAACACATAGGCAAACTCGATTGCGCGCCACGACTCGCTGGCCGGCAACATGATGCCGATGCCGGCCGGGATCATGCGGAAGCCGGTCATGTCCATGCCGCCCATGTCCATGTCGTTGGCGAGCCAGACAACATAGGCCCATGACAGGGCGACCATGATTGCGATCGCGCCGCCGACGATCCAGCGATCGCGCCGCAGCACGGCTTCCAGGGCGCTGCCGGTCATCTGCAAGGCGGGTTGCCGGCCTTGCGCCACGTCGAATTAGGCCTGGTTGGACCAGCTGATCGACGCGTACAGGCCGTTCTTGCCGGAATTGTCCCAGCGCATGCCGTGATCATTGTAGGTGTTGCCCGCCGCGCCGACGGCGAGCGCCATCCTGTCCGGGCTGACGGGGTGGCCGATGTTCACCCACATCTCGCCGCTCGGATGCATGGTCGGCAGCGGGTCGACGGACATGTGCAGGATGTCGGCGATCTCGGCGGATCGCGTCTTGCCGGCGATCCGGAAGGTGATGGCGGCTTTGCGCACGCCGAGATTGGTGCTGATCAGCGGCGTGAACGCAGCCATCGGGCCGCCGGCGGCGCCGGTGAAGATCGCGGCCATCGCCTCGGTCTGCGGATCGTCGGCGCGCTGATCGACGTATGCGGCGATCGACCAGTCTCCCTCCGCCATCACGCCGGGCGCATGGAGCATCACCGCCGCGTTGAGGCCGTCAAGCGCGACATCGCCATAGCGGCCGGTGTCGATGTGGAACAGCAGCGGCACGTTGCAGAACCCCTCGGTCGGCTGCGCGGTCAGGGGAGGCGCGGCCGACATCAGGCACGGACACAGCAGGCTGCAGCTGCAATTCTCGAAATAGTCACCGGACAGGTGCCAAGCGACTGGGTCTGCCATCGCCGCCTCCCGCTAGGTCTCACCGACGACGTGCTCTGGAACGCACGATCTCAGGTTGAAAGCTACGCCGCGTCGGGACGTGCCGCAAGCCGGTCATTTGTTCCTCTCCACGTCAGGGGGGCCGGCCCACTGACTGGCTCCGGCCGCGATCGGTCGCAGGCCGCGGTGGTCGAGGACTCCGGTCAGCCGCCCGTCACGCTCATGTGCCGGCTGACGCTCGGGCGGTTGTGGCGGCGGTCGATGATGAAGTCGTGGCCCTTCGGCTTCAGGCCGATGGCGCGGTCGATCGCGTCGCTCAGCTGCTCGTCGCTGGCCGAGGCGCGCAGCGGCTTGCGCAGGTCGGAGGCGTCCTCGTGGCCGAGGCAGGTGTGCAATGTGCCGGTGCAGGTGACGCGGACGCGGTTGCAGCTCTCGCAGAAATTATGCGTCATCGGCGTGATGAAGCCGATCGTGCCGCCGGTCTCGGCGACGCGGACGTAGCGGGCGGGACCGCCGGTGGTCTCGTCGAGATCGGTCATGGTGTAGGTCTGGGCAAGACGCCCGCGCAGCAGCGACAGCGGCAGATACTGGTCGATGCGGCCTTCGCCGATCTCGCCCATCGGCATCACCTCGATCAAGGTCAGCGCCATGCCCTTGCCGTGCGCCCAGTCGATCAGCGCGGGGATCTCGTCCTCGTTCATGTTCTTCAGCGCGACCGCGTTGATCTTCACGGCGAGACCCGCAGCGCGCGCCGCCTCGATGCCGGCCAGCACGCGGTCGAGATCGCCCCAGCGGGTGATGGCGCGGAACTTGTCCGGGTCGAGGGTGTCGAGCGAGACGTTGATGCGGCGGACGCCGCAATCGGCGAGCTCGGCGGCGTATTTGGCGAGCTGCGTCGCATTGGTCGTCATCGTCAGCTCGTTGAGCGCGCCGCTCTTGAGATGCCGCGACAGCGAGCGCACCAGGCCCATCACGTTGCGCCGGACCAGCGGCTCGCCGCCGGTGAGCCTGAGCTTCTTGACGCCCTTGTGGATGAACGCCGAGCAGAGACGGTCGAGCTCTTCGAGCGTCAGCAGGTCGGCCTTCGGCAGGAAGGTCATGTCCTCGGACATGCAGTAGAAGCAGCGCAGGTCGCAGCGGTCGGTCACCGAGACGCGCAGATAGCTGATGCGGCGGCCGAACGGGTCGGTCATCGGGCGCGTCAGGGCGGTGTCACTCAACGTCTCTGCGGTCATGGAAAGCCTTGATGGAAAGCCTTGATGCAAGCCTTGGCTGGTGGCGGCCCAGGTGGCGGCGATGCCACGCGGCGGCCGCGCAAGCGCGGCCGGATGTCGGTCTCACGACAATCTAATCATGATCGCCGCGCCTCACAATCATCGACGTTGAAACGTCGATGCTGCAATGCAGCTTCGCCTTGGCAAGGGGACGCGCGGGACGATGGCCCGTTATTGCCGTCCCGGCGCGGGGGCGGGGAAGGCGGACCCGGTGGTCGCCGGTGCTTCCGGCGCAGCGGCGGATTTCGGCGGCTTCGGCTTCTTCGGCCGCATGTGCTTGACGGCCTTGGGCGGCGCACCCGGCATCGGCTGCAGCTCGGCGACGACCGGGCTCGGATCCATCACCACCGGCGGCGAGGTGTTGAAATCGCCGGAGTTGCGGATCACCTGCACCGGGATGGTCGCGGGCTGGTACTTGTCCATCGTGAAGGTGACGCTGAAGCCGGCATCGGGCGCCGGCACCGAGACGGTGCAGGGCGTCTTGCAGCCCGGTCCGAGCGAGGTCTTGGCGTCAGCGCCCGGCGGCACGGAGTCGAGCTGCACCGGCACCTCGGGCGCGGCCATCTTGAAGCTGTCCATGGAGAAGGACGAGCAACCGGCCAAGCCGGCTCCCGCAACCGCAATTGCGATGACACGCCGCATCATGATGTCCGCCCCACAACCCTGCGGCCATCGGCCGCAATCCCAAGGCGACCATAGGAGCGTCAGAACAGCGGCGCAACTGCGGTCAACCCTATTCTCAACAGAACGTTAACGCACCCCAAGGCGCGGATTCAGGTCGATCGGGCAGGGAGTTAGGGCGCGATGCGGCAGTCGAATCGCAAGTCCGCTCAGGTGATCCGGAGCGAGGAGCTGAGGGCCGTGACGGCTGCCGGCAGCTCGCGCATGTGGTCGATCAGGTGGTCCGGATTGAGCTCCGCGATCGGTACGTCGGTATAGCCGAAGGTGCAGCCGATCACCGGCACGCCGGCGCGGCGGGCGGCGCCGACGTCGGTGCCGGCATCGCCGACCATGATCGCGGCCCCGACCTCGCCGCCGGCCTGCGTGATGGTCTGGCGCAGGATCGTCGGATCCGGCTTGGCGACGCCGAACGTGTCGGCGCCGCAGATCGCGGCGAAGCGGGAGGACAGGCCGAGCTGGTCGAGCAGCCGCCTGGACAGCCATTCCAGCTTGTTGGTGCACACCGCGAACTGGCAGCCGCGGCCGGCGAGCTCGTCGAGCGCCGCCTCCAGCCCCTCGAAGGGGCGCGATTCGATGGCGATGTTCTCGGCGTAGAAATCGATGAAGTCGACCGTGAGCCGCTCCATGTCGGAGGGACTGGCGAAGCGGCCTTCCGCCTCCAGCCCGCGCTCGAGCAGCTTGCGCGCGCCGTGCCCGATCATCTTGCGGGCCGAGGCCAATGGCACCGGCCGCAGCCCTTCGCGCTGCAAGATGTGGTTCAGTGCGTTGATGAGGTCCGGCGCCGTGTCGACCAGGGTGCCGTCGAGATCGAAGACGATGGTGCTGGAGATGGCCATCGGTATCCGCTAGCGGCCGGCTCGCGTCCGTGCAAGAGCCTCGCAATGGCTTTTTGTCCGATTTCGTGGCCGGCGAGAGCTAGGCCCCGCGTCAAAACATCGCTAGATATGCGCCGGCTTTCGGCCCCGGCTTGTGGGGGCCCTGGGTGCGAAGGGCGGGTTCCTTGGTCGACATGGATGCATTGAAGCGGCAGGCGGCGGCGCGTGCGCTGGAGGAGGTCGAGAGCGGCATGAAGCTCGGTCTCGGCACCGGTTCGACCGCCAAGCATTTCGTCGATCTGCTCGGAGAAAAGGTGCGCGCCGGCCTCAAGATCGTGGGCGTGCCGACCTCGGAGGCGACGCGCGCGCAGGCGCAGGCGTGCGGCGTGCCGCTGACCACGCTCGACGAGATCGACCGGCTGGACATCACCATCGACGGCGCCGACGAGATCGATCCGGCGCTCGATATGATCAAGGGCGGCGGCGGCGCGCTGCTGCGCGAGAAGATCGTCGCCAGCGCCTCGGATCGCATGATCGTGATCGCTGACGACAGCAAATGGGTGGCGCGGCTCGGCCGCTACCCGCTGCCGGTCGAGGTGGTTCCGTTCGGCCTCGCTGCGACCCAGCGCGAGATGAGTGACGCCTTCGCCACGGCCGGCGTGTCCGGGCCGATGAGCCTGCGCAAGTCCGCAGACGGCCACGTTTTCGTCACCGATGGCGGCCACTGGATTATCGACGTCCGCCTTGGGGAGATCGTGGATCCCCCGCGCCTGGCGGACCTTTTGAGCGCAATTCCGGGCGTGGTCGAGCATGGGCTGTTCATCGGCCTCGGCAGCACGGCGATCCTGGCAGGCGCACAGGGAATTCGCGTTATCCAGCGGCCCTGAGCGCGGCACGAGGCTGCGCTCAGGGCGGCAACTCACAGGAGACTTGGAATGAAGAGCGTGTTCAGAATCTTGCCGGCCGCCGGACTCGTGCTGGCCCTGGCCTCGGCAGGCCCGGTTGCGGCGCAGGGCCAGGCGCCGGCGCTGAAGCCGGCCTCGCCCGCCTGCATGGCCGGCGCGCGCGAGATTCTGGGGATGAAGAACGCGGCTGCGATGTACGCCAATGCCGTCCCCGGCATCGTGCAGCAGACCAAGCAGGCGCTGCTGCAGTCCAATCTCAACTACCAGAAGGACCTCGACGAGGTCGCCGTGGTGGTCGCGCAGACCTATGCCGGCAAGGAGAAGGAGATCGGCGAGAAGATGGCGCAGATCTACTGCAACGAGTTCTCCGACCAGGAGATCGCCAACCTCGTCGCTTTCTACAAGTCAGCCATCGGCCAGAAGCTGCTTGCGGCGGAGCCGAAGGCGATCCAGATGAGCATGCAGGCGATGAACCTGTGGGCGGCGGAGTTCTCCGACACCGTCACCGCGCAGTTCCGCGCCGAGATGCGCAAACGCAACAAGCCGATCTGAGGCTTGCGGCCGAAAGGCCAGGTCGGGGGAGCGATGGCTGAATTCGACGTCGACCTGTTCGTGATCGGTGGCGGCTCGGGCGGCGTGCGCGCCGCCCGCATCGCGAGCGGCTATGGCGCTCGCGTTGTTGTCGCCGAGGAATACCGCATGGGCGGCACCTGCGTGATCCGCGGCTGCGTGCCCAAGAAGCTGTTCGTGATCGGCTCGCATGTCCGCCAGGAGATCGCCGATGCCGCGGGCTTCGGCTGGACCATCCCGACCGCGACCTTCGACTGGCCGACGCTGATCAGGAACAAGGACAAGGAGATCGCGCGGCTCGAGGCGGCCTACACCAGCAACGTCGAGAAGTCCGGCGCCAGGATCGTCAAGACCCGCGCGGTGCTCGAGGACGCCCACACCGTGCGGCTGACGACTGGCGAGACCGTCCGCGCCAAGTACATTCTCATCGCGACCGGCGGCGCGCCCAACCACGGCACGCCGATTCCCGGCATCGAGCACGTCATCTCGTCCAACGAGGCGTTTCATCTCGACGAGCTGCCGCGCCGGATCGTGATCCAGGGCGGCGGCTACATCGCGCTCGAGTTCGCCTGCATCTTCGCCAATTTCGGCTCCGACGTGACCGTCATCTATCGCGGCGACAACATCCTGCGCGGCTTCGACGAGGACGTCCGCAAGCATGTCCGCTCCGAGATGGAGAAGGAAGGCATCACCATCCTCACGGGCTGCACCGTCACCAGCGTCGACAGGCACGGCAAGGACTACACGACCCATCTGTCGAACGGCTCCAGCATCGCCTCCGACAAGGTGATGTTCGCGATCGGCCGCCATCCGGCGGTGGCCAATCTCGGCCTGGAGAAGGCCGGCGTCGCCATCAATCCCCGGAACGGCGGCATCGCGGTCGACGCGTTCTCGCAGAGCTCGGTGCCGAGCATCTACGCGATCGGCGACGTCACCCATCGCTTCAACCTGACGCCGGTTGCGATCCGCGAGGGCCACGCCTTTGCCGACACCGTGTTCGGCGGCAAGACCGTGCGCGTCGATCACGCGGACATTCCGACCGCCGTGTTCTGCCAGCCTGAAGTCGGCACCGTCGGCCTGACGGAAACCCAGGCGCGCGAGCTTTACGACCGCGTCGACATCTACAAGACGAATTTCCGCCCGATCAAGGCGACGATGTCCGGCCGCGACACCCGCGTGCTGATGAAGCTCGTCGTCGACGGCACCAGCGACCGCGTGCTCGGCTGCCACATCGTCGGCGACATGGCTGCCGAGATTACCCAGGCCGTCGCCATCGCCATCAAGATGAAGGCGACCAAGGCCGATTTCGACGCCACCATCGCGCTGCATCCCTCGGCTGCCGAGGAGCTGGTGACGATGCGCACGGTGACCGAGCGCCACGTGCGGCAGGCGGCGGAGTAGGACGCCGTCTGCTTCTTGGGGCTCGTGCGCGGCCGGCGTCCGTCGCGATTGCTGTGGCCAGTGCTCACGGTCTGACGACGGTCCACACCATGGCCGATCGGGCTTGCCATCTTGGAGCCGTTCAGTGAACGGGCGGTTGGAGAGCGACCAGCATGTCCCAGGATGATTGCCTTGCGACCTATCCGCCGCTCAACACCCTGAAGCCCGTTGCCGCGAACATCTGGATCGTCGACGGGCCCGTGATCCGCTTCGGCATTCCCGGGCTGAAATTTCCGTTTCCCACCCGCATGACCGTGGTGCGCTGCGCCTCCGGCGATCTGTTCATCCACTCGCCCACGCCGTTGACGCCGGCGCTGCGGGCTGAGATCGACCGGGAAGGCCGCGTGCGCGACATCATCGGTCCGAATCGCATCCACTATTGGTGGATCCCCGACTGGCAGGCGGCGTTTCCCGACGCGGCGATCTATCTGGCACCTGGCATTCGCGCGCAGGCGAAGGGCCGCATCGACTTCGAGGGCATGCCGCTGGATCGCAGCACTGGCTATCCGTGGGATGATGAGATCGCGACCTTGCCCGTCCTCGGCAGCTATATGACGGAGGTCGTGTTCTTCCATCGGCCGTCGCGCACGCTGATCCTGACCGATCTGATGGAGAATTTCGAGCCGGCCAAGATCGGCGCCGGCTTGGCGCGCTACCTGAGTTGGATCGGGGGCGTCGGTCCGCCGCATGGCGGCCTGCCGCGCGATCTCCGGCTGACATTTACCTGGCGGCACCGACGCGAGTTGCGGGCGGCGGTCGAGACCATGCTGGCGTGGCACCCCGAGCGGATCGTGATCGCCCATGGCGCCTGGCACCCGGCTGACGGCACCGAGATCCTGCGCGAGGCATTCCGCTGGCTGTTGCGGCCTTGAACCGCCGGCTGGTCTTCGCAAGACCAGCCTTCGTGATGCGGTGCTTTTCTCCTCCCGCCACGGACGTATAAGCTCGTGCCATTGAGGTTGGCGCCAGGGGGGGACCGATGCGGCGATGGATGAGGCTGGTGCTCGCCGGATGCAGCGTGCTGATCCTTTGCAGCCCGGCGCTCGCCGACACCCGCATCGCGCTCGTCATCGGCAATTCGGCCTATCGCGCCGTCAGCCGGCTCGACAATCCCAGACATGATGCCGCGCTGATGGCGCAGACGCTGGCCGGGCTCGGCTTCGCCCTGGTCGGCGGCAGCGCGCAGCTCGATCTTGACGAGGCAGCGATGCGCCGCGCCGTGCAGGAGTTCGGCGCCAACGCGCGCGGCGCCGACGTCGCGCTGGTCTACTATGCCGGCCATGGCGTGCAGGTGCGCGGCGCCAACTATCTGGTGCCGATCGACGCCAATCCGACGCGGGAGGCCGACGTGGATTTCCAGATGCTCGACGTCAATGTCGTGCTGCGGCAGATGGAGAGCGCGGGCACCAAGCTCAACCTCGTGATCCTCGATGCCTGCCGCAACAATCCGTTCGGCGGCCGCGGCCTGCGCGACGCCGGCAGCGGCCTTGCGCAGATGCGCGCGCCGGAGGGCACGCTGATCTCGTTCGCGACCCAGCCCGGCAACGTCGCGCTCGACGGCCGCGACGGCAACAGCCCGTTCACGAAGGCCCTGGCCGAGACGATCAAGCAGCCGGGTCTCGACATCTTCAAGACCTTCAACCAGGTCGGCCTGGAGGTGAAGCGGGCGACCGCTGGAAGCCAGCAGCCCTGGGTGTCGAGCTCGCCGGTCGACGGCGACTTCTACTTCGCGGGCCAAGCGTTCGCGCCGGCCTCGACCGCGCAGCCGGCGCCGTCGTCATCCGATCCGGCCGAGCGGGCCTGGGCGGTGACGCAGAACACCAGCAGCATCGCCGTGCTCGAGGATTTCGTGCGCCAGTTCGGCAGCACGCCATACGGCTCGATGGCGCGCGCCCGCATCGAGGAGCTGAAGAAGACCCAGACCGCGGCGCGTCCGACCGACTCTCCGACGGAGCGCGCGCAAGCCATTCTGCCCAATCCGCACCTCGTGCCGCGCGTGGTCAAGCGCAACGTCTCGCAGGGCTATCTCAACCTGCGCAGCGAGCCCGGGCAGAAATCCAGCATCCTGACCCGCATTCCGGCCGGCGAGACCGCGATGGTCGGCGGCTGCGTGATGCCGGGCGACGGCATCAGCCGGTTTCCGTCGTGCCGGGCGGTGTGGAACGGCGTCGTCGGCTGGGTGTCGTCGAACGGGCTGGAGTGAGCAGTCCCGCACCCTCAGCGCATCGCCGCTCAGATCGCGCTTGTACACCACCCCGCTCGCAATGACGGGCCAAGCTGCTGTCTCGTCAACCGGCCTGCCGCGCGTTGCGCGGTCGTGCGAGATAGGGCAGCGCGAACATGTAAAGCCCCGTGCAGAGCAGCATGATCAGCGGGACAAGCGCGAGCAGGCCGATCCAGAAGGCCGGCTGCGTCTGCGTCATCGCCGCGATGTTGACGATGACGCCGAGCGTGAAGGCGATGGACACCCAGCGATGCACCTGCCGGATCGTGTTGCTCCAATTCATCTGTTTCTTTCCTTGATGATGAGTTTTCGTCCGGTTCGGCTCAGTCGAGCCGCGCCAGAGTCTGCTCCAGGCCGTCGAAGAACTTCGGCCAGCCGTAGCTTGCGCCCTGATAGGCGCGGGTCTGATCCGGTCCGAAGCCGGTCTGCTCCATGCGCAGATGCGTGCCCGCCGCTGTCGGCGTCAGCGTCCAGGTCACGACGCTGTCGAGGCCGAGCGCCGCCCAGCTGTAGGACAGCGTCCTGTGCGGCTCGACAGTCGTGACCTGGCAGTCGACCACGCCCCAGTCGGCCTTCAGCTTGAAGCGATGACCGGCCGCCGGCACGAAATCATTAGCCATCAGCCACTCCGCGATCAGATGCGGCTGCGTCAGCGCGCGCCAGAGCTTTTCCGGCGGATGCGCGAACTCGCGTTCGACGACGACGGTGCGGGTTTCCGGCGCGGCTTTCGTCATTGATCCATCCTGTTGAGAAGATTTTCCAGGTCATCGAACCGGCTCTCCCAGAACGCGCCCATGCGGCTGGTCCAGTCGAGCAGGGGGGCGAGCGCCTTCGGCTGCGCGCGATAATGCGTCTGGCGGCCTTCGTGGCGCTCGCGCACGAGGCCGGCTTGCTTGAGCACGCCGAGATGTTTCGACACGGCTGGTTGCGACACGCCGGCCTTGGCCGTCAGCGCGCCGACGGTCTGCTCGCCATGCCGGCACAGGCCCTCGAAAATGGCCCGCCGGGTCGGGTCGGCAAGTGATCTGAACAGGAGGTCGGGCGATCGCGCCATTTTATCCATAACCCGTTGGTTATGGATAAACTCATAACCGCAAAGTTATGAATAGGTCAAGCATGAATTCTCGTTGGAGCGATCGGTCCGCAAGTTCGACGGGTGGGGCGCGGACGGCTTCGGTGGACTTCCGGGACCACCGCAGCATGATCCGGCCGGCGCGACCGCCCGGATCATCTGCGTTCATGGTCGGCTCAAGGCGTCAGCGTCCATTGCTGCGATCCCGCCGCCGAGGCCGAGGTGGTCAGCAGCTGGTTGCCGACGGAGGTGCCGTTCTGGCTCATGACCTCGACCGGATAGCTGCGCACCGCGATCGTGCCGGCCGCGGCGTCGTAGCGGAAACGCTGGTTGTTGTTGCCGGTGCAGGTCCAGATGACGAGTTGCGCGCCGTCGCCATAGCTGCCGTTGTTGTCGAGGCAGTAGTGCGGGTCCTGCATGCTGCGGATCATGCCGCTGGCATCGTCGTAGCTCCAGGTCTGGTTGGCGGCGCCGGTGCAGTACCACTGGATCACCGCGGTGCCGTCGGCCATCGCGCCGCCGCTGGCGTCCATGCACAGCGCCGACGTGCGATTGACGATGCGGACCGGCTGGCGCGCTGGCGCTGTGGCGATGGGGACCGGCGCGTAGACGACGCCGAGCTTGTCGATCTCGTCACCGGACCGGCCGTGGAAGCCGGTGATCTGCCAGCCGCTCGGTGCGGTGTAGCTGGTGCAGCTCGACGTCGTCGTGCCGCCCGACAAAGTGCGGCCCGCGCTGGTGCCGAACGCGACCCGGAAGATGCGCGTGTGGCCCTGATACTGATCACTGCACAGATTGACCGAGGTGAGATATTCGCCGCTGCCGAGCGCCAGGCTCTGCGCCGTGCCGCCGGTGCCGCCATGGCTGTAGACATAGCCGTTGGACAGCGTCAGCTCGACCTGGTCGACCCGGGCTCCGGTGCGGATGGTCAGCTTGCTCGCCACCGGGTTGGCCGGCAGCGCCGAGACGTCGTTGTAGCTCGTGCCATGCGGCCCGCCGAACTGGTCGCTCAGCCTGCGGCTCGCGGCCGTGGCGAAGCTCCAGTCGACCTCGACCGGATGATGATCGGAGAGCTGCGCGCCGTTCGAGTCCAGCGCGTCCTGGCGGTCGGCATAGTTGGACGCCTGCAGGTTCAGGAAGCCGTTGTTCCGCCACAGCACCTTGTCGACGATCTCGCAATCCGGCCGCGCCGTCTGGGTGCCGCCGCAGACCAGCGGGTCGCCGATCGGCGGCACGCTGCCGCCGCGCACCGTCTCGATCCACGCATCGCTGAAGCCGTGATGCAGGAATTCCCACATGTTCTGGCCGGCCCGGGTGTAGCGCGTGTTGGTGTCGCCCATCACCATGACGGCGTTGCCGGCCGAATTCGCCTCGATGTAGCTCAGGGTCTGCGCCACGTCGGACTCGCTGTAGGCGAGATCGGTGGAGGACGTGCCGGACTGGGCGTGCAGGTTGTAGAAGTCGAGATAGACGCCTTCGGCCAGCCGCGTGCGGACCAGCGAGAAGCCCTTCGGCGTCAGCGCGTCCGAATCGGCGCGCTTGGTCCAGGTCACGCGATCGAGATCGTCGAACGAATAGGTGCTGAGCGTATTCATGCCGTCGCCGATGCCGGCCGTGCCCGAGGTCGGCGTGCGATAGGGATGGTTGTCGCAGGTGTCATAGAGCGCCGCGTGCCAGAGAAAATCTTCCTGCACGTTGACGATGCCGAACTGGCGCAGATAGCAGCTGATCACGCGCGAATGCGCGTCGCTGCCGCCATTGTAGGCGGTCGGCGTTTCCGCCACGTTGTAGGTCAGCGTGCTGAACGTTCCGTCTGCGGCGTGCAGCGCGCTGCCGAGTAGGCTGGTGCATCCAAGCGCGATTGCGCCCGCCCATAGGCGAAGTGTCATTGGTCGATTCCCCTCGATGATGCCGGATAGCGGGGCGCGCGATATCACCTGCCGCGTGTCGGCCTGATGACGGATCGATGCATGTTCTGCGCGCGGCGTGTCGGGATGGCAGATGCGAGCGGGGGTTGCGTCGTGTGCGCACGACCGATCCGCCTGCGCTCTGCGATCGACCGCGGCCATGGCAGCGGTTGCGAATGACGAGCGCCGAGGAACTGACCGACGCCGACTCCTCCTCGCCCTGCACGGAAACACGCCGCACGCCATACTCTGCTCGGGGGACGCTGAGGGGACGCTGAACTGCTAGCAAGCCCGGCATCAGGTGATGGAGATGACGGACATGCAGCCAAACGAGGCTCGGCCGCGGCGCAAGCTGCCGATGATCCCCCGCGCGGTGTTGGCCGCGAGCGTCCTCGCCGTCTTCCTGTTCCTGCACGTCGTCGCAGCCACGATGCTGCGGGGCGATGCCACGCAAAGCGGAGCGCAGGCCGATGGGACTGCAACGCTCCAGCCCTACGATTGACGATCCCCGCTCATTTTCAACTTCATCAGCCGGAGCTATTTCATGGCCGGATCAGGATCATTTCTGCTGCTCAGCGCCGCCGTTTTCTTTGGTGCCTTCGTTTCCGGCCTGGCCGGGTTCGCCTTTTCCGCCGTGGCCGGCGCGATCCTGCTGCACAGTCTGCAGCCTTTGGAGGCCGTGCCGTTGATGATGGCGTGCAGCGTCGGCGTGCAGGCGACGAACCTCTGGGCGCTTCGCAGCAGCATCCGCTGGAAGGACAGTTTCGTCCTGATCCTGGGCGGCCTGCTGGGCGTCCCCCTCGCGCTTTGGCTGCTGCACAATGCGGACGCGCGCGTGTTTCAGCAGGTGTTTGGCGCGACGATCGCGATCTACGCCGGCTACATGCTGTTCAAGCCGGCGCTGGGCAGCCTTCAACCGATGAACCGAGGCCGCACCGCGATCGTCGGCTTCGGCGGCGGTCTCATCGGCGGCCTCACGGCGATGCCGGGTGCGCTACCGACGATCTGGTGCGAGATGCACGGCCTGCCGAAGACCGAGCAGCGCGGCGTCGTCCAGCCGTTCATTGCCGCGATTCAGCTCGCCTCGCTGGCGGCGATGCTGGCCCGGCAGGATCTGTCGTCCAAGGTGATCATCGATCTCGCCTTGAGCATCCCGGCGCTTTTCGCCGGCACGGCGCTCGGCATCCTCGCCTTCCGCAGGATCAACGACGCGCTGTTCAGGAAGATGATCCTGGGCATCCTGCTGCTGTCGGGTCTGTTGCTGGTCGTATGACGGAGAGGCGTCGTCCCCTTCGCGCGCAGCCAAGCTATCGTTGCTGCATTCCGGGACGTGCCGCGAAGCGGTGCGGGTCCGGACTACTCCCGATCGCGGTCATGGACGAAAGATTTCTCTTTACGAATATCAGAAATCATGCTTTAGTGTCGCCATCCCGCCTCACTCGGAAGGGGCGTTGCGCGCGATCGTCACGACACGCGGGGCGGGGAGCGATGGCCGCGAGGGAGCCGCAGCATGTCTTCGGGCGTGCGGACGAACGGCTCGGCGCGGACGTGAAGTCGCAGCGTGCTGACACCCCGACGCTGGTGTCACGTTACGCGGAGCCTCGCTTCGCGTGGCAATGGTGGCCAACAAGCTCGGCGCACCAGGCAGACTGCGTATAAGCGTGAAGACCGTCGCGCAGGGAATGCCGGTTGACCGGCTGAACCTGTGGTACCTGCCGCCTGCACTTTCTTCCGCAGGCGGGCCATGGGCGAGGCCATCAGTCCGGCATTCCCTGCGCCCTCCGACTATTGGAGGGTGAGCAAGACCAGTCCAGCTCGGGCACCATGGCGCCGCGAGAACGTTTGCTCATGGGCAACGGCGAGCCGACCCCTGACTCAGCTTTCGAGCAGCCACTCCGTCGCGCTGCGCCACAGCGTGTCGCGATGCGCGGCGCGGAAGAAGCCCATATGGCCGATCGCGGAGGCGCCGACGTCCTGTGGCGCGATGCTGAGCAGCTCCGGCGTCGTGCCCGTATAACCGGCGCACAGCTTCTCGACCGCGGGCCGTGTCGCCCAGGGATCGTCGGCCAGGCACAGCGCCCGCAGCGGGGCGTTGAAGCCGGCGTAGTTCGCGAGGCCCGGCAGCGATGCGTCATCGAACAGATAGCGCGGGCTCATGATCCAGCGCACCCATTGCAGGAACACCCCCTTCGGCAGGTCCTCGCCGACGCCGCTCCATCCCGGCGTGTAGCCGAGCGCATGCGTCAGCGGAACGCCGATGCCGTTCAGCATCGCCGCCACGCGCCAGCGTTCGCCCGGGGCCATCAGCTTCCAATAGCCGGCCTGCGAGGCGATGAAGAGCGCGCGCGACACCTCGGTGTTGTTGGCGAGCAGGCCGAGCGTCTGGCCGCCGAAGGAGTGACCGACATAGCGCAGCGGCAGCTCACCGAAGCTCTCGCGCATCCAACCGACCGCGCCGGTGATGTCGAGTGCGGCCCAGTCGGCCATCGAGGCCGCAAAGCCCTTCAGGGAGCGGGGACGGCTGCCGCCGATCCCGCGATAGTCGTAGGTGAGGACCGCGCAACCCTGCTGGGCGAGATGGGCTGCGAAGCCACGATAGATCCGGCGTGGGATTGCCGCCCCGGAATTGATCAGCACGGCATGCGCCGGCCTGCCGCGCGGCATGAACAGGCTGCCGGCGAGCGCAAAGCCATCGACGGCCGGAACGGTCAGATCCTCGCTCGAAACGCCGTCGGATTCCGTCTCGCCCACGCCTCGTTCTCCCGTCCCTTGCCCTTCCGCAGCAAAGTCAAATTCCGGTTGCGGTGCAAGCCCTTGTGTCCGCGCTTTAAATTCCAAGTGGCGGCACGGGGACAGGCTGTGTATAAGGCGCGCGCCGCCGTGCGGGGAACAAGTGTGCGGCCGTCCAGAGGGAGTAGAAAGCCATGACGGAGCGCTGGAGCCCGGAGAGCTGGCGGTCCAAGCCGGTGCAGCAGGTGCCCGACTATCCCGACCAGAAGGCGCTGGCCGAGGTCGAGGCGCAGCTTGCGACCTTTCCGCCGCTGGTGTTCGCCGGCGAGGCGCGCAACCTCAAGAAGGCGCTGGCGCGGGTGGCGGCGGGCGAGGCGTTCCTGCTGCAGGGCGGCGACTGCGCCGAGAGCTTTGCCGAGCACGGCGCCAACAACATCCGCGACTTCTTCCGCGTGCTGCTGCAGATGGCTGTCGTCATGACCTATGCCGGCGCGGTGCCGGTGGTGAAGGTTGGCCGCATCGCCGGCCAGTTCGCCAAGCCGCGCTCCTCGCCCACCGAAAAGATCGATGGCGTCGAGCTGCCGAGCTATCGCGGCGACATCGTCAACGACACCGCCTTCACCGCCGAGGCGCGTATCCCCAATCCGCAGCGTCAGCTCGACGCCTACCGGCAGTCGGCGGCGACGTTGAACCTGCTGCGGGCGTTCGCCACCGGCGGCTTCGCCAATCTCGGCAGCGTACATCAGTGGATGCTCGGCTTCGTCAAGGATTCCCCGCAGTCGCGCCGCTACAAGGAGCTCGCCGACCGCATCTCCGAGGCGCTCAACTTCATGCGCGCCTGCGGCCTCGACCTCGAGAGCCATCCGGAGCTGCGCGCCACCGATTTCTACACCAGCCACGAGGCGCTGCTGCTCGGCTACGAGCAGGCCTTCACGCGCGTCGATTCCACCACCGGTGACTGGTACGCGACCTCAGGCCATTTCATCTGGATCGGCGACCGCACCCGCCAGCTCGACCATGGCCATGTCGAATATTTCCGCGGCATCAAGAACCCGATCGGCCTGAAATGCGGCCCGTCGCTGAAGCCGGACGAGCTGCTCAAGCTGATCGACATCCTCAACCCCGACAACGAGCCGGGACGGCTGACGCTGATCAACCGCTTCGGCGCCGACAAGGTCGGCGATCATCTGCCGGGACTGATCCGCGCAGTGCAGCGGGAAGGGCGCAAGGTGGTGTGGTCGTGCGATCCGATGCACGGCAACACCATCACCTCGACCTCGGGCTACAAGACGCGGCCGTTCGACCGCATCGTGTCCGAGGTGCGCGCGTTCTTCGCGGTGCATGCCGCCGAGGGCACCCATGCCGGCGGCATCCATCTCGAGATGACCGGCAAGGACGTCACCGAATGCATCGGCGGCGCGCGCGCGATCACCGACGAGGATCTCAACGACCGCTATCACACGGTGTGCGATCCCAGGCTGAACGCCGAGCAGTCGATCGACATGGCGTTCCTGATCGCCGAGCTGCTCAAGCAGCAGCGCGGCGGCAAGTCCGCACCGATGCCGGCGGTCGCGGGCTTCTGATGCTGCGCATCTGGCGCGCGACGCTCAACTCGCGCAATGGCCTGGCCTTCGCGCTGCGCTCCGAGCAGGCGGTGCGCGAGGAGGTCGTCGCATTCCTGCTGGCGCTGCCGCTCGCCTATGTGATCGGCGCGACGCCGATGCGCAGCGTCGAGCTGGTCTGCGCGGTGGTGCTGGTGCTGGTCGTCGAGCTGCTGAACACCGCGATCGAGAAGCTCGCCGACCGCCTGACCACCGAGCACGATCTGCAGATCGGCCGGGTCAAGGATCTCGGCTCGGCCGCAGTCGGCGTCGCGCTGCTGATGTCGGGCTGCTTCTGGCTGTTCGCGATCGCCGAGCGGCTCGGGCTGCTGTGAATGAGTTGAGCGATGGCCGCTGACTTCTTCAGGATCACGCTGGCCCAGCTCAACCCGACGGCCGGCGACATCGCGGGAAATGCCGCGAAGGCGCGCGAGGCGCGGGCGAGGGCGGCGGCCGACGGCGCCGATCTCGTGGTGCTGCCGGAGCTGTTCCTGGCGGGGCATCCATCCCGGGACCCGGTGCTGAAGCCGGCATTTCAGGCCGCGTGCCGGGCCGCGATCGAGGCGCTCGCGCGCGAGACCGCCGATGGCGGGCCGGCGGTGCTGATCGGCACGCCCTGGACCGAGGACGGCAAGCTCTACAATGCCTGCGTGCTCCTCGACGCCGGCCGCATCGCCGCGACGCGCTTCAAGGCCAACCTGGCCGATGGTGATCAGAAGCGCGTGTTCACGCGCGGTCCGGCGGCCGGCCCGCTCAGCGTGCGGGGCGTCCGCATCGGGGTCGCGATCGGCGAGGACATCTCGCTCGAAGACTCCTCGCACTACGAAAACGTCGTCGAGACGCTGGCGGAAACCGGGGCCGAGCTCATCGTCGTGCCGAGCCGCTCATGCTACGTGCGCAGCGGTGGCGACCGGCGCCTGTCGGCCGCCGTGGCCCGCGTCACCGAAAGCGATCTGCCGCTCGTCTGGCTCAACCAGGTCGGCGGTCAGGACGGCGAGGTGTTCGACGGCGCGTCCTTCGCGCTGAACGCCGATCTCTCGGTGGCGGCACAGCTCCCGGGCTTCGTCGCTGAAGTCGCGACCTTGGCATGGAGCAGGGGAGACGATGGCTGGCAGTGCCGGGGACCGGTCACCACGCTGATCGAGGGCGAAGAGGCGGACTACGCGGCCCGCGTGCTCGGCCTGCGCGACCACGTCGAGAAGCACGGCTTCACCGGCATCGTGCTCGGCCTGACCGGAGCCATCGAGTCGGCGCTGGCCGCAGCCCTGGCGGTCGATGCGCTCGGGTCCGGCAAAGTCCGCGGCGTGATGCTGTCCGGACCCGGCACGTCGCAGGCGTCGCTGGATCAGGCCATGGCGGTCGCGGCGCGACTCGGCTTCGCCGCCGAGCGGGTACCGATCGCGGCCGCCGTCGAAGGCTTCGAGCGCGCGCTGCCCGGGCCGCTTGCGGGAAGCGCCCGTCATCAATTGCTGGCCCGCGTCCGCGCGACGCTGCTGATGGCACTGGCGAGCCTGTCCGGCGCGCTGGCCGTTGTCGTCGGCGCCACGGCCGAGATCGGCGACGTGGCTGGCGGGTTTGCGCCGCTCGAAGGCATCGGCCCGGCACAGTTGCGTCGTCTCGCAGCATTGCGAAACCGCTGGCGGTTCGCTGACGCGCTGGGACCGTCGGGCGAGGTCATCTCGCCCGCTCTGATCACGAGTCCGCTGGAGGCGCGCGACGACCGGGCGCTTGCCGACCGCGCGTCATCAGACGCGTTCGAGGGATGACGCCCATGGCCCGGCGACTGACTCGATCAGCGCTGCGGGATGAAAGTCGGTCCGACCGTGCGGATCTGCTTGTCGCCGCCTGCGCTGGTCGTGATGTCCGCGGTCGCTGGCGCTGCGGCCTCGGCCGGCGCGGCACCCTTCCTGGCGGCGTTCGCCGGCGCCCTGCCGGTCTGGCGCTGCTGCATGCGCTTGGCGCTCTCCTCGGTGACGATGATGTCGCCCTGCTCGGCGGCGGTGGCTCGGTCGTCGATCGACTTCAGTGCCTCCGCCCAGGTCTGGCCCGGCGCCTTGCAGGAACAGCTCGGGTTGAACTCGGTGCGGAACTTGAAGGCATTCGGCAGCGCGGTGTAGGGCTGACCGTTGACCGAGACCGCCTGGTTCATGTCTTCGCCGGGATTGCGATAGGTGAACAGCGTCGCGTCGGCGGCAGGGCATTGCGCCTTGCAGGCGCGCTCGTCGTCGGCGAAGCGGCCGGGAACGGTGGCAAACGAGATCGGGAAATAGGCGCCGTCGCAGCTGCGCACGCACACGGTCCGAAAGGTGCCCTGCGGCGCCGCGAGATCGGCGCTCGGCGGCGGCAGCGATGCGGCGGGATTGCTGTCGGCCCCGCCGCCGAACAGGCTGGTCAGGAAGTTGCCGCCGCCGCTGCGATTGGCGTTTGCATTGGCATATTGCTGGTACTGCGGGCCGCAATTGTTCTGGCCGAGGGCAACCAGCACCGAGCGGCGCTGGTTGTCGCGCTCACCGCCGAACCCACCGCTGCGCAGACGCTCCAGGCTGCCCATGATCTGGTCGAGGTTGGAGCGCATCTGCTGGATCTGGTTGTTCACCGGCTGGCATTCGGCCGCGCGGCCGTTGAAGATCGAAAAGAAGCCGGGGCTGTCGCAACCCATGCGCTTGGCCTGCATGCTGACGCGGTCGAGCTCGCCTTGCTGCTTGGCGGCCGCGTCCTGATAACGCCGGATCTGGTCCTCACGCGCGGGATCGCCGCCACCGCCGCGATCGATCGAGGCGAGCTGCGCTTCCAGACGTGGGCAGATCGGATTGACGCCGGCCTGCGGCCCGGGCGGGCCCGGCGGCATCTGCGCATAGGAATCGGAGCTGGATTGCGCCAGGGCGTGCGAGCCGGTCAGGGTCAGTCCGAGCAGCGCAGAGAGGGCCAACAGGCGCGGAGACAGGGATGCGATCAAGATGCGGTATTCCGGTCCATGGGTGCAGCCGCGGGACTAGCACAGAATTCGGAAAAATCGCGGCAGCGGCGGGCATCCCATAGCCGCTTTGTCGGGCATCGTCACGTCGTTTCCGGGGCGCCGAGGTGGCGGGAACAGCCGTTCCCGGCCGTCTCAGCGCTGGCAGGTGATCGCGACAAAGTCTCTGCAGCCGCCATGGGCGCAGTTTGCGCCGGCTTTCGGCACCGATCCGGTGATTTCATCGGGGTCGACGCGGCGATAGGAGGAGGCCTGTGCAAAATCCCGTGATTGGCAGTACGAGCGCGCAGCCGAGGCGCCGCAGCGGTCGCCCTTGGCGAGGCACTGGTCGACGCCGTAGCCGTCGGCTTCGTTGGCGATGATGAAGATGCGGCTCTCCGCCGTGGCGGTGGTCGCGGCGGCGAGGAGAACACAGCAGGCGAGCAGCGCCGGGGAGATTCGCATGGTGCACCGGTGGGTGTAGGAGACAACTCATGGTTAGGCCCAAAAGGTTAAAAATGATTAACCATGAGGCGGGGCGCGAGCATTTGGGCAGTGAAAGCGGCCGTTTTGCGGCTCTTGACGGAGACAGCCTGCTGCATCATGGTGAGTTTCATGAACGGTTTCCTCGCCATCTGCTGCATTTGCCGCGAGATTACGCGCTAGCGATTCGCTGGCTGAGGCCGTCTTTTCTCAACAGAGATGATCAGGACGCCCGGCCGGCAGGTCGGAAGCGTGATTCGTGCCGTTGCCGTCCGCTCGCGGTCGGTCGTTCGGCGTAGGACACCCGTTGCGCCTCGTCATGGACCTGTCGGTCCGGCGAGGCGGTGAGCACAGGGCATTCGGGGACGGACCATGGACTTGCGTTTGTACGACACCGCATCGCGGGAGAAGCGCCCCTTCGTGCCGCTCGATCCCAACAACGTCCGCATGTATGTCTGCGGACCGACGGTCTACGACTTCGCCCATATCGGCAATGCGCGCCCGGTGATCGTCTTCGACGTGCTGTTCCGGCTGCTGCGGCATCTCTATGGCGAAAAGCACGTCACCTATGTCCGCAACATCACGGATGTCGACGACAAGATCAACGCCCGCGCCGCGCGTGACTTTCCCGGGCTGCCGCTGAACGAGGCGATCCGGAAGGTTACCGAGGTGACGGCCAATCAGTTCCGCAGCGACGCGGCTGCGCTCGGCAGCCTGCCTCCGACCTTCGAGCCACGCGCCACCGAGTTCGTGCTGCCGCGCCCCGATGGCAAGGCGGATATGGTGACCCTGATCAAGCAACTGATCGCGCGTGGCCACGCCTATGAGGCGGGCGGCGAGGTGTTGTTCGACACCCGATCAATGCCGGACTATGGCGCGCTGTCGGGTCGCAAGCTCGACGAGCAGCTTGCCGGCGCGCGCGTGGCCGTCGACGCACACAAGAAGAACCCTGCCGACTTCGTGCTGTGGAAGCAGTCGTCGGAGGACGAGCCGGGCTGGGACAGCCCGTGGGGCCGCGGCCGCCCGGGCTGGCACATCGAGTGCTCGGCGATGAGCGCGGCCTATCTCGGTGAGGTCTTCGACATCCATGGCGGCGGGCTCGACCTGATCTTCCCGCATCATGAGAACGAGATCGCGCAGTCGCGTTGCGCCCATGGCACCTCAGTGATGGCGAACTACTGGCTGCACAACGAGTTCGTCCAGGTCGAGGGCGCGAAGATGTCGAAGAGCCTCGGCAATTTCGTCACCATTCGCGACCTGCTGGCGGACTGGCCCGGCGAGGTGCTGCGCCTCAACATGCTCAAGATGCATTATCGCTCGCCGGCGGACTGGACGGCCAAGGGCCTGGAGGAGAGCGCCAAGACGCTCGACGACTGGTATCGCGTCGCGGCCGATGCGCCGGGCGAGCAGCCGGAGCCTGAGATCATCGCGGCGCTCGTCGACGATCTCAACACGCCGCTGATGATCGCAGAGCTGCACGCGTTGCGGAGCCGTGCGGCGTCCGGCGGCGAGTCGGATCGCGCTGCCTTTGCCGGCTCGCTTCGCTTTGCGGGTTTCCTGTCGGAGACCGCCGTGCAATGGGAAGCGCGAAAGCAGCAGGCCAAGGGCGTGGACGCCGCCGCGGTCGAAGGCCTGATCGCCGAGCGTACCGCGGCCCGCGCGCGGAAGGACTTCAAGGAGTCCGATCGCCTGCGCGACGCGCTCGCGGCGATGGGCGTTGTATTGAAGGATGGCAAAGGCGCCGACGGCAAGCCGGTCACGACCTGGGAGATTGCGCGATGAGCAAGCCCGACACCCCGTTTCCGCGGCACTGGCTGTACTACATCCTGCTCAAACTGGTGCTGATCGCGGGCGCAGTGGCGCTGGTCACGAAACTCTACGGCATGTGGTGACACATGGGACAGGCTCTCCCGAGGCCCGCACTGCGGCCGTTTCTTCCGGCTGATACGCCGCTGCTCGCCGCGATCTTCGTCGCCAGCATCCAGGGGCTGACAGGTGACGACTACAGCGAGGAGCAGCAGGAGGCCTGGGCGTCCGCTGCGGAGGATGAGACGGGCTTCGGCAAGAGGCTGGCATCCGAGCTCACCTTGATTGCGACCCTTCAGGGATCGCCGGTCGGCTTCGCCGCGCTGAAGGGAAACGATCACATCGACATGCTCTACGTTCATCCGAACGCGGCGGGGCAGGGCGTCGGCGCCCTGCTATGCGACGCACTGGAAAAGCTGGCGGGCGCGCGCGGCACGACCGGTCTGTCGGTCGACGCCAGCGACACGGCGGTCGAATTCTTCCGCAAGCGCGGCTATGTCGCGCAGCAGCGCAACAGCGTCTCCATCAATGGCGAGTGGCTCGCCAACACCACGATGAAGAAGACGCTCGGCTCCGGGGGAGCGCAGGCATGAGCAGGGCAGGCACAAGCAGAGAACGACTTTATCTGTTCGACACCACCTTGCGCGACGGTGCGCAGACCAACGGTGTCGATTTCACGCTGGCCGACAAGCAGGCGATCGCGCGCATGCTCGACGATCTCGGCATCGACTATGTCGAGGGCGGCTATCCCGGCGCCAACCCGCTCGACACCGAGTTCTTCGCCGCCAAGCCCAAGCTCGGCCATGCCCGCTTCACTGCCTTCGGGATGACGCGCCGGGCAGGACGCTCGGTGTCCAACGATCCGGGCGTCGCCGCACTGCTGGACGCCAAGGCGGACGCGATCTGCTTCGTCGCGAAGTCATCCGCCTATCAGGTGCGCGTCGCGCTGGAGACCACCAACGAGGAGAACCTCGCCTCGATCCGCGACAGCGTGACGGCCGCAAAGGCCGCGGGACGCGAGGTGATGCTCGACTGCGAGCATTTCTTCGACGGCTACAAGGAGAACGCGGAGTTCGCCCTGGCCTGCGCACGCGCGGCCTATGAGGCCGGCGCACGCTGGGTCGTGTTGTGCGACACCAATGGCGGCACCATGCCGCACGAGATCGAAGCGATCGTCGGCGAGGTCGTCAAGCACGTGCCGGGCGATCACCTCGGCATCCACGCCCATAACGACACCGAGCAGGCAGTCGCGAATTCGCTGGCCGCGGTGCGCGCCGGCGCGCGCCAGATCCAGGGCACCTTGAACGGGCTCGGCGAGCGCTGCGGCAACGCCAATCTGTGCTCGCTGATCCCGACATTGAAGCTGAAGACCGAGTTCTCTGAGCGCTTCGAGATCGCCGTCTCCGACGAGCAGCTCAGCGGCCTCGTGAAGGTCTCTCGGACGCTCGACGACATGCTGAACCGCGCCCCGAACCGGCACGCGCCTTATGTCGGCGAGAGCGCCTTCGTGACCAAGACAGGCATCCATGCCTCGGCAGTGCTCAAGGATCCGCAGACCTATGAGCACGTGCTGCCCGAGAGCGTCGGCAATCGCCGCAAGGTGCTGGTGTCGGACCAGGCCGGCCGCTCCAACGTGATCGCAGCACTGGAGCGCGGCGGCGTCCCCTTCAGCAAGAGCGATCCGAAGCTCACGCGCCTGGTCGAGGAGCTGAAGGAGCGCGAGGCCGCGGGCTATGCCTACGAATCCGCCAACGCCTCGTTCGAGCTGCTGGCGCGGCGTACACTGGGCTCGGTCCCGGAGTATTTTCGCGTCGAGCAGTTCGACGTCAATGTCGAGCAGCGCTACAACGCGGTCGGCGAGCGCGTCACGGTGGCGCTGGCCGTCGTCAAGGTTGACGTCGCCGGCGAGCGGCTGATCTCCGCGGCCGAAGGCAACGGTCCGGTCAATGCGCTCGACGTCGCGCTGCGCAAGGATCTCGGAAAATACCAGGGCTACATCGACGGCCTCAAGCTGATCGACTATCGCGTCCGCATCCTCAATGGCGGCACCGAGGCGGTCACGCGCGTGCTGATCGAAAGCGAGGACGAAAAGGGGGAGCGCTGGACCACGGTCGGCGTCTCGCCCAACATCATCGACGCCTCGTTCCAGGCGCTGATGGATTCGGTGTTCTACAAGCTGGTGAAGTCCGGCGCGCCGGGTTGAGGTGATGCATCCGTCATGGCGAGCGAAGCGAAGCAATCCAGGGCTGAATGCACGACTCTGGATTGCTTCGTCGCTTCGCTCCTCGCAATGACGCGGAGAGGGCAGGAGCAAACGCATGATCGACCACGTCTCAGTCGGTGTCAGCGATCTCGCCCGCAGCGCGCGGTTCTACGAGCGCACGTTGGCGCCGCTTGGTTTGACGCGCCTGGTCGAACGTCCCAGCACGATCGGCTTCGGCAAGAGTTATCCGGAATTCTGGATCAATCTGCGCGCCGGCATGGCGCGGGTATCCGCCGAGACGGGCTCGCACCTTTGCTTCCGTGCCAGGAGCTCCGACGACGTCGATGCATTCCACGCCGCGGCGCTGGAGGCAGGCGGTGTCTCGGACGGCGCACCGGGGCTGCGGCCGCATGACCGCGTGCGCTATTACGCGGCGTTCGTGCTCGATCCCGACGGCAATCGGATCGAGGCGGTGACGTTTCCGGCCGAATAGGGATCAGAGCCGCTTGGCGATCTCTGGCGCCATCTCGGTCTCTTCCTTGGCGACGCGTGCGGCGGCCTCGCGCAGGCGCGGCAGGATGTCCTCGACGCGTTCGGCCTTGAGCAGCTCGATTTGGAAGCCGGGGCGGATGAACTCGGTCTCGCGCATGTGGGCCAGCAGCGCGAACAGCGGTTCCCAGAAGCCATCGATATTGGCCATCAGCACCGGCTTGGCGTGGCGTCCGAGCTGCTTCCAGGTCAACTGCTCGACCAGCTCTTCGAGCGTGCCGATGCCGCCGGGCAGGGCCACGAACGCGTCGGAGTGCTCGAACATCAGCCGTTTGCGCTCGTGCATGTCCGGCGTGATGATGAGATCCTTGAGCGGCATCATGACCTCCTTCTTCACCAGGAAGTCCGGAATGATGCCGGTGACGTCGCCGCCATGGTCGAGCACCGCCTTGGCGACCGCGCCCATCATGCCGATGGAGCCGCCGCCATAAACGAGCCTGACGCCGTTCTCGGCAAGCGCCTTGCCGAGTGCCTTCGCCGATTCGATGAAGCTGGGATTCGTCCCCGGGCCGGAGCCGCAATAGACGCAAACGGTGCGGATTTCAGTCATTGGAGCGGTGTGACACTGCAGTTGAAAGGCGTCAAGACGAGGGCGGAGGAAGTGGATTCGCGGGCTTTCACGGGATGATGCAGGCTGAATGGGTCCATTTGTCCGAAAACGAGTATGCAAATACTGCGCCGCGGTAACGGATTCCGTCGACGTACCGGTGCATCCGGCGCCCGGACACTCTATATGACATATGACGCAGGCAACGCCCCGGCATCACAACATGCCAAAACACTCGCTGTTCCAGAACGTTTGATGCCGCCCGATTCCTCCTCCGAAGCAGCCGCCAACCCGCCGCCATCGTCCCTCGAGCAGGGAACGCTGGCCGGTACGCTGCGCCATTTGTGGCCCTTCATCTGGCCGAGCGATCGCGCCGATCTGAAGATGCGCGTGCTGTGGTCCGTGGTGCTGCTGCTCGCGGCCAAGGTGGCGACGCTGGTTCTGCCTTTCACCTTCAAGTGGGCGACCGACGCGCTGACCGGCGCCAACACCGCGCCGATCGCGCCCGATAACTGGGCGTTCTGGCTGGTGGCCTCGCCGATCGTCATGACGGCAAGCTACGGCGGGATTCGGGTGCTGATGGCGGTGCTGACGCAGTGGCGCGACGGTATTTTTGCCCGTGTCGCCATGCATGCGGTGCGCAAGCTCGCGACCATCACCTTCGTCCACATGCACGAATTGTCGCTGCGCTTCCATCTGGAGCGCAAGACCGGCGGCCTGACCCGCGTGCTCGAGCGCGGCCGCAACGCGATCGAGACCATCGTGCGCATGGTGATCCTGCAGCTGATCCCGACCATCGTCGAGGTCTCGCTGCTGACCGCGGTGCTGCTGTGGCAGTTCGACTGGCGCTACGTGCTGGTCACGCTGACCATGGTCGCGGCGTATCTCTATTACACCTACATCGCGACCGAGTGGCGCATCGAGATCCGGCGCCGCATGAACGACTCGGATACGGACGCCAACACCAAGGCGATCGACTCGCTCTTGAACTACGAGACGGTGAAGTATTTCGGCGCCGAGGCGCGCGAGGCGGAACGTTACGACCGCTCGATGGAGCGCTACGAGCGGGCCAGTGTGAAGACCTATACCTCGCTGGCGGTGCTCAACGCCGGGCAGGCCGTGATCTTCACGGTCGGGTTGACGGTGGCCATGCTGATGTGCGCCCAGGGCGTGCGCCAGGGGCGCAACACCGTCGGCGACTTCGTCATGATCAACAGCATGATGATCCAGCTCTACCAGCCGCTGAACTTCATGGGCATGGTCTATCGCGAGATCAAGCAGGCCATCATCGATATCGAGAAGATGTTCGGCGTGCTCACGCGCGATGCCGAGGTGAACGACGCGCCCGGAGCGACGCCTTTGGTGGTGACCTCCGGCAACGTCCGCTTCGAGGATGTCCGCTTCGCCTATGAGCCGGAGCGGCCGATCCTGCAGGGGCTCAGCTTCGAGGTGCCGGCGGGCAAGACGGTCGCGATCGTGGGGCCGTCCGGCGCCGGCAAGTCGACCATCTCGCGGCTGCTGTTTCGGCTCTACGACGTCTCCGGCGGCCGCATTCTGATCGATGGCCAGGACATCCGCGATGTTACCCAGGTGTCGCTGCGCGCCCAGATCGGGATGGTGCCGCAGGATACCGTGCTGTTCAATGACACCATCCGCTACAACATCCGCTACGGACGCTGGGATGCGGACGACGCCGCGGTCGAGGAGGCGGCCCGCCTCGCGCAGATCGACGGTCTGATCCGGATGGCGCCGAAGGGCTACGAGACCCAGGTGGGCGAGCGTGGCCTCAAGCTCTCCGGCGGCGAGAAGCAGCGCGTCGCGATCGCCCGCACCATCCTGAAGGGGCCGCCGATCCTCGTGCTGGACGAGGCGACCTCGGCGCTGGACAGCCATACCGAGCACGAGATCCAGGAGGCGCTCGATGGCGTGTCGCGCAACCGCACCTCGCTCGTGATCGCGCACCGGCTTTCGACCATCGTAGCGGCCGATGAGATCATCGTGCTCGACCGGGGTCGCATTGCCGAGCGCGGCACCCATGCCGAGCTGCTGGCCAAAAGCGGGCTGTATGCCGGCATGTGGAACCGGCAGCGCGAGGCCGAGGAGGCGCGCGAAAAACTGGCGCAGATCGGCGATGAGGCCACGGCGCCGAACCGCAATCCGCCTGATCGGGGCGAACCGGACGTCGCCGGGCCGGATCTGGCGGGACGGGTAGCCAGCGCCGCCGAATGATGCTGCGGACCGCCCTGATCTGAACTCAAGACTGCATTAAGGATTCATTTTGACCTTCGCCGGCCATCGACCTAGTCAAGGCGGCGGTCCGCTCTGAGGGTCAGAGCGACAACACTCAACGAAGCAGGCCATGTCGATCAGCAATTCCATCCGCGCTCAGATCCCGCCGATCCACCCGGAAGGCTACCCCTTCATCGGGGGATTTGCCCTCGTCAGCCTGATCCTGTTCTGGATATTCACCCCGCTCGGCTGGATCGGCACGCTGCTCACCGTCTGGTGCGCGCTGTTCTTCCGCGACCCGATCCGGGTCACGCCGCAGCGGGAAGGGCTGGTGGTGGCGCCGGCCGACGGACGCATCTCCATGATCACGCGCGCCCTGCCGCCGGCCGAGCTCGGCCTCGGCGACCGGCCGCTGCTGCGGGTCTCGATCTTCATGAGCGTGTTCAACGTGCATGTGAACCGCAGCCCGGTGGCCGGCCGGATCGAGAAGATCTCCTACCGTCCGGGTGCCTTCATCAATGCCGAGCTCGACAAGGCGAGCGAGGACAACGAGCGCAACTCGCTCGCGATCTCGACGCCGCATGGCCGGATCGGCGTGGTCCAGATAGCCGGCCTCGTGGCGCGCCGGATCGTGTCGTTCGTGCGCGAGGGGCAGACCATTGGCGCGGGCGAGCGCTTCGGCCTGATCCGCTTCGGCTCGCGGCTCGACGTCTATCTTCCTGACGGCACTGAGGTTCTGGTCTCGGAGGGGCAGACCGCCATCGCCGGCGAGACGATCCTGGCCGATTTCGACGTGCCCGTGCCCGGCCTGACGTTCCGGAGCCAGTGAACCGTCGCTGCCCGCTGGTGACCCATTAAGGAGACCTTGAGCCGTGTTCAGGCACAAGGTCCCGGACAAACCACACGTGGTGTGATCATGAGCTTCGATCTGAACTCTCCCGAACTGCGCCGCCGCCGTTTCCGCCCGATCCCGGTGCGGCTGCTGGTGCCGAACATGATCACCTTGCTGGCGATCTGCGCCGGCCTCACCGCAATCCGGCTGTCGACCGAGGGGCGGATGGAGCTCGCCGTCGGCGCCATCGTCTTCGCCGCCTTTCTGGACGGCATCGACGGCCGCATCGCCCGCATGATCAAGGGCCAGTCGAAGTTCGGCGCCGAGCTCGACAGCCTGGCCGACTTCGTCAATTTCGGCGTGGCGCCCGGCCTGATCCTGTACTTCTGGCAGCTCCATGAGCTGCACGACGGCGGCTGGATCGCCGCCATGATGTACGCCATCAGCGGCGGGCTGCGGCTGGCGCGCTTCAACGCCAGCATCGACGATCCCAACAAGCCGCCCTTCGCCGCCAATTTCTTCACCGGCGTGCCGGCCCCGCTCGGCGCCATCACCGTGCTGCTGCCCGTCTATCTGGCTTTCCTGGACCTGCCGAGGCCGCCGGCGCTGCTGACGGCTTTCTACACGCTGCTGATCGCCTTCCTGATGGTGTCGCGGCTGCCGGTGTTCTCCGGCAAGACCGCGCGGATGCGCGTCTCGCCCGAACTCGTGCTGCCGGTGTTCGCCGCGGTGGTGTTCTTCGTCGCGCTGCTGGTGGTCTATCCCTGGCACATCCTGTCGGCCGGATCGATCCTCTACATCCTGAGCCTTCCGTTCGGCTGGCGGCTGTATCGGCAGCAGGCGGCGCGGCACGCCGCGGTCCTTGGTGCCGCGGCTGCAGCGTCGCACGCCTCGTCTTCATCCACGACGGCTTTTGCGCCGACCGGCGTGCCGGCGGCGGAGCAGGGGCAGCGGCCGCCGGAACGGCTGCACTGAGCGCAGGGCGCCCCGACCGAGCCCGCGCTTTGCCGGCTTCGGCGCCTCAGTTATACCGGATGGCCAAGGACGGCCCGCGAATGCCGTCCGCATCATCCGGAGAAACGCCCGTGACAAGCACTGCCGCCGCGCCCCTCGCTGCTTCCGTCCTCGAGGCGCTCGCGCGCTATGACACGCCGACCATCTGCAACGCGATGGAGATCGTGGCGCCCGAGCGCCGCCTGATCGGCTACACGACCAAGCCGCTGGTGTGCCCGTTCCCGGACCTGCCGCCCATGGTCGGCTACGCGCGGACGGCGACGATCCGGTCCGTCGTCAAGTCGGGCCTGCCGGCGGACGAGCAGGCGAGGCGGCGCACCGACTACTACGAATATGTCGGCACCGGTCATGGTCCGCGCATCGTCGTGATCCAGGATATCGATGGCCCCGACATCGGCTACGGCGCGTTCTGGGGCGAGGTGCAGAGCAATGTCCACAAGGCGCTCGGCTGCCTCGGCGTGATCACGGATGGATCGATCCGCGACATCCCGCAATGGGCTGCTGGCTTCCAGGCTCTGGCGGGCTCGATCGGTCCGTCGCACGCGTGGGTGCATGCCGAGAGCTTCGGCGGCGAGGTCCGCGTCGCCGGGATGACCGTGCGCTCGGACGACCTGATCCACTCCGATCGCCATGGTGCGATCGTCATCCCCGCCGACATCGCCGCGAAGCTTCCCGAGGCGGCCGAGCTGTGCGCGCGCCGTGAAACGCCGATCCTGGACATCGCGCGGTCTGCGGATTTCTCGCTCGAGAAGCTCAAGGCCGCCTTGAAGCGGTCGGCGGAGATTCATTGAGCGTCGCTTCGCTCCGGTCCAAATGAGCGAGCCGTGCCGCTCGACGGTGCGGCTCGCCGCCCTTGCGCGGGGCGCTCGCCGAACTGCGACGCTGCAACCGCATCCGGATGACTACGGGGTGACGACTGAGCTTCGGCCGAAAATGTCGAACGCGGTGACGAATTACCCGCAAACTGGCCGGGACTCGCCGAAGGTTAAGCGGCCGTCGCTCGTTGAGAAGATTTTATCCATCAAGCTTTACCTGATGGCTAGCCCGTCCCGATAGGCATGTCGCCCGAGGGCGAAGGACATGCGCAGGCTGATATCGAAATCGAGGCCGTTGTTCGGGCGGGTCGACCGGACCGTCGACAGGATGGTTCGGCTGATCGGACATTTCGGCAGTGCCGCGATCGGCCTCTCGGCGATCGCGCTGGTGTGGGCCGGCATCTTCTACACGATCTCCGAAGAGTATACGCGCACCGAGCAGTCGGCGCTGAAGAACGGCGCCAACCTGGCCCGCGCGTTCGAGGAGCAGATCATCCGCTCGATCCGCGCGGCAGATCAGACCTTGCTCTACGTCCGCGACTCCTATGCCAGAGACCCGCACAACTTCGACATGTCGCTATGGTCGAAGAACAGCCAGTTCCTGTCCGACTTCTCGTTTCAGGTCGTCGTGATCGGCAAGGACGGCATCATGCTGTCTAGCAACATCGATCCGAAGATGCGCGGCCTCGACCTGCGCGACCGCGAGCACTTCCGCGTTCATGCCGACGGCAAGGATGATTTTCTCTTCATCAGCAAGCCGATCTTCGGCCGTGTCTCCAACAAATGGTCGATCCAGTTGACCCGCCGCATCATCATGCCGGACGGTTCGTTCGGCGGCGTGGTGGTGGTCTCGCTCGACCCCGAATATCTGTCGAGCTTCTACAATTCGGTCGATCTCGGCAAGAAGGGCAATGTCACACTCCTCGGTCTCGACGGCATCGTGCGCGCACGGGCCTCGGCCGGTCCGGGGGGCGTGGGATCCTCGCTCGCCGGCAGCCCGGTGATGAGCGCCATTCAGCACAGAAGCAGCGGCTTCTACACCTTCAAAAGTCTGATCGACGGCATCACGCGCATCTACTCGTTCCAGCGCATCAAGGATCTGCCGCTGGTGGTCATCGTCGGTCAGGCCTCCGAGGAGATCTTCAGCGCCTTCAAGCTCAACCGCGATCGTGATCTGCTGGTCGGGGCGTTGCTGACGGTGGTCATCGGCATCATCACGATCCTGATTGCGCGCTATCAGGCGGGACTTGCCGCCTCACGCGATGCCGCCGAGGCAGGTACGCGGGCGCGCTCCGAATTCCTGGCGATGATGAGTCATGAGATCCGCACGCCGATGAACGGCGTCATCGGCCTTGCCGATCTCTTGCTGTCGGCGGACCTCGCGCCGGAGCAGCGCAAGATCGCGACAACCTTGCGCGAGTCGGCCGATTACCTGTTGCAACTGCTCAACGATGTCCTCGATTTCTCCAAGCTCGATGCCGATCGGCTGGAGATCGAGCACATCGAGTTCGACCTGCACCGGTCGGTGACGGCGACCGCCGAGTTGCTGGTGTCCCGCGCCAGGGAAAAGGGCTTGCAACTGACGACGTCGATCGCGCCGGACGTGCCGAACTACGTGGTCGGCGATCCCGCGCGGCTGCGCCAGGTGCTGTTCAACCTGGTCGGCAATGCGCTCAAATTCACCGAATCGGGCGGCGTCCATATCGATGTGCGTGCCGAGAACCTTGCCGGGCCGAACCTGACGCTGGTGTTCTCGGTCGCCGATACCGGCGTCGGCATTCCCGCAGACGCCGTCAGCCGGCTGTTCAAGCAGTTCTCGCAGGTCGACAATTCCATCTCGCGCCGCTTCGGCGGCACCGGTCTGGGGCTCGCGATCTGCAAGCGCCTCGTCACCTGCATGGGCGGCGACATCAAGGTGCAGAGCAAGGTGGGCGAGGGCAGCACTTTCACCTTCTCGATCCAGGTCCAGCCGCAGCCGGACGTCGAGCAGGTGAGCGCGCCCGAGGCGACCATCGTGCCGGTCGGCGAGACGATCGCCGAGGAACGTCCGGGCAGCCTCGCGCCGCTGAAGATCCTCGTTGCCGAGGACAATCTGACCAATCAGTTCGTCATCAAAAAGCTCCTGGACAAGCTTGGTCACGGCTACGACATCGTCGAGAACGGCACGCAGGCGATCGCAGCCGTGCAGAAGCAGCCTTACGACCTCGTGCTCATGGACATGATGATGCCCGAGATGGACGGGCTCACGGCGACGCGGATGATCCGTTCGCTGCCGCCGCCCGCGCAGGACATCTACATCGTCGCTCTGACGGCCAACGCCACCAGCCAGGATCATCTGGCGTGCACCGACGCCGGCATGAACGACTTCGTGACCAAGCCGGTCACGCGCGATCGACTGAATGCCGCTCTGCTTCGCGCGGCCGCTGCTACACACAAGGAAAGGCTTGTCGCATGACCGACTGGGTGCAATTCGACGAATCCGTCTATCAGATCCTGGTCTCCGAGCTCGGCGAGGAGGATGCGCTGGAGGTCCTGCGCACGTTCCTCGACGACACGTCCGGAAAGTTCGGCACGCTTGCGGCCAAGTTCGAGGATCGCCTCGAACTCAGGCGCGAGGCGCATTCGATCAAGAGCTCGTCGGCGACGTTCGGTTTCTCGGCGCTGTCGCGCCTGTCGCGCGAGCTCGAGGTGGGATCGGCGACGATGGAGCCGGCGCAGATGCTGGAGATGGTCCACAAGATGCAGCGATCATTCGATCAGTCAGCCGTCTTCGCCGCGGCGAACCTGCTCAAGTCCGGATCGTCGGTCGCTTGAGCGAGGTCGGCGTCGTACGCGGCGCTGCTGTTTACCTTTCATTATGCCTACCGAATTCAGTAACTCGTCCTTAATGGCGGACATTTAGTGTCGTGACATGCGGTCCAGAAGCACCGCGTCGGTCCGGCAGGGTCCGTGGTTTGCGTACGCGGTGGAGTTGAATCATGGATATTATGACGAGTGCGGGGCTCGTGGCTGGCGTGATCGTCATCGCGACGATGATGCTTCTGGGCGGCGATCTCGAGATGTTCGTCAGCGAGCACGCCGCAATCATCATCTTCGGCGGTTCGATCGCAGCCACCATGATTCGCTTCCCGCTGGGCGTCATGCTGCACGGCGTTCCGCTTGGAATGAAGTACGCCTTCACCATGAGCCGCCTGTCGGCCCGCGAGCTCGTCGACGAGCTCGCCCGCATCGCCGAGATCGCGCGCAAGCAGGGCCCGGTCGGCCTGGAAAAGGTCGAGACCGACGAGCCGTTCCTCGCCAAGGGAATCCGCTACGTGGCCGACGGCTACGACCTCGAATTCATCCGTGACAATCTCGAGCGTGACCGCGACAATTTCCTGATGCACCTGGACGAAGGCAGCAAGATCTATCGCGCCATCGGCGACTGCGCCCCGGCGTTCGGCATGGTCGGCACGCTGATCGGCATGGTGCAGATGTTCGCCAACATGACCGACCCCTCGAAGCTCGGCCCGTTCATGGCGACCGCGCTGCTCGCGACCCTGTACGGCGCGCTGGTGTCGAACCTGATCTGTCTGCCGATCGCCGACAAGCTGCATGGCAAGCTGCTGGACGAGGAAACCAACCGGACGCTGATCATCGACGGAATCCTGATGATCCGCGACTCCAAGAGTCCGGCCCTGGTCCGCGAAATGCTCCTGGCCTATCTGCCGGAGAAGCATCGCCACGCCGAAGGCGAGCCCGTGCCGGCCTGATCGGCTGCGGCGGGGCGATCCGGGGTGGGGTAGGCAATGGCCAAGAAGAAGAGGGGCGATGCGCATGGCGGCGGTCACGGCTGGTTCGTGACCTTTGCCGACCTGATGGGACTTCTGGTCAGCTTCTTCGTGATGCTGGTCGCGTTCTCGACCATGGACAACGCCAAGCTGAAGGTCGTCGCAGGCTCGATGCGCGACGCCTTCGGCGTGCAGACCGAGTCGCGCTATTCGGGCATCGTGGAATCCGACGGCCTGCCGACCCGGCCGAAGCTCAAGAACGCCGCCCACATCTCGCCGGAGGAGACCGCGCGCGAGCCGAGCCCCGAGCAGGAGGAGCGCCAGCATACCAATGGCGCCAAGCTGAAGATCGATCGCCAGTTCGCGCTGGCGTCCGCCTCGCTGCGCCAGGCGCTGCAGGACATGCCGGAGATGACCGAGATCTCCAAGCACATCATGTTCGAAGAGACCAAGCAGGGTCTCAACTTGGAGATCGTCGACCAGGACGGGCGGTCGATGTTCGCTGATGGCTCGAAGGTGCCGTTCGACCGCACGCGACGCCTGATAGAGAAGCTGGCTGCCCCGCTCAAGGCGACCCCGCTTCGGGTCCAGATCACCGGGCACACGGCCGCCGGCTTCGTTCCCGCCCGCAGCGACTATGGCGGCTTCGACCTGTCGGCGGACCGCGCCAATGCGGTGCGCCAGATCCTGGAGCGGGAAGGGCTGCCGGCGAGCCACATCTATGCCGTCTCCGGCAAGGCGGACACCCAGCCGCTGTTTCCCGACGACCCGTCGCTGGCAGCCAACCGCCGCGTGACGATCACCCTGATGCGGGAAGACCCGCCATTGCCGCCCGATCTGAAGCCGTAGCCGGGATGCTTCGCTTGCCGCATCATAATGCCGCATGGCGGCTTGCGAACGGCAACGAAGAGCATCAGCGGGCACTTGATTCGCCGGGGGTAGATCCGACATCTGCCTCAGGATGCCTGGGCTAAAGGCACTTGCCGCGATGCGGCATGCGACATCCGTGTCAGCCATGCCGTTTGGTTGCGACCTGGGAACAGCGGTCTGCTTACGCTAGAGACTTGACCTGCGAACGGTCTACGTTCACACGCGCCGGGCCAAACAGGGAAGATGCGTTCCGAGCAACATGACGGCCAGCGCGACATCGACCGAAGGACAGGACACCGCGAGCACGTCGGGGTTCTGGGGGCTGACGCTAGGCAGCATCGGCGTGGTGTTCGGAGACATCGGCACCTCGCCCCTCTACGCCTTTCGCGAGGCCGCGCACGGCGCCGCTCAGGGGCAGCCGGTGTCGCGGATCATCGTGCTCGGGGTGCTCTCGCTGATCCTCTGGTCGCTGTTCATCGTGGTGACGGCCAAATACGTCCTGCTGCTGCTCCGCGCCGACAACAACGGCGAGGGCGGAACGCTGTCGCTGATGGCGCTCGGACAGCGGGCCTTGGGCCGGCGCAGCCTGTTCCTGATGTCGCTGGGCGTGATCGGCGCTTCGATGTTCATCGGAGACTCGATGATTACGCCGGCGATTTCGGTGTTGTCGGCGGTCGAAGGCCTCAAGCTCGCGGCGCCCGCGCTCGAGCACTACGTCGTGCCGCTGACCGTGTTCATCCTGGTCGTACTGTTCGCGGTCCAGAGCAAGGGGACGGCGCGCGTCGCCTCCGCCTTCGGCCCGGTCATGGTCACATGGTTCACCACCCTCGCCGTGATGGGACTCGTCCACATCCGCGACGACCCCTCCGTGCTCGCGGCGATCAATCCCTATTATGCGGTGCAGTTCCTGCTCTCGCACGGCACGATCGGCCTGGTCACCCTGGGCGCGGTGTTCCTCGCGGTCACCGGCGGCGAGGCACTCTATGCGGATCTCGGTCATTTCGGCCGCAAGCCGATCCAGTCGGCCTGGCTGTTCTTCGTGCTTCCGGCGCTGCTGATCAACTATTTCGGGCAGGGCGCACTGGTGCTGTCCGATCCCGCCGCGATCGAGAATTCGTTCTACCGGATGGTGCCCGAACTGCTGCTGCTGCCGCTGGTGGTGCTGGCCACCGCCGCGACCGTCATCGCGAGCCAGGCCGTGATCACGGGCGCCTATTCGCTGGTCAGCCAGGCGGTCCAGCTCGGCCTGCTGCCGCGTTTCGAGGTGCGCTATACGTCCGAGAGCCATGCCGGCCAGATCTATCTGCCGCGGGTCAACCGGTTGCTGCTGATCGGCGTGCTGTTGCTGGTGCTGCTGTTCCGGACCTCGAGCAATCTCGCCTCCGCCTATGGCATCGCAGTGTCCACCACCATGGTCGCCGACGGCATCATGGGCTTCGTGGTGATCTGGAAGCTGTGGAACTTGCGCGCGGCCGTGGCGGCCGCCGTGATCGCTCCCTTCGTCATCGTCGATATGACCTTCTTCAGCGCCAACCTGCTGAAGCTGCTCGAAGGAGCCTGGGTTCCGCTGCTGTTCGGTGCCGCGATGGTCGTGACGATCTGGACCTGGCGGCGTGGTTCGGCGATCTTGGTGCTCAAGACGCGCAAGATCGAGGTTCCGCTGGATGACCTGATCACCAGCCTGGAGAAGAGGCCTCCTCACATCGTCAAGGGCACGGCGGTGTTTCTCACCAGCGACCCGACCTCGGTGCCGACCGCATTGCTGCACAATCTCAAGCACAACAAGGTGCTGCACGAGCACAACGTGATCCTGACCATCGAGACCGCGCAGACGCCGCGGGTCGATGTCTCGGAGCGCGTGCGCATGGAGAAGATCAGCGAGAAGTTTTCCAAGGTGCGGCTGCGCTTCGGATTCATGGAATCCCCGAACGTGCCGCGCGCGCTCGCGGTGGCGCGCAAGCTCGGCTGGCAGTTCGACATCATGTCGACGTCGTTCTTCGTCTCGCGCCGCTCGTTGAAGCCATCGTCCCAGTCGGGCATGCCGACCTGGCAGGACCATCTCTTCATCGGTCTGAGCCGGTCGGCCAACGACGCCACGGACTATTTCCAGATTCCCACGGGCAGGGTCGTCGAAGTGGGTACCCAGGTAACGATTTGATCGGCTGGACTTCCCTGACGGCTCGTGCATGCTTAAATGCATGGCTGAGGCGCATTCCCGACGGGTCCGTCGTAACGCGCTGCCGCTATAAGCCGCGCGCTCTGCCGCGTTGTGCAGTGAAGCATTAACGAGTCCTCGAGGGGGCTACCCCATGACAGTCGACGTCGCAGCTACGCCCGCGGAAGCGCCGGCGACCAACGGGCATGGCAACGCCCATTCCACGGCGAGCTTCGCGGCGCTGACACTGGGAAGCATCGGTGTCGTCTATGGCGACATCGGCACCAGCCCGCTGTACGCGTTGCGTGAAGCGGTCTTGGCTGCGAGCAGCAGCGGCGAGCCTGCGCCTCACGCCGTGATGGGGGTGATCTCGCTCATCCTGTGGGCTCTCATCGTCGTCGTGACCCTCAAATACGTCGTGATCCTGCTGCGCGCCGACAACCACGGCGAGGGCGGCACCCTGGCGCTGATGGCGCTCGCCCAGCGCGGAGTCGCGCGCGGCGCCAGCATCATCGTGCTGCTCGGCATCATCTCGGGCGCGCTGTTCTATGGCGATGCGGTGATCACGCCGGCTCTGTCCGTGTTGTCGGCGATCGAGGGCATCAAGCTGGTCACGGCAGCGTTCGAGCCCTACGTCGTGCCGCTGACCGTCGTGATTCTGGTCGCGCTGTTCGCTGTCCAGGCGCGCGGAACGGCCAAGGTTGCGGCGTTCTTCGGTCCGATCATGCTGATCTGGTTCCTGGTGATCGGCATTGCGGCGTTGCCGCCGATCCTGCGCCATCCCGAGGTGCTGTGGGCAATCAACCCGCTGAATGCCGTGACCTTCATGCTGCATCACGGGATCATCGGCTTCGTCACGCTCGGCGCGGTGTTTCTGGCCGTCACCGGCGCCGAGGCGCTGTACGCCGACCTCGGCCATTTCGGCAAGCGGCCGATCCAGACTGCCTGGCTGTTCATCGTGCTGCCATCGCTGGCGCTGAACTATCTGGGGCAGGGGGCGCTGGTGATCGCCGACGCGAAGGCGATCGAGAACCCGTTCTTCCTGATGTTCCCGGAGTGGGCGCTGATCCCGATGGTCGCGCTCGCCACAATGGCGACCGTCATCGCGAGCCAGGCCGTCATTACCGGTGCCTATTCGCTGACGCGGCAGGCGATTCAGCTCGGCCTGCTGCCACGCTTCGAGATCCGCCACACCTCCGAGGCGCATTCGGGCCAGATCTACATTCCGCGCATCAACAAGCTGCTGCTGATCTCGGTCATGCTGCTGGTGCTGATGTTCAAGTCATCGAGCGCGCTCGCCTCGGCCTACGGCATCTCGGTCACCGGCACAATGGTCGTCACGGCCATGATGGGCTTCGTCGTGATCTGGAAGGTCTGGCGCTGGTCGCCGATTGCGGCGGCCGCGCTGATCGCGCCGTTCCTGTTCCTGGATCTGACCTTCCTGGCGGCGAATCTCCTGAAGGTGTTCGAAGGCGGCTGGGTGCCGCTGGCGCTGGGCGGCTTCGTGATGACGCTGATGTACACGTGGCGGCGCGGCAGCCGGCTCTTGTTCGACAAGTCGCGCAAGCTCGAATTCCCGCTCGCCGATCTCGTGACCATGCTTGAGAAGCGTCCGCCACAACGGGTGGCCGGCACGGCCGTGTTCCTGACCAGCGATCCCTTGAGCGCGCCGACCGCGCTGATGCACAGCCTCAAGCACTACAAGGTGCTGCACGAAAAGAACGTCATCCTGACGATCGAGACCGCGCCGACGCCGCGCATCGAGCCGTCAGAACGGGTTCGCCTCGAGCAGATCAGTCCGACGTTTTCCAAGGTGACGTTGCGCTTCGGCTTCATGGAATCGCCCAACGTGCCGCGGGCACTTGCGATCGCGCGCAAGCTCGGCTGGCAGTTCGACATCATGTCGACCTCGTTCTTCCTGTCGCGACGTGCGCTGAAGCCGGCTGCGCATTCAGGCATGCCGCGCTGGCAGGATCACCTGTTCATCTCGATGAGCCGCTCCGCCAACGACGCGACCGACTATTTTCAGATCCCGAGCGGACGGGTGGTGGAGGTCGGCACCCAGGTTACGATCTGAGCTCGAGACCCGTCTCCTCAGCGTGCCGAAGCGCTTGATTTTCGGTGCGTCTGGGGTGAGTTTGGCGACCGGATTGGGGCCGATATGGCCCTGCTGAAGGCTTGGAGGATGGGCGTGGCTGTTGTGCACGATTTGACCCCGCAGGACGTGGCCCAGGGGATCGCGGAAGGGCGAATTCTTCTGGTTGACGTGCGCGAGCCGAATGAAGTTTCTGCGGAAGCCTATCCCGACGGCGTCGTCGTTCCGCTGTCGGGCTTCGACCCGAAGCTGATCCCGGATCCGCAAGGCAAGGACGTCGTGTTCGCCTGCCGCTCCGGCAAGCGCTCGGTCACGGCCTCGCTGGCCGCGCAGGCCGCCGGTCTGCCCTACGACAAGCATCTCCAGGGCGGTATGCTCGGCTGGAAGGCGGCTGGCCTGCCGACCAGGACTGGCGGCTGACAGGCGATCATGATCTCGCAGAACAAGGTCTTTGCCGACCTGCCCGTCACCATTTTCGAGCAGATGTCGCAGCTCGCGCGCGACAACGACGCGATCAATCTGGGGCAGGGCTTTCCCGACGATCCGGGTCCGGAGGATATCCGCCGTGCCGCGGCCGACGCGGTCCTCAACGGCTACAACCAGTATCCGTCGATGATGGGCCTGCCGGAGCTGCGCCAGGCCATTGCCGCGCACTACAAGCACTGGCACAAGCTCGATCTCGATCCGATGAGCGAGGTCATGGTCACCTCCGGCGGCACCGAGGCGCTGACGTCGGCGATCCTGTCGGTGGTGGAGCCGGGCGACGAGGTGATCTGCTTCCAGCCGGTCTATGATTCATACTTGCCGATCATCCGCCAGGCCGGCGGCATTCCGCGCCTCGTCCGTCTGGAGCCGCCGCACTGGCGGCTGTCGGAGGAGATGCTGCGGCAGGCGTTCTCGCCAAAGACCAAGGCGGTGCTGTTCAACAACCCGCTCAACCCGGCCGCGGTGGTCTACCCGCGCGAGGATCTCGAGCTGCTGGCGCGCTTCTGCCAGGAGTTCGACGCGGTCGCGATCTGCGACGAGGTCTGGGAGCACGTCGTGTTCGACGGCCGCGCGCACATCCCGCTGATCACCATTCCCGGCATGCGCGACCGCACCATCAAGGTCGGCTCGGCCGGCAAGATCTTCTCGCTGACGGGCTGGAAGATCGGCTTCGTCTGCGCCGCGCCGCATCTGCTGCGCGTCGCCGCCAAGGTGCATCAATTCCTGACCTTCACGACGGCACCGAATCTGCAGGTCGCGGTCGCCTACGGCCTCGGCAAGTCGGACGACTACTTCATCAACATGCGCAGCGAGCTCGCGCGCAGCCGCGACCGGCTCACGGCCGGTCTCGAGAGCCTGGGCTTTCCCGTGCTGAAGGCGCAGGGGACCTACTTCCTGACCGTCGACCTTTCGCCGCTCGGCCTCAACGAGACCGACGAGCAGTTCTGCCGCCGCATCGTCAACGACTACAAGGTGGCCGCCATCCCGGTGTCGGCGTTCTACGAGACGGATGCCGTGACGTCGGTGGTGCGGTTCTGCTTCGCCAAGAAGGACGCAACCCTGGATACGGCGCTGGAGCGCCTCTCGGACGCCATCCACCGGCGCTAGGAGACACGAGTGATGACGCGCGGCTGCATGGGTTCGGCTCTGGCGCTGGCTGTCGCGGCGCTGACGCTCACGGGGGCGGCCGGTCGCGCAGAGGAGCGCGTCGTCAACTTCTACAACTGGTCGAACTACATGGCGCCCGGTGTCCTTGACGACTTCACCAAGGAGACCGGCATCAAGGTGGTCTACGACACATTCGACGCCAACGAGACCCTGGAGACGCGGCTGCTCGCCGGCAAATCCGGCTACGACGTCGTGGTGCCGACCGCGTACTTCCTGCAGCGCCAGATCAAGGCCAAGATCTTCCAGCCGCTCGACAAGTCGAAGCTGCCCAATCTCGTCAATGCGTGGCCCGTCGTGACCGAGCGTCTGGCCACCTACGACCCCGGCAATCAGTTCGCCGCCAACTACATGTGGGGCACGACCGGGATCGGCTACAACGTCAAGGCGGTCGAGAAGATCCTGGGGCCCGGCGCGCGGATCGACAGCTGGGACATGGTGTTCAAGCCGGAGAACCTCGCCAAGTTCAAGGACTGCGGCGTCCACATGCTGGATTCCGCCGACGACATCTTTCCGGCGGCGCTGAACTATCTTGGCCTCGACCCGAACTCGACCAGGCAGGCCGATCTGGAGAAGGCGGCCGAGGTGGTCGGCAAGGTCGCACCATCCGTGCGCAAGTTTCATTCGTCGGAATACTTAAGCGCGCTCGCCACCGGCGAGATCTGCCTCGTCGTCGGCTGGTCCGGCGATATCATGCAGGCGCGCAGCCGCGCGGAAGAAGCAAAGAACGGCGTCGAGATCGGCTACGCAATCCCGAAAGAGGGCGCGCAGATGTTCTTCGACAATTTTGCGATTCCCACTGACGCTCCGCACGTGGCCGAAGCCTATGCGCTGATCAATTATCTCTACCGGCCCGAGGTCGCGGCCAAGAACTCCGACTTCCTGTCCTATGCCAACGGCAACCTGGCGAGCCAGAAGCTGATCGATCCAAAAATCTTTGGCGACAAGAACATCTATCCGGATGAGACGACGCTGAAGAAGCTGTTCGTCATCACCGCCCGCGAGCCCGCGACGCAGCGCGTCATCAACCGGCTCTGGACGAAGGTGAAGACCGGGCGGTAGCCAGCGCTGCTGCCGGCATTGCGAACGCTGCGAAGCAATCCAGGGCTGAGAAGAAGATCTGGATTGCTTCGTCGCGTTGCTCCTCGCAATGACTCCGCGGGATTACCCCAGCCGATGCATCGCGCAGAGCTTGTTGCCGTCGAGGTCGCGCAGATATGCCAGATAGAGTTTGCCGGCGGAGCCTTCACGAACGCCGGGCGGATTTTCGCAGCTGGTGCCGCCGGCTTCGAGCCCGGCTGCATGCCAGGCGTCTGCCTGCTCAGGTGAGTTGCAGGCAAAGCCGATCGTGCCGCCATTGGCGTGCGTGGCCGGCTCACCGTTGATCGGCTTCGACACCCCGAAAATGCCGGTCGGCGTGATGTAGAAGATGCGGTGGCCGTCGACCCGTGCCGGCCTCACGCCGAGCGTTCCCAGCAGCTTGTCGTAGAAGGCCTTGGCCTTGTCGAGGTCGTTGGTGCCGATCATCACATGCGAAAACATTCGCGCTTGTCCTCCCTGCAGCTTCCGAACAGCCGTCGGATACGCGACCAAGGTAGCGAGCGTCGATGGATGAGGTAAGCGTTTTCTTTGAACGGCCCGTCAGCGGTAAGTGGTGCTGCAGCGCTTCCCCGCAGCGGAGTTTGTCCGGGCGCGGGCTACCGCCAGCGCCGATGCAGCCAGAGCCATTGCTCGGGATATTCGCGGACCCAGCTCTCGACGACGTCGGTGATCGCCTGTGTCGTGCCCTGGATGTCGATCTGACCATCGGCCGTCCGGACCGGCTTCACCTCCTCCGAGACTTCGGCGCGGAAGCGGTTGCCGGGAAGGCGGATGATGCGGACGCCGTGCACGGGGCATTCGACCTGGCGTAACAGACGGGCCAGCATCGGATTGGCGCGGGTCTTGCGGCCGAAGAAGGTGACCTCGACGCCACCGGTCAGGTACTGATCGACCAGCATGGCAACGTGCTGGCCGTTCTTCAGCGCCTGTGCCAGCCGCAGCGGCGCGTCGCGGCCGGCCGGGACCAGTGTGCCCATCTTGACCTGCCGTATCTCCTGGATGATGCGGTCGGCAGCGGCGATGTTGGGCCGGCGATAGAGGATCGCCGTATCGAGCTTATGGGCGACCGCCGCCAGCGCCGGCATCTCCCAATTGGCGAGGTGGCTGGCAAAGATCAGCGCCGGCTTGCCGTCGAGACGGAGCTGATGAAACAGCTCATGGGTGCGCGGCGACAGCTCGATCCGGCTGCGCTCCGGATGAGCCTCGTCGTAATCCCAGATCTTGTCGAGATGGGCGAACTCGGCGCCGACGCGGCCGAGATTGTCCCACACGCCGGCAAGGATTTTCTCGATCTCCTCGGGCGATTTCTCCGGAAAGGCCGCCGTGAGATTGTCGCGGCCGATGCGCTGCTCGCGCAGCCGCGGACCGATCCACTGCGCGAGGCGCGCGAAGCGGTCGGCCGTCTTCTGCGGATCGAAATAGCGCGTGGTCCTGAGCATGCCGACCGTCAGCGCGCCGACGGCGGACGCCCCGGCCGACTTCACGGCTCGGCGGATCACGAGCTTGGTCCGGAGGGGCAGGAGACTCATCGATGTGACAGGCGGATCAGGCCGGTTCGCGCGTCAGGATCAGCGAGGCGTTCTGGCCGCCGAAGCCGAACGAATTCGACATCACGGTGGTGACGCGCGCATCGCGGGCCTTGTTGCCGACGACGTCGAACAGGATCGCGGGATCCGGAATGTCGTAGTTGATGGTCGGCGGAATGCGCTGATGCTCGAGCGTCTGCAGCGAGAAGATCGCCTCGACCGCGCCGGCCGCCGAGATGGTGTGGCCGACCATCGACTTGTTCGACGACACCGGGATCTTGCCGGTGTGCTCGCCGAACACGGCGGAGACGCCGACATATTCCATCTTGTCGTTCTCGGGCGTGGCGGTGCCGTGGGCGTTGATATGGTCGATCTGCTCCGGCGCCATGCCGGCATCGGCGAGCGCCTTGCGGATGCAGCCGATGATCGGCTTGCCGTCCGGCGAGGAACGGGTGCGGTGGAAGGAGTCGGTCAGCTCGCCGCAGCCGGCGACGACGCCGAGGATCTTGGCGCCGCGCGCCACGGCCGCGTCGTAGCTTTCCAGCACCAGCGCACCGGCGCCCTCGGCCATCACGAAACCATCGCGGTTCTTGGAGAACGGCTTGGAGGCGGCCTGCGGCGGGTCGTTCTGGGTCGACAGCGCCGACAGCAGCGAGAAGCGCACGAGCCCTTCCGGATTGACCGAGCCTTCGGTGGCGGCGCATAGCGCGACGTCAGTCTCACCGCGCCGGATGGCTTCGACGCCGAGCTGGATCGCGGTCGCGCCGGAGGCGCAGGCAGTCGACAGCGAGATCGGCGAGCCCTTGGTGCCGAAGGTGTCGGACAGCGAATCGGCGACGGAGCCGAACAGGAAGCGGTGGTGATAGTTGACGAACTTGCCGCCGCCGCAGACCTTCAGCAGGTCGTCATAGGTGAACTGAGTGCCGCCAACCTCATGCGCGAGCTCCAGGCGCTGCGGCCACTCGATCTCGACGGGCGCCACGGCAAGAAACAGTGGGCCCGGGAAGTCGCCCTTGCTGCCGATTCCAGCCTGCGCGATGGCTTCCTCGACGGCCATGTGGCCGAGCCGCTCGGACAGGCCCGTCGACGTGAACGGCGCCACGGGGACGAAATCGACCGTGCCGGCCATGGTCGTCTTCAAGCCGTCGATCGGAAAGCGCGTGATGGTGCGGATGCCGGACTCGCCGGCCACGAGCTTGTTCCAATTATCGGACTTGCCGGCCCCAAGGGAGGTGACGATGCCCATCCCGGTCACGACCACGATGGGGCGTCCAAACTTGTCGCGTACACTCATGATGTCCCCCGTCGCGTCTTCTTAAGGCCGTACCGTGTTCACTTGACTGCTTCGACCAAGGCCATGCCTTCGCCGCGGTAGTGGCCGGCGCCGACCACCACGATCTGGGTCGGAGCCTCCTTCATCTCTGCCTCCACACCCGAGGCGTCGCCCGGTGCGAACAGGGCGCCGCGCGAGATCGAAAGTGCGGCAAGCGCCAGACCAAGCGCGAAATGCGCTTCCATCGTGTGGCCGAAGCGGGTCCCGCTCGAGCGCACCGCGAACGCCTTGTGATGGTCGAGGAAGGCGCGCTCCTCCGAGGTCACCGGCTCCGCACCGGTCGCGCCCGTGATGATGGCGCCGGGGGCCTCGTGGACGTCGAGCGCCGACCATAGACGGTCCAGCGTTCCGGTCACCGCGCCTGCCTCCTTGCGGCGGGCGCGGTCGGCGACGACCTTGCTGAGCCGCGCCAGCGGCTTGGCGCCGCGGGCTTCGGCATGCGGCTTGGATTCCAGCACCAGGAACGCGCCGGCCGATCCGAGCGCGAAGCCCGGATGGTCCTTGCGGGACCAGACCGGCTTGAATTCGTTCTTCAGATTGTAGTCGCCGAACTCGTACAGCACGAGCAGATCCTTGCGCTCGCCATTGTGCGAGCCGCCGACCAGCGCGATGTCGCTCTGGCGGCCGGCGATGCGGGCCAAGGCGATCTTGAACGCGTCGACGCCCGCAACCTCCTCGCCCATGAAGGTGCGCGAGGTGCCGCAGACGCCGTGCGAGATCGCGATGTTGCCGGCGAGCAGGTTGGACAACTGCGCCAGGAACAGGGTCGGGCGCAGGTCGCTCATCAGCCGGTCGTTCAGGAAGCCGGGCGTGCAATTGCCCTGGGCCTCCGCGTTGAGGATCGCGGTGTCGACGGAGATGTCGCGCTCGCCGCCGCCCGCGGCCACGATCATGTCCATCCGGGACAGGATGTCCTTGTTGCCCTTGAGGCCGGCGGAATCCAGCGCAAGCCCGGCGGCATAGGTGCCGATGCGCTGCCACGCCTCCATCTGGCGCTGCTCCTTCTTCGGGATCTGCGCTTCCAGATTCACCTTGGCCCAGGGATGCACGATGTAGGGTGCAAAACCCTGCTCGTCGACGTTGATCTGGCCGGCGTTGAGGGCCTCCCAGTTCGCATCGAGTCCCTCGCCGAGCGAGGTCGCAAGGCCGATACCGGTGATCCAGACTTCGACGGGCTCGGAGGTCACGGCTGTCGTCTCACTCATCGCTGTAGGACCTGTTGCGGAAAGCCGACGCGCTCGGCGACGGCGTCCATGTGTCCGCGCAGCTCCGGATTGGGGAAGGGGACGTGGCTGAAGGTGATCGTCGCGTTCGAGCGTAGCTTGCCGCCGACCTTCACGCGCGCTTCGGTCATGGCATAGCCGGAGCCCTCGTGCAGCACGTTGGCCTCGACGGTCAGCACCTCGCCCGGCGACACGAAGCCGCGCATCTTGGCCTCCTTGACCGCGGCGAGGAACGGCATCCGCTCGAACTTCATGAGCGCGAGCAGCAGCCAGCCCGATGTCTGCGCCATCGATTCGATCAGGAGAACGCCGGGCATGATCGGATAGCCCGGGAAATGTCCTTCGAAGATCGTGCTTTCGGTGGGGACCTTGGCTTCGACGGTGATGGCCTTCTCGTCCAGCCGAAGATCGAGAATGCGGTCGATGAGCAGGAAGTATTCGATCTGCATGGCAGGCGCTCACGCGCCCTTGGCGGCGACCAGCTCGTCGATGCGGGCGCACAGGTTCTTCAGCACGAAATACTGCTCGGTGCTGGCTTTGCCGTCGTTGACTTCCTGCGTCCACTTCTCGAGTGGCAGCTTGATCCCGAAGGCCTTGTCGATCGCAAACGCGATGTCGAGGAAATCGAGGCTGTCGATGCCCAGATCGTCGATGGCGTGGCTATCCGGCGTGATCGTGTCGCGCGGGATGTCGCAGGTTTCAGCGATGATCGTGGCGACCTGATCGAATGTTGAGGACATCACTAAGCCTTTGATATTTTGGAGCTAATCCGGTAGGTGGCGACGGGAGGACACCGCGCCCCCGGGGGCGTCTGATGCGAGCCCTTTTACCCCCGTCGCCCGGGGAGTCGTGTGCCCGTATATCGGAGCGACGCGGTGAGTTCAATGGAGCCGGACACGGCGGTTGTGGCGGGATTGTGATGCCCCGCCGGCCGCGGCAGCCGCGTCCAGCAGGGGATCAGGGCGTGTAGGTCTCGGTGATGATGCGGGCGCAGTCGCGCCGTCCGGTCAGCAGGCAGTCCTGGGTCTTGCGCAGGTCGGCAATGCTCATCGCCAGCCAGATGCCGATCGCGGTCAACGCGACCGTGAAGGCGATGGCGGCGATGTTGGCCAGGATGCGGTGACGGAAGTCATCGGGCTCCTCACGCGGCTGCTCATACCGGGAGAGATCGAGTGTCGGCTGCTCGCGCCGGTGCAGCTGAATCGGCGGACTGCCGCCCTCGGCCGCGCGCCGCACCGGACTGCTGCGCGGCCGGAACGGCACCACGCGATGCTCTTCCTCCGCTGCAATGGGGCGCTGGGACTTCATGCCTCGACTCCGATGGTCCTTTTTAGCACGCGGGCCCAACCTCTCACAAAGAAACTTTGCCATAATTGAGCTGCATCAGCAAAACATCTCCCTCCTCGGATGCATCCAGTCGGCGCCTGCTCCGCGGGTGATTGGAACCTGCCGCGGTCGGTCCGAACGGCGTCGCAGCTCGGGGAAGATGCGCTGGAACGGCTCGGCAGGCGTGGCATAATGCTGATCATCCCCCTGGAAGCCCAGCCATGGCCAATACCCGCGAGCCGCTGCTTCATCCCGTGCCGATCCTGTCGCTGCGCCCGACCCAGATGACCGTCGGCATGCGCGAGGTGAAGGAGAAGCGCGAGCGCTGGCGCGAGCACAAGTCGAAGAAGAAGCAGGCCGAGCTGCTCGGCAAGCACATGATCCCGGTGGTGCTCGGTCCCGACGAGCGGCACTACGTCGTCGACCACCATCACCTCGCCCGCGCGCTCCATGACGAGGGCGTCAAGGATGTGCTGGTCACGGTGATCGGCGACCTCTCGATGGTCGATCGGGAGGCGTTCTGGGGCGTGATGGACAACAAGCGCTGGGTCTATCCTTACGACGCCAAGGGCGTGCGGCGGCATTTCAAGGACCTGCCGAAGACCGTCGCGAATCTGAAGGACGATCCGTTCCGCAGCCTGGCCGGTGAGCTGCGCCGCGCCGGCGGCTTTGCCAAGGACACGACGCCGTTCAGCGAGTTCCTATGGGCCGACTTCCTGCGCCGCAAGGTCAAGCGCAAGACGGTCGAGACCCATTTCGCCGCCGCCATGGAGCACGCGCTGGCGGCCGCAAAGAGCCACGACGCGGTCTATCTGCCCGGCTGGTGCGGGCCGGCGTCGGACGACTGATCGTCTCACTTGGTCTTCGGCAGCCGCCCCATCAGGTAGAACTCGTCGTTGGGCCGCATGCCTGTGACATTCGCCATCCGGTTCGACAGCGCGAAGAATGCCGCGATTGCGGCGATGTCCCAGATGTCGTCGTCGCTGAAACCGTGGCCGGCCAGCGCCTTGAAATCGGCGTCCCCGACGGTCTGCGCCTCGAGCGCCACCTTCATCGCGAAATCGAGCATCGCCCGCTGCCGCGGCGTGATGTCGGCCTTGCGGTAGTTGATCGCGATCTGGTCGGCGATCAGGGGACTCTTGGCGCGGATGCGCAGGATCGCGCCATGCGCGATGACGCAATACTGGCACTGGTTGGCGCTCGAGGTCGCCACCACGATCATCTCGCGCTCGGCCTTGGTCAGCCCGCCGTCCTTCTCCATCAGCGCGTCGTGATACGCAAAGAACGCGCGGAACTCGTCCGGCCGGTGCGCGAGTGTCAGGAACACGTTGGGCACGAAGCCGCTCTTCTCCTGCACGCCGAGCAGCCGGGTGCGGATGTCGTCCGGCAAGGCGTCGATTGCGGGAACGGGAAAGCGGCTGATGGGAGCTTGCGTCATGGCAACGGGTCCGGCGTGCGTGGCAGGGGGCGAACCTTAGTCGATCGCCGCGCAGGCGCAACGGTCCAGCTCAGCCCATCACCTTGCTTTTGGCGACGTGCCCGCAACGCCTCCTCGGGGCGTCATCGACCGGGATTTGAGAGCGGCGGCCGCCGTGTTTAGCGCAGCGGCTTCTTCAACAGGGAGAAGCGGTCCGGATCGAGCCCCATCGACGGCTGCAGCATTGGCGCGTCCAGCGATGCGGACATACTTCCTCGATCCCCGAGGTTGCCGGCGCCGCCGTCGCCGCTCGAGGCGTCCCGGCTCGAGGTCGCTCCGCGCCAGCGCTCCAGCACGGCACTGACGAAATGCATGTCGTGTCCGGCATTCACCGAGCGGACGGTGGCGATCGTCGCCTCGCTGCGCGGCAATTGATGCAGCGGCACCTCCTTGAAGCGCAGCCGGGTCGGCAGCGCGACGCCTTCGCCGAACGCCAGCACCTCGCGGGTGCCGAGCGAGGGGACGAAGGAGAGCAGGTTGGCGGCGGCGTCCGACACCGCCGAGCGCAGCAGCGACTGGTCGCGCTCGTTGGCGAGGCGCATCGTGAACAGCGTGTTGCACTGGGAGATGATGGTGGCGTCGAGCTCGGCCGGCCGCTGGGTGATCAGGCCGAGATAGACGCCGTATTTCCGGCCTTCCTTGGCAATGCGCGAGATCGCCTTGCGGGTCGGGCCGAAGCCGATCGAGCGGTCGGCGGAGGCGTAGCGGTGGGCCTCCTCGCAGACGAACAGCAGCGGCGAGACGCCGTCGCTCCACAGCCCGAAATCGAACGCCATGCGGCACACCACCGACACGACGGAATCGACAACCTCGGCCGGGAAGCCGGCGAGCTGCATCACCGTCATCGGCCGGCCATTGGCGGGCAGGCGGAACAGATGGCTGATGACCTCGGCCATGGTGTCGCCGCCGACATTGGCGTTGTCGAACATGAAGGCGTAGCGCGGGTCGTTGCGTACGGTCTCGATGCGCGAGATCAGCTTGTGATAGATGATGCGCGAGGAGCGGTTCTCGAGCTTGCCCATCCGCTCGTCGATCAGGTTGATCAGGTCGACGAGGCGGTAGGGCACCGGCGTATCGACGGTGTAGCCGACCATCTTGGGGTCGACGCGCTTGAGCCCGATGCGGTCCGTGTTCTGGTACTGGGTGTAGATGCCCTTCGCCAGCGGGATCACTTCGGCAAGGATGTCGAGCTCTTCCGGCACGCCCGGCCGGCCGCCGAACAGGACGTCGACGATCTCCTCGAAATTGAACAGCCAGAACGGCAGCTTCAGGTTGCGCGGGTTCAGCACCAGCGCCTTTTCACCAAAGCAGCGGCCGTATTCGTTGTGGACGTCGAGCAGGAAGATGCGCAGGTTCGGCCGCGCCTTCAGGATCTCGTTGAGCAGCAGCGACACGCCGGTCGATTTGCCCACGCCGGTCGATCCAAGCACCGCGAAATGCTTCGACAGCATTTCCTCGACATTGACACAGGCGCGCACGGAGGTGTCCTGCTGCAGCGCGCCGATGTCGATGTGGTCGCCGGCGGTCGGCGTGTAGATCGTGCGCAGCTCCTCGCTCGTGATCATGTCGACGGCGTCGCCGATGGTCGGGTAGTGGGTGACGCCGCGTTGGAACTTGGGCCGTTCGGCCGGCCCGAGAATCTCGCCGAGCAGGTCTACCGACGCCGTCGCGACGTATTCGCTGGCATGCGAGAGGTCCTCGCTGGTCACCTCGGTGATGATCGCAATGATCGTGGCGCTCGGGCAGCGAATGCTGATGAAACGGCCGACTGTCGCGCGGATATCGGAGACGTTCATCTGCTGTTTCGACAGAATGCCGACGCGGGCCTGGGAGCCCCGCACCGAGATCACGCGTCCGAAGGATGTCACGGTCATGAAACCTGTGGTGAAATTGTTGAGCTGACACCTTCTCTGCTGGGACTGGAAAATTTGTTAAGCGGGCAATGTTTGTGAACGCGCCGGCGCCCGGTCCGGCCGTCGGAGGGTCGCGCGGAGCGTTGCGATCGCGCCTCCTCAATGGGGCCTAACACTTTGGAGTGTAAGGATTTCTGCATCCTTCCCTAAAGCGTTGCGCGAGCCGTTCGGGTTAACGTCCGGTTCACCATCTCCAAGGCTCTTCCTTCAGGGCTCTTCGGCGCTGGACGCCCCGACCCCGAAAGCAACCTGGATGGGTTGCCGCACCGATCCGAAAGCCGTCCGGCCGCTCAGCGATTTGATCGCAATCAATCTGGAACCCGGGCGTGCCGGCTATATCTTTCCCGTCAAGCGCGAGGGAGCGGATGCCGGCCGATCTCGTCGGATGACATTGGTCGCGCCCATGCCGTTGCAGACCTGATCCTCGCGTGAAGCAGGAGGATGATGTTATGGCTGAACCTACCAAGCTGCCCGTCAACACCGAGAAGGCAGGTGCGCCCTCCATGCAGGGATGGCGGCCGTTCGAGAACCTGCGCCGCGAGATCGATCGCGTGTTCGAGGACTTCCATGGCGGGATCTGGCGCACACCGTCGCTGTTCGACCAACTGCCGGGTCTGGCCCGCGCACGGTCCTTTGCCGTGGCGCCGGCGGTCGACGTCGCCGAGCACGACAATGCCTATGAGGTCACGGCTGAGTTGCCCGGCCTCGACGAGAAGAACGTCGAGGTGAAGGTTGCGAGCGGCGTGCTCTCGATCAAGGGCGAGAAGCAGGAGGACAAGGAGGAGAAGAAGAAGGACTATTACGTCCGTGAGCGCAGCTTCGGCTCGTTCGAACGCTCCTTCCAGATCCCCGACGGCGTCGACACCGACAAGATCGAGGCCGTGTTCAAGCAGGGGGTGCTCAAGGTCACCCTGCCGAAGAAACCCGAGGTACAGAAGGCCGCCAAGACCATCGACATCAAGGCGGCGTGACCGCATCCTGTGGCTTTCTGTCCCATGATCATGGGACAGACGATGGATCGGACGCCGAGGAAGGGCCGCGCGCGCGGCCCTTTTTTTCGTGGAGCTGCAGGGGTAATCTGCTTCCCAAGCAAACGCGGTCGGCGATGCCGGACCGGGGAACGACCGGAAGGAGACGAGAGGATGGGCAAGCTCGCACTGGCGGCCAAGATCACGCATGTGCCGTCGATGTATCTCAGCGAGCTGGACGGTCCGGCCAGGGGCAAGCGACAGTCGGCGATCGACGGTCATATCGAGATCGGCCGGCGCTGCCGCGAGGCCGGCGTCGACACCATCGTCGTGTTCGACACCCATTGGCTGGTCAATGCCGGCTACCACATCAATTGCGCGCCGCATTTCGCTGGGCTCTACACCTCGAACGAGCTGCCGCACTTCATTGCCAACATGACCTATGAATACGACGGCAACCCGGAGCTGGGCCACATCCTCGCCGAGGGCGCCAACGCCCATGGTGTTGCCACCATGGCCCACGATGCGACGTCGCTGGCGCTGGAATACGGCACCTTGGTGCCGATGCGCTACATGAACCCCGACCGCCACTTCAAGGTCGTCTCCGTCTCGGCGCTGTGCACCTCGCATTATCTCGCCGACAGCGCCAAGCTCGGCTGGGCGTTCCGCCGCGCGGTCGAGGATCATTACGACGGCACGGTCGCCTTCTTCGCCTCGGGCTCGCTGAGCCACCGCTTCGCCCAGAACGGCACCGCCGACGAGTATCGCGACCGGATGTTCAGCCCGTTCCTGGAGCGGCTCGACCACGAGGTGATCCAGATGTGGGAGCACGGCGAGTGGCCGGATTTCTGCGACATGCTGCCGGAATATGCCAGCAAGGGCCATGGCGAGGGCTTCATGCACGATACGGCCATGCTGCTGGGCGCGCTCGGCTGGAACCACTACGACCGCGGCGTCGAGGTGGTGACGCCGTTCTTCCCGTCATCAGGGACGGGCCAGATCAACGCGGTGTTTCCGGTCTCACCGATGCCGCAGGCGCTGGACGACGTCGGCCGGCCGCGCGCCGCCGCGCTCGCGGGCGGTCGGCTGTAGCGCCGCTCACCAGACCTCCGGATGCCGGAACATCTCGATGATGTCCTCCGGATAGACCTGATCGGCGGTCGCCGTGAGCCCGGCTGGTCGCCGCCATTTGCTCGGTGTTGAACCGCGGCGTCGGCGGCGCGACCAATGCGGGATGGACCGGAGGCCGGTGACCGCTCAATGCTGACGAGAATTCTGTTGCTGACCGCGATGCTCATCGTGCCGGGCATGGCGGCGGCGCAAGTGCCGCATCGCGAGGCCTGCAACGTCGAGGCCGACATCATCGACCGCGATCCGAACGGCGCCAATGTCCGCGCGGAGCCAGGCGGCGGCATCGTCAATGCCTTGAAGAACCCGACCAGCGACGGCTGGATCGTCGTGCATCTCACCGCGCAGCAGGGTGACTGGTTCGAGATCGACCGGGCCGTGCTGAACGACGTCGAGCAAGGCAAGGAGACCGTGATCTTTCAGGGCAGGGGCTTCCTGCATCGGAGCATCGTCGGCGCCGGCGGCCTGCAGAACGGCGCGGCGATCTACCGCGATCACGCCACATCGAGCGCGAAGCTCGACCCGCATGCGAGCGGTGACCAGGCGGTCGAGCTGCTCGGCTGCTTCGGCGACTTCGCCAGGATCCGCGTCAAGAAAGGCGTCGGCTGGACGCGGCAGCTCTGCACCAACATGGTGACGACCTGCTCGTGAGCGGCTGCGCCCTCTGATGCGATCCTTCAGGCCGCGTGGCGTTGATGCGACAGCCGCTCGCGCTCGCACCGGCACTCGGCCGCGAACTGGCGCAGCCGCTCGATCGTCAGCGTGTCGGTGATGCTGCGCGCGAGTCGCTCGGCGCGTTCGATCTGGTCTTCGAGGTCCATCAGCTTGGTCATGTCCCGTCTCCCTGGCCAGACAATTTGAAGCAAATTGCATCGTTCCGGCCGGATGAGGATCGTGGTGAATGACGGGTTAATTCCGTGATCGGGCGCACCTTGGCGAGATCGTGAAGTCGAGGAGACGATGCGAGGCGGGGACCGGCAGGACAGCGTCGTCGACGCAGCGCAAGCGTCGCATTCAGCCTCGATCGCGGCGCCTCTGTTGTGATCGGGCGGGCCGTTCGCTAGCATGGACGCCTCACCGCGCCCAGGGAAGCGTTCCATGCCTCGCCGGAAAGTCGATTCCGACGAAACCATCGTCGTCGCTCCAGAGCTGCGCTCGCCCAAGGCTGTACAGCTCCTGACGAGGATGCTCTCCCTGGATCGCGAACTTGGCGCGAGGCAAGTGCTGGACGTCGATCAGTTGCTCGACCTGGCGCAAAGCCGCGTCGGCTCGGTGCCGCTGGGGACGCACAGCGAACTGCATCTCGAAGGGATCAGGCGCCTGGCAGGCTCGATCGCACGCGATACCCACTATGACGATCTCGGCCGCTACATGGCGAGCCACTACATCTATGGCTGGCTCGAGCGGTACCTTCAGTTCGAGCAGGATGTGGCCGACTTCCCCGACATCGTCGACGTGCCCGTTGCAAAGCCTCTGTTTCTCGTCGGTTTCGGCCGGACCGGAAGCACGTTTCTGCATCATCTGCTGGCCCTCGATCCCCAGGCGCGGGCACCGCGGCTCTGGGAGTTGCAGGAGCCGTCGCCACCGCCTCGTCGGGAGACGTATGAGACGGATCCGCGGATCGACCGGCTTCGCGTGCACGCCGATTTTAGGTCGGCCGTGATGCCGGATCTGCACAAGATCCATGAGTTCGCCCCCGCGGCCCCCGAGGAGTGCCAGCTCATGATGTGGCACGGCCCGCAGCACATGATCCTCGGGCTGAGGTCACCGGACTATTGGCAATGGTTCCGAGGGGTGAGTCCGTCAGAGTTGGACATGCTGTACGCCGGCTACAGACGTCAGGTTCAGCACCTGCAGCTGTTTCATCGCGGCGGGCACTGGGTCAGCAAGTCGCTGGCTCATGCGCAGTTCTTTCCGGTGCTGTTCAAGAGCTTTCCCGACGCACGGATCGTTCGGCTGCATCGGGATCCCTGCCAGATCATTCCGGCCCTCGCCAGCCTGATCGCGCAGATGCAGATCGCCTATACGCCGCGCCTCGATGCCCACGACCTCGGCCAGCGCATGCTCGAGCTGTTCGAGCAGTCGATGGCCCGGATGATGCAGGCCGACGAGGAGGCGAGATCCGGCCAATTCATCGATGTCCTGTTCGAGGATTTGACTCGCGACCCGATCGCGACCGTTCGCACCATCTATGCGAAGTTCGGCTACGATTTCACGGGCGAGTTCGAGACCCTCATGCGACGGCACTTGCAGGCGGAGTCCATCAGCCGCCGTTTCAAGCATGTCTACTCGCTCGAGCAATTCGGATTGTCGCGGGCGCAGGTGCTGGCCCGGTCGGAAGAGTATCTCGCATGGGTGGAACGGCGCACGGGCGCGAGGCTCTGCCGGCCCGGTCGGTCCTGATCCAATCAGAACAGGAAACGCTAGCGGATCGGCGCTTGCCGGCAATAGTCGCGCCAGAACGTCCGATATCCCTGTTCCACATGCTGCGTGTAGAGCGCGCCGTTTCCGGCCGCTGAATGCGAGACCCTGGCCGGCAGCTCGGCGCGGAGCGCGGCAAGCTCGGCAGGCCGCGAGCAGAATTTCAGCGCTGTCGCGAGATAGCTTTCGTCGTCATCGGCGACCCACGCGTCCAGGCCCACTGCCTTGGCGATCGCGCCGCCCGCGCGGGCGGCAGGGCCGCTGCCGAGCTTGGTGACCACAGGCACGCCCATCTGCAGCGATTCCCAGGTCGAGATGCCGCCATTCTGCGGGAACGGATCGAGCGAGATGTCGATCTCGGCGAACATCGCAAGATGCTCCTGGCGCGTCGTCTTTCCTGCAAAACGGACGCGGTCCGCGGTAATGCCGTGAGCGACGAACCGTGCAACCAATCGGTCGCGCAGCAGGGGATCGCCCATCGAGTGGTTCTTGACGACGATGATCGAGCCGGGCGTTGCAGCCATCAGCTGCGACCAGAGTCTGAGAGCAGGTTCGGACATCTTGTCGATGCGATTGAACACGCCGAAGGTGACGTGGCCGTTACGAAGCATCGGCAGCGGCGATGGCGGAATGGGAGGCGGGGGTTCGATCGTGATCAGCGACGGCAGGTCGTAGATCTTTTCGGCGAACAGATGCCGGACCGCGGGTGGAATCGTCACCGGATCGGCCAGCAGATAATCCATGACGGGCAGGCCCGTCCCGGTGACGCTGCCGACGGCCGAGACCTGGACCGGGGCGGGCTTGCGCGCAAACATCGTGAGCCGGTGGCCGGCGGAATGCCCCGAGAGGTCGACGAGGATGTCGACCTTGTCGGCCTGGATCTGATCGGCGAGCTTGTCGTCGCCCCACAGCGAGGCGTCGACAAAGCGATCGACCAGCGAGCGGCACAGGTCGGTCTTCGCGTCCTTCATCGGCGAACAGGAATAGGCGAGGATTTCGAACTTGTTGCGATCGTGGTGGCGCAGGAGGGGGAGGAAGGCAAAGGCCGCTGAATGGTCGCGGAAATCGGACGAGACGTAGCCGACGACAAGCCGCCGGTCGGGGTCGATATTTCGCACGCCGAGCGCGCGGCGCTCCAATCGCGAGCCGATCGCATCCCACCAATATCTCCGCGCTTCCTGAAGACGTTCCACCCCGGTGTCGGGCAGGAAATCCAGCGCGAAGATCTTCTTGGTGATCGCGTCCTCATGGTTCGGTCGGATCGCGAGCGCGCGGTCGTAATGTTCGATCGCCGTGGCGGTGTCGCCCTGCGCTGCAGCGCAGACGCCGAGCAGGGTCCAGGCGATCTCCGAGTCCGGGTTCTGTGCCAGCACCTTGTTGATAACGGAGATCGCGAGCGCGATATTGCCATGGACGAGAGTGACCGTGGCCTTGCCGCAAAGTGCTTCTTCCAGCAGCGGCTCGAGCGCGCGCGCGGCGTCGAAATCGGCTTCCGCCTGGTCGAACTTGCCCATCTCCTGATACGCCCGGCCGCGCTGGGCGAGCACGGCGGCAGCCTTCGGATTGATCGCCAGCGCCGCATTCAGCGCGGCCAGCGCGGAATCGAACTCCCGCAGGTTCATGCTGGCCACGCCCTTGCCGAACAGGGCCGTCAGCAACCGCGGCTGCAGCGCCAGCGCGCGATCGAAGTTCTGACCGGCCTCGTCGTTGCGGCTCGTGAACAGCAGCGCCATGCCGCGATTGGCGTAGGCCTCGGCATAGTCGGGCTTCAGGGCAATGGCGCGGTCATGCGCCGATATCGCCTCCTCGAAACGGAAGAGGCTCATCAGCGCGTTGCCCAGATGCGTGAGCGCGGCCGGGAAGTTCGGCCTGAGCGCGATGGCGCGCTCGAAGCGGGCGCGAGCGTCCTCGTGGCGGCCGAGCCGGGACAGCGACAGGCCGAGATCAGACTGTGCGTCGGCCGAGCGCGGGTCGATCTCGGTCGCGCGTGTCAGCACGCGCACCGACTGGTCGAAGCGGCCGCAGTCCCGTTCGGACACGCCGAGCAGACGCAGGGCTCCGAAATGGTGCGGCAGGTCCTGCAGGATCTGCTGGCACAGGGCCTGAGCCTCCGGATGCCGGCCCTCGCGGTAGGCCTTGACCGCTGCCGGCAGCAGCACGTCCGCCTGTTTCTTGGCCCGCTTTTGCAGCCTTGCGTTCTGGAAGGCGCGGGAGCCGACGCTGCTTTGCAAGTGTGTCCTCCACGGAACCGGTCCATTGCTCGCAATGGTTGTTCCGTTCTCGCCGATTCGCAATGAGCAGACGTTAACGCGCGGGACCGCGTGCCGAAGGGGCGGACGCCGCAGCGTGTCCCGCATGGGCATGCAATCTCGGGCGTAGGGCAAAACCGAGCCGGATGCTTCTCAGATCACAAGGAGGAGGCGGTGGAGCTTCAAGCCGTCGCGGCAATGATCAAGCTGGCTGGGGAACCTGGATTCGAACCAAGACAAACAGAGTCAGAGTCTGTTGTGCTACCGTTACACCATTCCCCAACGGAATGCCCTGCAGTTTCAAGCAATTGCCGGACTGTTTGGCACCGTTCTGCGCGCCGGCCGGCAAAGCTCGGGCGGCGGCGACGCGTCCTTCTACCCGCATGTATCAGGCTTTGGCAAGCCGCTGGATGACGGATTTCCAACGTGCTCTGCCGCCCGTCGCGCCACGGGCTGGCCGGGTCTAGCGCTCGGCTCTCGCGGCCCGCGGCTTTCGCGGCGCGCCGTCCGGGCCGCCGCGCACCAGCAGGACCAGACAGGCGCCGAGCCGTTCCGCGATCTCGTCGTCGTCGATCGACAGCGGGCCGGGATCGTTGAGGATGGCGTTCACCAGGGTGCCGAGCACGACCTGGACGCCGAACGCGACCGTCTTTCGCGCGTCCGCTGTTCCCGACCGCGTGCGCGACGCCGCGCCGGCGCGCCCGCCCCCAGGCAGCAGCAGCGCCGCACGCTCCGACAGTGCCTGTGCCAGCTCCTTGAAGCCGCTCCAGTGGTTCGCGCCGCGCTCGCTGCGCACCAGCGCGGCTCGCAGCACGCCCTTGTGACGGCGCATCCACAGCACGGTGCCGCGCACCAGCAGGTGGCATTGCCGGTTCAGGTCGCCCGCGCGGGCGGGATCGGGCGGCTGGAGTCTCAAGAGCTGCTTCCGCCCGTCCGCCAGGGTGAGCGAGAGCAGGGCGTTGAAGTAGGCCTCCTTGCTGTCGAACCGGCTGTAGAAGGCGCCGACCGTTGCCCCGATATGCGCACAGAGGTCGCTGATCGACAGCTCCGCGAGGCCGCGCGTGTGCAGCAGCTCCGCGCCGGCCGTCAGCAGGGCAAGCGTCGTCTCGCGGCTGCGCTGCTGCCGCGACGGGGTGACGCCGGGCAGGTGGTCCGGCGCGATCCGCTGAGGCATGTCGCTGGCTCCCTCTAGAACAATAATCATAATTATGATTATGATCTGAGGCAAGCCTGGCCGTGCCGCCCCTGCCCGGGACGTCGCGGATCCCAGAGCTATCAGAACGATACAACTCGTGCGGGCTGCCAGGCGCGGCCGGGACGCGAGCAAGAGGGAGGACGAGGCATGAGCGAGCCCGCATTCGGTGGCACGATCGGCAGGACCATTGCAGGCTCCAGGCCGTGGTGGCCGGCGCCGCAGCAGCCGCCGAAGGGCGCGCCCAACATCCTGGTGGTGCTGTTCGACGATGTCGGCTTTTCCGATTTCGGCTGCTACGGCTCGCCCATCCGCACCCCCGCGATCGACGCGCTGGCCGCGCAGGGCCTGCGCTATTCGGGCTTCCACACCACCGCGATGTGTTCGACCACGCGGGCGGCGCTCCTCACCGGCCGCAACCATCATTCGGTCGGCGTCGGCTGCCTTGCCAATTTCGACTCGGGCTATCCCGGCTATCGCGGCAAGATCGCGCGCGAGGCAGGGACGCTGGCGGAGATGCTGCGCACCCATGCCTATCGCAACTACATGGTCGGCAAGTGGCACGTGACGCCCTTGACCGAGAGCGGCGCGACCGGGCCGTTCGACGGCTGGCCGCTGGGGCGCGGCTTCGACCGCTTCTACGGCTTCCTCGACGCCGAAACCGATCAATATGCGCCGGAACTCGTGCTCGACAACACCCATGTCAGTCCGCCCGGCAGCTACGCCGACGGCTATCACCTGACTGCCGATCTGGTCGATCAGACCATTCGCTTCATCGCCGACCACACCGCCGACCGACCGGAATTGCCGTGGCTGACCTGGCTCGCACTCGGTGCCTGCCACGCGCCGCACCAGGCGCCCCGCGAGATCATCGAGAGCTACGACCCGGCCTTCGCTCATGGCTGGGACGCCGAGCGCGCGCAGCGGCTGGCGCGGCAGAAGGCGATGGGGCTGGTGCCGGAAAATACCGATCTGCCGCCGCGCAATGACGGCGTGAAGGCCTGGGACGCGCATTCCGACGACGAACGGCGCGTCTTCACCCGGCTGCAATCGGCCTTCGCCGGCATGCTCGATCATGCCGACCAGCATCTGGCGCGGCTGCTCGCCTTTCTCGACAAGACCGGCCAGCGCGACAACACGCTCGTGATCGTCATGTCCGACAATGGCGCCAGCCAGGAGGGCGGCCCGCTCGGCTTCGTCAACGCGATGGGACCATTCAACTTCAAGCCGGAGCCGGTCGCCGAGAAGCTCGCGCGGATCGACGACATCGGCGGGCCGGATACGCACGCGAACTTCCCGCATGGCTGGGCGATGGCGTCGAACACGCCGCTGCGCCGCTACAAGCAGAACACCCATGGCGGCGGCATCCGCGATCCCTTCATCGTCTCCTGGCCGCAGCGCATCGCGGCGCGCGGCGAAGTCCGCCACCAGTTCGTCCATGCCTGCGACCTCGTGCCGACCCTGCTCGACCTGATCGGCATCGATGCGCCGGCCACGATCGCGGGTGTGCCGCAGATGCCGCTCGAGGGCGTGAGCTTCGCCGCCTCCATCACCGATCCGTCCGCGCCGTCGAAGCCCGTGCCGCAATATTTCGAGATGTTCGGCCATCGCGGCCTCTGGCACGACGGTTGGAAGGCGGTGGCCTTTCACCCGTCGGGCACGCCGTTCGACAACGATAAATGGGAGCTGTTTCATCTCACGCAGGATTTCTCCGAGACGCATGATCTCGCCGCCGCCGAGCCGGAGCGGCTCGCGGCACTGGTGAAGCTGTGGTGGGAGCAGGCGGAGGCGCACCAGGTACTGCCGCTCGACGATCGCTTCGGCCCGCGCTTTGCCGAGAACGCCGCGCGTTTCCACGGCGCGCGTACGCGCTTCACGTTCCACGCCGGCATGGGCCATGTGCCGACCGACGTCGCCCCCGACGTGCGCAGCCGCGACTATCTGATTGAGGCCCATGTCGAGATCGATGCAGAGGGCGCATCCGGCGTACTGATCGCCCATGGCGATGCCACGTCAGGCTACAGCCTCTACGTCAAGGACGGCCATCTCGTGCACGATCTCAACATCGGCGGCCGCCACGAGATCGTCAGCTCGGCCCGCCCGGTGCCGGCGGGATCGCATCGCCTGGGCGTGCGCGTCGAACGTCTGAGGCGGCAGACCGAGCCGGCCAAGGGCGCGCGCACCGGCCTGAGCCAGTACACATTGCTGATCGACGGCGAGGAGGCCGGCGCGCTGACCACGCAGCTCGCCTTCCACACGCTGATCTCATGGTCGGGGCTCGACATCGGCCACGACCGCGGCAGCCCGGTGTCGGACTACGCGGCGCCGTTCGCATTCACCGGACGGCTGTCGCACGTGACCGTGACGATGCAGAACGAGCAGAGCCTGGACGGCGAAAGCGTCGGCAACGCCGAGATGGCGCGACAATAGTTGACGACCAGGGAAGCGGCGGATCGTTATTCCGCCGCTTCCTTCACGGCGCCGCCGGGAGCGGCCGCGTCGGGCTCGTGGTCGATATGCGTGCGGCCCCAGCGCGCGAAGGCGTTGTTGACCTTGTCGAGATAGAGATAGATCACCGGCGTGGTGAACAGCGTCAGCATCTGGCTGACGATCAGGCCGCCGACCATCGCATAGCCGAGCGGCTGGCGGATCTCCGAGCCGGTGCCATTGCCGAGCATCAGGGGCACGCCGCCGAGCAGGGCCGCCATCGTCGTCATCATGATCGGACGGAAGCGCAGCAGGGCGGCTTGGCGGATCGACTGCTCGGGCGGCAAGTGCTGGTCGCGTTCGGCGGCGATGGCGAAGTCGACCATCATGATGCCGTTCTTCTTCACGATGCCGATCAGGAGAATGACGCCGATCAGCGCAATCAGGCTGAAATCGTAGCCGAACGCCATCAGGATCGCGAGCGCGCCGACGCCGGCCGAGGGCAGCGTCGAGAGAATCGTGATCGGGTGGATGTAGCTCTCGTAGAGGATGCCGAGGATCAGATAGACCACGACGAGGGCGGCGAGGATCAAGAGCGGCACGGTCGACAGCGACTGCTGGAACGCCTGCGCGGTGCCCTGGAAGCTCGAGTTCAAGGTTGCGGGCGCGCCGAGCTCGACCATCGCGCGCTGCACCGCATCGGTGGCCTGGCCGAGCGCGACGCCCTGGGCGAGGTTGAAGCTGATCGTGATCGACGGGAACTGACCCTGGTGGCTGATCGACAGCGGCCTCACCGGCACGTTGGTCCAACTGGCGAAGGTCGAGAGCGGCACCTGGTCGCCGGTGGTCGGCGATTTCACGTAGAGCTTGTTGAGCGTGTCGATATTGCCCTGCAGCTCAGGCAGGATCTCCAGGATCACGCGGTAGGAGTTGAGCTGGGTGAAGTACTGCGCGACCTGTCGCTGGCCGAACGCGTCATACAGCGTGTCGTCGATCAACTGCGGCGAGATGCCGTAGCGCGAGGCGGTGTCGCGGTTGATCGTGAGCTGCACGGTGGTGCCGTCGGCCTGCTGGTCGGTGGCGACGTCGCGCAGCTGCGGCAGCGAGCGCATCTTCTCCAGGATCTTCGGCGCCCACTCGTTGAGCTCGGAGATATTGGAGTCCTGCAGCGTGAACTCGAACTGGGTTCGGGACGGCCGGCCGCCGAGGCGGACGTCCTGCGCGGCCTGCATGTAGAGCCGGGCTCCCTCGACCTTCTCCAGCTGCGGCCTCAGGCGTGTGATGATCTGCTGCGCCGATGCATCACGCTCGTCACGCGGCTTCAAGGTGATGAACAGATTGCCGGTATTGCCGGCGCGGCCGGAGCCGCCGATCGCCATTGCGACGCTGGCCACGCCCGGATCATCCTGCACGATCTTGGCCAGCGCCTCCTGGCGCGACTGCATCGCCTTGAAGGAGATGTCCTGCGACGCCTCCGACGCGGCGGTGATCAGGCCGTTGTCCTGCTGCGGGAAGAAACCCTTGGGGATCAGCACGAACAGGTAGATCGACAGGCCGAGCGTGGCGAAGAACACCATCAGCGTGGTGAAGCGCCAGCGCAGTGCGATGTCCAATCCCTTCTCGTAGGCCCTGAGCAGCGCCTCGAAGCCGCGCTCGCTCCACTGGTAGAATTTGCCATGAGCCTGGTGGCCGCCGCGCAGGAAACGCGAGGCCATCATCGGCGTCAACGTCAGCGAGACGAACATCGAGACGAAGATCGTCATCGCCAGCACGACCGCGAATTCGCGGAACAGGCGCCCGATGATGCCGCCCATCAGCAAGAGCGGGATCAGCACGGCGACCAGCGAGATCGAGATCGAGACAATGGTGAAGCCGATCTCCTTGGCCCCCTTGTAGGCGGCAGCCATCGGGGACTCGCCTTCCTCGACATAGCGAGAGATGTTCTCGAGCATGACGATGGCGTCGTCGACGACGAAGCCGACCGCGATCGTCAGCGCCATCAGCGAGAGGTTGTCGAGTGAATAGCCGACCCCCCACATCATCGCGCAGGCGCCGAGCAGGGCGAGCGGCACGGTGATCGTCGGGATCACCGTGGCCCAGAAGCTGCGCAGGAAGATGAAGATGACCATGACCACCAGAAAGATGGTCAGGAGCAGCGTGAACTGGACGTCTTCGACCGCGGCACGGATGGTCGTCGTGCGATCCGACATCAGCTCGACCTTGATGGCCGGCGGGATCGCCGCAACCAGGCGCGGCAGCGTCGCCTTGATCTTGTCGACGGTTTCGATGACGTTGGCGCCAGGCTGCTTGAAGACCACCAGGAACACGCCGCGCTTGCCGTTGGCCCAGGCGGCCTGCTTGGCATCCTCCGGTCCGGTCACCGCCCGGCCAATGTCACGGATGCGCAACGGACCGCCATTGCGGTAGGCGATGATGACGTCGTTCCAGTCCTTCGACTCGGTGAGCTGGTCATTGGCGTAAATGGTGTAGGCCCGACGCTCGCCGTCGATGTTGCCCTTCGGGCTGTCCACCGTGGTGATCGCGATCTGGCTGCGCACGTCCTCCATCGAGAGGCCCTTGGCGACCAGCTTGGCCGGGTCGATCTGGATACGGATCGACGGCTTCTGCTGGCCGCCGATGATCACCTGGGCAACACCCGAGATCTGGCTGATCTGCTGCGCGAGCTGCGCATCGACGGAGTCGGAGACCGTCGTCAGCGGCAGCGTCTCGGACGTGGCGGACAAAATCAGGATCGGCGCGTCCGCCGGGTTGACCTTGCGGTAGGTCGGCGGCGACGGCAGGGTCTTGGGCAACTGGCCCGAGGCGGCGTTGATGGCGCCCTGGACGTCGTTGGCGGCGCCGTCGATGTTGCGATTCAGGTCGAACTGGATCGTGACCGATGCGGTGCCCAGGTAACTGGTCGACGTCATCTGGGCGATGCCGGGAATCTGTGCGAATTGCCGCTCCAGCGGCTGGGCGACCGAGGTCGCCATGGTCTCAGGGCTGGCGCCCGGCAGATTGGCGGTCACCTGGATGGTCGGGAAGTCGACCTGCGGCAGCGGTGCGACCGGCAGCAGCGGGTAGGCAACCAGGCCAATGAACAGGATACCTGCCATCAGCAGCGAGGTGCCGATGGGGTATTTGATGAAGGGTGCCGAGATGCCGCCGCCGTTCATTCCTGCCGGACCTTAGCTGGCGCCGGCTCCGAGCTGGCCACCGCGGTGGTCACGACCGAGCCTGGCTGCACTTTGAATTGACCGCCGGTAATCACCTGCTGGCCGGGCGTCAGCCCTTCTTCGACGACGGTCCGGCCATCGAGCGAAACGCCGACCTTCACCTTGCGCAGCTCGGCCTTGTTGTCCGGGCTCACCGTGTAGGAATACAGCCCGCTGGTCGAATGCTGGACCGCGTCGTCAGGAACCACCGTGGCGTCCTTCAGCGTCCGCACCAGGAGCCGCGTCGAGACCGACTGTCCGGGCCACAGCACGTGGTCCTTGTTGTCGAACACCGCTTTCAGCCGGATCGTTCCGCTGGACGTGTCGACCTGGTTGTTCACGACCATCAGCTTGCCCTCGGCGAGCTGCTTCCTGCCGTCGGTGGTGAACGCGATCACCTTCAACGGGGCGGTCTTCTGCGCCTCGTTGATGTAGGGCAACTGCTCTTCCGGCGCGGTGAAGATCACCGCGATCGGTTCGATCTGCGCGATCGAGACGATGCCGGTCTGGCTCGAGGCGTTGACGATGTTGCCGATGTCGACCTGGCGGAGGCCGGCGACCCCGGAGATCGGCGCCTTGACCTGGGTGTAGCTGAGCTGGGTCTGGGCATTGGCGATCGCGGCGTCGTCGGCGGCGATCTGCGCCGTGAGCTGTGCGACGGTGGCGCGCTGGGTGTCCTGCTGCTGCCGGGTCGCGAACTCGCCGAGCTTGGTGGTGCGCTGCAGGTCGAGATTGGCGTTGTTGAGATTGGCCTCGTCCTGCGCCCGCTTGGCCTTGGCCTGGTCGAGCGCGGCCTGGAACGGCCTCGGGTCGATCTCGACCAGCAGGTCGCCTTCCTTGACGAGTTGGCCTTCGGTGAAGGCGATCTTGTCGATCTGGCCGTCGACGCGGGTGCGGACCTGGACGGTGTTGAAGCCTTGCACGGTCCCCAGGCCGGTGAGGAAGACCGGAAAGTCCGTCTTCTCGACCGGCACGGTCGAGACCCGAACCGCCTGCGGTCGGGCCGATTTCTGCTCAGCGGTCTTCTTCGCTGCCTCGGCGCCCTGATGACGCTGCCAGCCATAATAGCCGGCGCCGCCGAGAGCCGCGACAAGCAGGATCCAACCGAGGGTTCGTGATGTCTTCATGCTGGCCCACATGCTGAGACGAACAGGATAACCGGTCTTTAAAACCATTCCCAGCATGCCAGATATAGTACGCACGCAATTAATGTGTAAACACACGAGCGCGTGGACAAACCTAAACAATCGGCAAGCTTCGAGGGATCGCAAGGGAGTTCACAGCCATGTCGCTGGATATGAGACGGCAGCTCGTTACGCAGCTTGTCGAAAGCTCGCGCATCCTGCGCAACTATATTGATCATCGTGCCAAACAGCGCGGCACGACCCGCGCCCAATGGGTGGTGCTGTTTCGGCTGCGCGCGCATGAGGGGATGTCACAGGTCGATCTCGCAGAAGTGCTGGAACTGCAGCCGATTTCACTGGTGCGTCTGCTCGACAGGCTGGTGGAGCAGGGGTTGCTGGAGCGCAGGCACGATCCGAGGGATCGCCGCGCGAACCGTCTCCATCTCACCGCCGCGGGACGAGAGCTCGTCGATGATCTCGACGAGCTGCGCGATGCGATCGCCGGCGACGTTCTGCACGACATTCCGGACGAGGCCGTCGCCACCAGCCTGTCGACGCTCAGGGACCTGAAGGATCGGATCAAGACGCTGTCCGATCCGAAAGCCGAGGTGGCGCTCAAATAGCCGGGCCGCAGCGCAGACCGGTTTAATCCCATCTTGAGTTGCGTCGTATCGTAAAACATCTTGAGTGCGAAAAATGGCCGAGCGGCTTGCCGGTGCCGCAGCGTGGCCTGCGCGAGAGCAGGGCGGTCTGCGGCGGTCCTCTGCCGCCATCGTCGGGCAGCGCGTCGCGCAGGACCATTCGCCGACGGCGCCGGTCTCTCGTGCGAACGCCGCACTCCGACCTATTGTCGCCGTCTTGTCGCGCCCGATGGGAGCTGATTAGAAGCCGATGAGTCCGGCCGCCGTCATGGCGCCGCCGGGCAGCGGCAGGATTCAACCGGAGCGAGGCCGCGTCGTCCGACGATGCGCCGTGCGACGATAGCGAATGGGGAGCTCACGATGGAAGAACTGAATGGAAAGATGCTCGCGTGCCAGATCCTGGTCACTGGCCTGATCGCGCGCGTCGCCAACGAGCAGCGCGATCCCTTGCGCTTCCTGACCGATTTTCGCGATGAGATCAGGGCCGTCGTCAAGGGCGTGCGGATCGCGGGGATCGATGATTCCGACCGCGTGCGCCAGATCGCGGTGCAGACTGTAGACGAGCTGTTCTCGTTAATGAAGCCGCCGAGCAGCGACGAGCCGGCTGGCTCGTCGAACTGACCTGCGCCGGAGTTGCGCGCGACGCAGTGGTGATTCGACGACAGCGCGAGTCAAATCGCGCTGTTTAGAACGATTTCAAGTTTCGTATGTTGTTAGTTGAGCGTTTTTAGAATTGTTTTGATCTGGAACTATTCAAGGCCAAATTAGGGCTCCTCAAATTGACCCCCTGAAACGCGCCCGATACCAACGACACATCGTCGCGCTGCGAATGATCCGCGTAAGCGACGTGGAATGAAAATCTGGGGCGCGTGAAAATAAATGGGACAGGTGAGAGCACCGCGTTCGCTGCGTGGGATCGCAGCGATGAAGTTCAATGACGGACGAGGAGAAGGGCCCTCCGTCACCAAGGTGTCGGCGGTGGCCGGGCTGATGGCGGTGGCATCGATGTCGTCGGCCGAGGCGGCGCAGCCGGCGTCCGACCTGCCGCCCGTCAACGTCGATGCGCCGATCGCGCGGGCCAAGCCGACGTCCTCCAAGCCGACCGCCGAGCAGGTCCGCGCGCGCAATGCCCTGCGCCGCGCGGCGGCCCGCCAGCAGGCGGCGCAGCAGGCCGCGGTCGCGTTTCCGAACGCAGGCGGCCTGTCCGCGCCGGACGCCAACCCCTACGCGGACGCAGCCGAGCCCTACAAGGTCAACCGCGTGCAGGCATCGGGCAAGTTTCCCGAGCCGCTGCTGAACACGCCCAAGACCATCACGGTGATGAGCAAGGAGGTGCTTGCCGACAAGCACGTCACCGCGCTCAAGGAGATCGGCCGTTCGACCGCCGGCGTCACGCTGGGCTCGGGCGAGGGCGGCAACGCATTCGGTGACCGCTTCTTCATCCGCGGCTTCGATGCCCGTAACGACGTGTTCATCGACGGCATCCGCGATCCCGCAGTATCGATCCGCGAGAACTTCTTCACCGAGCAGATCGAGATCCTGCGCGGCCCCGCGTCGTCCTATGCAGGGCGCGGCACGGCCGGCGGTGCCATCAACATCGTCACCAAGCAGGCCGGCGACACCAACTTCAAGCGGATGGATACCGAGTTCGGCACCGATCAGCAGAAGCGCGTCACGCTCGACGTCAACCAGGTGATCTCGCCGACCGTCTCGGTGCGCACCGGCGGCCTGTTCCAGGACTCCAACGTCGCCGGGCGCAACTTCGTCACCGACGACCGCTGGGGCGCCTTCCTCTCGACCAAGTGGACGCCGATCGAGGATCTGAAGATCACGACCAACTATGTCCACACCGATCTCTCCGGCTATCCGGATTTCGGCGTGCCCTACTACAAGCAGGGCAACGTGCCGGTGACCTCGGCCGGCATTCCGCGCGGCACCTGGTATGGCTTCCTCAATCGCGATTTCCAGACCGCGCGGCAGGATTTCGGCACTGCCGCGGCCGAGTACAAGGTCAACGACGCGATCACCCTCAGCAGCAAGTTCCGCGGCGAGCACTCGCTGCTGAACTACATCGGCACGCTGCCGCAGAACCCGAACACGACCAGCCCGAACCCGCTGCTCTGGACCACCACCGCGAGCGCGCAGAGCCGCTATCAGACCGTGGACGTGTGGGCCAACCAGAACGACGCCACGTTCAAGCTCGACACCGGGGGCGTCAAGCACACCGCCGTGCTCGGCACGGAATTCTCGAACGAGAACATCTCGATCGACCGCTACACCGGACTGTCATCTGAGCTGTTCGGCGGCGGCTCGACCAGCAACGGCGCCGTCACCGGCGTCAACGTTTACTCGCCGCAATACACCTACATCCCGTTCAGCACGACGCCGTCGCTGTCCGGCAACCCGACGCGCTACGGCGTGAACACCAACAGTGTCTACGCCATGGATACCGCCAATTGGCGGGACATCATCATCCTGAACGGCGGGGTGCGCTATGACGGCTACAACATGAGCTCGTCGACCAACTCGCCGAAATACCTCAAGATGAATGCCGACCTGGTCAACTACAATGTCGGCGTGGTCTACAAGCCGATGCCGATCGGCAGCCTCTACGCGGCCTATGCGACCTCGGCCAATCCGTTCGGCTCCGAGCTCGACGCCACCGGCACCGACTACGGCGGCGTGCCCGCCAACACCGCCGTCCTGCTCGGGCCGGAGCGCAACAAGGCGGCCGAGCTCGGCACCAAATGGGAGCTGGTCGACCGCCATCTGCTGGTCTCAGCCGCGCTGTTCCAGACCACCAAGGACAACGCGCGCGAGACCGTCGGCGGCCTGCTCACCTCGGGCGCGGCCTACCGCATCCAGGGCATCGACATCGAGGCGGAAGGCAAGCTCACCGATCGCTGGAGCATCTTCGGCGGCCTGGTGCTGATGCAGTCGAAGGTCACGCAGAGCGGCGTTGCCTCCAACATCGGCCTGCAGCTCGCCAACATCGCGCATCAGTCGTTCAGCATGCTGTCGAAGTACAAGTTCGACAATGGCTGGGAGATCGGCGGGCAGGCGGTCTACCGCTCCAAGGTCTATGGCGGCACCTTCGCGGCCAACACCGGCAACGAGCTGCCGAGCTACTGGCGCTTCGACGCCTTCGTCGAGAAGCAGCTCGACAAGAACTGGACGATGAAGCTCTACGCGCAGAACCTGACCAACAAGCTGTACTACGACACGCTGTATCGGAGCGCGGTGCCGTTCGTCGCCGTGGCCCCGGGGCGCGCCTTCTATATCGTCACCACTGCGAAGTTTTGATCATGCTGATCTGCATCCCGGACGTTCTGTCCAAAGACGAGGTCGCCGACTTCCGCCGCATCATGGATGCGGCGGAGTGGGAGGACGGCCGCTCGACGGCCGGGGCGCAGTCGGCCATGGTCAAGCGCAACGAGCAGCTGCCGCCGGACGGCGAGGCGGCGCGGGTGCTGGGCCAGCGCATCATCACGGCGCTGACGAAAAATCCGCGCTTCCTGTCGGCAGCGATCCCACTGCAGATCTTTCCGCCCTTGTTCAACCGCTACACCGCCTCGCGGGGCGACCATTTCGGCATCCATGTCGACAATGCCGTGCGTGGCGATCCGCTGACCGGCCTGCGCATCCGCACCGACCTGTCGATGACCTTGTTCCTGGCCGAGCCCGACAGCTATGACGGTGGCGAGCTTGTGATCGAGGACACCTACGGCTCACACGAAGTCAAGTTGCCCGCGGGGCACGCGGTGCTGTATCCGTCATCGAGCCTTCACATGGTCACGCCGGTCACGCGTGGCGCCCGGGTCGCCTCTTTTTTCTGGATGCAGAGCATGATACGGGATGCCCACGTCCGGAGCATGATCTTCGATCTGGACACGGCGATCCAGAGCTTGGCGGAACGCCTCGGGAGGGACGATCCCGATGCGGTCAAGCTGACCGGCATCTATCACAATCTGATCCGGCAATGGGCCGAGGTCTAATGGGCCGAGATATGATGACATCGTTCCTCGTTAGGTTTGCAATCGTCCTGTCATGTCTGTCTGTTGCTGCGGGGCTACCTGCACATGCGCAGCAGGAGCCGGCCAGGTCCGCGCCAGCGGTCTCGACCGATCTTGCCGCGCCGGCACCGGGCACGGCGCAGACGATGGCGCCGCCCGCGTCGGGACAGGCGGCCGCAACGACCGCCGCACCGGCGGGCAGCGAGAGCGCCACCCGAACTGGCAAGTCGGTAACCACCGGGCTGGACGAGCTGTCGCCGCTCGGCATGTTTCTCAAGGCCGATATCGTCGTCAAAGCGGTCATGATCATGCTGGCGCTGGCCTCGGTCGCGAGCTGGACGATCCTGATCGCCAAGAGCCTCGAATTTTCCGTCCTGCGCCGACGGCTGATCGGCGCGCTGCGCAAGCTGACCGGAGCAAAGTCGCTGGCCGAGGCCCAGCTCGCGCTCGGACAGGGCAAGAATGTCGCTGCGATGCTGCTGCAGGCCGCGGTCACCGAGGCGCGGCTGTCGGCCGGGCTCGGCAGTGACGAGGGCATCAAGGAGCGCGCAGCCTCGAGCTTCACCGAGATCGTCCGCGCCGAAGCGCGGCGGGTGCGGACCGGCATGGGCCTGCTCGCCACCGTCGGCGCGATTTCGCCCTTCGTCGGTCTGTTCGGCACGGTCTGGGGCATCATGAACAGCTTCATCGGCATTTCGAAATCGCAGACCACCAACCTCGCGGTGGTCGCGCCGGGTATCGCCGAGGCGCTGCTGGCGACGGCGATCGGTCTGGCCGCGGCGATTCCGGCCGTGATCATCTACAATCACTTCTCGCGCGTCACGAAGGGGTATCTCGAGCTCGTCAACCGCGCCTCCGGCACCACCGGACGATTGCTGTCGCGCGATCTCGATCGCGGCCATGGTGGTCTTCACGTTCGGGCGGCGGAGTAGCCGACGATGGCCGTCTCGCTCTCCGAAGGCGATCTCGACGACGATTTCGACGAGACCCACGACATCAACGTGACGCCGTTCATCGACGTCATCCTGGTGCTGCTGATCATCTTCATGGTGGCTGCGCCGCTCTCGACCGTCGACCTGCCGATCGACCTGCCGTCCTCGAGCGCCACGCCGCAGAAGAAGCCGGACAAGCCGACCTACGTCTCGATCAAGCCGGACCTCACGCTGGCGATCGGGGAAAATCTGGTCAAGCGCGTCGATCTCGTGCGCGATCTCGATGCCATGACCGATCGGCCGAAGGACCGGCCGATCTTCCTGCGCGCTGACAAGCTGGTGCCCTATGGCGAGCTGATGGGAGTTCTGGAGCTGCTGCGCGCCGGCGGCTACACCAAGATCAAGCTGGTGGCCCTGGAAGCGCCGCCAGCCGCGGCTGCCCAGGGACCTGCGGCAGCGCCGCCGGCCCAGCCCGCGCAGCCGTGAGGAGCGCCGACGTGTGATGAGCGACCTCGACGTCGGGCACTCCCCCTCGCGCCGTCTCTGGTTTCTGGCGATCATGGGCGCGCTGATGCTGCATGTCGGCGGGGCCGCGCTGGCGCTGACACATCTGAAGGACGACGAGGACGTCGGCGGCCTCGGCGCGGCGGGCGCCGAGGTCATCGACATCGATATGGGCTCGCCGAAGGTCGACGACGACGAGGTTCCGGTCGGACAGGACTCGGTGGCGCAGACCGCCGCTCCGCAGATGCAGGAGCAGAAGGCCGAGGTCGAGCAGACCGATCTGCAGAAGGATGTCCCGACCACGACCGAGGAGGCCGACCGCGAGGTCACGACCTCTGACGTGAAGAAGCCGACCGAGGAGCAGAAGGTCGCGACGGTCCAGACACAGGCGTCAGAGGCACAGGAAGCCTCCGAGGACAGTGCGCGCAAGGCCCTGGACGAGAAGGTTCCTGAAGCCGAGAAGACCAAAGCGCCGAATGCCGGCATCGGCAAGGACGTGCAAAGGTTGACGGCCAATTGGGGCCGCAAGATCAGCGCCTATTTCGAGCTGCACAAGAAGTATCCATCCGGAAAGAAGACCGCTGCTCAGCTCAAGCTGGCGCTCGTGCTCAACCGGCTCGGCCGTGTCGTCTCGGTGGACGTCAGGGAAACGTCCGGCGATCCGGAGTTCGATCAGGCCGCCGTCAGCATGGTCCGCCGTTCGGATCCCGTGCCAAAGCCTCCCGCGGGCCTCACCGACGACGAGTTCTCCTTCATCCTGCCGGTCAAGTTCAACCCGCCGAAATGAGCGGGTGGGGTTCGGCTGGCCTCACTGCCAATACAGTCTGATCCCGACATAGACCACGCAGAGCGCGGCGAAGATCAGCCCGACCGGCAGCTTGCGCGGAGCGGTCGTCCCGCTTTGCGCCGCCTTCTGCTTCGGCGGCAGCTTGCGGAAGGCGGTGACATTGTCGGTCACCGGCTCAGCTGTGACCGGCTTGACCTCGGGCGGGGCGCCGCCGCCGCCCATCTCGGCATAATAGGCCTTGTACATCTCGCGGATGGTGGCCTCGGTCGCCTCGTCCTCCGGCATGTCGCCAAGGCGGGCCTTGTAGCTGGCCAGGAATTCCTGCGCCGCCGGCGGCAGGCCGGAGGCGCCGTTCAGCTTGGCGATCATCTTCCAGGTCGCGAAATCGGCACGGGCGCGGGTGTCGGCGCGGCGTGCGATCATCATGTCGGCGGCTTTGACCAAGAGTGCCTCGGGGCTCGTTCGTTACCATCCCTGACGGGTAGATCTAGGCATTACCCGTCAATAGCAGAAGCAGTTGCTTCAGAGAATCGGTCGTGGCGCGGAGCAGCCCCGACACAAGATCAAGATTGAGACCGAACTGGGAACCCGCCAGCGGCAGGAGGATCAGGCATCCGATCAGAATCAGCATGCCGTACGGCTCGAGCCGGGCCAGCGGCCGCGCCAGCACCGCCGGCAGGACACCGACCGCGACCCGGCCCCCGTCGAGCGGCGGTATCGGGAGCATGTTGAACACGGCGAGCAGAATGTTGAACGAGAAAATATTCCATAGATTGCTCGCCACCCACCGCGCGGCCTCAGGTGGAACCAGCGGAAGGGCGTGGAACGCCAGTCCCGCCGCCAGCGCGAGCGCGATGTTGGTGGCGGGTCCCGCCAGCGCCACCATCACCATGCCGGCGCGGAGCGGCTGCAGATTGCGAAAATCGACCGGCACCGGCTTGGCGTAGCCGAACAGGAACGGGGAGCCGGACAGCAGCAGCATGCCCGGCAGCAGGATCGTGCCGAACGGATCGATGTGCCGGATCGGGTTGAAGCTGACGCGACCGAGTCGCAACGCGGTGTCGTCGCCGAACCGCCAGGCGACGAAGGCGTGAGCAGCCTCATGAAAGGTGATGGCGATGATGATCGGCAGGATCCAGACGGAAATGCCGTAGAGCGAGATGTTCAAGGATCGGGTTTCCGGACGCGTTCGGCCCTACATAGGCACGATGGTTCCCCGATGCTACGCGGGATTTTCCGGAAATTGCGGCAGTCCGTCGTTGAGCTGCACCCAATCCATCTTTTCCGAGACCCAGATGTGCTCGGTCGGGGCAAAGGCGTTGCGGTCGTCGAAGCAGGCCAGGGCCACGCCGACCACCGGGCGCGTGGTGCGCCATGAGAACAGCCTGACTCCGCAGCGCGGGCAGAACATGCGGTCGAGCGCGTCGGAGGAGGGGAAGCGCGCGGTTTCGCCGGTGATCGTCAAAGCGTCGTGCGAGAACAGCGCGCGGGCGAAGAACGGCGCGCCCGTCGCCCGCTGGCAGTTGCGGCAATGGCAGACGCGCACATTGATCGGCTCGCCCGTGCATTGGAAGCGCACCGCGCCGCAGAAGCAGCCGCCATGGTGGGTCATCAGGCAAGCTCCATGGATCGGGACATCCGTATCGCCAGCGAGACGAAGGTGGGCCCATCGCCGTCTGCGATGGCACCTTTGCCCACCCCGCCGCAAACTAATAGGTCGCGCGGCCGCCGGAAATGTCGAACACGGCGCCGGTCGAGAACGAGCACTCTTCCGAGGCGAGCCACGACACCAGCGCGGCGAGCTCTTCCACCAGCACGAAGCGGCCCTTCGGGATCTTCGACAGCATGAAGTTGATGTGCGCGTCCGTCATCTGGTCGAAGATCGCGGTCTTCGCCGCCGCCGGCGTCACCGCATTGACCGTGATGTTATGCTGCGCCAGCTCCTTGCCGAGCGACTTGGTCAGCGCGATCAGGCCGGCTTTTGACGCCGAGTAGTGCGCAGCGTTCGGGTTGCCTTCCTTGCCGGCGATCGAGGCGATGTTGACGATGCGGCCATAGCCCTGCTTCAGCATCACCGGCACGATCGTCTTGGCGCAGATGAAGGGACCGTCGAGATTGATGCGCAGCACCTTGCGCCACTCCTCGAGATCGGTCTCCCACACCGTCTTGTTGATGCCGGCGATGCCGGCATTGTTGACCAGGATGTCGATGCTGCCGAACGCGGCCAGCGTCGCGTCGCGCGCGCCTTCGACCGCTTTGGTGTCGGTGACGTCGACCTGCAGCGCCAGCACCTCCGGACCGATCTCCTGCGCGGTCTTCTCCGCCAGCGCGATGTCGTGATCCCAGATCGCGACCTTGGCCCCAGAGGCCCTGAAGCGCTCGGTGATGGCGCGGCCAAAGCCCTGCGCGCCGCCGGTGACGACGGCGCAGCGATTGGCGAGATCGATGTGGTTCATGAAGAAAGACTCCTCTTTCGACCCTCATGGTGAGGAGCGCGGAGCGCGTCTCGAACCATGAGGCCCCTGACATCCGGGCCTCATCCTTCGAGACGCCGCTGCGCGGCTCCTCAGGATGAGGAGAAGCTACAGTGTCCAGCCGCCGTCGATGGTGTGCGCGACGCCGGTCGTGAACGCGCTCTCGTCGCTGGCGAGATAGACCGCGAGATGGGCGATCTCCTCCGCCGTGCCGAGCCGGCCCATCGGCTGGCGCGAGATGAACATCTCGAGCCCGTTCGGGCCGGCCGAGGCCGCCCGTCCGAGCATCGAGGGCGTTTCGATCGTGCCGGGGCAGATGCAGTTGCAGCGGATTTTCTTGCCGACGAAATCGGCTGCGACCGAGCGCGTCAGCGCCGCCACCGCCGCCTTGGTCGCGCCGTAGACGTAGCGGTTCGGTGCCGCCTTGAACACGCCGGCGGCGGAGGCGATGTTGACGATGGCGCCGCCGCCCTGATCGAGCATGTCAGGCAGGAAGGCGCGGATCGTGCGATGCATCGACTTGACGTTCAGGTCGAACGAGAAATCCCAGTCGTCGTCGGAGCAGTCGAGGATGGTGCCGTTGTGCACGAAGCCGGCAGCGTTGAGCAGGATCTCGACCTTGCCGACGCGATCGGCCATCGCGTTCACGGCCGCGGTGTTGCGCACGTCGAGCGTCGCGACCTCGGCAATGCCTTCGCTCTTCAGCGTGCTCAGGCCGTTCTCATCGATATCGGTGGCGAACACGGTCGCGCCCTGACGCGCGAAAGCGATCGCGCAGGCGCGGCCGATGCCGGCTGCGGCGGCGGTGACAAAGGCGCGCTTGCCCTTGAGGCGGTCGGACATGGGGTCTCCCTTGGGATGCTCGTTGATTCTTTCGTCATTGCGAGCGCAGCGAAGCAATCCAGGGCTGCGCGCGCGGCTCTGGATTGCTTCGTCGCTTCGCTCCTCGCAATGACGGTGGCCGGCTTTGCGCGGCGTGTCTAGTGATTATGCCTTGCCACGCCGACAGTGCCAGCGATGTTGTGATAGCGCGTGGCAAGCTCCATGCAGGCGCCGGTGGCCTGCTGGCCGACGGTGTTGCGATAGAGCTCCTGCCACGGCGTCTGGTTGGCGGGGTGTGGGAAGCCGCCCTTGGCCTTCAGCTCGGCGCGCCGCGTCGCAAGCTCCTCGTCCGAGATCAGGATGTTGGCCGAGCCCTTGTTGAGGTCGATGCGCACGCGATCGCCGGTCTTGAGGATTGCGAGCCCGCCATCGGCGGCGGCCTCTGGCGACGCGTTGAGAATTGACGGTGAGCCCGAGGTGCCGGATTGCCGGCCGTCGCCGATGCAGGGCAAGGACAGGATGCCGCGTTTGATCAGCGCTGCCGGCGGCTGCATGTTCACGACCTCGGCGCCGCCGGGATAGCCGATCGGGCCGGCGCCGCGGATGAACAGCACGCAGTGTTCGTCGATCTCGAGCGATGCATCGTCGATGCGGTCGTGATAGTCCTCCGGACCCTCGAACACGATGGCGCGGCCCTCGAAGGCGTTCGGGTCCTTCGGATTGACGAGATAGCGGTCGCGGAACTCCTTGGAGATCACGCTGGTCTTCATGATCGCGGAATCGAACAGGTTGCCGCGCAGCACCAGGAAGCCGGCATCCTTCACCAGCGGCTTGTCGTAGGACCAGATCACGTCGTTGTCCGGCTTGGCGGCGTCGCGGCAATTGTCGCCCATGCTGCGGCCGTTGACGGTGATGACGTCCTCGTGGATGCGCTTGTGCCGCATCAACTCGCCGATCACGGCCGGCACGCCGCCCGCGCGATGGAACTCCTCGCCGAGATAGAAGCCGGCCGGTTGCATGTTGACGAGCAGCGGTACGTCGTGGCCGACCTTCTGCCAGTCGTCGATGTCGAGCTCGACGCCGACATGGCGCGCCAGCGCGTTGATGTGGATCGGCGCGTTGGTCGAGCCGCCGATCGCGGAGTTGGCGACGATGCAGTTCTCGAATGCCTTGCGCGTCAGGATGTCCGACGGCTTCAGGTCTTCCCACACCATGTCGACGATGCGCGTTCCGGTCTCGTAGGCGATCTGGCCGCGCTCGCGATACGGAGCTGGAATCGCGGCGCAGCCGGGCAGGGACATGCCGAGCGCCTCGGCCAGCGCATTCATCGTCGAGGCCGTGCCCATGGTGTTGCAATGGCCGACCGACGGCGCCGAGGAGGCGACGATCTCCATGAACTCCTCATAGCCGATCTCGCCGGCGGCGAGCCGTTCGCGCGACTTCCACACCACGGTGCCGGAGCCGGTGCGCTGGCCTTCGTGCCAGCCGTTCAGCATCGGGCCGCCCGACAGCACGATGGCGGGGATGTTCACGGTCGCCGCGGCCATCAGGCAGGCCGGCGTCGTCTTGTCGCAGCCGGTGGTCAGCACCACGCCGTCGAGCGGATAGCCGAAAAGGATTTCGACCAGGCCGAGATAAGCGAGGTTGCGGTCGAGCGCGGCCGTCGGGCGCTTGCCGGTCTCCTGGATCGGATGGGTCGGAAATTCCATCGCGATGCCGCCAGCGGCGCGGATGCCCTCGCGGACGCGGTGCGCCAGCTCGATGTGGTGGCGGTTGCAGGGCGAGAGATCGTTGCCGGTCTGGGCAATGCCGATGATCGGCTTGCCCGACTGCAGCTCAGCCCGGGTCAGGCCGTAATTCAGGTAGCGCTCGAGATAGAGCGCGGTCATGCCCGGATTGTGCGGATCGTTGAACCACGCCTGCGAGCGCAGCTTGCGGCTCTTGTCAGCGCCGTTGCCGGCATGCCCGTTCGAGTTCGTCATGTGTTTTCTCCCGCAGTGCAAACGTGGCGAGGCCGGTCCGTCGTCTGTGCGCCATCGGCCCGCTGTCGAGGATCGCCTACGTCTTTCGTTCAAGTCGTTGTTGGTTCGAGTGGTTCTAGTGCATGGTTTTTGGTTGCGCTACCATTTTGTTCCGGCAGCGCGCCCCGACGCAGGCTGCGGATTTGCGGTGCCGCGCTGCAAGGTCGAGCTCTGCCGTTCGATCACCTCGAAGCCGAGATCGACGACACGCTGCGCCACGGGACGGCCTTCCACGGCGTCCATGATCATCGTCGCCGCACGCCGACCCATCTCGTAGCGATTGGTGCGCACGCTGGTGAGCGTCGGAACCGCCGCGGCCATGAATTCCATGTCATTGAAGCCGACGATCGCGATCTGCTCGGGCACCGCGATGTGCCGGCGCTGGCATTCGAACAGCACGCCGAGCGCGAGATCGTCATTGGCGCAGAACACCGCATCGAGATCCGGCGCCTTCATCAGCAGATCGGAGAACAGGCTGCCGCCCATCGTGGTCGAGGTCGGAACAGGCGCCGTGACGATGAGACGCGGGTCGAACAAACCGGCCTCCTTCATCGCGTTCTGATAGCCCTGCAGCCTGCGCTGCACCCTTGGGTCCATGCGGGCGCCGATGAAGCCGATGCGGCGGCAGCCCTGCGCGAGAAGGTGTGAAATGGCTGCAAAACAGGCATCGACGTGCGAAAATCCGATCATCATGTCGATCGGGTCGGCGCCGAGCTCCATGATCTGCACGACGGGACAGTCTGCCGCCTGGATGATCAACCGGCTCTCCGCCGTCTGGTCGAGACCGGTCACGATCAAGCCGGCCGGCTTCTGCATCAGGAACAACCGCAGCAGGCGCTCCTCCTGCAACACGCTGTAGCGGGTGTTGGCGAGCTGGATGCTGTAGCGGCTGCCTTCGAACGCATCATAGATGCCGCGCAGCACGTCGGAGAACACGTTGTTGGTGAGGGACGGTATCAGCACGCCGATCACTTCGGTGCGCTGCGATGCGAGCGCGCGCGCGGCGAGGTTCGGCACGTAACCGAGCTCCTTGGCGGCGCTTTCGATCCGCGTGCGGCGGCCGGCCGAGACCGTGGCGGGATTACGGAAGAAGCGTGACACCGTGATCGGGCTGACGCCCGCCAGTGCCGCAACTTCGGTCAGCCGGACTTTGCCCGGCTCGATGCGTTTCCGTCCCATGCCTCGCTCATAGCATAGGCGGTCTGGTACACAAGCGATATTGACAGCGCTATCACGCGGTTGCTAAGCGAGACATTGCGGAAGCGAACTGAACTGCGGACAATGCCAGCCGAGCTGGCCCTGTTTCGGAGCCAGTCGGAGCGACCGGAGCCAACAACAAGACCACCAAGAACAAGACTGCACGACCAGGACTACAAAACGACAAACGGCCTGATCAAACGGCCGAGAACAACGGTCAGAATGCCGCCGGCAAGCAGCCAATGCTGTCGGTCTTTGAGGAGGAAATTGATGTCGTCGGTGCAAATTCGCGACGTGCGCAAATCATTCGGCGGATTCGAGGTGCTGCACGGCGTGACGATTCCGATCGAGGATGGCGAGTTCGTCGTGCTGGTCGGGCCGTCCGGCTGTGGCAAGTCGACGCTGCTGCGCATGCTCGCAGGGCTCGAGAACATCACCTCCGGAACCATCTCGATCGGCGAACGCGTCGTCAACAACGTGCAGCCGAAAGAGCGCGACATCGCGATGGTGTTCCAGAACTACGCGCTCTATCCGCACATGACCGTCGCCGACAACATGGGCTTCTCGCTCAAGCTGCGCGGCGCACGGCCCGAGGACATCAAGAAGGGCGTCGCGCGCGCCGCCGAGATCCTGGCGCTGACGCCGCTGCTCGACCGCTATCCGCGCCAGCTCTCCGGTGGCCAGCGCCAGCGCGTCGCGATGGGCCGCGCCATCGTGCGCGATCCGCAGGTGTTCCTGTTCGACGAGCCGTTGTCGAATCTCGACGCCAAGCTGCGCGTCGCGATGCGCACCGAGATCAAGGAGCTGCATCAGCGGCTCAAGACCACCACCGTTTACGTCACTCACGACCAGATCGAGGCCATGACGATGGCCGACAAGATCGTCGTCATGCATGACGGCATCGTCGAGCAGATGGGCTCGCCGCTCGATCTCTACGACAAGCCGGACAACCAGTTCGTCGCCGGCTTCATCGGCTCGCCGGCGATGAACTTCCTCAACGGCCACCTCAAGTCGAACGGCTCGGTCTATGTCGAGACCGACAACGGCGCCAAGCTGCCGCTGCTGACCGCGCCGGCCGCCTCCGACGGCCGCCCCGTGGTCTACGGCGTGCGGCCCGAGCATCTCGAGCTTGCCGATGACGGCATCGAGGCCGAGGTCGTCGTCGTCGAGCCGACCGGCTCGGAGACGCAGATCGTCGCCCGCATCGGCACCCAGGACATCATCGCGGTGTTCCGCGACCGCCACGAGGTCAATCCCGGGGAGAAGATCCATTTGCGCCCGCGCGCGTCGGCGGCGCATCTGTTCGACAAGGACAGCGGCCGGAGACTCTGATCCGGGCGCTCGAGGCGCAGAACTGACAACAAACAAAACAAGCAAATACTCAACGGGAGAAAACTTCAGATGACTCATTTCCCCACCGATCGCCGGTCCCTGCTCAAGGGTGGCGCGACCTTGCTGGCGGCCGCGGCGACGATGTCGGCCGACGAACTGCTCGGCTATGCCAAAGCCTGGGCGCAGACCTCGCCGTGGAAGCCGGAAGCCGGTGCCAAGATCAATCTTCTGCGCTGGAAGCGCTTCGTCGAGGCCGAGGACGTGGCCTTCATGAAGATCGTCGATGCGTTCCAGAAGGCCAACAACGTCACCATCAACGTCTCCAACGAATCCTACGACGACATCCAGCCGAAGGCCTCGGTCGCCGCCAACACCGGTCAGGGCCTCGACATGGTGTGGGGCCTCTACACCTTGCCGTTCCTGTTCTCCAACAAGGTCACCGATGTCAGCGACGTGGCCGACTATCTCGGCAAGAAGTGCGGCGGCTGGACCGACTCGGGCAAGGCCTACGGCATGCTCGACGGCAAGTGGATCGGCATCCCGGTGGCGGCCACCGGCGGCCTCGTCAACTACCGCATCTCGGCGATGGAGAAGGCCGGCCACAAGGAGTTTCCGAAGGATCTCGCGGGCTTCGCCGACCTTGTGAAGGGCATGAACAAGAACGGCACGCCGGGCGGCATGGCGCTCGGCCACGCCTCGGGCGACGCCAATGGCTGGCTGCACTGGGCGCTGTGGGCGCATGGCGGCAACCTGATCGACAAGGACAACAAGGTCGTCATCAACTCGCCGGAGACCGCCAAGGCGCTCGAATACGTCAAGGGCCTGTACGACAATTTCGTGCCGGGCACCGCGTCGTGGAACGACTCGTCCAACAACAAGGCGTTCGTGGCCGGACAGCTCTATCTGACGGTGAACGGCATCTCGATCTACGTCGCAGCGAAGAAGGACAATCCGGAAGTCGCGAAGGACATGAACCACGCGCATCTGCCGGCGGGCCTCGACGGCAAGACCCGCGAGCTGCATCTCGGCTTCCCGATCCTGATCTACAACTTCACCAAGTTCCCGCAGACCTGCAAAGCGTTCACGGCCTTCCTGCTGGAGCCGGAGCAGTTCAACCCGTGGATCGAGGCGGCGCAGGGCTACCTGTCGCATTTCCTCAAGGCCTACGACGCCAACCCGATCTGGACCGCCGATCCGAAGAACACGCCGTATCGCGACGTCGCGGCGACGGCTGTCACGCCGGCCGGCGTCGGCAAGCTCGGCGAGGCGGCAGCCGCCGCGATCGCCGACTTCGTCGTGGTCGACATGTTCGCGAACTACTGCACGGGCCGCGAGGACGTGAAGACGGCGATGGCGAGCGCCGAGCGCTCCGCCAAGCGCATCTTCCGCTGAGGTGATGACTGCGTAGGCTGGGCAAGGGCGCAACCCGCCGTGCTCGCCGTCATTGCGAGCGAAGCGAAGCAATCCAGGGCAGTGCGCTCGACTCTGGATTGCTTCGTCACGGAGCCTGCCCACGGGCTCGCCGACGGCGAGACCCGGGGGGGGCGTCTCGCAATGGCGGACCAGAACCATCCGTCCCGAACGCCGGTGGGCATGCTGCGGTTTGCCCATCCCAAGGTTCGAAGGGAGCTGCTCGATACGATGAGTACCATTCAGACTTCGCTGCCACGTGGCGCGGCCGTGACCGGCGAGCCCTCCGCGTGGGAACGCATCAAGACCAACCGCAACTTCGTCGCGCTCTGGTTCATGCTGCCGGCGGCAGCATTCCTGATCCTGTTCCTGGCCTATCCACTGGGCCTCGGCGTCTGGATGAGCTTCACCGACGAGAAGATCGGCCGCGCCGGCGTCTTCGTCGGGCTGGAGAACTACGAGTGGCTGTGGGATGACGCGATCTTCTGGCTCGCGGTGTTCAACACGCTGCTCTACACGATCGTCGCAAGCGCCATCAAATTCGCGATCGGCCTCTATCTGGCGCTGCTGTTGAACCGGCGGATGCCGTTCAAGGCCATGGTCCGTGCGATCGTGCTGGTGCCTTTCATCGTTCCGACGGTGCTGTCGGCGATCGCGTTCTGGTGGATCTACGATTCCCAGTTCTCCATCATCTCCTGGTCGCTGATCAAGCTCGGCCTCATCAGCCAGAACATCAACTTCCTGGGCGACACCAACTGGGCACGCGCCTCCGTGATCATCGCCAACATCTGGCGCGGCGTACCGTTCGTCGCGATCACGCTGCTGGCCGGCCTGCAGACCGTCTCGCCCTCCCTGTATGAGGCCGCCACGCTCGACGGTGCCACCAGCTGGCAGCGCTTCCGCTTCATCACCTATCCGTTGCTGACCCCGATCATCGCGGTGGTGATGACGTTCTCGGTACTGTTCACCTTCACCGATTTCCAGCTGATCTGGGCGCTGACCCGCGGCGGTCCCGTCAATGCCACCCACCTGATGGCGACCTTGAGCTATCAGCGCGGCATCATCTCCGGTCGCCTCGGCGAGGGTGCGGCGATCGCGACCGCCATGATCCCGTTCCTGCTCGCGGCGATCGCGATCTCCTGGTTCGGCATGCAGCGGCGCAAATGGCAGCAAGGATCCGACCAATGACCGAGACTGCTGCGCTGCAATCCAAGACGCAATCCAACGCCACGACGGCGGCGGCCGCGCTCGCGGCCGACGACGACAGCGAGGGCATGAGCTATCTCGAGTCGCTGCCGCGGCGGCTGATCACGCTGTATCTGCCGCTCGGCATCATTCTCCTGGTGCTGCTGTTCCCGTTCTATTGGATGGGGCTGACGTCGATCAAACCCGACGAACAGCTGATCGACATGGAGAAGTACAACCCGTTCTGGGTGGTGCATCCGACCTTCAAGCACATCTCGAAGCTCCTGTTCGAGACGCAGTATCCGCGCTGGCTGTGGAACACGATGTATGTCGCGGTCGGCGCCACCACGCTGTCGATCTTCGCATCGGTGCTCGCGGCCTATGCGATCGTGCGGCTGCGCTTCAAGGGCGCGGACACCGTGGGCGTGCTGATCTTCTTCGCCTATCTCGTGCCGCCGTCGATCCTGTTCATCCCGCTGGCCTCGGTGATCCAGGCCTACGGCCTGTTCGACTCGCCGCTGTCGCTGATCCTGGTCTATCCGACCTTGCTCATCCCGTTCTCGACCTGGCTCTTGATGGGCTACTTCAAGACCATCCCGTTCGAGCTCGAGGAGTGCGCCCTGATCGACGGCGCCAGCCGCTGGCAGATCCTGGTCAAGATCGTGGTGCCGCTCGCGGTCCCCGGCCTGATCTCGGCCTTCATCTTCTCGTTCACCTTGTGCTGGAACGAGTTCATCTACGCGCTGACCTTCCTGCAATCGACGCCGAACAAGACCGTGCCGGTCGCGATCGTGAACGAGTTCGTCGACGGCGACATCTACAAATGGGGATCGCTGATGGCCGGCGCCCTGGTCGGCTCGCTGCCACTGGTCATCCTTTACGCCTTCTTCGTCGAGCATTATGTGTCGGCCATGACCGGCGCGGTGAAGGAGTAGGGCGCTCGCACAGCACTTCAATCTCACCGCACGGGCGGTGCACCCTCTCCCCTTGTGGGAGAGGGTGGTGACGCGCGAAGCGCGCCGCCGGGTGAGGGGTCTCTCTCCGCGATGGCGGAGTTTGTGGGACCAAACCCCTCACCCAAGCGAGCGTGCGGCACCGGCAGTGTAGCCCTCTCCCACAAGGGGAGAGGGCGCAGTCATGAGCACCGCTTTGCGTCGATGATCGTCGTCGCGCATGGTGAAACAACAAGAAACAAGGAGCATCCCCTTGCATATTCTCGTTCTCGGCGCCGCCGGCATGGTCGGACGCAAGCTGGTCGAGCGTCTGGTCCGCGACGGCCGCCTCGGCCAGGCGGCCATCACCCGTATGACCTTGCAAGACATCGTCGCGCCGGCGAAGCCCGACACGCCCATCGCGGTCGAGACCATCGCCGGCGACTTTGCCGTGCCGGGCTTCGCCGAGAAGCTGGTCGCCGCGCGTCCCGACGTGATCTTCCATCTCGCCGCGATCGTTTCCGGCGAGGCCGAGCTCGATTTCGACAAGGGCTACCGCATCAATCTCGACGGCACGCGGATGCTGTTCGACGCGGTCAGGCTGATCGGCGACGGTTACAAGCCGCGCCTGGTCTTCACCTCGTCGATTGCGGTGTTCGGCGCGCCGTTCCCCGACGCCATCGGCGACGAGTTCGTCAATGCGCCGCTACTCAGCTACGGCACCCAGAAGGCGATCGGCGAGCTCCTGCTGGCCGACTACAGCCGCCGCGGCTTCTTCGACGGCGTCGGCATTCGCCTGCCGACCATCTGCATCCGCCCCGGCGCGCCGAACAAGGCCGCCTCGGGCTTCTTCTCCAACATCCTGCGCGAGCCGCTCGCCGGCAAGGAGGCCGTGCTGCCGGTGTCCGAGGACGTCCAGCATTGGCACGCCACGCCGCGTTCGGCGGTCGGCTTCCTCCTGCATGCCGCGACGATGGACACCGCGAAGATCGGCCCGCGCCGCAATCTCACCATGCCCGGCCTGACGGCCACCGTCGGCGAGCAGATCGCCGCGCTTCGGCGCGTGGCGGGCGACAACGTTGCCAACCGCATCCAGAGGGTTCCGGATCCCTTCATCATCGGCATCGTCGCCGGCTGGCCGCGGAATTTCGAGGCCAAGCGGGCCCGCGAGCTCGGCTTCACCACCGAGGAAAAGACGTTCGACGACATCATCCGGATTCACATCGAGGACGAGCTCGGTGGTAAGTTCGTGGCCTGAGAACGCCACCAGCCTCTGGACTCCAATGGCGCAAAGCGCCATTTGAGCAGGGAGACATTCGGGAGAGAAATCATGACCGCCAGCATCGTCGGATGGGCGCATACGCCGTTCGGAAAGTTCGACGCCGAGACCGTCGAGAGCCTCGTTGTCAAGGTCGCCAATGAGGCGATCGCCGACGCCGGCATTTCGGCAGGCGACGTCGACGAGATCGTGCTCGGCCATTTCAACGCGGGCTTCTCGCCCCAGGACTTCACCGCCTCGCTGGTGCTGCAGGCCGATCCTGCGCTGCGCTTCAAGCCCGCGACGCGGGTCGAGAACGCCTGCGCGACCGGCTCGGCCGCCGTGCACCAGGGCATCCGCGCCATCGCCGCCGGTGCCGCCAAGATCGTGCTCGTCGTCGGCGTCGAGCAGATGACCCGCACGCCCGGGCCGGAGATCGGCAAGAACCTGCTGAAGGCGTCCTATCTGCCGGAGGACGGCGACACCGTCGGCGGCTTCGCTGGCGTGTTCGGCAAGATCGCGCAGGGCTATTTCCAGAAGTACGGCGACCAGTCCGACGCGCTGGCGCTGATCGCGGCCAAGAACCACAAGAACGGCGTCGCCAATCCCTATGCGCAGATGCGCAAGGATTTCGGCTTCGAGTTCTGCCGCTCCGAGAGCGACAAGAACCCCTATGTCGCCGGCCCCCTGAAGCGCACCGACTGCTCGCTGGTCTCCGACGGCGCCGCCGCTCTGGTGCTGACCGACAGCGAGACGGCAAAATCGTTCGCCAAGGCGGTGAACGTGCGCGCCACCGCGCACGCGCAGGATTTCCTGCCGATGTCCAAGCGCGACATCCTCGCCTTCGAGGGCTGCACCGTGGCCTGGCAGCGCGCACTGGAAAAGGCCGGCGTCACGTTGTCCGATCTCTCCTTCGTCGAGACCCACGACTGCTTCACGGTCGCCGAGCTGATCGAGTACGAGGCGATGGGCCTCACCCCGAAGGGGCAGGGCGCCCGCGCCATCAAGGAGGGCTGGACGCTCAAGGACGGCAAGCTGCCGGTCAATCCGTCCGGCGGCCTCAAGGCCAAGGGTCACCCGATCGGCGCCACCGGCGTCTCCATGCACGTCATGACGGCGATGCAGCTCACCGGCACCGCGCCCGAAGGCATGCAGCTCCCCAACGCCAAGCTCGGCGGCATCTTCAACATGGGCGGCGCCGCGGTGGCCAACTACGTGTCGATTCTGGAGCCGACGAAGTAGGCGAGGTCCGTCCTCCCTCATTCCGAGCACAGCGACGCAATCCAGGGCCGCGCATGCCGCCCTGGATTGTGTCGTCGCGGAGCCTGCCCTCAGGCTCGCCGGAGGCGAGACCCAGGGGCTCCTCGCAATGACGGTGGCGGGGCCACGTAGCCCGGATGGGCGGAGCGATATCCGGGTCCATCGCGAAAGCTCGTGTGACCCCGGATATCGCTGCGCTCATCCGGGCTACGGCTTCCACACCTTCTCCTCGCTGAAGCCGAGCTCGGCGAAGTCCTTCGCCCGCAAGGCCGCATCGTCCGCTGGGAAGAACTCATCCAGCTGCGGTGGCTTGACGGACGTCGCCGACAGCATCGCATGCGCCTGGCCGCGGTGATGGATGTCGTGCTGGAACAGATGCAGCAGCAGCCGGTCGCAGCGCTCGTTCTGCACCCGGCTCTCGCGGTTGATGCGGACGGTGTCGTCGAGCCGGGCCGGCGTCAGCGCCTCGCAGAATGCAATCAGCCGGCGGTCCATCGCGTTCTGCGCCTTGACCAGGTCGGACAGGCGCGGGAACGGCACCTCGTTCTGCCAGGCCATCGGGCCGAGCCAGCCGCCTTCTAGCGCGTCGATGTAGAACAGGTCGATGATGTAGATGTGGTTCAGCGTCCGCTGCAGGCTGGGGAAGAAGCCCGCGCGCTCCGCGGCGAAATCCTCGGCGCTGAGCTGGCCGCAGGCGGTCAGCAGCCGGTGATTGGTCCATGAATTATTATAGGCGAAGGCGCGAAACGTCTGGACGAGATCGGCGGGCATTGGGACAGGGCACCCCGTGATGGCTCGCTTCACATCATACGGAACTGATGACGCCATTCACCACCGATTTCCGCAGCCGTCCGTGCACCATCCCCATGCGCATTTGCGGAACTCTGCCACAATTGGTCGCGGTGCATCGCTGCGCCTCCCGTGCAACAAGTTGAGATGCCGCACGACACACCCCTCATCGCGACCATCGTCGCCGGCCTTGGACTGGCCTTCGTCTTCGGAGCGCTCGCGCAGCGGTTCCGTTTCCCGCCGCTGGTCGGCTACCTCCTCGCCGGCGTTGCCGTCGGCCCGTTCACACCCGGCTTCGTCGCCGACCAGGCGCTGGCGACCGAGCTCGCCGAGCTCGGCATCATTCTCCTGATGTTCGGCGTCGGCCTGCATTTCTCGCTCAAGGACCTGATGTCGGTGCGCGCCATCGCCGTGCCCGGCGCGATCGTGCAGATCACGGTGGCGACCCTGATGGGCATGGCCTTGAGCTGGGCGATGGGCTGGTCGATCGGCGGGGGCCTCGTGTTCGGTCTCGCGCTCTCGGTCGCCAGCACCGTGGTGCTGCTGCGCGCGATGCAGGAGCGCCGGCTGATGGACACCGAGCGCGGCCGCATCGCGGTCGGCTGGCTCATCGTCGAGGATCTCGCGATGGTGCTGGCGCTGGTGCTGATCCCGGCCTTTGCCAGCCTGCAGAACGGCAATGGCGACGTCGCCGCCGCCGATCCACTCGCCGCCCGCTTCGGGCTCGGGCTGACCGGCGTGCTGCTGCTGACCTTCGTCAAGATCGGCGTGTTCATGGCGGTGATGCTGCTGGTCGGCCGCCGCCTGATCCCGTGGATCCTGCACTACATCGCCCACACCGGCTCGCGCGAGCTGTTCCGCCTGGCGGTGCTCGCAATCGCGCTCGGCGTCGCCTTCGGCTCGACAAAGCTGTTCGGCGTGTCGCTGGCGCTCGGCGCCTTCTTCGCCGGCATGATGCTCGGCGAGTCCCCGCTGAGCCAGCGCGCCGCGCAGGAATCGCTGCCGCTGCGCGATGCCTTCGCGGTGCTGTTCTTCGTCTCCGCCGGCATGCTGTTCGATCCGGGAAGCGTGATCCGCGAGCCCTGGCCGCTGCTCGCGACCTTGTTCATCATCCTGTTCGGCAAGTCGGTTGCCGCGTTCCTGATCGTGATCGCTTTCCGTCATCCGGCCTCGACCGCGCTGACGATCTCCGCGAGCCTTGCGCAGATCGGCGAATTCTCCTTCATCCTCGCCGAGATCGGCGGCGCCTCGAATCTCTTGCCGAAAGCCGGGCGCGACCTGATCCTGGCCGGCGCCATCATCTCGATCATGCTCAATCCGCTGATGTTCGCCGCGCTCGATTGGCTGATGCCGCGGCTGGAGCGCCGCCGGGCCGATGCCTCGACGCCTTCAGCAACACCGCCGGCCGAGATCCCGGTGACGCAACTGACCGAGCACACGATCATCGTCGGCTATGGCCGCGTCGGACGCCTCGTCGGCGAGGCGCTGCAGCAGCGCGGGCATCCGTTCCTTGCGGTGGAAACGTCGGAGGACATCCTGAAGCAGCTGAAGAGCGCGGGTGTCGAGACCATCACCGGAAACGCCGCGCGCAGCAACGTGCTGCGGGCGACGAATCTGGCCGGCGCGCATGCGCTCGTCATTGCTATTCCCGAGGCGTTCGAGGTCGGACAGATCGTCGAGCAGGCCCGCGCCGCCAATCCGGCGCTGCACATCGTGGCGCGCGCCCATTCCGATGCCGAGGTCGAGCATCTCAGATCCCTCGGCGCCGATATGGTGATCATGGGCGAGCGCGAGATCGCGCGCGGCATGATCGAGGAGCTGGACACGCGGCCGCCTGATGCCGCGCCCGAGCTGGTGCCGGAACGCGCGGCGGAGAGCGTGCAGGTCCAGGCGTAGCCCGGGCGCAGGCTTGTCACTACGGATTCAAGGGCTGCAGCTTTGTTTTGTGCCCATCTCCCTCAGCGTCGTCATGGCCGGGCTTGTCCCGGCCATCCACGTCGCTCGGCGTGCCGAGAACGACGTGGATGCCCGGGACGGAGCCCGGGCATGACGACGTGGAACCGTTTCGCAACAAACTCAGATTGGTGGAATGACGGTGACCGTGGCTGCGCCGAGCGGCGAATTTCTCGTGCGCGTTCAAGCTGATTTGGGCTGTCCAGTCCCTGCGCGGAAAATATTCATGTTTCGCTTTTCCAGAAAATATGTTTCACTCCCGCCATCCTGCTTCGCCACGAGGGGCGCTTCGCGATCGTCACGAACGTTGAGGCAGGGATGCGGTGGCCGCGACGTGTCGCAGCGCAGCTTGGCTCGCGTGGACGAACGGCAGGTTGCGGACGTGAAGTCGCGTGGTCCCGGCATCCCGACGCTGATGCCAAGCCTGCGGGTGATGATGAGCCCAAGGGCGACGGTGGCCAAAAGCCGGTGCACCGAGGAGAGCGCGAAATAAGCGTGAAGACCATCGCGCAGGGAGGGCCGGGTTGATCCGGCTGAACCTGTGGTTCTCTCCCCGTGCTTTCTTTCGCACGGGGGCCACGGGTGCCAGTCGGCACCCGGCCTTCCCTGCGCCCTCTTTTTCAAGAGAGGGCCACATCGATCAGCAGAGCTCGGACAAATCCTGTCGCGAGGCCGGTGATGCTTGCCCGCCTGTTGAAAGCGAACCTTGGCTCACTCCGGCATCATCTCGCCGGAGCCGCCGAACTCGGCCGGAAAATCCTTCAGCTTCGGCAGGCCGTCCTTGATGGGCAGCACGCTCTCCGCGTAGTTCACGTGGACGCCGGGCGTGAACTTCAAGGTCGGAATGGTCGCGGCATAGACGTCGATCATGCCGAGCGGCGGATGGTCGGTCATCAGATGACCGCCGCACTTGGTGCAGTACTTGCGGTGGCTCATGTCGGTCTTGTGATAGGTGCCGATCGCCTCCGCGCCCTTGGTGACCCGCACGTTCGAAGGCTTCCACAAGGTGAAGGCGTTGACGGGGCCGGCCGACCAGGAGCGGCAGGACGAGCAGTGGCAATAACCCATCGCCTCCGGCTCGCCATCGGCCTCGAGCTCGACCGTGCCGCAGAAGCATTTGCCCTGATACAGCGTCATGACAGCGTTCTCCCTCAATCGTCTTTTTGGATGTTGGACTGCCATGCTGACACAGCTGCCCGGCGAAAGGGAATCGCAGAATGCAGGTGTTGGCACGGAACATCTGGTGCGATGCAACGGCGGGCGTCCGGCAGTGATCCGCGCGGCGGAATGTTGCGACGGCGCAATCCCACGCATGGCCCCATACGCGCGCGCCCGCTTGCCCCGGAACCGGGTGTGCCGTTAGCTCTGTCCATAACGACGAACGAGGGAGCTGACGCCGCGATGGGACCGCTTGCCGGCATCAAGGTCATCGACATGACCACCGTGCTGATGGGGCCGTATGCCGCCCAGACGCTCGGCGACTACGGCGCCGACGTGATCAAGGTGGAATCACCCGACGGCGACGTCACCCGCAAGATCGGCCCCTGGCGTCATCCCGGCATGGGGCCGGTGACCCTCAACACCAACCGCGGCAAGCGCGTGATCTGCCTCGACCTCAAGAAGCCGGCGGGACGGGAAGCCGTGCTGCGCATGGTCAAGGATGCCGACGTCCTGCTCTACAACATCCGTCCGCAGGCGATGGCACGGCTGAACCTCGGCTACGAGGTGGTCGCCGCGCTGAATCCAGGGCTGGTCTATGCCGGCGTGTTCGGCTTCGGCCAGAACGGACCTTATGCGGCCAAGCCGGCCTATGACGACCTGATCCAGGGCGGGGCGGCGCTGTCTCACCTGATGGCCGTCGCCGGAGACGGCACGCCGCGCTATGTGCCGAATGCCCTGGTCGACCGCATCGTCGGCCTGACGGCGGTCGGCGCAATCTGCGCCAGCCTTGTGCATCGCGACCGCACCGGCCGCGGCCAGCGCCTGGACGTGCCGATGTTCGAGACCATGTCGGCCTTCATCATGGGCGATCACATGGGCGGTCTCACCTATGAGCCGCCGCTGGACCGCGGCGGCTACGCCCGGCATCTGTCGCAGGACCGCCGGCCCTACAAGACCGCCGACGGCCACATCTGCGTGATCGTCTACAACGACAAGCAATGGGACGCATTCTTCGCGGCATCCGGCCGCACCGACCTGCGGGCTGATGACCGCTTCAACAGCTTCGCCCGTCGCGCCGCCAACATCGACATCGTCTATGCCGAGCTCGCGCGCATCTTCGAGACGCGCACCACGGCGGAATGGACCGCGCTGCTGGACAAGGCGGACATTCCGGTGATGCCGATGCACGATCTCGAAAGCCTGCTGAACGATCCGCACCTCGTGGCGACCGATTTCTTTCCCGTGGTCGAACATCCGACCGAAGGCCCGATCCGCAGCACCCGCGTTTCCGCGACCTGGTCCGAGACCAAGGCCGAGCCGCAGCGTCTGGCGGCGCGGCCGAACGAGCATGGCGCGCAGATCCTGCACGAGCTTGGTTTCTCGGACGAGGAGATCGCCGCGATGATCCGCGACGGCGTGACCACGCCGGCGCCTGCCAGGGAGTGAGACGATGGATTTCGCGCTCTCCGCCAACCAGGAATCGATCCGTGATGCGGTGGCCAAAATCTGCGCGCGCTTCGACGACGCCTACTGGCTGAAGAAGGACAAGGAGGGCGGTTTTCCCGCCGACTTCCACAAGGCGCTGGCCGAGGCCGGCTGGCTCGGCATCTGCATTCCCGAGGAGTATGGCGGCTCCGGTCTCGGCATCCTCGATGCCGCGATCATGATGCGGACCATCGCGGAATCGGGCGCCGGCATGTCCGGTGCCTCGGCGATCCACATGAATGTGTTCGGGCTCAATCCGGTCGTCGTGTTCGGGACCAAAGAGCAGTGCGCGCGGATGCTGCCGCGCATCGTCGATGGCAGCGAGAAGGCGTGCTTCGCCGTGACCGAGCCGAACACCGGCCTCAACACCACACAGCTCAAGACGCGCGCCGTGCGCAAGGGCGACCGCTACATCGTCAACGGCCAGAAGGTGTGGATCTCGACCGCGCAGGTCGCCGAGAAGATCCTGCTGCTGGCGCGGACCACGCCGCTCGAGGAGGTGCAGCGCCCGACCCATGGGCTCAGCCTGTTCTACACCGATTTCGATCGCGGCCGCATCAAGGTGCACGAGATCGAGAAGATGGGCCGCAAGCCGGTCGACTCCAACGAGCTGTTCTTCGAGGATTTTGAAATTCCAGTCGAGGATAGGCTGGGCGAGGAGGGCCGGGGCTTCGACTACATCCTGCACGGCATGAACCCGGAGCGAATCCTGATCGCGGCCGAAGCCGTCGGCCTCGGCCAGCTCGCGCTGTCGCGCGCGTCAGCCTATGCGCGGACGCGCAACGTGTTCAACCGCCCGATCGGCCAGAACCAGGGCATCCAGCATCCCCTGGCCAAGAACTGGATGGAGCTGGAGGCGGCCTGGCTGATGGTGCTGCAGGCCGGCTGGCAATATGACCAGGGCATGGCGTGCGGGCCAGCGGCGAACGCCGCCAAATATCTCGCTGCAGAGGCCGGCTTCCACGCCTGCGAGCAGGCGGTGATGACTCACGGCGGCTTCGGCTACGCGCGCGAGTACCACGTCGAACGTTACCTGCGCGAATCCCTGATCCCCCGCATTGCCCCAATCAGCCCGCAACTGATCCTGAGCTTCATCGCCGAAAAGGTCCTCGGCCTGCCGAAATCGTATTGAGGATGAATTGCACTGAGATGGCGAACGCAGGCGTGATGGACGCACAATGCCAGCATTCCCTCCCCCCTTGTGGGGGAGGGGCAGGGAGGGGGGTACCCCACAAAGACTCGTTGTGTGGCTACCCCCACCCCCAACCCCTCCCCGCAAGGGGGAGGGGAGCGCAGTTGTCCTCGGAGCATCGTCCTCGATCAAAAATAGACTCTGTACGTCAGACCTCGTCATTCCGGGGCGCGACGAAGTCGCGAACCCGGAATCTCGAGCTTGTCGTGCACGATCGTCTCTCATTTCGAGATTCCGGGTTCATCGCTGCGCGATGCCCCGGAATGACGGGGGAGCGAGTGGCACGATGACCTACATCACCGGCACCGGCCTCACCTCGTTCGGCCGTCACGACGGCCGCTCCTCGCTCGACCTGATGAGCCTGGCCGCGCAGCTTGCGCTCGACGATGCCGGGCTGACACGGCGTGACATCGACGGCATCCTGTGCGGCTATTCCACGGTGTCGCCGCACATCATGCTTGCCACCGTGTTCGCCGAGCATTTCGGCATCACGCCCTCCTATGCCCACGCCGTGCAGGTCGGCGGCGCCACCGGCCTCGCGATGGTGATGCTGGCGCATCATCTGGTCGAAGCCGGCGTCGTCAGACACATGCTCGTCGTCGCCGGCGAGAACCGCCTGACCGGGCAGAGCCGCGACGCCTCGATCCAGGCGCTGGCGCAAGTCGGCCATCCCGACTATGAGTTGCCGCTCGGGCCGACGATCCCTGCCTATTACGGCCTCGTCGCCTCGCGCTACATGCACGAATACGGCGTCACCGAACAGGATCTCGCGGAGTTCGCCGTCCTGATGCGGACGCACGCGCTGGATCATCCCGGTGCGCAATTTCACGAGTCCATCACGGTGGCCGACGTCATGGCATCGAAGCCGGTCGCGCGGCCGCTGAAGCTGCTCGACTGTTGTCCGGTCTCCGACGGCGGCGCCGCCATCATCATCAGCCGCGAGCCGACCGGAGCGACGGCGGTGCGCGTGCGCGGCTGCGCCCAGGCGCACACGCATCAGCACGTCACGGCGGCGCCGGCCCTGAGCGCGCTCGGCGCCGAGATTGCGATCGCGAAGGCGAAGGCAGCAGCGGGTGTGGACATCAAGGACGTCGACTACGCCGCCGTCTATGACAGCTTCACCATCACGCTCTGCATGCTGCTCGAGGATCTTGGCCTGGCCGGCCGCGGCGAGGCGGCGGCGCGGGTCAGGGCCGGTCATTTCGGCCGCGACGGCGCCGTGCCGCTCAACACCCATGGCGGCCTCTTGAGCTACGGCCATTGCGGCGTCGGCGGCGCCATGGCGCATCTGAGCGAAGCGCATCTGCAGATGACGGGGCGCGCCGGACCTCGCCAGGTACGCGAAGCAGAGCTGGCGCTGCTGCACGGCGATGGCGGCGTGCTGTCGTCGCATGTCAGCATGTTCTGGGAGCGTGTGCGATGAGCGAATCGGCGGACTGGACCAGGGGTGTTGCAGCGATTCGCTTTCAGCGCTGCGCGTGCTGCGCCCACCTGCAGTATTTCCGCCGCGACTTCTGCGCGGCCTGCGGCTCGCTTGCGCTGACCGACCACGCGGCGACGGGTGAAGGCACCATCTATGCGGCATCACTCGTGTGCCGCGCGGCGACGCCGGAGACGCGCGCGCACGTGCCCTACAACATCGTGCTGGTGGATATGCGCGAGGGCTTTCGCATCATGGCCCATGGCGACCACGAACTTGCGATCGGTGATCCCGTCACGGCCCGCTTCGTCACCTTCGCAGGCGGCATCGTGCCTTACTTCGGGAAAGCCAAATGATGATGGAAAACAGGGCGACGTCGGGGGAGAGGCCGACCGCGGGCGGCCGAGGCGGGACGATACGCATCACAAATTCGTCCCGACCCGGATCGCCGCGCGATTGACGCAATACTGTTACGCTACGCTCACTAACTCAAACGCAACTCAACTCGGTCGTTCGCGTGAGCAATCAAGCTCACAACCCTACCTACGGGCGATGAAGAAACTGCGACGCAGAACCTCCAGACAGCCCTTCATCGCCCGTAGAACAGGACGCTGGCGATGACGATCATGGACGTCACCGCCAGCATATGCGCGAGTGCCTCCGACGTTGCCCTCTTAGTGGCTTCCTTCATGCCGTTTCCTCCCTGGACACTGGACACGACTCTCCGTGGCGCAATTACACACGCTACGTCGGCTGGAATTTTACTCGGAACACCCCACTTCGATGTCCGCTTTGCGAGTCCCCACTCGGCGTTCATCGACGGTTCAGAACATCGTCGGGTAATGCGGCGCGAATTGGGCTCGCTTATGGTTGTCCTGCGACCGAGTCCCGGTAACGTTTGGGCGAGCCCGTACAAATACGAGTGATGAAAGATATCGACCGGAACTACTAACTGCTGTGAAATGCAACCTTGCGTATTTGTCTGCTTCGGCCGCGTGCGACACGTCGATGACGAAGGCCGATGCAGCGAAATCAGTCTGCCGCGAGCAGGTTGAGCCGCGCATTGGCGATTGTCAGACGCTCGGCCAGCAGTTGCGCGAGATTGCGCATGATGCGCTCGCCGGCTTTCGGATGTCGCACGCGGAAACGTTCGAAATCCACCAGCGAGATCTCGAAGGCGGTGGCGGAGAAATCAGCGACGACGTCGGCGGAGCGCGCGGGCTCAAGCAACGCCATCTCGCCGAAGCATTGCCCTGCCGTCAGCGTCGCCAGCCGGATGCCGTCGGGCAGGGTGACGTGGACGACGCCGGAGCGCAGGAAGAACAGCGAGGCCGCCGCATCGCCGGCCGCCAGGATGCGTTCGCCCTGCTGATAGTGCCGGATGGTTGCGAGCGCCGCGAGCTCGTGGCGCTCGTCTTCGGTGATCCCCGCAAGCAGCGGCTGCTCGGCGAGCTCGGTGGTTTCGAGGAAGTCGATCGCCCCGCCATAGCGATAGACGATCTGGTCCTCGGCCCATTCGATCGCGGTGTCGAGCAGGTAGAAGTCGCGCACGTTCTTGATGTCGCCGGTGCGGGCCGCGATCTCCTGCCATTCCGGCGAGCTGCGGCGGATGCCCGACAGCACGACGGTGACGTGAAAGTCGGCCAGCTCGTGAAACAGCTCGGAGAGCAGGCGCAGGCCGGCTTGCGTCATCGCGGTGACGCGATGGAGGTCGACGATGACGAATTGCGGTCGCGTGCCCGCCGCAAGCTGGCGCGAGACGTAGTCGACGTTGGAGAGGGACAGCGTGCCGACCAGCTCGAGCACGCGCACCGCGTCGGGATGCGCGGCGAGGATGGTGCGCTCCTGGGCGCGGCGGCTGCGCCGCGACGGGCTGGCGCCGATGTCGTAGTCGGCGATGATCGTGGTGCGCGCATCGTCGGAGCGGTTGAGCATGTGCAGGCCGTAATGCGCCGACAGCGCCTCGCAGACCTTGATGCCGCGCACGCTGTTGCCGTGGCCGTCAAGCCGCGGCGAATAGCTGCCGAGGCCGAGCCGCGCCGGCAGGCTTGCCAGGATGCCGCCGCCCACGCCGCTCTTGGCGGGAATGCCGACGCGGTAGATCCACTCGCCGGCGAAGTCATACATGCCCGAGGAGGTCATTACCGACAGCGTGCGCGACACCGCATAGGGCGTCACCACCTGCTCGCCGGTGACCGGATTGACGCCGCGATTGGCGAGCGTCGCCGCCATGATCGCGCAGTCGCGCGCGGTGACGAGCACGGCGCATTGTCGGAAGTAGACCGCGAGCACCTCGTCGACAGGCTCCCTGATGACCTCCGACGTCCGCAGCAGATAGGCGATCGCGCGGTTGCGATCGCCGGTGGCGGCTTCCGATGCGAACACCGCGTCGTCGACATCGAGCTCGCGGCCTGCGAAGCGGCCGAGCGCGTCGCGGATGGTCTCGAAGGCGTCGTCGTGCCGTGCCTTGCGGATCAGGCCGCTGCAGGCGATCGCGCCGGCATTGACCATCGGATTGAACGGATGGTTCTGCGCATTGAGCCGGATCGAATTGAAGGGATCGCCCGACGGCTCGACCCCGATCACGCGCTCGACCTCGTCGGAGCCGAGCGTATCGAGCGCGAGCGCAAACACGAACGGCTTCGACATCGACTGGATCGTGAACGGCACACGGCTGTCGCCGACCTCGTAGATGTGGCCGTCGAGCGTGGCGAGGCTGATGCCGAAATGCGACGGGTCGGCCTTGCCGAGCTCGGGGATGTAGTTCGCGACGGCTCCGTCATGATCGGGCCAGAAGTCGGCATGGCATGCGGACAGGAAGCGCTGCAGCGGCGGCATGGCGGCCGTCGCCCAATGCTGAGGATTTCTGATCGGCGTGGGGTGGGTGGTCATCGGAAGCTCGGCGGGAACAAGGTCTCGCGCCGGTTATGTCGCAGCCGCGAGGGCGCAGCCAGCCCACACTTGTCGCAAGGCTGGTCAAATGTTGCCGCTGCCCACCGTTTGAGCGGGCTCGCGGGCGTGATGACCGCCCGGTGTTGCCATGCGCAGGAGGGGATGCCGATCGAAAGCCAGCGCTCCGGTACCGCCATTTGGAACCGGCGATGATCGTTACTCCCGCATCCCGCTGCCGATTGTGCGAGGGCGTCGAGTCTTGTGCCAACACGCTGAAGAACGGTGGCTTTTAGAGACGGTCTACTGTTGTGACGGCAAAATGGCTGGGCTAGCTTGTTCGATAAGCGGAATATCATTCCGCATGACGGAATTGGTGGGAAACGGATGGGACGACGGTCTGAGCGATTGAGCAGGGGCAGCATGCTGCCCGGAGATCTCGCCGGCGAGGGCGAGGTCATTCAGGTGGTGTCGCGGGCGTTCGACGTGCTTCGCTGTTTCGAAGGGCACGAGGCGCGGCTCGGCAACCTCGAAATCTCCAACCGCTGCGGTCTGCCGCGGTCGACGGTGTCGCGGCTCACGCACACGCTGACCCGCATGGGCCAGCTGGTCTACCTGCCGCGCGATCAGAAATACCGCATCGGCCCGAGCGCGGTGGCGATGAGCACGTCGATGACCCGCGGCTTGCAGTTGCGCAATCTGATCCGGCAGCGGCTGCAGGACGTCGCCGAGCAGTTGCCCGGAACGGTCGGCTTCGTGATTCCCGACCGCTTCCACCTCGTCTATCTCGAGTTCGGCCGCGCCGCCAACGCGCTCGGCCTGCATGAGACCACCGGCAGCCGCATCTCGATGGCCTCGACCGCGGCCGGGCATGCCTATGTCGCCGCGCTCGAGCCGGAGGTCGGCGACGCCCTGCTGGCCGAGATGGAGCGCGAGATGCCGGACGCGGCCAAGCTGCTGCGGCCACGCCTCGAGCACAACAGGCAGTTTCTCAAGGAGCACGGCTACGTCGTGGCCTGCGGCCTGTGGAGTGCTCACATCAACGGCGTCGCGCTGCCGCTGTGGTCGCCGCAATACCAGACCTATGTCGTGCTCACGATCGGGCTGTTGTCGGCGATGTACGACGAGCAGCGGCTGCACGACGAGGTCGCCCAGCCGATGCGCGAGCTGGGCCGCAGCATCGCGGCGCTATTGCAGGGCGCCGAAGCCGACGTCTTCAACAACCGGATGGACAGAAAACCGCTCCAGGTGAACGCGAAGACCAACCATAAGAACAAGACCATCACCGGGGCAGGGGGAACGAATGAGTTGGCAGCCGGAGCTCGAGGAACTGGCCCGGCGCGAAGCCTTCGCGCGGGAGATGGGCGGGCCTGACAAGGTCAAGCGTCAGCACGACCAGGGCCGCCTCACCGTTCGCGAGCGCATCGACGGGGTCGTCGATCCCGGCAGCTTTCACGAGATCGGCGCGGTCGCCGGCCTCGGCGAGTATGACGAGCAGGGCGAGCTCAAGCACGTCACGCCTGCGAATTGCGTGTTCGGGCGCGCGCGCGTCGACGGCCGCACCGTGGTCGTGGTCGGTGACGATTTCACCGTGCGCGGCGGCTCGGCCGATGCGTCGATCGCCGCCAAGCCGCTGATGGCGGAGGAGATGGCGCACGACTTCCGTCTGCCGATCATCCGCATCATCGAAGGCTCCGGCGGCGGCGGCTCGGTCAAGACCATCGAGACCAAGGGCGCGGCGAACCTGCCTGGCGGCATCGGCGGCAATCGCTGGTACCGCTACACGACCGAGAACATGTCGCTGGTCCCGGTGGTCGCGCTCGGCCTCGGCTCGGTTGCCGGCCTGGGCGCAGCGCGACTCGCGGCGAGCCACTACTCCGTCATGACCAGGCAGTCGGCGATGTTCGTCGCCGGTCCGCCGGTGGTGAAGCGGCTGGGCCAGGACCTTGGCAAGATGGAGCTCGGCGGCGCCGACATCCAGACCAAGGCGGGCGGCGTCGACCACGCGGTCGACACTGAGGCGGAAGCGTTCGCCTGCGCGCGCCGCTTCCTGTCCTATTTGCCGTCGTCGGTCCATGAGCTGCCGCCGACCTTGCCCTGCACCGACGATCCGCAGCGCACGGACGATCAGTTGATCAGCGCCGTGCCGCGGGATCGCCGCCGCGTCTACAAGATGCGCCCGATCATCGAGTCCGTCGTCGACAACGGCTCGTTCTTCGAGGTGTCACAGAATTACGGCCGCCCGCTCATCGTCGGCCTCGCCCGGCTCGAAGGCCGTGCGGTGATGGTGCTGGCGAGCGATCCTTATCACTACGGCGGCTCATGGACCGCTGACGCCTGCCAGAAGGTGATCCGCTGGGTCGACTTCGCCGAGACCTTCCATCTGCCGATCGTCTACCTGATGGACTGCCCGGGCTTCATGGTCGGTTTGGAGGCGGAGAAGGCGGCGACCATCCGCCACGGCGTGCGCGCGATGGCCGCGGTCAACCAGTCGACGGTGCCGTGGTGCACGGTGATCGTGCGCAACAACTTCGGCGTCGCCGGCGTCGTGCATCAGCCGGCCGATCGCTTCTCGATCCGCTATGCCTGGCCGTCGGCCCATTGGGGCTCGCTGCCGCTCGAGGGTGGCATCGAGGCGGCCTATCGCGCCGAGATCGATGCCGCGCCTGATCCGAAGGCGAAGCTGAAGGAGATCGAGGAGCGGCTGACCAAGCTGCGCTCGCCGTTCCGCTCCGCCGAGAAGTTCTGGGTCGAGGAGATCATCGATCCCCGCAAGACGCGCGCGCTGCTGTGCGAGTTCGCGCGTCTCGCCGAGCCGCTGCGCACGCCGGGGCCGCCGACGGCGATGACGACGCGGCCGTGAGCTCACGCCGCGGCAGGCTTGGCCTGCCGCGCGATCGCGAGCGCGAGCAGGGCTGCGACGATGCAGAGCGCGCCGGCGGTGAAGAATGCCGGAAGATAGCTCTGCAACAGCGTGCGCGACAGGCCCGCGCCGAATGCGGCGGTGCCGGCGCCGAGCTGATGTCCGGCGAACACCCAGCCGAACACCAGGTTGGCCCGCTCGGGCCCGAACCGCTGCGCAGTCAGCCGCACCGTCGGCGGCACGGTGGCGATCCAGTCGAGGCCGTAGAACATCGCGAACAGCGACAGGCCATAGAACGAGAAGTCGGTGAACGGCAGGAACAGCAGCGAGAGCCCCCGCAGGCCGTAGTACCAGAACAGTAGCCAGCGATTGTCGTAGCGGTCGGACAGCCAGCCCGACACGATCGTGCCGACGAAGTCGAACATGCCCATCGCGGCGAGCAGACTGGCGGCCTGGACCTGCGGGATGCCGAAGTCGAGGCACATCGGGATCAGATGCACCTGGACGAGGCCGTTGGTCGAGGCGCCGCAGATGAAGAAGGTCGCAAACAGCATCCAGAACACCGGCGCGCGCGCCGCGTCGCGGAGGGTGCCGAGCGCAGCCGTCAGGATCGGCGTCGTGACGGGCGCGGGCGTTGCGATCGGCTCGGTGCCCTTGTCGCCGTACGGGCGCAGGCCAAGGTCGCTCGGCCGGTCGCGCATCAAGAGCAGCACGGCGGTCGCGGACACGCCGAGCGCGATGCAGACGAGCGCAAGCGCGACGCGCCAGCCGAGCCGCTCGGTGAGGCTGGCGAGCAGCGGCAGGAACACCAGCTGTCCGGTGGCGACGCTGGCGGTGAGAACCCCGACCACGAGGCCGCGACGCGCGACGAACCAGCGCGTGGCGATGGTCGCGCCCAGCACCAAGGCGGTCATGCCAGTGCCGATGCCGATCACGACGCCCCACAGCAGCACGAGGTGCCAGACCTGGCTCATCGCCAACGACGAAAGCAGCGCAGTGACCACGATCAGTTGGGCCAGCAACGTGATGTTGCGCAGGCCATAGCGGTTGAGCAAGGCGGCGGCGAACGGGGCCATCAGCCCGAACAGCACGAAGCGGATGGAGAGTGCCGAGGAGATCTCGGCGGTGCTCCAGCCGAACTCCTGCTGGAGGGGCACGATGAACACGCCCGGCGCCCCCACCGTGCCGGCCGACACCAGGGCCGTAAAGAATGTCACGGCCACCATGACCCAGCCATAGTGGATGTTGCGCCGTGCGAGTGCTGCCGCGAGCCGGTTCGAGATCATGTGCTTCTCAGTCCGATGATGATTGCGCCCATTTTGCCAGGACGCGTCGACGACATAAATGGCTAAGTTCCCTCGATTCAGGACATCACGGTCGCTCGAGCGCGATCGCCGTCGCCTCGCCGCCGCCGATGCATAGCGCGGCGACACCGCGCTTCAGTCCACGGGCCTGCATCGCATGCAGCAGCGTCACGATCAGCCGCGCGCCGGTGGCGCCGATCGGATGGCCGAGTGCGCAGGCGCCGCCGTTGACGTTCAGCCGGTCGCGCGCAATGCCGAGGTCGCGCTGCGCGGCCATAGCGACGACCGCAAACGCCTCGTTGATCTCGAACAGGTCGACATCCTCGACCTGCCAGCCGACCTTGTCGAGCAGCTTCCGGATCGCCGGGATCGGCGCCGTCGTGAACCATTGCGGCTCCTGGCTGTGCGTGGCGTGGCCCTTGATCTCCGCGAGGACAGGCAGCCCGTCGCGGTCGGCACGCGATCGCGTGGCGAGCACGAGTGCCGCAGCACCATCCGCATTCGCGGAGGACGCCGCGGGCGTAATCGTGCCATCCTTGCGGAACGCCGGCTTCAGTGCCGGGATCTTCGCCGGATCGACCTTCAGCGGATGCTCGTCATTGACGACCAGGCGGGGGCCGGATTTCTCGACGATCGTGATCGGGGCGATCTCGGCCTTGAATGCCCCGCCTTCGACCGCCTTGCGCGCACGCGTCAGCGTCTCGATGGCGTAGGCATCCTGGTCGGCGCGGGTGAACTGATAGGCCTCGGCCGTGGCCTCGCCGAAATCGCCCATCGAGCGTCCGGTCTCATAGGCGTCCTCCAGGCCATCCAGCATCATGTGATCGAGGATCCGGTCGTGGCCGGCACGATAGCCGCCGCGCGCCTTGGTCAGCAGATACGGCGCGTTGCTCATGCTCTCCATGCCGCCTGATACGACGATCTCGGCGGAGCCCGCCCGAATGATGTCGAGCGCCAACATCGTCGCCTTCATGCCGGAGCCGCAGACCTTGTTGATCGTGGTGGCGCCCGTGGCGTCCGGCAGGCCGGAACCGCGCGCGGCCTGCCGTGCCGGAGCCTGGCCCTGGCCGGCCGACAGTACGTTGCCCATGAACACCTCCTGGACCGCATCGGGCGAGACGGTGGCGCGTTCGAGCGCCGATCCGATCACGTGCGCGCCGAGCTTGTTCGCACTCAGCGGTGACAATTCGCCCATGAAACGGCCCAACGGAGTGCGGGCGGCGGACAGGATCACGACGGAATCGGATGAGGCCATGACAGGCTCCCTGATAAAAGATGATGACCATCATATAATAGCGTCTCGCAAAAGGAAACCCCGGCGATCCCTGCTGAACCATCGTGAAGCTGGCGCAAGACTGCCGGGCTCCGAGAGCCGAGACTTGGAGGAAATTGCTATCGCTTGCGGTCGATGAAATGTTGCATCAGCCGTTTTGGCTCATCGGTCAGGAACGACCGTCCGAAGGCGCCGATCGATATCTCGACCGACTCCTTCAGCGGCAGCTCCTCCCATTGCCGCAGCAGGGCCTTCTGAGTCCGCAGCGCTTCGGGGCCGCAGGCGAGCAGGGATGCCACGGCCTTCTCGACCACGATGTCGAGTTCTCCCTCGGCGGCGACGGCATCGACGAGGCCCCAGGCGAGCGCGGTCGGCGCGTCGATCGTCTCGGCGGTCATCAGCAGCCAGCGCGTGCGGCCCCAGCCGATGAGACGTGGCAACAGCGCGGCATGAATGACCGACGGGATGCCGACACGCACCTCGGGCATGCCGAACTTGGCATCATGCCCCGCGACGCGGATATCGCAGGCTGCTGCGACCTCCAATCCGCCACCCAGGCACCACCCCGGCATCCGCGCAATCACGGGGACAGGAAAATGTCGCACCGCTTCGCAGAGCCCGGCAAGTCGCGAGATGAACGTTTCCGCCGACGCCTGGTCCAGCGTCGCCATCTCCTTGATGTCGGCGCCGCCGATCATGCTCTTCCCGCTTTCGCCGGCCAAAACGAGAACGCGAATGCCGGCATCGGAGGCGAGTGATTGCAGGCCGGCTTCCACGTCGAGAATCGCCGCCGAACCGAGAATGTTGAGCGGGCCGGCATTGCAGATCGTCAGCCGGACCACGCCGGGGCCGTCACGACTCACGCCGCAGTGGGAATTGAGCATGTCCATCGTCGTCCTCGTCGGGTTCCTGGGCAACAGGGGTGTGCCGGGAATAAATCAGGCCAGCGAAGTTGATTTAGATCAACTCGAATTCATCAAATAGCTGCAGCGAGCAGGACGCAGAGCTGTTATAGTATGACCGCAGACATTCAATGGGACGGCAATGCGCTACTCTCCGGAACACAAGGCGGAAACCCACGCGCGGATCGTGCGCAAGGCATCGGTGCGGCTGCGCGAGCGCGGCGCTCACGGCGTCGGGGTTGCCGACCTGATGAAGGAGGCCGGACTGACTCACGGCGGCTTCTACGCGCATTTCGATTCGCGCGAGGCGCTGGTGGTGGAGGCGTTCGGTTATGCGATCGACCGTTCGATGGAGCATTGGCGCAAGCTGCTGGACCAGTTGCCGCCGCAGAAGCGGCTTGCGGCGATCGTCGATGGCTATCTGTCCGCGGGGCATCGTGACGATGTCGGTCACGGCTGCGCGGTTCCTGCGCTCGGGGCGGAAATCGCCCGTGAGAGCGCCAAGACCCGCAAGGCTTTTGCCGCGAAGCTGGAAGAGCTGATCGACCTGTTCGCCGAGTACATCGTCGACGTTCCGGCCAGGACGGCGCGAAAGCGCGCTTCGGCGATGCTTGCGACGCTGACGGGGACGCTCGTGATGGCGCGACTGACCGGCAGCGGCGAATTGTCCGACGATATTCTGAGCTCCGGGCGCGAGGTGGCGCTGGCCGTCGCCAGTGGCGGCGGACCGGCGGGGAAATCCCCCGCGCGAACGCCCGCGAACAGGCCTGCGAAGAAGACGGCCGCCGCAAAGCGCTGATCCCTCGTGTGGGGTCGGATGCTGGACGCGGCACGCTGCACGTCGCGGGGTCTGCCGTGATCGTGCCGACCGAGCGAAGGGGCTGCATTTTCGCAGCGCCGATCAGCGCCTAGACCCTTCCCAAACGCCGCAAAGACTGCAAGATGCCGGCCAAATCGGCACTGCTTACCCCTGCGGAGGATACCCCATGCGTTCGATCGGTCATTTCATTGGCGGCAAAGAGGTCAAGGGCACGTCCGGACGGACGGCCGATGTCTTCGAGCCCATGACCGGCGATGTTCAGGCCAAGGTCGCGCTGGCCTCGCGCGCCGAGCTCCGGGCCGCGGTCGAGAACGCCAAGGCTGCGCAGCCGGCCTGGGCCGCCACCAATCCGCAGCGCCGCGCGCGCGTGATGATGAAGTTTCTGGAACTCGCCCAGCGCGATTATGACCAGCTCGCCGAGTTGCTCGCGCGTGAGCACGGCAAGACCGTTCCCGATGCCAAGGGCGACATCCAGCGCGGGCTCGAGGTCGTCGAGTTCGCATGCGGCATTCCGCATTTGATGAAGGGCGAATATACCGAAGGCGCGGGCCCGGGTATCGACATCTATTCGATGCGCCAGCCGCTCGGTGTCGTTGCCGGCATCACGCCGTTCAATTTCCCGGCGATGATTCCGATGTGGAAGTTCGCCCCTGCCATCGCCTGCGGCAATGCCTTCATCCTGAAGCCCTCGGAGCGCGATCCGGGCGTGCCGATGAAGCTCGCCGAGCTGATGATCGAGGCCGGTCTGCCGCCGGGCATCCTCAACGTCGTCAACGGCGACAAGGAGGCGGTCGACGCCATCCTCGAGGATCCGGACATCATGGCGATCGGCTTCGTCGGCTCGTCGCCGATCGCGCAGTACATCTATGAGCGCGCCGCTGCCCACGGCAAGCGCTGCCAGTGCTTCGGCGGCGCCAAGAACCACGCCATCATCATGCCCGACGCCGATCTCGACCAGGCGGTCGACGCGCTGATCGGCGCCGGCTACGGCTCGGCCGGCGAGCGCTGCATGGCGGTGTCGGTCGCGGTGCCCGTCGGCAAGACCACCGCCGATCGGCTGATGGATAAGCTGATCCCGCGCGTCGAAAGCCTCAAGATCGGCACGTCCGTCGATCCGTCGGCCGATTTCGGTCCGCTGGTGACCCGCGAGGCGGTCGAGCGCGTCAAGAACTATGTCGAGATCGGCGTCAAGGAGGGCGCGACGCTCGCCGTCGACGGTCGCGGCTTCAAGATGCAGGGCTACGAGAACGGCTTCTACATGGGCGGCTGCCTGTTCGACAACGTCACCAAGGACATGCGGATCTACAAGGAAGAGATCTTCGGACCCGTGCTATCGGTCGTGCGCGCCAAGGACTATGCCGAGGCGCTGGCGCTGCCGTCCGAGCATGATTACGGCAACGGCGTTGCGATCTTCACCCGCGACGGCGACGCGGCCCGCGACTTCGCGGCCAAGGTCAATGTCGGCATGGTCGGCATCAATGTGCCGATCCCGGTGCCGATCGCCTATTACACCTTCGGCGGCTGGAAGAAGTCCGGCTTCGGCGATCTCAACCAGCACGGCCCGGATTCGATCCGCTTCTACACCAAGACCAAGACGGTGACCTCGCGCTGGCCGTCCGGCGTCAAGGAAGGCGCGGAGTTCTCGATCCCGCTGATGAAGTGAGTTGAGGGTCCTTGATGGACTCTCGCCGTCGTCATTGCGAGGAGCGAAGCGACGAAGCAATCCAGACTGCCTCCGCGGGAAGATTCTGGATTGCTTCCGCCTCCGCCCAGAGGCTTCGGCGGACAAGTCGCTACGCTCGCAATGACGGAGTTCGGAGCAGCGCCAAAGCCAAACAACAAATCTAAGGAAACGCGGAGAACGAATGCAGTTCGCTCTCAATGAGGATCAAATCGCGGTGCGCGACATGGCGCGCGCCTTCGCCGCGGAGAAGATCGCCCCGCATGCGCTGCGCTGGGACGAGGAGAAGCATTTTCCGGTGGATGTGATGCGCGAGGCCGCAAGCCTTGGCATGGGCGGCATCTACATTCGCGACGATGTCGGCGGCTCCGGCCTGAGCCGGCTCGACGCTGCGCTCATCTTCGAGGCGCTGGCGACGGGCTGCCCCACGGTCTCGGCCTTCATCTCGATCCACAACATGGCCTCGTGGATGATCGACACATTCGGCACCGAGGCGCAGCGCCAAGCTTACCTGCCGAAGCTCTGCGCCATGGACCTGATCGCGAGCTATTGCCTGACCGAGCCGGGCGCAGGCTCCGACGCGGCGGCGCTGCGCACGCGCGCGGTGCGCGACGGCGACGACTATGTGCTCAACGGGCAGAAGCAGTTCATCTCCGGCGCGGGCGCGACCGACATCCTGGTCGCTATGGTGCGCACCGGAGCAGACGGTCCCGGCGGCATCTCGACGCTGGTGATCGACGCCAATACCCCCGGCGTGTCGTTCGGTGCCAATGAACGCAAGATGGGCTGGAATGCGCAGCCGACCCGCGCCGTGATCTTCGAGAATGCGCGCGTGCCGGTCGCCAACCGGCTGGGCGAGGAGGGCATCGGCTTCAAGATCGCGATGGCCGGGCTCGACGGCGGCCGCCTCAACATTGCCGCGTGCTCGCTCGGTGGTGCGCAGGCGGCGCTCGACAAGACGTTGGCCTATACGAAAGAGCGCAAGGCGTTCGGCAAGCGGCTCGACGAATTCCAGGCGCTGCAGTTTCGCATCGCCGACATGGCGATCGAGCTGGAGGCGGCGCGCACCTTCGTCTGGCGTGCGGCGGCCGCGCTCGACCGCAAGGATGCTGACGCGACCATGCTGTGCGCAATGGCCAAGCGCTTCGGTACCGATGTCGGCTTCGAGGTCGCCAACCAGGCGCTGCAGCTGCATGGCGGCTACGGCTATTTGAGCGAATACGGCATCGAGAAGATCGTGCGTGACCTGCGCGTACACCAGATCCTCGAAGGCACCAATGAGATCATGCGGCTGATCGTGTCGCGCAAGCTGATCGAGGCCGCGCGATGAGCGAGGTCCTCGAAGGCGACCTGATCGTCCGCCGCGAGGGCTCGGCCGGCATCATCCGGCTGAACCGGCCGAAGGCGATCAATGCGATGACGCTGGAGATGTCGATGGGCATCGACGCCGCGCTGGATCAGTTCGAGGTCGATCCGGCCGTCGCGGTTGTCGTGCTGGAAGGCGCGGGCGAGCGGGGACTTTGCGCGGGCGGCGACATTCGCGGGCTCTATGAAAGCTCGAAGGTGAATGGCGACCTTGGCAAGGTGTTCTGGCGTCAGGAATACATCATGAACGCGCGCATCGCGGCGTTCCCAAAACCCTATGTCGCCTACATGGATGGGCTCGTGATGGGTGGTGGCGTCGGCCTGTCGGCGCATGGCCGCCACCGCATCGTGACCGAGAAAACCAAGCTTGCGATGCCCGAGGTCGGCCTCGGCTTCTTTCCCGACGTCGGCGGCACCTGGCTGTTGTCGCGCGCGCCGGGCGAACTCGGCGCCTATTTCGGCCTGACCGGGCAGACCATGAACGGGCCCGATGCGATCCATGCGCGCTTTGCCGATGCCGTCGTGCCGACTTCGAGCTGGCCGGCGCTGCGCGAGGTTCTGACCAAGGTCCGGCCGGGCACGCTCTCGATCGAGATCGATCGGCTGATCGCGGGCTTCGCAACGGACGAGACGGCCGGGCCGGTGGCTGCGCAGCAGGCCAAGATCGACGCCTGGTTTGCCCAGGACAGCATGCACGACATCTTCGCGGCGCTGGACGCGGATGGATCGGAGCTGGCGCTGGCGACGCAGAAGACGCTCAAGGAGAAGTCGCCGCGCGGCATGGTCGTGACGCTCAAGCTGCTGCGGCTGGCGCGCGGAGCGGCGTCGCTGGAGGAATGCCTGGTGCGCGAGTATCGTGCGGCGCTGGAAGTGTTCCGCAGCGACGACTTTCGCGAAGGCGTCCGCGCCGCGATCATCGACAAGGACCGCAATCCCAAATGGTCGCCGCCGGATGTCGATCAGGTGACGCCGGAGATGCTGGCGCGCTATCTCGCTGAGATCGGCGCCGACGAGCTGGCCTTTCCGCAAACGAGATAACAATCAGGTCGAGGGGAGAGAACGAACCATGGCAACGATCGCATTCATCGGCCTCGGCAACATGGGCGGCCCGATGGCCGCCAACCTGGTCAAGGCCGGCCACAAGGTGGTGGCATTCGATCTGGTCGAAGCCTCGCGCGCGCAGGCCAAGGCCGATGGCGCCGAGATCGCCGACAGCGCCGTCGCGGCGGCCAAAGGGGCCGACGCCGTCGTCACCATGCTACCGGCCGGCAAGCATGTGCTGGCGGTCTGGAACGAGGTCGTGCCGGCGATGTCCAAGGGCGCTGTCATCATCGACTCCTCGACCATCGACGTCGAGAGCGCGCGCGCCGCGCATGCGCTGGCCGCCAAGCACGGCATCGCCGCCGTCGAAGCACCGGTGTCGGGCGGTACCGGCGGCGCCAAGGCCGCGACGCTCACCTTCATGTGCGGCGGCGAGGAGGGCGCGTTCGCCGCGGCCCAGCCGATCCTGGAGAAGATGGGCAAGAAGATCGTCCATTGCGGCGGCGCCGGCGCCGGTCAGGCGGCCAAGATCTGCAACAACATGATCCTGGGCATTTCGATGATCGCGGTCAGCGAGGCTTTTGCGCTAGGCGAAAAGCTCGGCCTGTCGCATCAGGCGCTGTTCGACGTCGCCTCGACCTCGTCGGGCCAGTGCTGGTCGCTGACGTCCTATTGCCCGGTGCCGGGCCCGGTGCCGGCCTCGCCCGCCAACAACGACTACAAGCCGGGCTTCGCGACCGCGCTGATGCTGAAGGATCTCACGCTGTCGCAGGACGCCGCCAAGGCCGCCGGCGCGGCGACGCCGCTCGGGCAGCACGCGCAGGAGATCTACAAGGCGTTCGAGGCCGCCGGCCATGGTGGCGTCGATTTCTCCGGGATCATTCAGCACGTCCGCAAGCTCGCCGGGACCACCTGATGACGACATTCAAGGACGCACGCGCGTTTCTGCTGGCGCATCGCACCGACTACGATGCCGCGGTGCAGGGTTTTCGCTGGCCCGATCCGGCGCCCTTCAACTGGGCGCTCGACTGGTTCGATGCCGAGCTTGCATCCGATCCGGAGAGCCGCGACCGCACGGCGTTATGGATCTTCGATGCCGCGCAGGACCGCCAGACCAAGCTGTCCTTTGCCGCGCTGTCGCGCCGCTCCAACCAGGTTGCGAATTTCCTGCGCGCGCAGGGGCTGAAACGCGGCGACCATCTGCTGCTGCTGCTCGGCAACGTCGTGCCGCTGTGGGAGACCATGCTGGCGGCGATGAAGCTCGGCGTCGTCGTGATCCCCGCGACCACACTGCTGACCACCGACGAGTTGCGTGATCGCCTCGAGCGCGGCCGCGCGAAAGCCGTCGTCGCCGCGCAGGATCAGGTGGCGAAGTTCGCCGAACTCGGCGCCGATGATCTCGTCCGCATCGTCGTCGGCGCGCCGGCGGCACCTGCCGGCTGGCTGCCGTTCGAGCAGGCGGCTGATACGGCCGAGGCGTTCACTCCGGATGGGCCGACGCAGCCGGATGATCCGATGCTGCTCTATTTCACCTCGGGCACCACGGCCAAGCCGAAGCTGGTGCGGCACAGCCATCGCAGCTACCCGGTCGGCCATCTCTCCACGATGTACTGGCTCGGCCTGCAGCCGGGCGACGTGCATCTCAACATCTCCTCCCCGGGCTGGGCCAAGCATGCCTGGAGCTGCTTCTTCTCGCCGTGGAATGCCGGCGCGACAGTGTTCGTCGTCAACCAGCCGCGCTTCGACGCCAAGGGGCTGCTCGCGATCATCAAACGTTGCGGCGTCACCACGCTGTGCGCGCCGCCGACGGTGTGGCGGCTGTTCATCCAGGAGCATCTCGCCGACTTCAAGGTCAGCCTGCGCGAGGCCTGCGGCGCCGGCGAGCCGCTCAATCCGGAAGTCATCGATCAGGTGCGCGCCGCCTGGGGGCTGACGATCCGCGACGGCTACGGCCAGACCGAGACCGCCGCGATCGTCGGCAACTCGCCGGGGCAGACGCTGAAGATCGGCTCGATGGGCCGGCCGCTGCCGGGCTACCGCGTCGAGGTCGCCGACATCGACGGCAATCCCGCGCGTGAAGGCGAGATCACCTTGGCGCTGACGGCCGAGCGCCCGGCCGGGTTGATGCAGGGCTATCAGAACGATGACGGCAAGCTGTCCGGCGCCGACGGCACGCGCTATCGCACCGGCGACGTCGTGTTCCAGGACGAAGACGGCTATCTCACCTTCGTCGGCCGCTCCGACGACGTGTTCAAATCGTCCGACTACCGCATCTCGCCGTTCGAGCTGGAAAGCGTGCTGCTGGAGCATGAGGCCGTGGCCGAGGCCGCCGTTGTGCCATCTCCGGATCCCATCCGTCTCGCGATACCGAAAGCCTATGTGTTGCTGACGGCGGGCGCGGAGCGCTCGCGCGCGACGGCGCTGTCGATCTTCGCGCATCTCCAGGCGCGGCTCGCGCCGTTCAAGCGGATCCGCCGGCTCGAGCTGGTCAGCGAGCTGCCGAAGACGATCTCCGGAAAAATCCGCCGCGTGCAGTTGCGCCGGCTGGAGCACGAGGACAACCGCACGGATCATCTGCGCGGCACGGAGTTCAAGGAAGAGGATTTCCCCGAGCTGAAGACCAGGCCGTCCGGGCACGAGGTGTAGGAACGCATGAACCAGATCTGGAAGAAGCCGCCGATTTCGCTTGCAGCCTATCAGGCCATGGTTGGCCAGGAGATCGGCGTGTCGTCATGGCACGTGCTCGATCAGAAGCGCATCGATATCTATGCCGACGTGATCGAGGATCATCAGTTCATCCACGTCGATCCGGAGAAGGCCAAGGCGACGCCGTTCGGCACGACCATCGCGCACGGCTTCCTCACCATGTCGCTGCTGTCGGTGATGTCCTACGAGGTCATGCCGGCGATCGAAGGCACGGCGATGGGTGTTAATTACGGTTTCGACAAGCTGCGCTTCATCTCGCCGGTGAAATCGGGAAAACGCGTGCGCGGCCGCTTCGTGCTGGTGGAAGCCACGCTGCGCAAGCCGAAGGAGTTGCAGTCGCGCACCCATGTCACGGTCGAGATCGAGGGCGAAGACAAGCCCGCGCTGGTCGCCGACTGGATCGGGCTGATCTATCTGAGCTAACAATCTTCGTCACAACCCACCCATCGTCATCGCCGGGCGTGACCCGGCGATCCATCAAGACTGAGAGTCTTTCGAAGTGGATGGATGCCCGGGTCAGGCCCGGGCATGACGACCTCACTGAAGGAAAAGATCATGGCAATCAGATTTGACGGACGCGTCGCCATCGTTACCGGCGCAGGCAATGGTCTCGGACGCGCGCATGCGCTGGGACTGGCGAGCCGCGGCGCCAAGGTCGTGGTCAATGATTTCGGCGGCGCGCGCGACGGCACCGGCGGCTCGATGACCGCTGCCGAGACGGTGGTCGAGGAGATCCGCAAAGCCGGCGGCACCGCGATGGCCGACGGTGCCGACGTCTCGAATTTCGAGCAGGTCACCGCGATGGTCGAGCGCGCCACCAAGGAGTGGGGCAGCGTCGACATCATGTGCGCCAATGCCGGCATTCTCAGAGACAAGTCGTTCGCCAAGATGGAGGTGGCCGATTTCGCCAAGGTGCTGGACGTGCATCTGGTCGGCACCTTCTACTGCTGCAAGGCGGTGTGGAACGGCATGCGCGAGCGCAACTACGGCCGCATCGTCATGACGACGTCGTCGTCCGGCCTGTTCGGCAATTTCGGCCAGGCCAATTACGGCGCGGCGAAGACCGGCATGGTCGGCCTGATGAACGTGCTGGCGGAAGAGGGCCGCAAGACCAACATCCGCGTCAACATCATCTCGCCGACCGCGGCCACGCGCATGACCGAGGAGCTGCTGCCGCCGCAGGCGCTGGAGCTGATGAAGCCGGAATCGATCACGCCTGCGGTGGAGTATCTGCTCAGCGAGGACGCGCCCACGCGCACCATCATGGGTGCGGGTGCGGGCTCGTTCGCGGTGATCAGGATCCTGGAGAGCGAGGGCATCAATCTGCCGCCGGAGGAGTGGACGCCGGACGCGGTCGCCGCGCATTTCCAAGAGATCAGCGACATGTCGAAGGCGCGAGCGCTGCAGGGTGCGTTCGAGCAGACCCAGAAGTACGTGTCGCAGGCCGCGGCACGGCTGGGGATCAAGCTGTAGGGCACGAAGCCCGCTCCACACTCACCGTCATGGCCGGGCTTGACCCACGACTGTCCGGTTCAGCTTCCGCATATTGCGAGGCTCAACTGTTGTGGGTTTTTGGCAAGTTGGGGTGGCCCC
>NZ_JAUHHY010000009.1:0-376635 GCF_032377435.1 Bradyrhizobium sp. SZCCHNS3002
TTCAAGCAAAACACGATGCGATGACTTTACCCATTGTCACTGAGATTATCGTGTCTCACTTGAGGGGTGCAGTCCAGAGCATTTAATAGCTGCTCAGATCGTAAATTATCTCGTGATGTTCAGGTCGCCGACATCCGGGTCCGCCGGCCGCTCGCCGTCGAAATCGTTGTGAGAGAGGAGGGCACCCAGTCCGAACAGGATCATTCCGCCGATCCATATTAAGCTGGTGGCGGTGAGATAGGCGGACGTGCCGACGCCGACCGATCCGGTAAGGCCCATCAGGCTGCCGCCGTTGAGCAGCAGTCCGATGCTGCCCCATAGCCAAAAGAGCACTGTCAAAACCCCTCGGCCGGCGCCGGGATGGCTCCGGAGCCGAAACGTGCTCTCCCATTTTTTCTTGCCGGACAGTATCCCCATCGCGTCATTCCCCCCAATGCGGAAAATCAACCGCAACGTGTGTGGAAAGACAACCCCCTTCTCAGCGATCGGATGGTGCACTTTAATCGTCTTACCCGAGTGTCCTGCGGGATCAGGATGGTCAATCGCCCCACCGGATTGCGGTGACGCTGCACAAAATGTGCGGTGACAGTGCTGGACTGCACAAATTGGAATCCGTCTACAACGCCTTCACTTCCACCCAGCAAGATGGGCAATTCCCGCAATCCCGTCATGCGCAAACTGCCCGTCGAGCCAGTTTGTCGCACGTTGGCGGCCTTGTCGCGTCGGGCAAATCACGACGATGATCCCGGCCATCCCGCCTGCGATGAAGAGGGACGTTTCGGCCGATCGTCACGAGGCGTAGCAGCGGGGAGCGGTGGCCGTATCGGGCTTGGGGCTTTGCGCAAGCGGGCCGGCGAGCAAGCGCGGTACGGACGGTCAAGTCGTAGGGTCCTGGCATCCCGATGCCGATGCCAAGTTCGCATGCAGGCTTCGCCTCGTGCGGATGACGGTGACCAGAAAGCCCGGCGCACCGGGGAGACTACGAAGCAGCCGTAAAGCCATCGTGCAGGGAAGGCCGGGTCGCTCCGGCTGAACCTGTGGTTCCTGCCCCGTGCAATCTTTCCGCACGGGGGCCACGGGTGCCAGTCGGCACCCGGCCTTCCCTGCGCCCTCCGACCGATGCGGAGGGAATGATGGTCAAAGCTCGGGTGCAATCGCGCCGCGAGAGCGGCTCTGTTTGACTCCGCGTCGACCACGCTGCGCCGCGTGCCAATCGTGCGTGCTGCTGCCGGATGGGGCCCCCAGAGCTGAATATTCGGGCACCGCCCGCCACATCTGCTCCACTTTGTCGGCGCAAATCCGCCCGGTATGAATCCCTAAAACTCAGGTAAGCCCTGCAAAAGTAAGATTTTGGCAATCAATCGAACGCTAACTAAGGTTACCAAGTGCTCAACGTCATGCGGAGACTCTGAACGTGAGCGACCAAAAGCCCGAGCGGGCCAGCCTTGGCGTGGCCGGTACGACTGGCGCGGCCAGTGCGAGCGTCGACCCGGCCCTGACGACATCCGCCTCCCCGGATGCAGTCGATCCGGCGGTGCCCGCGATCGCTGCGGTCGCCCCGCCCATGATCGCGCCGGATCACGAAGCGCCGGCGGCTGATCGTCCGGGCATCGACCCCAAGGCGGCAATCGTGGAAGCGGTGACCGCGCCCGAGCCGCAGCTCGACACCAAGGCCGGACCGGTTGCATTGGACGGCGCCACGACCGACGCCAAGTCTGCGCTCAACAGCCCAGCGCTCAACAGCCCAGCGATCAACAGCTCTGCGATCAATACCGGGATGACGGCCGGCACCGAGATCGGAACGATCAAGCCCGAGCAGGCGAAGATCGAAGTTGTCACGGCCGAGCCGGACAAGATCGAGCCCGCCAAGATCGAGGCGGTGAAGCTGGAGCGCGCCAAGCCCGAGCCTGCGCGGCTCGACCTGGTCAAATCCGACAAGGGCAAGTCCGACAAGGTCAAGCCCGAGCTGACAAAGTCGCAGGCGGCAAGGGGCACGGCGCCGGGCAAGGTCGAAGCCGGAGCGATCCCGAGTGCTGCGAAATCTCCCTCGACGATCCTGGATCTGATCAGGACCGAACCGGTCAAATCGGAGCCGATCAAGGCGGCGGCGGCCGGCGAGCTCCTCAAGGTCGAGACGCCGAAGCTGTCGACGCTCGCGGCCAATGCGCCGAAGGTGGGTCCGATGGCTACGACCTCGCCGAAGCCGGACGCGCCCATCAAGCCGGATGCGCCGATCAAGCCCGTGACTGCCACCAAGACGGAAGCCGTCGTCCGGCCCGAGCCGGCCGTCAAACCGGAGCCGGCTGCCAAGCCGGAGCCCGTTGCCAAGTCGGCATCCGCAGCCAAGCCAGAGGCGTCCGCGCCGCGTCCGGTCACGCCGGTCCAGGCGGTCGCCGGACCGCTGACCAAGGCTGGTGCTCTTGCCGCCGTCGACAAGGCCGCAGCCTGGGCCAGGGCGAAGTTCAAGACCGAGCCGTTCAAGGTCGATGCGGCGCCCAAGCCGGCGGCCGCCGCGACGGCAGCTCGCGCCGCTGGGGCGTCGCCGCCTCCGCAGGCGCAGACCCTTCCGCATGCCGTGATTCCGCATGCCGCGAACGGGAGGCTCGGCCTTCCGGCCATGGCCGCGATCCTGTTGCTGTCGATGGTCGTCGGCGGCGTTGCCGGTGGTCTGGTCACCGCCAAATTCGTCACGCGCTCCGGCGGTGGTGACGTGGCCGATGCGACCGCCGGCGAGGCTGCGGATTCCACGCTTGGCGCGACGGTGGCGCGGATCGACAATGATGTCGCCGCGCTGAAGGCGAGCCTCGACCAGACCAATCAAACCAGCCTCGTCGAGCTCAACAAGTCCGCCGAGCGTCTCGACCGGCTCGAGAAGATCCTGGGTGACCTGTCGACGAAATCGTCGGCCAAGCCGAGCGAGCTGCAGCGTCTGAGCGAGGCCGTGGACCGGCTGCGCGCCGCGCAGGCTTCCGCGACATCGCAGCAGGCGGCGTCACGTGACAGCGCGGCATCCGTGCCGCAGGCGGTGGGCGCGATCAATGCGGCGGCCCCGCCCGCGGGGGTGGCGAGCCGCCAGGAGGCGAACCGCGCCGAGGCAGCCAGGACCGAGGCAGCAAGGGCAGAGGCGAGCCGGACCGAGCCGGCGCGGGCGGAGGCCGCTGCTCGTCCGGAGCCGAACCGCGCGGAGGCCGCCAAGCCCAAGGTCGTCGAGGGCTGGGTGCTGCGCGACGTCGGTCGTGGCGGCGCGCTGATCGAGGGCCGCGGCGGCCTCTACGAGGTCTATGCCGGCGATCCCGTGCCGGGTCTCGGCAAGGTCGACGCGATCCGCAAGCAGGACGGCCGCTGGGTGGTCGTCACCACCAAGGGGCTTGTCGTCTCGCGCTGACCGACCATCTGTTTTGGGAGACGAATCTGACGAGGCGCCTCACCGCGACGTGAGGCGCCTCGTCGCACAATTGTCCGAAGCCGCCCGCCTTTCGGCTATCTTCGAGGGCTAGCAGGCCGTCAGTTGCGCCATGGAATCGAGGAGGCGGATCTTGCGACTGTCGGTATTCGGCCTTGTGATGCTGTGCTGCGCCCCGTTCGCTTACGCGGACGAGAGCGCGCCGATCGAGCGCGGCGCCGCCATCCTCGAGCCGTTCGCGCTGCGTGAGCTCGACAACGGCGCGTTCGGCCTCGGAAAGATGCTCGCGCGCGCGAGCGATGCGCCGCTGACCGACGCGGCATTGTTCGCGCTGCCGTCGATGGCCCCCGTGCGCAAGGCGCTCGAGGCGGAGTTCGACCGCTACGTCGACAAGCACAAGACGACGTTGCCGAACGAGAGCATCGGCGTCGGCACGTCCTACGCGTTCCAGCTGTTCGACCGCACCGTGCTCGATTCGTCCGATGCCCGCTTCGTGCTGGCCGGTGTCGTCAATCGCATGGATCGCGCCTTCGTCGATCCCGACCATTGCGGCGAGGTGCGGCTGCTGTACCGCCTGACGCGGACGACGCCGCCCGAGGCCAAGGACGGCGAGGTCGCCTCGCCGCGGCTGCCGATGACGCTCAACATCGTGCTCAAGGCGCGCAGCGACGCGCAAGCCAAGAGCAACTCCCCGAGCTGCGCCGAGATCGCCAAGCGGTGGCTGGCGACGTCCGATCTGCAACTGACCGGGCCGGAGCTTGCCGCGAAGCTGATGGCGCCGGACGGGCCGCTGGCGCTGATCAGGCCGGAGAACATCCACCGCATCGAGACCAACCTGCAGATCGCGCATGCGCCGAAATCGGCGATCCGCGATTTCCGCACCGACTACATGATGAAGGTGTTCGACTATCAGGCCGCGAGCGGGACGTTCGAGGAGGCGGTGCTGGAGGATCAGGTCGATCGCGACCGGCTGCTTTCGGATGCCGCATTGGCGCGCGAGTTCAAGGCCTGGCTGCTCGACCCCGTCCATCTCGGCGAGCTCGACCGCGGCACCGCGGTGATCCCCGACCAGTTCCTGGCCAAGGTTGCGGTGGCTCCGACCCCGGTCGGCTTCGTCAATTCCGATCTGCTGCCGGCCTACGGGCTGGTGCAGGGGAGCGCGGCCGGGCAGGGCGCGGTGTTCACCGAGTCCGATGTGGTCGGCGCGCTGGAGAAGGCGGCCGCGCAGGGCATCGTGCTGCAGAACATCCAGTCGGTCGCGGGCTTCGAGCGTCGCCTCAACGATTCGAGCTGCGGCGGCTGCCATCAGACCCGCGGCATCGGCGGCTTCCACTTCCCCGGTGTCGACTGGATGGCGGAGAAGCCGTCCAACACCGTGGTGGTGCCGGGCTCGCCGCATTTCTTCGGCGACCAGGTCCGCCGGCGCGACATCCTCAACGCCTTTGCCGAGGGCCGTACGCCGGATTTCTCGCGCGGCTTCGCCAGCCGCCCGCAGCTGCGCGGCAGCGATGAGCTCGCCGGCACGGTCTACAATGACGGCTGGGGCGGGCATTGCTACGCGCGCCACGCTGACGCGACGGACAACGACAAGAGCTTCTCGACCTGGACCTGCGCCGCGAACCTTTCCTGTCAGACCGGGCCGGCGACGCAGTTCGGCATGTGCTTCATCGCGACGCGCTAGCTCAGGCCACTGCGCCGCGCGCGCGCAGGTCGCGGATGGCGTCGTCGTCGAAGCCGGCGTTGCGCAGGATCTCGTCGCTGTGCTGCCCGATGCCGGGCGGCTTGCGCGGTGCGACCTTGCGCTGGCCGTCGATGAAGATCGGGCTGTTGACGGTCAGCATGGTGTCGTTCTCGAACGGCACCAGCACCTCGTTCTCGATCATCTGCCTGTCGTTCGGGATGTCGTCGAGAATGCCGACCACGCCAAACACGAGCCCGCTGCCGTCGAGGATCCGGCGCCATTCGGCCAGCGGCCTGGTCGCGAATACCGCGTCGAACTCATGGATCAGCTCGACCGAGCGGGCGTGGCGATCGGCCTTGGTGATGAAGCGCGGATCGTCGATCAGCTCCTCCCGGCCAAGGCAGCGGGCGAGGATCGGCCACTGCTTCTCCTCATTGAGGAGCGACAGCATGATCCAGCGGCCGTCCTGGCATTTGTAGTGATTGGCGACCGCGTTCAGCGCGCGCTCGCGCGGCCGCCGCTCGACGAAGGTCGCACCGCAAAGCTTGGCCTGAGCGAGCACGGAGGCCGCCCAGACCCCGTTGGCCATCAGGTTGGAGGCGACATGGCAGCCCTTGCCGGTCTTCTCGCGCTGGTAAAGCGCCGTGACGATCGCGCCATAGAACGCCATCGCGCAGGGGTGGTCGCCCATGCCGGCGACGGAGCGGGCGGGTGTCGTGCTCTCGTCGGCACGGACCAGGTCCATCAACCCGGAGCGCGCCCAATAGGCATTGCTGTCGAAGCCCGGTTTGTCGGCTTCCTCGCCCTTCTCGCCATATCCGGTGAACGACGCGTAGATCAGCCGTGGATTGAGCGGCGCGAGCTTGTCGTGGGTGAGGCCGAGCTTGGCGCGGACCGACGGCGGAAAGTTGGTGATGAAGACATCGGCCTCACCGACCAATCTATGCAGGACGGCCTGCGCTTCCGGCTTCGACAGGTCAAGCGCGAGGCTGCGCTTGTTGCGGGCTTCAAGATACCACGCGTAGTTATGCTCGCTGCGCGGATAGCCCGGCAGGTTCGGCAGGTTGCGGTAGGGATCGCCGGCGCCGGGCGGCTCGATCTTGATGACGTCAGCGCCGAAATCGGAAAGCACGGTGGCGGCTGCGGGAGCCGCGATGAAGCTCGCGCAGTCCAGCACCTTCAGGCCATGGAAAATGCCCTTGTCGTCCATGATGCGTCGCTCCCGTCGCTTGTTTCCGCGCGCTGGAATTCTGTTGTCGGCGCGGTTCGAGGCGCATTTGACCCGGGTCGGGCGGGCGAGGCAATGGCGGGGAGGGAGCTGAAACTACAAACAAGCGTAAAGATGTGATCAGGAGCGGGCACCGCTCCTGTCTATTTCGACGTGTCGACAATCATACTGGCTTGGTGAGGGGAACGATCGCGCCGAAAAGCCGCGAGGCGGAATGGCGCGCCAATTGATCCGCTACACTTTCAGGTTCTCGGCCGAACTCCTGCCGCGGTTGGCAATCTCGTCGTACTCGATGGTCTGGCCCTCGTTGAGGGTCGCCAGCCCGGCCTTCTGCACGGCGGAGATGTGAACGAAAATGTCCTTGCCCCCGGCCGCAGGCTGAATGAAGCCATAGCCCTTGGTCGGGTTGAACCACTTGACCGTACCTTTAGCCATACGTCGCCTCCGCGGGATCAATCCAATTCGAACCGGCGGTCCCCGCAAACCGTCAGGCCCGGAATTCGAGAATACTGCGGTTGTGACAGGCGTGATAGCGCAAACAGCGGGCGGTTTTGGCCCGAAATGATCGATATCGTGGCGGCTTTGCGGCTTTTGACCGCAACGCCACCGTTCCGCCCGTAGCCGCGGACCCGCTGCAACCGTTCTCGGTATGACAGCGCAGGCTGCAAACAGGTTCAACGCAACTCGTCATGCAGCCGTCCCTTCGTCCGAGAGCATCGCGAGTTCGGCGGCATCCATGGCCGTCCTGACGCGCATCGGCTCAGCGCGGCCGCGAATCTCGACCTCGCGCTGCGGCAGCACGTCGGCGGCAAGTCGCGCCCGCGCGTAGACCTCGTCCGAGATGATGACCTGGCAGCCGAGGGTCTTCGTCATGTCCTGCAGTCGTGATGCGACGTTGACGGCGTCGCCCAGCGCGGTGAACACCATGTGGTCGCGATAGCCGATCTCGCCCACGATCACCTCGCCGCCGTGAATGCCGATGCCGAAGCGGATCGGGTCATGCAGATCATGGCTGAGGAACGCGTTCAGCTCGGCGATGTTGGCCGCGATGTCGCGCGCCGCCTGGATCGCCTGGCCGCACGCGACATGTGAATCGGTGGCTAGTCCGAACAGCGCGAGCATACCGTCGCCGACGAACTGATTGGGCTGCCCGCCATTCGCCAGCACGGCCTGGGAGACGGCGCTGAGGAAGCGGTTGACGATGAACACGACGTCGAACGGCAGCCGTTTCTCAGCGAGGCCGGTCGATCCGCGCATGTCGACGAACAGGCTGACGAGGTAGCGCTCCTGCCCGATTCCGGCGCGCGAGCTAGTGCGCTCGCCGGGTGTCGGGTTCGGCATGAACAGCTGAAAGAATGAAAGATCGCCGGTGGGGCGCAACTGGCAGGCCAGCCTGACCGACGGGTCGGCCGCGCCGATCTGCGCGAGCACGAAGGCTTCGCGAGGCGAGGGTGGCGGCAGCGCGCCGGGATCTCCGATCACCCTGATGCGGCAGGTCGAGCAGCGCGCGCGGCCGCCGCACATGCTGGCATGCGGTACGTTGTTGCGCAGACTGGCCTCGAGCACCGACAAACCCTTTGGCACCCGGATGGAGCGGCCATTGTTGTAGGATAGCGTGACCATGCCGCCACGTCGCTCATGCACCGCTCGCACGCCGCGCGCGGCGAGCGCCAAGCCGATCAGGCCGCCATAGCCGATCAGGAAGCCGTTCATGATGGTCTCGAGTACTGCCTGCTCCAGGGGCGTGCCCATCTGCCGCGACAGATTCTCGACCCGCCACTGCGGCGCTGCGCTTGCCGCGATGACGTCTCGGCCTCCACGGTAGAAGCCGAGCAGCGCCAGCGCCGGGATCAGCACGGCGCAGGCGAGCAGCCACGGCGCCGCGCGCTTGTAGAACGGCTTGAGCCGCAGCCAGAAGTGCAGCCCGATGCAGCCATGCGCCCATGACGTCAGCAGCGCGGCCGACATCAGCCAGATCCGCCAGGACGGGCCGGTCCAATAGGAGTACAGAACCTGCGGGTACAGCTTCTCTTGTCCGTACAGGGCCTGCCCGATGCGGACGCCGGCGATGTGGCTGAAGATCAACGCGGGGATGCTGAGGCCGAGCAGCAGCTGCAGAGGCTCCATCGTGCTGCGGCTGAATTGCCGGCGCTGATAAAGCGCCCACACGCCGAGCCCGCCATGGGTGAGAGCGGCCGCATAGAACAGCACGGCGATCGGAGGAAACTGCCAGAACGCCACATGATAGGACACGCCCTCGGCGAGGGCCTGCAGCGAGATGTTGCCGAGCGCATGGTTGAGAAAATGGCTGAGCAGGTAGCTGAAGAGGATGAAGCCGCAGATCAGCCGTACCTGCCGCACACCGATGCCGCGCCGGGCGGACTGTAAACGATGGGAAATCGAAATGGTCATGTGGTCCGTATGATCTGGAGCCGCAATGCTAGAGATTTATTCCCTGTTGTCCTAGAGGGCTGATGGCGGTGGTCATCCGGCGGCGCGAGCTGTGCGCGCGAACGTTGACTCGCCCGGCGGAGTCGGGGAAAAGCACCGCGTGACGGCCATTCCCCCAGGCATCGACAGCCCAAAGTTTCGCTCCACGCGCGCTGCGTGGCTGATGGCTGCGGCCGTGATCGCAAGCATGACGATTATCCGTCTCGTCTACGCCGCTGCGCTCGATCTGCGCACCGACGAGGCCTATTACTGGACCTGGTCGAAGGAGCTGCAGCTCTGCTTCCTCGATCATCCGCCCATGATCGCCTGGTTCATCCGGCTGGGCACTGCCCTGTTCGGCGATACCAATCTCGGCGTCCGCTTTGCCGGCATCCTCGCGATGGGCGCGACGCAGCTCCTGCTCGCCGACATCGTTCGCCGCGCCACTCACAATATGCGGGCGGTGATCATCGTGGTGCTGCTGCCAGAGGCCGCGCTCTACTATGGCCTGCTGATGGCCAAGGTGGCCCCGGACGTCGCGGTGATCCCGTTTGCGCTCGCGATGATCTGGGCGCTGGTTCGCCTCGCCGAGAGCGATGACGGCCGCTGGTGGCTCGCTGCCGGCCTGTTCGGCGGACTGGCGCTGTTGTCCAAATTCACGGTGGTCATGCTGCTGCCGGGCGTGGCGGCATTCCTGCTCGTTCCGGCCTGGCGCAGCCGCTGGTTGTTCAGTCCCTATCCATGGTGCGGAGCATTGATTGCGCTGGCCGTGTTCTCGCCGGTGCTGATCTGGAACGTACAGCACGACTGGGCCTCGTTCCGCTTCCAGTTCGTTCGGGCCACCGCGCCGCATGAGTTGTCGTTGCGGACGCTCGGCGATTACATCGGATTGCAGTTCGGACAGGTCGGCTTCGTGCTGCTGCCGGTCACGCTGTCGGCGCTGAGTTTCACGGCCTGGCGCGGCTATCGCACGCGTGAGCCGGTCGCGATCCTGCTGTCGACGGCGGTGCTGGTGCCGTTCCTCTACTTCCTCTGGAAGTCGTTCACCTTGCGGATCGGCGACACCTGGCCGATGTTCATGTGGCCGATCGGGTTTGCGGCGGTCGCGATCAACATCGTCAAGCTGCCGCAGGACGGCGCGCCCGCCTGGTTCGTCCGATCCACCGTGCGCTGGGCGCGCATCGCCGTCGTCAGCGGCATCGCCATGGTGGTCCTGATCTTCCTCTACTACGTCGCCGCACCCTGGAATTTCCTCGGGCGGGCCGATCCGATCGGCGCCGAGGCGGGCTATCAGCAGGTGGCGGCGCGCGCCGAGCAGGAGCTGCAAAAGATCGGCGCGACCTGGATCGCGACCTCCGACTATCGCACCTACGCGATGATGCGGTGGTTCTTTCGCGGCCGCGTGCCGGTGATCCAGATCAACGAGCGTGCCCGCTTCATCGGCTTTCGTGATCCCGGCATGAACCGGATCGCGGGACATGCCGGCCTCTACGTCGTGCGCGAGCCGGACAATGCCGGCCCGCTGCTGGCGGACACGACCGCGCACCGCGAGCCGCTCGGACGCGTCGAGCGGAGCTGGCGCGGCCGCGTCATGGACACCTACGTTTTCGGCAAGTTGACGGGCTGGACGCCCGAACTGGCGCCGCCGCCGGACTCGCCATTGTACCAATGGCGCTGGCTCGCCGGTGAGTTCGATTCCGCGCCGCAGGCCTGAGCCTCATTCCTGCTCCTCCTGCTTGCGCAGGAGATCCTTGGCGAGATCCGCCAGCGCCGGTCGCGGCAGCGCGGCAAACGGCATCGGGCGCGTCACGTCGATGGCCGCGAGGCCGAGCCGCGCCGTGAGCAGTCCGTTGAGCACGCCCTCGCCGAGCCGCTGCGACAGCTTTGCCGCGATGCCATGGCCCAGCACCTGCTGGATCAGGCTGTCGCTCGCGGCCATGCCGCCGGTGATGGCGAGGTGGGCGACGACATGGCGCAACAGGCTGATCATGCCGAGCGCGCCGGGACGGCCGCCATAGAGCCGCGCGAGCTGCCGGATCATCCGCAAGCTTGCCACGAAGACGAACAGCACGTCGATCAGCGCGCGCGGGCTGACAGCCGTGACTACGGAAACCCGTTGCGCCGCGACCGACACCAGGCGCCGTGCCTCGATGTCGAGCGGCGCCATCAGCTCGCGCTCGGCAAGCTTGATCATGTCGCCGCCATCGATGATGTCGTCGGCGTGGCCGGCGAGCGCGGCACGCGGACGCGCCAGCCGGGGATTGGCATGTGCGATCCGCAGCAGCTCGGCGACCACCTCCCGGCTCTCGGCGCGATCGTCGGACAGCAGCACGGCGGCCGCGCGCTGATGCAGCTTCTCGATGGTGGCGAGACGCACCAGGCCGTAGGTCTCTCGGGCAATGACGACCGCCAATGCGATCGCGGCTGCGGCCGCGAATCCCGCGCCGACATAGCCGAGCGCCTCGCTGCGCGCGAACAGATCCTCGATCAGCCGGGTGACGCCGAGGCCGAGGCCGAGCAGGACGAGGCCGGTGACCGAGCCCCAGAAAACGGCGCCCCAGCGAAAGCCGCGCCGTGCCGGCAGCACGGTCTCGACCGGCACCGGCAATTGCGCCGGGTCGGCCTCAGGCGTGATCTGGATGGTGCCCCGGCCGGGCCGGGCGGCGTCCTCGGCATCGACCACGACGACGTCGGGATCATCGAGCCGGAAGGTCTGGGGACGACGAGGCTTGGCGCGTTCGCTCATTGCAGCCGGTCTCCGATCAGGAACTGAAGGGCGCGGTCCATGCGGATATGGGGCAAAGCGGGCTCGCCGCCAGCATCGGGGGCCAGCAAAGGCGGGCGGAAGCGCAGAAAGCGGAAGTCGGTGCCGTCGGCAGCAGCGCTCGACAGGCCGCGGTAGGCGCCGCCCTTGAACAGCTCCTCCGGATCGGCCGGCAGCTCGCCCGGAAACGTCGCCACCTCGGTGTCGCCGTCGAAGATCTCGCCATTGGCGCTTTCGCCGGCGGCCGGCGTGCCGAGCAGCGACGGCAGCTTGTCGCGGCCGCGGGCGACCAGCGCCTCGCGTGTCGCCCTGACGGCGGCCAGCGCCACCACATCGATCGCAGCGCCCGTGCTCTCGGCCCGGGCCACCGCGCGGTTGACGGCGCGCCGCAGCACGGCTTCGAGCCGGTCGTGGCTGGTGTGATGCAGATGGTCGGCCTTGGTCGCCGCGAACAGGATGCGGTCGATATGCGGCCGGAACAGTGCGGTCAGCAGATTGCCGCGTCCGACGCGGAAGCAATCGAGAATGCCGGTCAGCGCCGCCTCGAGATCGTGCAGCGCCTCCGGTCCGGCATTGAACGCGGCCAGCGCGTCGACCAGCACGATCTGGCGGTCGAGCCTGGCGAAATGGTCGCGGAAAAATGGCCTGACAACGATGTCCTTGTAGGACTCGTAGCGGCGCGCCATCATCGCCCACAGCGAGCCGCTCGGTGCCTGGCCGTCGGCCGGCACGTCGAGCGGCGCAAAGGTCAGCGCCGGCGAGCCCGCGAGATTGCCCGGCATCAGGAAGCGTCCGGGCGGCAGCAGGCTCATGGCGAAGCGCTCGTCGCGGCAGGCGCGCAAGTAATCGGTGAACAGCCGCGCGGCCTCGAGCGTCGCCGACTCGTCCTCGCGGCCCTCGGGGGCGAGCGTCGCCAGATGCGCGTGCCAGTCCCTGGCGACATGCGCGCGCGGCTCGCTGCGCGACAGCGCGAGGCTTTCCCGCGCCCATTGCTCATAGCTCTTGTTCAGCAGCGGCAGGTCGAGCAGCCATTCGCCGGGATAGTCGACGATGTCTAGCGTGAGCGTCCGCTCGGCGCCGTTGGCGCGCTGGAATTCGATCACCAGCCTGAGCTCGCTGATGTCGACGGTCGAGCTCGGCCAGCGTCGCTCGGTGACCAGCGCCCGCACGTGGCTCTCATAGGCAAAGCGCGGCACGCCGTCGTCGGGTTGCGGCGTCAGATAGGCGCGGGCGATGCGGCCCGAGGCCAAGGCCTCGAACACCGGCATGCGCCCGCCGCGAACGAGGTCGTGGATCAGCGCCGTGATGAACACGGTCTTACCGGCCCGCGACAGCCCGGTGACGCCAAGGCGGACGGTCGGGTTGAGGAAGCTCTCGCCATAATCGAGCAGGGCACGGGCCGAGAGCCGCGCTTCCTCGACGAGTTCGGAAAAGGTCACCATGGGAGGAGGGGAATTCGCCAGTTGAAAAGGGCGTGAGCGATTGTTGACAGGTGGCGATGCAAAACACCGGATTCAAGCTCACAATTCCGGCCCGTTTCCGGATAGAACCAGACTTTGAACGGAACGTTGACCACTGGAAACCATAATCCTTCCGGCACAATTGTCCCGGAAAACCGGCACCAGGCTCTGACATGACCGTATTTCAACTGAAGCAGTTCGCCTCGACCTCCGTCCATGCCGCCACCGGCGCGATGCGCTGGAACTACGACAAGGTCGAGATGATCGCGGACGGCGTCGTCCACGTCGTCGGCATCGCCGCCGGGCTGGTCGCCGCAACCGTGCTCGTCGTGCTGACCTCGATCTATGCCAGCGCCGTCGACATCGTGGTGGTGTCGATCTATGTCGCGGGACTGCTCTCGATGCTGACGCTGTCGGCAACCTATAATCTGTGGCCGGTGTCGCCGACCAAATGGGTGCTGCGCCGCTTCGACCACTCCGCCATCTACGTGCTCATCGCGGCCACCTATACGCCGTTCATCGCCGCCCTGAAGGACACGGTGTTCTCGGCCGCGCTGCTGCTCGGGGTCTGGGGCGTCGCCATCTTCGGCATCGTTCTGAAGCTGCGCTGGCCGGGCCGCTTCGACGCGCTGTCGATCGGGCTGTATCTCGCGCTCGGCTGGAGCGGCGTCATGATGTACGACCGGGTGATCTCGGTGATGCCGGCCTCGGTCCTGGCCTGCGTGCTCACCGGCGGCATCCTCTACAGCCTCGGCGTCATCTTCCACTCGTGGCGGCGCTTGCGCTTCCAGAACGCGATCTGGCATGGTTTCGTGTTGCTGGGCGCCGGCTTTCATTATACGGCAGTGCTCGACTTGGTCTTGACCTAGAAAATTCCACGAGGAGGGCTTTGCATGAAGGTGACCGGCAAGATTGTTGTGGTCACCGGCGGAGCCCGCGGCATCGGCAAGGCGCTGTGCGAGGCGTTCGCGGCTGCTGGGGCGGCCAAGGTGATCGTGGCCGATCTCGACGAAGCCGGCGCCAAGGCCGTCGCTGATGGCATCGGCGGCGCCGCCTTCAGGTGCGACGTCTCCCAGGAAGCCGACATCCGGCACGTGATCGAGGAAACCGAGCGGCAGTTCGGCCCGATTGCGCTGTTCTGCTCCAATGCCGGCATCGGCGGTGGCTTCGACCCGCTGTCGGTCAATGTCGGCGGCATGTCCGACGAGCCGTGGGCGCGGAGCTGGGCCATTCACGTGATGGCGCATGTCTACGCGGCGCGGCATCTGATCCCGCGCTACAAGGCGCGCGGCGGCGGCTATTTCCTCAACACGATCTCGGCGGCCGGCCTGCTGTCGCAGGTCGGCAGCGCGCCTTATTCGACCACCAAGCACGCCGCGGTGGGATTTGCCGAGAATCTCGCGATCTCGCACAAGGCGGACAACATCAAGGTCTCGATCCTGTGTCCGCAGGGCGTCGACACCGACATGCTGCGCGCGATTCCGAAGGGCCCGCAATCCGGCGACGGCGACCTGACGCCGGAGCAGGTCGCGCAGGACGTGCTGAAGGGCCTTGCCGAAGAGAGCTTCCTGATCCTGCCGCATCCGCAGGTGCTCGGCTACATGCGCAAGAAGACCGAGAACTACGACCGCTGGCTCGGCGGCATGGCGAAGATCCAGGCGAAGGTCCGCGAGGAGTTCGGCAAGTAGGTCCGTGGTCATCGTCGGCCGACGTTGACGGCGAACTGCCTCAACGCCCTCCGCCGTCGTCGTCGCGAATGCGGCGACCCATAACCCCAGGGAGCAGTTCGAGGCACGCGCGTCGACCATCTCGCTCGACGATTTCGGCCGCGGCGTATGGATCCCGGCGTTCGCCGGGATGACGATGGGGAGAGATTGTCTGCACACCATCAGCAGCGGACATGATCAAACATCGCTGGACGTCATTGGGCCTTCTCGCGGCACATCATGCCCGAGCTCTACGGCTGACTTGTCCCTCCGAACAAACGAAGGGCGCAGGGAATGCCGGGTGAGGGCCTCACCCATGGCCCGCCTGCAGAAAAAAATGCAGGCGGCAGGTACCACAGGCAAAGCCGAACACTCCGGCATTCCCTGCGCGACGGTCTTCACGCTTATACGCAGTCTCCCTGGTGCGCCGGGCTTGTTGGCCACCATGCCGCGACAATGCTTGCGCATTGCGCGGGTGATACCAGCGTCGGGGTATCAGGACCCTGCGACTTCACGTCCGCAAGTTGCCGTTCGTCCGCGCGCAAGCACGCTGCGACATCTCGCGGCCATCGCTCCCCGCCTCGCGTGTCGTGACGATCGCGCGCAACGCCCCTTCGTGTGAGGCGGGATGCGCGGAAACATCGTCCTGATTTGCCCGACGGTGCAAGGCCACGTGCTGCGGCATTTCAACACGACGGGCAGTTTCGTCATGACGCGCATGCGCAATCTGCCCGTCGGGCGCGCTCATGGCTCCGACGGCTGCATGTCCTGCTCTGCCGCGCGCCAAGCTTCGAGCGCGCGGGCGTACAGCAACAGGCCCTCGCGCACCGTGCGCTGCTCGGCCTTCGACAGCGACGACAGGGCGCCGCGAACCTGCTGGCGGCCGAAGGCGTGCAGCGCCGCCAGCGTTTTCCGTCCCTTGGTTGTGAGGCAGAGCGGCTTGATGCGGGCGTCGCCGGCATCGATCGTCTCCTGCAACTCGCCGCTGTCGATCAGCTTGCGGACCATGCGGCTGATGCTGGATTTCTCCAGATGCAGGATCGTGCCGAGCTGCATCGCCGTCAGCGGGCCGCGCAGGCCGATCTCCAGGATGGTGTGAACCGCCGACGGCGGAAGGTCGGTGGCGGCCAGCGTCGCTTCCATGAAGCCGAGCTCGCGCACCATCAGGCGCGCGGCGGCGCGGATGTCGTCGACGAGCGTGAGATCCGGGTCGGGCATCTTGACTCCTGCCATATAGTTGTATCATACAACAAATAGACGATGCAACGTGGCATCGACGACGCCGTACAGCGGAGGGTCGGAGATGAGTGATACGCAGCTCACGGCCGGGGCAAGCGCGCCCGCGGCGTCGCGGATGCAGGGGCAGGTCTGCCTCGTCACCGGGGGCGGCTCCGGCATCGGCCGCGCCGCCGCCTTGAAGCTCGCCGCCGGCGGCGCAGAGGCAGTCGTCGTCGCCGGACGGCGCGAGGCCGAGCTGGCCGATACGGCGGCACGATGCCGGGCGCTCGGGGCCGAGGCGCTCGCGGTGAAGGCCGACGTCACGCGCGAGGACGACGTCGCGAACCTCGTGCAGGCCGTGCTGGATCGCTATGGCCGGCTGGATGCGGCGTTCAACAATGCCGGATTCCAGGAGCGCCGGGCGCCGATCGAGCAGCAGGGCGACGGCGTCTATGCGGACGTGTTCGACGCCAATGTGCGCTCGGTGTTCCTGTGCCTGCGCGCGCAGTTGCCGGTCATGTATGCGCAGGGCCGCGGCCGCATCGTGATCAACGCCTCCGTGAGCGGCGTGCGCAATCCGAATGCGGGGCTTGCGCTCTATTCGGCGTCGAAGGCCGCCGTGATTTCGCTGACGCGATCGGCCGCGATGGAGGCGGCGCCGCGCGGCGTCCGGATCAACGCGATCGCGCCCGGACGCGTCGTCACCGACATGATGCTGCGCGCCGGTGTCGGCGACATCGCGACCGTCGCCGCCGGCCTGCCGCTGCGGCGGATGGGGCAGCCCGAGGACATCGCCGAGGCCGTGCTGTGGCTATTGTCGGACGCGTCGTCCTATGTCGTCGGCCACGTCCTGGCGGCCGATGGCGGCTTCCTCGCGTCCTGAATCCGAGAGGCGTCGGCCGTCGCCGACGACGCAGCGCCCGCGATCGCCGCAGCCGTCTCGGACCCTTGATTGTCGTCGAAAGAGGATCATGCCGAGGTCCGAATTTCGCCGGCTTCCGCGCAGCGATCGTCTTCGTTTCAACTAATTAGTTTGGTCTGCGAACGCCAAGACACCGCTGCGCGGCTTCGCGGCGACTCATTGCGAATAGCTCTCAATCTCGCCTGAAATCATCCCGGCTCGGCAAAACTTCCGCCGACGTTTTCCGGCTATCTGCCAGACAAGGGGAGCTCGTCGCGTGCATGCGCTGCGTATTCATTGCGACGGCGCCCTGACCTGACGTCGTCACGTGATATTGGCATACCCCGGCATTGCTTTGCAGGCTCATTCACCACACAAGACCGGCGCGTTCGCGGTGCGGACCAAGCGGCTCATGGTGACGCGATCCCACCGCGGGGTCACGCTCGCGCTCGTCGAGGTGCTGCTGTTGACCGTGATGGTGGTGGACGGCGCGTCCGCGCAGCAGACCATCAAGGCCAAGCCGACGGACGTCGTTCCGGGACGCGCCGACCGGCTGTTCTTCCGTCACGTGACGGCGCGCAGCATCTACTACAACGTTCCGCGGATCACCAACGACAGCCGGACGCTGATGATGCGCCAGGACCCGCGTGGCGTCAGCGCATTGCTGCGTCCGGTGCGCGAGGCCGGTGCGCCGTCGCTGGCCGCGCCGGGCAAGCGCGACGCGGCGGTCGGCAGCTTCGGATTCGCCGCGTTTCAGCCCGCCCGTGGCGCGCGCGTCGCCACGGCCGAGCCGGCGGGAGACGCTCAACGCGCCGCGCCGCAACCCGCCGCACGGCAGATCGCAGCAAAGCCAGCCGCCGAGGCACAGCCGGCCAAGCCGGACGAGACCGTGGCAGCAGCCCAGCCCGCGGCCGTGCTGCGCAACCGCGACGTTCTTCCCGATCGCAATCTGAACACGGTGAAACCGCAACCGGTGACCGCAGATGCGAAGCCCTACGATCCGACGGGTGTGACGGTCGGGTCGTTCCTGGTGAAGCCCGCCGTCGAGATCCAGGCCGGCTACGACACCAATCCGACCCGGCGAAACGGCGGGCAGGGCTCACCGGTCGCCATCGTGGCGACGGAGGTCGCGGTCCGCTCGCAATGGGAGCGGCATCAGCTCAACGCCGATTTCCGCGGCGCCTACACCGAGGACACCAACGTCCGTTCGCTCAGCCATCCGACCTTCGAGGCGCGGGCGCAAGGGCGCTATGACGTCACCGAGGGCACCGCGATCACCGGCGAGGCGCGTTTCGTCAACGATGCATTGGCGCTGCCGGGCGCGCTCAAGCTGCCCCGCGCCACGACGTTCGGCGGCAGCGCCGGCGTGCTGCAGAAGATCGGTCCCGCCGAGATCGCATTCAAGGGATCGGCCGACCGCGTCGTGTTCAACGACGCGCTGATCGTCGCCAACGTGCCGCTGCGGACGCAGGACCGCAACTACACCCAGCCGGGCGCGCAGGTCCGCATCACCTATGCGCTGACGCCGAACATCTCGCCGTTCGTCGACATGAGTTTCGATCGGCGCAACCACGATCTGCAGGTCGACTTCAACGGCCAGCGCCGCGATTCCAGCGGCATCACCGCGCGCGGCGGCGCCGTCGTCAACGTGGGAACGCTGACCGGCGAAGCCTCGGTCGGCTATCTCACGCGCCGCATGGACTCGCCGCTGATGCCGAACATCAACGGCGTGATCGCGGATGCGACGCTCGCCTGGGCCGCGACCGACGCCACCACCTTCGTGCTGGTGGCGCGCTCGCAGGCCTCCGAGACGCCGGCGATGAACGTCTCGGGCATCCTGTCGCGCGACGTGATCCTGCAGATGGATCATCAGTTCGAGCCGTGGCTGATCGGAACGCTGCGCGGCGGCTACGGCCAGGATCAGTTCGTCGGCATCGGCCGCGTCGACCAGCGCATGTTCGTTGCCGCGGGCGGCACCTACAAGATGAACCGCAACGTTCAGCTCAAGAGCGAGGTCCGCACCGAATGGACCCGCTCCAACATCGCGCTGAACAACTTCATGGCGGTGGTCGGCGTCGTCGGCGTGCGATTCCAATATTGAGCGGGCAACAGGGCGGGTGGACGACAGTCGCCGCGTGCACCTCGGCCCGTCGTTCCGCGCGAGCCGCGCGACAGCGAGGGCGCGAACGCGAACCCGCGCATCCGACGCGGCGACGTCTGTCCGACCGGATTTGTGGCCGATGCGCCCGGTCTGCATGGCCGTCGAGGGCGGGCTGGCCCATCTCGCGCAAAAAAGAAAGGCCCCGCAGGGGACGGGGCCTCGAGGCAATGCATGCCTGACGGGTGGGGTGACCGGGGAGTCTCACGCGGCGGGATGAGGTCAGGTCGCCGACGCGTGCGCCATCCCCGGTCGGTTCGGCATGCGGCTGGTGATGGTCTTGTTATCGTTATCGGTGTCCGCGCCGCCCGGCGTAACCCGAGCGGCGGCGCGGAGCGGTCTTACTGTTCGAGCGCGGCCAGCGCGGCGTTGCCGATCTGCTGCGCCTCGGCCCAGGCGGCCTGGGTGGCCTGCTGGGCGGCGGTGTAGCCGGCCTGGATCTGCTGCTGAGCCGTGGCCCGCAGCGCCTGCTCCTGCTGCTCGCCGGTCTCGCGGGCCTGGGTCAGGGCCTGGTTGTCGGCGTTCAGCGTCGCGTTGGCCTGGTTGAAGGCGTTGGCGGTGGTCTGCGCCTTGGCCTGCGCGGCCGCGAGTGCGGCCTGGTTGGCCGCATTGTTGGCGCGCTCGAGGACCTCGGCGGCCTCCTGTGCGTCCTGCTTGGCCTGTTGCGCGGCCTGGCGCGCCTGCTCCAGGGCCTGCCGATCGGCGTTCACCTTCTGCTCGGCCGCTTCGACGGTCGCATCGATCGTGCCGATCTTCTGGTTCAGCGCAGCCTCGACCGTCTTCTGGTTCTGGGTCGCAGCCGCCTGCGCGGCCTGGGTCTTCTGCTGGGCGACCGCGCGTGCCTGCTCGCCGGTCTTCAACGCCGCCTGCAGCGCAGCCTGCTCGGCGGCTTCCTGGGCCGCCTGGTTCTGCTGGTTGTTGTTATTGTTGTTGTTGCCGCCGTTGCCGGCCGCCGCTCCGCCATTGTTGGCATTGCCGCCATTGTTGGCGTTGCCGGCCGCCTGGCCGGCCTGCTGGGCCGCCTTGCCGGCAGCCTCGGCCGTCTCGCGCGCGGTGTCCTTGGCGGCGTTGGCGGCTTCCTTGGCCTCGTTGGAGACGTCGATGTCCTTGTCGAGCTTCTGGAACGCGGCCTGCAGCGCGGCCGAGGCCGCGCTTAGCTTCGCGGCGTTCGCGGTCGCCGCGGCCTGGTTGGCGGCTGTCGGGTTCTTTTCAGCCTGTTCCTGCGCCTCGATCGCGGCGCCCTTCGCGTTCTGCTCGGCCTGACGGGCGACGTCGATCGCCTTGCGGTCGGCAGCGACCTGCGCCTCGGCGGCGGCCGCGGTCTGCGCCGCGGCTGCTGCGGCGGCATTGGCCTTGGCGACGGCATCGCTGCTGCTCGACGCTGCAGCGGCCGCCTTGGCCGGCGTCGCTGCGGCTGCCGGCGCCGCGGTGGCCTTGGCGAGCGCGACAGTGGTCGTGGCCGCCGCGGCCGGCTTGGCGGCGGTGGTGGTCGTGCTCGTGGTGGTCGCGGCGGCGGTCTTGGCCGTGCCGGTCGTCGTCGTTGCCGCGGTGGCGGCAGCAGCGGGCTTGGCAGCGGTGCTGGCGGCGGCGACAGGCTTGGCGGCCGTGCTGGTCGTCGCAGCCGAAGTGGTGGTGGCAGCAACCGGCTTGGCGGTGGTGCTGGTCGTCATGGCCGCGGCCGTCGTCGTTGCAGCCGCAGTCTTGGCGGCACTGCTCGCCGCGGTCGCCGCAGCGGCGGTCGCAGCCGTGGAGGCAGCCGTGGAAGCAGCCTTGGCGGCGGCGCTGGCCGCGGCCTTCGCAGCGGCGTTGGCTGCAGCCTTCGCAGCCGCGTCGGTCGCCGCCTTCGCAGCAGCCTGCTGCGCAGCCTTGGCGGCGGCCTGCTGCGCGGCCTTGGCGGCGGCAGCAGCCGCGGCCTTGGCAGCGGCATCCTGGGCAGCCTTGGCGGCCGCCTGTGCCGCGGCTTTCGCCGCCGCATCCTGCGCCGCCTTCGCGGCGGCGTTGGTGGTGGCCGACGTGGCAAGGGCGGTGGTCATCGCCTGCGCATGGGCCTGATGCGGCAGCGCCGTCACCGCCAGAGCGGACATCAGGGCCAGCACGCTGACATGGCGATAGAGATCGGTCCTCGACGCCGCGGTTTGAAGATTCTTCTTATCCGCCATCAGCTCAACTCCCTTGGTACGCTGGATTGGATGATGGAACCTTTTGAAAATGATTTTGGCTTGCAGAATGGTCGGACCTTGCAAGCAGCAAGGCGTCTGCCTGCGAGCTGACGGCAGGATTTCGCGATGTTTGCGGCAAGCCGGCCGCGGCGAGATGGCGCGGGGGAGCAGAAAGCTTTGGAAACAATTGGTTGCGCTCGACACCGCCGGTTGCACGGTTGCGGCGGGCCGATGAGCATTTCGCGGCGAGCCATGCTGCCGCCATTGAAGATGCGACGCATTGTCGCATACGGCGTGGTTGACAGAACGTCCGCTGTACGAACGCGGGCTCAGCCCTTCTGCGCGTAGAGCAGCGGCACCGCGGCGTCGACCATCACCTCGATGAGGCTCGTGCCGGCATGGGCGAGGCCTCGCGCCAGCGCACCTTCGAGCTCGGCGGCATGGCTCACGCGCACCGCGTCGCAGCCCATGCCCTCGGCGAGCTTGACGAAATCGAGGCCGGGCAGCTCGAGCCCGGGCACGTTGCGCACCTGCATGACCTGGCTGAACGAGCGCATCGCGCCATAGCCGGAATTGTTGATGACCACGACCGTCAGCGGCAGCCGGCGCTGCGCTGATGTCCACAGCGCCTGCAGCGAATACATCGCCGAGCCGTCGCCGATCAGGCACACCGTGCGGCCCGAGCTGCGGCCCAGCGCCATGCCGACCGCCGCCGGCAGGCTGTAGCCGAGCCCGCCGCTCGCCATGGTGTAGAACGAATCCGCGCCCGGCATCGGCATGTACTTGTGCATCACCGGCCGGTGCGAGGGGATCTCCTCGACCACGGCGCTGCCTTGGGGCAGCGTCTGCGACAGGGTGTGCAGGAGATAATCGACCGGGATCGGATCAGACGGCCTTGGCGCGTCGGGCAGCACGCGGCCCTTCGGCGCGGTGCGCCTGGTCTCCGGCAGCAGCTCCAGCAGCAGCGACAGCGCCGGGCGCATCGTCGCGATGATGCTGGTGCCGATCGGCGGCACCGCAGCGCCTTCGGCGTCGTCGGTGATCTGATAAAGTGGGGTGGCGCCGTCGAAGATCGCGGCATGGCCCTCGACATGGAAGGTGAAGACCGGCGCGCCGATCACGACGACGAGGTCGTGCGGCTTCAGGGCATCGGACAATTGTCCGGGCGAGGCGTGCAGGAAGCCCTGGAATTGCGGATGGCGCTCGGGAAACGAGCAGCGCGCCGAGAACGGGCTGACCCAGACCGCGGCCCTGGCCTTCTCGGCGACCGCAACCATCAGGTCGACGCAGCCGGCGCGATCGATGCCGGGGCCGACCACGAGCGCGGGATTCCTCGCGGCTGCGAGCGCGCCCACCAGCTCGTCCATCGCGGTGCGATCGGGGCCGAGCTCGCGGCTGACCTTGCGTGCGGCGATCGGCTGCGCCGGATGCATCCAGTCGTCGATCGGGATCGAGACGAAGGTCGGCCCGCAGGGCGGCTGCATCGCCGTGTAGTAGGCGCGCGCGATCGCGCCCGGCACGTCCTCGGGCCGCGCCGGCTCGACGCTGTATTTGACGTAGGGGCGCGGAAACTCCGAGGGACGCTCAGCATAGAGAAACGCCTGCAGCGGCAGGATCGAGCGCGCCTGCTGGCCGGCCGTGATGACGAGCGGAGTCTGGTTGCGGTGCGCGGTGTAGATGTTGCCGAGCGCGTTGCCGACGCCGGCCGCCGAATGCAGATTGACGAAGCCGGCATTGCGCGTCGCCTGCGCGTAGCCGTCGGCCATGCCGACGACCGAGGCCTCCTGCAGGCCGAGCACGTAGTCGATGTCCTCGGGCCAGTCGCTGAGGAACGGCAGCTCGGTCGAGCCGGGATTGCCGAACACCTTCTTGATGCCGAAGGCGCGCAACAGGTCGAAGGTGGCCTGCTTGACGGTGACGGGCTTGGTTGTTGTTTTGGTTGTTTTTGCCAAAGGCGTTTCCTCGAATTGCCGTCATTGCGAGGAGCGAAGCGACGAAGCAATCCAGAGTCCCGGGTGCGGCCCTGGATTGCTTCGCTTCGCTCGCAATGACGATAGCCTATCTCACCACGTCGCGGTGCCCTTCATGGTCGGCTGCCCCTCGGCGTTGGCCGTCCACAGCTCGAGGCCGCCATCTTTGTCGTTGGCGTTGACCGAGAACTCGCTGCCTTCGAACAACGGCTGCACGCCGCGGTAGGTGAACCTGGCCGGCGGCTTGCCCTTCAGCCTGGCGGCGAACTCGACCAGCAGCGCCGCCTGCAGCGGGCCGTGGAAGATCAGGCCCGGATAGCCTTCGACCCTGGTGACGTAGTCGCGGTCGTAGTGGATGCGGTGGCCGTTGAAGGTCAGCGCGGAATAGCGAAACAGCAGCACCGCATCGGACACGCGCGTCTCGCTGTGCTGCGCGACCGGAGGCGGCGGCGCTTTTGCCGGCGCAGCCGGCGCGCCGCCCATGTCGCGATAGACAATGTCCTGGCGCTCACGGACCGCGACACCGCGCGGCGTCGATACGACATGCTCCACCGACACGAAGCAGAGCTGGCCGGTCGAGCCGCTCTTCAGGGTGACGTCGGTGATCGTCGAAACACGCGTCGCGACATCGCCGACGCGCAGGGGATCGACGAACTGCACCTCGCCGCCGGCCCACATCCGCCGTGGCAGCGGCACCGGCGGCAGGAAGCCGCCGCGCGTCGGATGGCCGTCGGGGCCGAGCTGATCGTGCGGAAACACCGGTTGGCCCAAACACCAGTGCACTGTGTAGGGCGCGATGTCGCCGGTCGTCGGTTCGCCGATGTCCAGGAACAGCGTCGCGCGCAGGCCCTTGGTGAGCTGCGGGGTGACGAGGTCGGTCGCCTCGGCGCTGCGGCCGATCCATTGCCGGAGGTGATCGAGATCGAGCATGTCCGTCATGATCATCCCTTTCGCTGATGGGGCGAGGCGGCCTCGCCGATCGCGGGCACGGCGCCGTAACGCCTGTCGTCGCCGACCACGATCGCCGCCGGTGCGGGATAGCTGACGACGCCGTTTGGCGTGTCGACCTCGATCCGCCGCAGATGCGGGTGGACCGCGAGATCCGACATGCTGTTGACCTCGGCAAAGGCGATGTCGGCGCTCGCGAGCTTGCCCAGCAGCTCATCGCGCGACAGCGCCGCGAAGCGCTCGGCGACGATGCCGTCGGTCAGCGCACGATTGCGCACGCGCGCGACCATGTTGGCGAAGCGCGGATCGTCGGGCAGGGCCGGCTGGTCCAGCACCTTGGCACACAGCGTCTTCCACTCGCGCTCGCTCTGGATCGAGATCAGGATGTCCTTGCCGTCCTTCGAGGTGAACACGCCATAGGGCGCGATCGAGGGATGGGCGAGGCCGATGCGCTTCGGCGCATTGCCGGCTTCCGCGTTGAGCAGCGGCACCGTGAGCCAGTCGGCCATCACGTCGAACATCGAGATCCTGATATCGGCGCCGTCGCCGGTGCGGCCGCGCTTGATCAGCGCCTCCAGGATCGCGGCATGCGCCGTCGCGCCGGTGGCGACGTCGACGATCGACATGCCGACGCGCGACGGACCATCCGGCCCGCCGGTGATCGAGGCGAGCCCGCTCTCGGCCTGGATCAGCAGGTCATAGGCCTTGCGGTCGGCGTAGGGACCGGTGTCGCCGTAACCGGTGATGGTGCAGCAGATCAGCTTCGGATAGTCCTTGCGCAGCCGCTCGCGGGCGAAGCCCATTCTGTCCATCGAGCCGGGCTTGAGGTTCTGCAGCAGCACGTCGGCGCCGGCGATCAGCTTCTCGAGCTCGGCGCGGCCTTCCGGCTTGGCGAGATCGACGACGCGCGAATCCTTGCCGCGGTTGAGCCAGACGAAGTAGCTGCTCTGCCCCTTGGCGGCGGCGTCATAGCCACGGGCGAAATCGCCCTCGGGCCGCTCGATCTTGATGACATGAGCGCCGGCATCGGCCAGCCGCGACGAGCAGAACGGCGCGGCCACCGCCTGCTCGACGGCGATGACGGTGATTCCCTCAAGCGGCAGCATGGCGTGAACTCACGAAATGGGGCCTCATGGTTCGAGACGCGCCGCAAGGGCGGCGCTCCTCACCATGAGGGGCTAAAGATTTCGTCGCATACAAGATCCTCATCCTGAGGAGCCCGCCGCAGGCGGGCGTCTCGAAGGATGGCCGCGGGCGATTGTTCCGACCGTGCATATCAGTACGAACGCGGCATGCCGAGCACGTGCTCGGCGACGTAGGAGAGGATGAGGTTGGTCGAGATCGGCGCCACCTGATACAGCCGCGTTTCGCGGAACTTGCGTTCGACGTCGTATTCCTCGGCGAAGCCGAAGCCGCCATGAGTCTGGATGCAGGCATTGGCCGCCTCGAACGAGGCGTCGGCCGCGAGCATCTTGGCCATGTTGGCCTCGGCGCCGCAATCCTGCCCGGCCTCGTATTTGCGCGTGGCTTCCTTCACCATCAGCTCAGCCGCGCGCATCGAGGCATAGGCCTTGGCGATCGGGAACTGGATGCCTTGATTCTGGCCGATCGGACGGCCGAACACGACGCGCTCCTTGGCATAGGCGGTCGCCTTGGCGATGAACCATTTGGCATCGCCGACGCATTCGGCCGCGATCAGGATGCGCTCGGCGTTCATCCCGGAGAGGATGTAGCGGAAGCCCTTGCCCTCCTCGCCGATCAGGTTCTCCGCCGGCACCCGCATGTCGGTGAAGAACACCTCGGTCGTGGCGTGGTTCATCATCGTGCGGATCGGGCGGATGGTGAGCCCGGCCTTCTTGGCCTCGCGCATGTCGACGATGAACACCGAGAGACCCTCGGTGCGCTTCTGCACCTGATCCTTCGGCGTGGTGCGCGCCAAGAGGATCATCAGGTCGGAGTATTCGGCGCGGCTGGTCCAGATCTTCTGGCCGTTGACGATGTAGCTGTCGCCGTCGCGCTTCGCGACCGTCTTCAGCGATGTGGTGTCGGTGCCCGAGGTCGGCTCGGTGACGCCGAACGCCTGCAGCCGCAACTCACCGCTGGCGACCTTCGGCAGCCACTTCGCCTTCTGCTCGGCCGAGCCGTGCCGCAGCACCGTGCCCATCGTGTACATCTGGGCATGACAGCCGCCGCCATTGCAGCCGGCGCGCTGGATCTCCTCGAGGATCGCCGCCGCCGCCGACAGCTTCAATCCGGCGCCGCCATACTCCTCGGGGATCAGCACGGAGAGATAGCCGGCCTGCGTCAGCGCATCGACGAAGGCGGAAGGATAGGCCATCTCGCGATCGAGCTTGCGCCAGTATTCGCCGGGGAACTGCGCGCACAGCTTGGCCACTGCGTCGCGGATGTCGGCGTAATCGTCGTGCTGATGCTGGTCTGTCATGTGTTGCTCCGCGGGCCGCCGTGACGCGGCCTGGGCTCTCTCCCTGGACTTGTTCCTGATAGCCTATGACCAAGCGGGTCACGCTTGGCAAGCTTGGAATGCCAGCGTTGCAGCCGAGCAGCCTTGCCGGAGCGACAGAGCAGGCGGCCTGCGGCTGCGTTCTAGCTGACGGGAAATCCGAGATGGCCGCGGAAACGGTTCTTGAGGAAGACACCGTCGCGTGCGGGCAGCGCGCGGTCGACGTGATCGGTCGAGATCGCGACGCGGGCGAAATGCGGCCCGGATAACGCGTGCAGCTTCGGCCGGAAGGCATCGAGCGCCGCGCTGTCCTCGATGGTGCTGACCGAGGGAAAGCCGGCTCCGGTCGCGATCAGCTCGAGATTTGCGCCGAGCCCGGAATGGCTCATCTGCATCCCGGTCTCGCCGAAATGGGCGTTGTCGAGCACGACGATCGCAAGATTGCGCGGCCTCTTCGCAGCCAATGTCGCGAGGCTGCCGAGCCCCATCAACTGCTCGCCGTCACCGGTGATGACGACGACCGGGCGCGATGGCTGCGCCAGGGCGAGACCCAGGCCGACCATGGCTGCGCCGCCCATCGCGCCCCAGAGATAGAAGTTGGTGTCGTGATCGCCCGCGGCGAACACGTCGTAGGACGCTGAACCGAGGCCGCTGACGACCAGCAGGTCGCCACGGTCCTGCAGCAGCGCCTTGACGGCGGTGCGGCGGTCGAGCGGTGCTCTCATCACTTCACCTCCGTCCACTTCTTGGCGCCGATCATGCGCTGGGAGATCAGCACCGCGATCGGCTGATCGCTGTCATATGCAAGCTTGGCGGAGGCCGCCGCCATCTCGCCGGCGTCCTCGGGATGCTCGAGCCGGAACACGGTGACGCCCATGATCTCGAAGGCGGCCTGCGTGGCCTTTCCCATCGGCACCTGCCACGGATTGAACTCGGCCCATTCGCCGCGCATGGTCACGAAAGTGAGGAACGGGAAGCGGCAGCTCTGAAGCAGCGAGAGCATGTTGACGCAATTGCCGACGCCGCTCGATTGCATCAGCAGCACCGCGCGCTGGCCGCCGAGCCAGGCGCCGGCGGACAGCGCGACGCCTTCCTCTTCGGTGGTCAGGACCGTGGTGGCGATCGCGGGATCGTCATGCGCAAGGCCGATCAGACGGGAATGGCCGGCGTCCGGGACGTAGCAGAGTTGCCGGACGCCGGCGGCCTTCAGCGCCTCGTAGATGGCAAGCGGCCAGTCGGGGCCTGTTGTCGGCGGGTCGGATACTGCCATGACGACTTTCGGTAAATGAGCACCCGCAAAGGGTGCGAGGAATGATCTGGTCAAAGCACGCGTTGCGCCTCATCACATGAGGTCATCATGTCTCCCCGTGATTCCATGGGCAACCCGACGCTTGTGCTTGCGATCGTGCCGGCTATTGTTCCCGTGTTTGATCTCACATGACATCTCAAGGGAATGATTTGATGAAACTGCTTGGTATTTTCCTGGTATCGACCGCACTCTTCGCTTCCGGCGTTGCGAACGCCAGAGAGCGCAACGACAGTCCTCATTCTCAAGCCTGCATGGCAAAGGACGGCTTCTCCCTCGACATGTGGCGTGCTCATCGTGCCGGGACCGACGCGCAGGTTCTGAAATACATCATGTGTCGCGATCGGGTGTCGAAGGCCCAGGCGCTCGAGATTGGGCGGGCTGACGGCAATTTCAGTCGCGGCTTCTAACTCGAATCGCGCCGCCGGGTTGCGACGACGGGCGATCGAACAGGTGGGGGGCCTCAGGCGTGGCCCTCACCCCGGAATCCTCACAGGAAGCGACTCGTAACCTCGCACGAAGCTGGAATAGACCCGCTTCGGCTCGCCCACGACCTCGATTCGGTCGAAGCGCTTGAGGATCTCCTGCCAGACGATGCGCAGTTGCAGCTCGGCCAGCCGCATGCCGACGCAGCGGTGGATGCCGAAGCCGAAGGAGAGGTGGATGCGCGGCCGCTTGCGGTCGATGATGAAGGCGTCGGGGTTCTCGATCACCTCCTCGTCGCGATTGCCCGAGACGTACCACATCACGACGCGATCACCCTTCCTGATTGTCTTCCCGCCGAGCTCGGTATCGACCAGCGCCGTGCGCCGCATATGGGCGAGCGGCGTCTGCCAGCGGATCACCTCGGGCACCATGGTCTCGATCAGCGCCGGATTGTCGCGCAGCTTCTGATACTCGGCCGGGTTCTCGTTCAGCGCCAGCACTGAGGCGGTCATCGTATTGCGGGTGGTGTCGTTGCCGCCGACGATGAGCAGGATCAGATTGCCCATCAGATTGTCTGGCGTCATGTGGCGCGTCGCCTCGCTATGCGCCATCATCGAGATCAGGTCGCGGCCGGGCTCGGCCTGGCGTTGCTTCCACATCCGGCCGAAGGTCTCGGCACAGTCGCCGAGCTCGCGGCGGCGCTCCTCTTCCGATGACACGATGCCGCTCTTGGGCAGCGCGGTTGAGACATCCGACCAGCGCGTCAGCTTGCGGCGCTCCTCGAACGGGAAATCGAACAGGGTCGCCAGCATCTGCGTCGTCAGCTCGATCGAGACCTTCTCGACCCAGTTGAAGGTCTCGTTGCGCGGCAGCGAGTCCAGCACCTTGGCCGAGCGCTGCCGGATCAGCACCGCCATCTCGTCGAGATGCTCCGGCGTGAACATCGGCTGCACCGTCTTGCGCTGCTCGCCATGGCGAGGCTCGTCCATCGCGATGAAGCTCGGCCATTCGTAGCCGGGCGGCACGTCGCGGATCATGATCCCGCCATTGCTGACGTCCGAGGAGAAGAGCGCGTGGCTGGTGTCGACATGCATGATGTCGTGATAGCGCGTCACCGACCAATAGGGCTCGATCGGCGCCTTGGTGCAGTAGTGCACCGGCGCCTCCTTGCGCAGCCGCTCGAACCACGGCCAGATCGTGTCGCTCTGGAACAGCCGCGGTGCGCCGGGATGGAAGTCCTCGATCGGCGTCGCATAGGCCTCGAGGCGCGCGTCGCGCAGCAGATCGGCCTTGTCGGAACGCAGCGCGGCCTGGACGGTCATGGGGTGGTCCCTTTCGTTGAACTCAGCATCTGCCGATCGAGGGTCGGCAGATGAGGTGCGTATGAATGCGCCCTCTCCCCTTGTGGGAGAGGGCATGCAGGAAAGCCCTGTGAACTCGGTCGGGTGAGGGGTCTGTCTCCGCGGGCGTCGATCGCGGAGAGATACCCCTCACCCAACCGTGTGCGCGGATGGGCCGGAGATGCCCTCTCCCACAAGGGGAGAGGGCACTGTATCGCACAGCTACTGGCCCGTTCGAGCCGGCGCCAATTGGATTCGCCCTCAAATACAACCTACACCGCAATTCTGACCGGCAATGTCTCATATCCCTTCACGAAGCTGGAATAGACCCGCTTCGGCTCGTCCATCACGTCGATATGATCGAAGCGCTTCAGGATCTCCTCCCAGATGATCTTGAGTTGCAATTCGGCCAGACGCAAGCCGACGCAGCGGTGGATGCCGAAGCCGAACGACAGATGCTGTCGCGGACGGGCGCGGTCGATGATGAAGTCGTAGGGGCGCTCGATGGCGGACTCGTCGCGGTTGCCCGAGACGTACCACATCACCACCTTGTCGCCCTTCCTGATCTGCTTGCCGCGGAACTCGATGTCCTCCAGCGCGGTGCGGCGCATGTGGGCGAGCGGGGTCTGCCAGCGGATGACCTCGGGCACGAAGCTGTCGATCAGCGCAGGGTTGTCCTTGAGCTTGCGGTACTGATCAGGGTTCTGACTGAGCGCATAGATGCTGCCGGACATGGTGTTGCGCGTGGTGTCGTTGCCGCCGACGATCAGCAGCACGAGGTTGCCGAGGAAGTTCTTCGGGTCCATGTTCCGCGTCGCCTCGCTGTGGGCCATCATCGACAGCAGGTCGCTCTTCGGCGGCTGGCTGGCGCGCTCCTGCCAGAGCCGACCGAAATAGCGCGCGCAGTCCATCAGCTCCGCCTGCCGCTCGTCCTCGGTCGCTACCAGCCCGTCGGGGCCGGGAATCGTGGTGGCGATATCCGACCAGCGCGTCAGCTTGCGGCGGTCTTCCCAGGGGAAGTCGAACAGCACCGCCAGCATCTGCGTGGTCAGCTCGATCGAGACGCGATCGACCCAGTCGAACACCTCGCCGACAGGCAAATTGTCCAAACATTCGGCGGAGCGCTTGCGGATGTTGATCGCGAGCTCGTCGAGATGTGTCGGCGTGAACATCGGTGCCACGGTCTTGCGCTGCGCGGCGTGGCGCGGCGGGTCCATCGCGATGAAGCTCTCGCGGCGGAGATCCGGATCGACGTCGCGAATGGTGATGCCGCCGAGCGCGGACGCCGAGGAGAACACCGCGTGATTGGTCTCGATCTCCATGATGTCGTCGTAGCGGGTGATCGACCAGTAGGGGCCGAACATCGATTCCTTGCAGTAGTGCACCGGATCCTCACGGCGCAGCCGGTCGAAATAGGGCCAGTGCGTGTCGGTGCGGAATAACTCCGGATGACCGGGGTCGAATTCGGCGAGCGGCAGCGATGCGGCGCGGCCGGCGGCAGCGTCGATGACGCGCTCGCCCTTCGCGGCGTGACGATGTGCCTCGGCCGTCGTGCTGGTCCCGTGCATGGACGTCTCCCTGATGGCCGGATTCGCGCTGTCCGGCGATGCTTGGCGCGATTACATCCTGCCCGGGAGCGCGGGGCAAGCGCCGAGTTTGACGGGGGCTGACCCGTCAAGTCTTGCGTTGCAAGGCTGGTGTTCGGCCGGACGTCGGGCGTGACAAGCGCCACGCCACGGAATATGGCTTTGAGCTATTGTTGCAAAGCAGAAGACTAGCAGGAGGCCGCCCCGTGATCGCCAACGCGCAGCGCATGTTCAATTTCGATCTCGGCGAGACCGCGGACGCGATCCGCGAGACGGTGGCGAGCTTTTCGCAGGAGCAGATCGCGCCGCGCGCCGCCGAGATCGACCGCTCCAACCAGTTTCCGCGCGATCTTTGGCCCCGGATCGGAGAGCTCGGCCTGCACGGCATCACGGTCGAGGAGGAGTATGGCGGCGCCGGCCTCGGCTATCTCGAGCACTGCATCGCCATGGAGGAGATCTCGCGCGCCTCGGCCTCGGTGGGCCTGTCCTACGGCGCCCACTCCAACCTCTGCGTCAACCAGATCCGCCGCAACGGCAACGAGGCGCAGAAGCGCAAATACCTGCCGAAGCTGATCTCGGGCGAGCATGTCGGCTCGCTGGCGATGTCCGAGCCGCAGGCCGGCTCCGACGTGGTGTCGATGAAGACGCGCGCCGAAAAGAAAGGCGACCGCTTCGTCCTCAACGGCAACAAGATGTGGATCACCAACGGTCCGGTCGCGGAGACGCTCGTGGTCTATGCCAAGACCGATCCGCAAGGCGGCCCGCGCGGCATCACCGCGTTCATCATCGAGAAGGGCATGAAGGGCTTCTCGACCGCACAGAAGCTCGACAAGCTCGGCATGCGCGGCTCCGACACCTGCGAGCTGGTGTTCGAGGATTGCGAGGTGCCGGAGGAGAACGTGCTGGGGCAGGTCGGCCGCGGCGTCAACGTGCTGATGTCGGGCCTCGACTACGAGCGCGCGGTGCTCGCGGCGGGTCCGCTCGGCATCATGCAGGCCTGCATGGACGCGGTGCTGCCCTATGTGCACGAGCGCAAGCAGTTCGGCCAGCCGATCGGCACCTTCCAGCTCGTCCAGGGCAAGGTGGCCGACATGTATACGACGATGAACGCCGCGCGCGCCTATGTCTATGCGGTGGCCAAGGCCTGCGATCGGGGCGAGACGACACGCGAGGACGCCGCGGGCGCCATTCTGTTCGCCGCCGAAAAGGCGACGCAATGTGCGCTGGACGCGATCCAGCTGCTCGGCGGCAACGGCTACATCAACGACTATGCGACCGGGCGGCTGTTGCGCGATGCCAAGCTCTACGAGATCGGCGCCGGCACCAGCGAGATCCGCCGCATGCTGATCGGGCGGGAATTGTTCGAGAAGACGTCCTGAGGCGCCGACCGAACGGTTGGCGTATGCGGGACATGCGTTCGCCAACCGGCCAGTTGCAGATATTTTAATCATCCCCACCCAGGCCGGTGTTTTTTTCCGGCCGACTTAAGTAGAAAATGCGTCGAACCTCGGAGTCGTCCCGGCGACGAACCATCGAGGCATATTGTAGATCTTTTTGCGTGTGTCGGAGGCCTGAGCCGTGAACCAGATGAGTTACGTTCCGGAGCAGCCGCCGCCGCTTCCGCCTCTCACCGCCACCTTCTCGGGGGCGCGTGGCGAGTTCTTCCGGCTGGTCAGCCGCGGGGCGGCCATCGAACTGATCACACTGGGCTTCTACCGCTTCTGGCTCGCGACCGACATCCGCCGGCATCTCTGGGTCAACACGGCTGTCGATGGTGATGCCGCCGAATATACCGGGCGCGGCAAGGAGCTCCTGATCGGCTTCCTGTTCGCGATGGCGATCCTCGTCCCGATCTATCTCGCCTATTTCCTCATCGGCGTCGAGGCCGAGCGCTACCAGGGCTTCGCCAGCGTGCCGCTGGTGATCGCCTTCTACGCGTTCGGCCAGTTCGCCATCTTCCGCGCGCGCCGCTACCGGCTGACGCGCACGGTCTGGCGCGGCATCCGGTTCTGGATGACGGGTTCGGGCTGGGCCTATGCCGGCCGCGCCATGCTGTGGACCTTGTTGGCGGTGGTCACGCTGGGGCTGGCCTGGCCGTGGCGCGCCGCCGCGCTCGAGCGCTACAAGATGCGGCATTCGCATTACGGTGATCTCAGCGGCGATTTCGAGGGACGCGGCTGGGAGTTCTTCAAGCGCGCCTGGTATCTGTGGCTGGTCGCGCCGTTTGCACTGCTGCTGTTTCCGCTGTTTCCATTCGTCTATGCGCAGTTCAAAGCGATCGAGTGGCGCTGGTGGCTGTCGGGCATTCGCTTCGGCGGCGTGCGGCTGGAATCGGACCTGCCGAACAGTGCCTTCTACGGTCTCTACTGGAAGGTGATCGGCTGGTGGTTCCTGCTGTCGATCGCCTCCGGCGCCTATTTCAGCGGCGTCGCCGCGCTGATGATCAAGCTGCTGGGGCCGGGAAGCGACGGCCTGCCTCAGGTGCAGGCGCTGTCCGACAATGTGCCGATGCTGGTGCTGGTCGGATTGGGCTACATCGCCTGGATCCTGGCGCTCAACGTCGTGATGCGGCTCTATCTGGTGCGCGACATGTGGGCGAAGGTGCTGCAGTCGGTTCATGTGCATGGCATCGAGGCCATGGCCAATGTCGCCGCCAAGGGCGATCTGGCCAGCGCGCTCGGCGAAGGGTTTGCCGATGGACTCGACGTCGCCGGATTCTGATCCCGGGCCGGCGGGCGCTGCTGCGCCAGCCAACGCCACGCCGGTCGAGCCGGCCGCTCCGCTCGGCGGCCCCGCGGTCTATTTCGACGGACTATCCAACCGGCGGCAGACGGTCACGATCGGCCTCGCCAATCAGCTGGTGATGCGCAGCGCCGACAATTTCGTCTCCTGGCCCTATGAGGACATCCGCCGTGTCGATGCGCCGAGCGGCACGCTGCGCGTAAGCTGCCTGTCGGCGTCGCCGCTGGCGCGGCTGGAGATCCGCGACGCGGCGCTGTCGGCCGAACTGATCGCGCGTTGCGGCCACATCGACCAGAACAGGATGACCCGCGGCGCCATCGCGCGCATCGTCGGCTGGTCGCTGGCGGCCGCGGCCTCCATCGTCGCCGTCGTGCTGGTGGTGATTCCGTTCGCCTCCGACCGCCTGACGCCGCTGGTGCCGCCGACCATGGAGCGGCATCTCGGCGAGGCCGCCGTGGTGCAGATCCAGACCGTGTTCGGCGACAAGCTCTGCACCGAGGCGGCCGGGCAGGCCGCCTTCGCCAAGCTGGTGACGGCGCTGCGCCGCCCCGCCGGCCTTGACGACGGCATCGCGTCGCAGGTGCTGGACACGCCGATCCCCAACGCCTTCGCGCTGCCGGGCGGGCGGTTCTTCCTGTTCAGGGGGCTGCTCGACAAGGCCAACGACCCCGACGAGGTCGCCGGCGTGCTGGCGCATGAGCTCGGCCACCTCAAGCATCGCGACAACCTGCGGCAGCTGATCCACAATGGCGGCAGCTCGTTCCTGATCGGCCTGCTGTTCGGCGACGTCACCGGTGCGGGCGCGGCGGTCTTCGCCTCGCGGGCCATGATCAACGCGTCCTATTCGCGCGAGGCGGAGGCGGCCGCGGACGGCTTCGCGATCGAGGTGATGCACAAGCTCGGACGGCCGACGCGGCCGATGGGCGAATTGCTGTTCCGCATCACCGGCAAGGAGGACGGCAAGCGCCCGTCGCTGTGGGCCAGCCATCCGCTCAGCGAGGACCGTCTCGCCCGCATGCGCGCCGAAGACCGGCCGCCGAGCGGCCCGCCGCTGCTGAGCGCGGAAGAATGGCGGGCGTTGAAGGGGATTTGCAAGTAGCGGAGTTGCCGCCGCCGCTACTGAGTTGCCGGGTCCGTTTCGGCAAAACCGGTGTCGTCCCGGCGAACGCCGGGATCCATAACCACCGAGTTTGATTGTTGGAAGAAGGTCTCGCCCAGCGTGCTTCATCGCAGGGCCGCGGCGTATGGGTCCCGGCGTTCGCCGGGACGACACCAGAGTTTGACGCGCGATAGGAACCTCAACTAAGGGCCAAGACCCCCCGCGAACTCAACCCCTCTCACTCCGCCAGATTGTTGGTCTTCCTCACCCAGGCCCGCACATCCGTCAGCACGTCCGGCAGCACGGCCTTGACCTCGGCGAGCGTCATGCCGGCCTTGACGCGCGGGTCGTACAGCATGTTGAGGATGTACTGGTCGTAGACGTCGAAATAGCCCATCGAGACGTTGTCGTTGAACATCGTCCAGGGCACGCTCGCGGTGTCGTTGATAGGCCCGAGCGACTGCAGCAGCTCCTCATAGGCGCAATCGAGGAAGACGAAATCGCCGTTGTCGACGGTGAGGATGACGTCGGAACGCTCGATCTCGAACGCCTCGTTCTTGCGGAAGCCGGACAGGCATTGCGGATCCAGCGAGGTCTTGATCTCGCGCGCGCGCTCGCTGCCATAGGCCTGGCTGATGGTGTGGTAGAGGTCGCGGTCGCGCACCAGCTTGACGCGGACATTGGCGTCGCCGTCGGTCTCGGTCATCGCGATGTCGAGGTTGCGGATGCGGGCGGCGATGTCGCTGACGACCTTGGCGAGCTGCGCCTTGCGGTCGGCGCGGCGGCCATCGGCGAACACCCGCACCGGCGCGCTGTACTTGCGGATGCGGTCGACCCGGCCCGCCAGGTGATACTCGGCGCCGAACGCGGTCTTGAAGAAGCCGTCGGCGATCTCGGCGTCGGTGAAGCTCTTCTTCTCGACGCGCTGGCGGGCGGCGATCGCCGGGATCTCGGCGGCGGACGCCGGCAGCGGCATGGTCACGAGCGCAGCCAGCGCGGCCACCACCGCGCTCCGCACGGGGCGCCAGGAGCGGGGCCGCTCCTGGCGAGGATGCGCGCTGGGACGTTGCTTCATCGTCGCGGCCGCGTGCGGCGCTCAGTTCTTGACGATCACGGTGGTGCCGACCGAAACGCGGTCGTAGAGGTCGGCGACGTCGTCATTGGTCATGCGGAAGCAGCCCGACGATACCGCCTGGCCGATCGTCTCGGGCTCGTTCGAGCCGTGGATTCGGTACAGCGTGGAGCCGAGATACATCGCGCGCGCGCCGAGCGGGTTCTCGATGCCGCCGGCCATGTGGCGCGGCAGGTCGGGCCGGCGCCGCAGCATCTGCGACGGCGGGGTCCAGGCTGGCCATTCCTTCTTGGCGGTGATGCGGTGCACGCCGCTCCAGCGGAACCCGTCGCGGCCGACGCCGATGCCGTAGCGCAGCGCCTGGCCGCCGGGCAGGACCAGATAGAGCCGGCGCTCGCTGGTGTTCACGATGATGGTGCCCGGCGCATACTGGCTCTGGAACATCACGGTCTCGCGCGGGATCGGGCTGACGGCGCCCTGGTAGAAGTTCGGCCCGCCGCCGAAGATGTCCCTGGTGTCGAACATTTCCGCCCGCGCCATTCCGGCGCTTGCCACCGACGCCACCGCAGCAATTCCCAAAGCCAAACAGCGCTTCATTTCCATCCCCTGGCAAACGTCAAATTCCGTTCGCAGACAGGCCATAAACGGTTGCACTTCGCAACCCACGGCGGCGTGAGGCCGGTATGTGGCGACGGTCCGTGACCCAAATCCCACGGAAAATCGCCCGCGTCCTGGACCAACATCCTGTTAGCCAAGCCCGCGCATGAGCACCGTGGCGATGGCAGCAATGCGGCCAGCCCCTTTGACGCCGCGGGCGAACAATGATTGATCTGCCCAGCATTGCAAATGGCGCGCGGAATCAGCAGGAGAATAGGATGAACGGTGCGGAAAGCCTGGTGCGGACCCTGGTCGCGGGGGGCGTTGACGTCTGCTTTACCAATCCGGGCACGTCCGAGATGCACTTCGTCGCCGCGCTCGACCGTGTCGAGGGCATGCGCTGCGTGCTCGGCCTGTTCGAGGGCGTGGTCACCGGCGCCGCCGACGGCTATTTCCGCATGAAGGGCACGCCGGCCTCGACGCTTCTCCATCTCGGCCCCGGGCTCGCCAACGGCCTTGCCAATTTGCACAACGCCAAGAAGGCCCGCTCGGGCATCGTCAACATCGTCGGCCAGCACGCCACCTACCACATCGGCTTCAACGCGCCGCTGACCTCGGATATCGAAGGCCTGGCGCGGCCGATGTCGGACTGGGTGCGGACCTCGCCGAGCGCCAAGGCCGTGGCCGGCGACGGCGCCGCGGCGATCGCCGCCGCCAAGAGCGCGCCGCCGCAGATCGCGACCCTGATCCTGCCCGCCGACACCGCCTGGAACGAGGCCGAGGGCATCGCCCAGGTTCCCGCCGAGACGCAGCGCCCGAGCTATTCGGCTGAGGCGGTCGAGAAGGCCGCGAAGATCCTGCATGCCCATGGTCCGGAGACCCTGGTGCTGATGACGGCGGGGGCGCTGACCGAGCAGGCGCTGACCTTCGCCCAGCAGATTGCCGGCAAGACCGGCTGCCGGGTGATGGGCCAGACCTATCACCCGCGCATGGCGCGCGGCGCCGGCCGGTTCTCGATCGACCGCATTCCTTACGTGATCGAGCAGGCGCTGCCGATCCTGAAGAACTACAAGCACATCGTGCTGGTCGAGGCCAACGACCCCGTCGCCTTCTTTGCCTATCCGAACAAGCCGAGCATGCTGAAGGCCGAGGGTACCGAGGTCCACCGCATGACGGCGTGGGGCGAGAACTCGGCCGCCGCGCTCGAGGCGCTCGCCGGCCATCTCGGCGCCAAGGCCGCGGACGTCAAGCCGCAGCCGCTCGCCGAGCTGATCAAGCCCACCGGGGCGCTCAACCACGCCACCATCGCGCAGGCGATCGCCTATGCGATTCCGGAGAACGCGATCGTGGTCGACGAATCCATCACCACGGGTCGCGGCTTCTTCCCGCCGACGGCGGCCGCCAAGCCGCATGACTGGCTGCAGAACATGGGCGGCTCGATCGGCTTCTCGACCCCCGTGGCGACCGGCGCCGCGGTGGCCTGCCCGGATCGCAAGGTGATGTGCCTCGTCGGCGACGGCAGCGCCATGTACACGATCCAGTCGCTGTGGACCCAGGCGCGCGAGAACCTCAACGTCGTCACGGTGGTGTTCGCCAACAGGATCTATCAGATCCTGCGCGGCGAGTTCGACGGCGTCGGCGCCGGCGAGCCGGGCCAGCGCGCCCAGGACATGCTCAAGATCGACCGCCCGACGCTCGACTTCGTCGCCATGGCCAAGGGCATGGGCGTTCCCGGCCGCGCCGTCACCTCGGCCGACGAGTTCAATGCCGCGCTGGCCGAGGCGAACGCCGAATACGGTCCGCGCCTGATCGAAGTGCAGATGTAGGTTCCTCCGCCCGCAACCCGGCGGCCGCAAATCGGCCGCCGGTTGATGGCAGCGTCATGTCAGCATTTATGTGGTTGGCGACTCAGCACGATCGCGTGTTGATGGTGACGTCTCCATCGTTTGTTTTGTTTGGGCGGCATGCACAGCGAATTGAACCGGCTGATCTCCGCGTTGCAGGAGTTCTATGCGCGCGAGCGCTTCATCCTCGACCGCGATCTCGGTGAGCGCGCTTTGACGCACCGGCTCTCGGTGCATCTGGAGCGCAACTTCCTCGGCTGGGACGTCGATTGCGACTACAACCGGCTCGGCGACCGCGCCATGCTGCTCCCGCGCGGCACCATCGTCTCGACCGACGACGAGCTGGGAAAATCGATCTACCCCGACATCGTCGTGCACAAGCGCGCCGTGCCCGACAATCTGCTGGCGATCGAGGTCCGCAAGGCCGGCAACCACCAGCCATTGGCGCACGACCGCCACAAGCTGATGGCGCTGACCGACCCGCATCTGTGGTTTGCCTATTGGATCGGCGTGCTGGTGATTCTCGACCGCCGCCACGTGATCACGCCGGAGGTCTATGTCGGGGCCCGAATCGACCAGGTCCTGTCGGCCTGGTTCGCGGGGCGATTGCAGCAGATGGGGCTGGCGGCCGCATAGACACGTCAGATCACGGGCGCTGAGACCCGCATCGTGAGAGGCGCCGCCAGCGGCGCGTCCATGAGGCGCGGGAAGAAGAGATCAGACGCGATTGCGCTCTCCAGACGGGACCGGGACCGACCGGTCCGAGCCACTGGCAGCGCCGGGCGTGCCCCTTGAGGCACGCCCGCGCTGGATCTACTTCGACATGCCGTCGCCGGACGTCTTCTTGGCCGACTTCTTCTTCGTCTTGCTCATCTTCATGGTGTCGCCCCCGCCCATGGCGTCGCCGCTCTTCGCCGACTGGCCGGTGGTCGTCATCGGCTTCTCCGTGGACTGGGCAAGAGCGGCCGACGAGACGAACGCGAGGGCGGCGGTGGCGATGATCAGTTTACGCATGCGGAAAACCTCCGTGGGTTGGAAACGCGCCGGACCATAGGCGAATTCGATCCGCGGCGTTCTGACGCAGGAATCAGGAAAACGTGAGAGTTCCGCCCCGCAAAAGCCGACTTGACCGGCGGCACGGGCAGCGCCGAGGGCATTCTGTGACGATTGTGCCGGGCGCAGGGAGCCCATGCGCGGGTGAGCGAGGCCAATTTGGCCGAGTGCATCTACGCAGCAGCCTCCACCTGCGGCTGCGGGCTCCGGGCTCGCATCGCGATGCGGTGGCCTCGTGGCGTCATGGGAATGAATGTCATGCCAAAAGGTTTAGCGCCCGGTTCTCTCTTCCAAGGAGATCGCGAGGTTCGCGCACCGCGCTCTCGCTGACGCTCAGGCGGAGCGCCGTGACATGGCGGTGCCGACGCTCGCGCCCTTGCGGACGGCGCAGTCTCGCCAGCCCGAAGCGGCCATGGCGCTGCTATGGATCGTCGATCAGTTCTGCCTGCAGCGCGACGTCGCAGCCGAGATCCCGGCCGAGGTTGCTCGAGCCCACGATCAGGCATCGGCATTCTCGCCAAGCTCGGGCGCTGCCTCGAGGCCTTCCGGATCAGCTATCAACGGTCATCAGCCAAACTAACTGAACGAGAACACCCTGCGAGCCCTGTTGAAGTTGGCTTGCAGCTCATGACGATCAGCCTTGAGCCAGCTCAAGGCTGCGCCGCTTAATCAGTCCAGGATTGCGTCGATGTCGTCGTGAGAGAAGCCCGCATGCAAAATCTCAAGCGAGCATTTTGGGGGACCCTGGCGGTTCTCTCGCTGCTGTGGCTGGTTGCGGAACCAGATCCATTTGGACCGGGCGCCTTCTTTCCACTCCGTGAAAGGATGGTGCAGCTGAGTGGAGTCCTGGCAATCGGTTGCATGAGCATGGCGATGATCCTCGCATTGCGACCGCGCTGGCCGGAGGCATGGCTGGGCGGCCTCGACAAGATGTACCGCCTGCACAAATGGTTCGGCATCGCGGCCCTTGTGACCGCCATCGTCCACTGGCTCTGGGCCAACGGTCCGAAATGGGCGGTCGGCTGGGGTCTGCTGGCGCGGCCGGAGCGTGGGGCAAGGCCGCCCATCGCGAATCCCGTCGAGTCTCTGTTTGCGAGCCTGCATGGATCGGCCGAGGGGCTCGGCGAGTGGGCCTTTTACGGCACGGTGGTGCTGATTGCCTTGGCGCTCGTTCAGTCCTTCCCGTATCGGCTGTTCTACAAGACACATCGGCTTCTCGCCCTGGCGTACCTGGTGTTGGTCTTTCATGCGGTCACGCTGACAAAGTTCAGCTACTGGATGTCGCCGCTCGGCTTGACCATGGCGGCGATGCTTGCCTGCGGGACGTGGGCGGCCGCGATTACGCTGCTGCAACGCGTCGGCGCCGGGCGGCAGGTCAAAGGCAGGATCACGTCGCTCAAATACTATCCCGGCGTCAGAGCCATGGAGACCGAAATCGAGGTGTCCCATGGCTGGCCCGGGCACAAGCCGGGCCAGTTCGCCTTTGCCACGTCGGACGTCTCCGAGGGCGCCCATCCCTACACAATTGCGTCCGGCTGGAACGCTGAGGACCCCAGGATCACCTTCATCACCAAGGAGCTCGGGGACCATACGAGCCAGTTGCGGGAGAAGCTCCATGTCGGGCAGGAGGTGAAGGTCGAAGGCCCCTATGGCTGCTTCACCTTCGACGACGATTGCACACACCAGATCTGGATCGGCGGTGGCATCGGTATCACGCCTTTTGTCGCCCGCATGAAAGAGCTGGCGATGCGGAAGGGGAGCCCCGATTTCCCTGTCGCGAGGGTGGACTTGTTTCACACCACGGCGGATGTCGACGAGGAGGCCTTGGGAAAGCTCGCTGCGGACGCGCGTTCAGCCAATGTCCGCCTGCACGTTCTCATCGACGCCCGCGACGGACGACTGACGGGCGACCGTGTTCGCCGGGCGGTGCCGGACTGGCAAAACGCAAGCATCTGGTTCTGCGGTCCGACCGCCTTCGGCGAGGCTCTCAGGCGAGATTTCGGTGCGCAAGACTTTCCTATCAGAGAGCGATTCCACCAGGAGCTCTTCGCGATGCGCTGAGAGGCTTGCGCTCAGGGCATGTCCTTGGCGCAATTGGACCCGCTGCGAACGTGCTGCTCGGGCCCGCCCACCGGAGCGCCTCCGCTTCAGATCATCAGTTCGTGCAGGCCCAGCCAACCCGTATAGGTCCCGACCAGCACGATCAGAGCAGCCGAGAGATAGGGCGCTCGGTGCGCGAAGCGGCTGAAGCCGGACCAGTGGCGCTCGACATGCCGAAGGCTGAGTGCGGCGAGCACGCCGGCGGACACCATGGTGATGGCCAGGCCGATGCCGAAGCACAGCACCAGGACGAAGCCTAGGCTGAACTGCTTCAGTTGAATGCACAACAGCAGGACCGTGATGGCGGCGGGGCAAGGGATCAGGCCGCCGCTCAGTCCGAACAGGACGATCTGTGCGGTCGTGACCGTACGGCCGGCGAAGCGCCTGCGAATGTCGTCGGCGTGGGCGCGCGCATGGGCATCGTCCTCGTCGCCGAGGTCCATGTGATCGTGCGTGTGCTCCTCGAACAGCATCTCCACGGAGTCCCCGGCAAGCGTGATGCGTGCCTTGAAGGCGTGCGGCTCCGGGATCTCCTCGATGCTCTCCAGGACGTCGCCGCTGGTCCGGAAGCTGAACCGCTGCTCGCGGCCGTCGTCGCGGACGGTCGTGACGTGGAGCGTGTCGGCGGCCGGGAGTGCGGTCTCGTCCCGGATCCGCCAACGCGGCGGCACGCCGTCTTCGAAGATCTCGACCGACAGCGCGTGGCCCGCGAGCGCGACCGATCGCGGCCCGTCGTGATGATGATGGTCATGGTGCCCATTCTGGTCGCGCCAGGTGCGCCAGACCATCCAGGCCGCGATGCCGATGATGATGACGGCCGAGATCAGTTGCAAAAAGGCTTCGCTGCGCGCGCCCGAGAGCTCCTGGCCGAAGTGAAGGCCGGCGAGTGCGACCACCCATACGATCGCGGTGTGGGAGATGGTCGCTGAGAGGCCGAGCAGAACGGCCTGCAGGACGGTGCCGCGGATCGCGACGATGAAGGCGGCCATCATGGTCTTGGAATGGCCGGGCTCCAGGCCATGCAGCGCACCCAGGGCAATCGCGCTGGGCACGAACAGCCACGCATGCGCGCTGCCTTGCTGGAGCAGTTGGGACAGATCGGTCATGACAGTCTCACTTCAGATAGGTCCGCACGACCTCGATCAGGTCGGCGGCACCCTTGGCCCTATCGGGATCGCTTTCGTGCGCGGGGTCGACGACATGGTGCCGGATGTGATCTTCCAGCAGCTCGGTGGTCAGGCCTCCGATGGCGCCCCGGACCGACGCAACGAGCATCAGCACGTCGGCGCAGCCGAGCTCCGCCTCGAGCGCGCGCTCCACCGCGTCGATCTGGCCCTTGATGCGCCGGACGCGCGCGAGAAGCTTGGACTTGTGCTTGATGGTATGCGACATCGAGATAATATAGGGGGGTACCCTATATAGGTCAACCTCCCACGTCGGTCGGCCCCGTCGTGCCGGTCGTTGCACGGGACCCACGAGCGGTGCGGCTCAAGCAAGGTGAGGATCCCCCGTTCTGATTGAGGACTGCCAGGCAGAGCCGACGGCTTCGGGGAGCGTATCGCATTCTAGTGCCGGGAATCATAAGCGAGTGATAGGCTGGCCTTTGAAGGGGCGTTGACGGACCTTTTTCTTGGTTCAGACGAAGGGCTCAGCTCTGTCATTGTAGGCTTTGACATAGGCACCGATGTGCTGCTTGAGACTCGTGAATGAGGCGCCGCTCAACGACTGCTCCTGTAAGATCGAAACCACACCTCGACCTGGTTGAGCCATGACGCACTCGTGGGCGTGAAGTGAAATTTCACGTTGGGATGCGCCTTGAGCCGATCCATGAAGTCGAGAAGCTCGACCCTGCGACGCCGTTTCGAATGTGTCGCAAGGACTATCTCGGTGGCGACCTCCAGTGCAGCAAACAGCGTGGTCGTGCTGTGCCGTATGTAGTCGTGGCTTTGCCCGGTCAGAGATTTGCAGTTGGGCAGTTTCAGATATCCCTGCGCTCGCTCCAGGGCCTAGATCGACGGTCTTTCGTCCACGCACAGAACGATCGCCTTTCGGGCGGGGCCGCATAAAGGCCGACCACATCGGCCGCTTTGGCCGCAAACTGGGGATCGTCACTCTCGCACGCAAGACTTGCGAACGGCGAGATCAATCTTGTCGCTGCGCAAGAATCGCCAGACATATCGGATATCAACATCGCCAAGTTCCCGGGCCAGCAGCGGTCCGGTCCAGCGCCCGTACCCGGCGGAAGGCGACCTATCGAGCAACTTGAAAATCTGCTTGTCGGTGACCGTCGTGTAGATCCGCTGCTTGCCCGGCAGCGGCTTGCTTTGCAGGCCGTCAAGCCCATGATCGCGCATAGCGATGCCGCCAAAGGCTGACGATCCGTGGCTGAACCCCAACCTCCTTGGCGATCGACCGGGTGCTGCGCCCGGCCGCTGCCAGCAGAATGATCTTTGCTCTCTTCAAATCGCGTTGAAGCGTCACCGGCGAGCGGCAACGTTTCTCAAGCGCCTCGCGATCTTTCAGCGACGGGCGGACTTCTCCTGCTTCGGGTATCTCCTCAATGTTGAATCACGACTCACTTCCTAAGGAAAGTGGGTACTAGCTCAAAACGGAGAGGCACAATGAGCGTAACGGATAAGCCGCTCTACGCCACGTGGGCCTCATTGCGCTGGTCGGCGGCTTGGTGGTCGCCAACAACACCGGCCGCCTTCGGTACTTCGTTGGGTTGCCGCTCTGAGAGCCGCCACGGCTGTCTGGTCTCAACGCTATAGCGAAGCGTAGTCATTCGCGCCGCGGCTGCCTTGACCCATCTAAGATATCCCAACTTAAAATCACTATCATGTGACCATAAGTAGACTGCGTTTGGATATGCAATCAATAGATGCTTTTATGTAATTAATCTATCTTGCGATGAGTTTACGAGGAAGGTGAACCATGGCGAAGAAGCGGAAACATCTGCTGCAAGTGTCGCCCGTCTTAGAACATGCCACGGATGAGCAAGTGAAGGTAGAGCTAGCGGCTGATCGTGGTCGGCCCAAGCGATTCAAACTAGACAACGAAAATATTTTCGAAATACCGAACGAAGGAAAGTTCAAGGTCTGTCTGGAGAAGCGTTACGTGGAGCAAGTCGCTCCGGCGGGAGACAAGGTTATCATGGGCATATTCGACGCAATAACCAAGGACCCGCGGATTCATCTCTTTTGCAACGTTGGGACGTTCCGAAATCTTGTTCCTTCCGTTGCAGAATTATCGCGTTCAATAGAGAACATTACGGAAGTCAAACCGCGATTTGTACTTGGGGTTCGATCAAAAGCTGACAAGGATGCAACGATAGGGGTTGAGGATATAGAAATTGCGCTTCGCGACCACCCTGAGGTGGATGCTCACGTTGTCATGGTGCCTGAGGATGTAGAGAAGAAAGCATGAGTGACACGCGCTTGCGCGAGAATCCGATCGGACTTGAGGACGTCGAAGAGCGCGTAAATGAAACTGGTAGGCGCGTTGAGTCCAACGCTATCTCGTTGCGGGATACAGCGAAGTGGATCATTGGCGGTATCGCTGTTGCCGCTGCTGGCGTCATAGCGGGAACGTCTCTCTCCTCTTTGGGGACACTGGGATTCGGTTGGCAGCTCTTAGTCGCAATATCCGCTGCTATGGCTGGATTCATCGCACTAGGATGTCTATTCGCCTCTTCGCTCAAAGTCATCGTACCGCCCAATCTCACCCTAGAGGACTTCGCCGATGGCAAGGAACTGCCGCATCGCTGGAAGATGCAGATAGAGCGCAGCGCGGCGCCACTGCTAGAGCGGCTTTCGATAACGGGATTGCAAGGCTTTCGGGATTATGTGCGTGCGGACACAAACAGTGATGGATCGCCCCGCTCACCAGACCAAAAGCGGGCTGTGGTAGCACTTAGGAAATTAGTACAGTCAACAGCCAATTTGGAACTGCAACGGCTCCTATTCCGACAGCTCACACTGGAGACTTTCTGGATTACGCCTATAGTTGGGCTAGCGTTCGCCGCGTTTGCGTTCGTGACCAGCGCAGCCAAAGAAGAAATCCGCGTGGTTCCGGCGGTGGAAGTGCCCGTTGTAGTGGCTCAGGACAACGTCGCCTTGTTGAGCAAGGTCCTAGGAGCCCCGATGTGTGTCGAAGGTGCGCTAAACGTGATTGTACTTGGGGAATGGCGGTCGGGCGTTCAGGATGTGGTGACGGTGCCAAAGCCATCCTGTCCTCCAGTACGGCTCCGGCTGGATCACGGAAGATTTTCTTCAGCAAGATAGGAACATCAGTCGATAGGATGGATGACGACTGCTAGTGGCCCCGCTGCATCCGCATCGAGCTCATTCGCCCGCCCTGCATCCGCATCGGCATCATGCCGAGATTGGGCGCGAGCAGTTCGTCGGCCGCCTTTCGCTGCTCGTCGGAAAACGTTGCGACGAGGTCGCTCAGGGTGGTCTTGATCGCTCGCGTGGCGTCGAGGCGAGCCGATAGCGATTTTTCCTGTGCGGTCAGCTGGTCGAGCACCGTCTCCGAGCCGGCCTGCGACATCATCGCAGTCCTGAGATCGCCGAGTGTCTTCGCACGCGCGCGAAACGCGTCGGCGAAACTGTTCCATGCCGGCATCTGGGCGTCCGTGATCTTGAGCTCCGCCCGCAGGAACGCGATTCGTCCCTCCACATGATCGAGCACCTCCATGCCGCCCATACAATCGTCGGACGGCCGCGTCATGCCGGACATCATCGGCATCATGTTGGACATCGGCATGCCGTCCATCATCTTCATCATGCCGCCGCCGATCATGGTCTGTGACGAACTCGCCCCGCTGGCCGATTTGCCGGCATCCGTTGCTGGCGCTTCCTTCTGATCAGGATGATGGGCCGAATGGTCAGTAGAGGATTGAGCAAAGGCGGGATGCGCCAAAGCCGAAAACGCCAACAGAAAAGCCAGGGGCAGTTTTTGCATGACCAAGTCCTCCTTCAGGGGGCGATCAACAATGGCCAGACGTGGGCCATTCAGGTTGATCCACATCAACGGTCGGCGGGCTCAGGGGTGACGATCGTTTGTTGGCGCCGTCGGTGTGGTCAAGCGGCCCTCGGCACGTCCTGCGACTCGCTTGGGGCGCCTGCCGCCGTCCCTGTTCTGGTCGACAGGCTGTGTCCCTTGACCAGGCCGAAGATGGCCGGAATCACGATCAGGGTGAGAAGGGTCGACGAAATCATGCCGCCGATCATCGGCACGGCGATGCGCTGCATGATCTCCGACCCCGTGCCGGTGCTCCACATGATCGGCAAGAGACCCGCCATGATGGCGACGACGGTCATCATCTTCGGGCGCACGCGGTCGACCGCGCCCTCCATGATCGCGTCCTGGAGATCCTGGCGGTTCAGGGGGCGACCTTCGGCAGCACACCTGGCCTTCATCTCGGCCAACGCGTGATCGAGATAGATCAGCATCACGACGCCGGTCTCGGCGGCGACGCCGGCCAGCGCAATGAAGCCGACGGCGACGGCGACCGACAGGTTGAAGCCGAGCCACCACATCATCCAGATGCCGCCCACCAGCGCAAACGGCAGCGACAGCATCACGATCAGGGTTTCGGTCATGGCCCTGAAATTCAGATACAGCAGCAGGAAGATGATGGTGAGCGTGACAGGGATGACGATCTTAAGCCGGGCCGCCGCGCGCTGGAGATACTCATACTGCCCGCTCCAGACCACGTAGTACCCGGCCGGGAACTGAATGTTCTCGGTGACGGCGCGCTGCGCGTCGGCGACGTAGCTGCCGATGTCGCGGTCACGGATGTCGACATAGATGTATGTCGCGAGCTGTCCGTTCTCGGTCCGGATCGACGTGGGACCCCTGGCCGGCTCGACCTTCGCGACCTCGCCGAGCGGCACGGCGCCGCCGGACGGCATCGGCACCAGCACCTCGCTGGCGATGGCCTTCGGATTGTCGCGGAGATCGCGCGGATAGCGCATGTTCACGCTGAAGCGCTGGCGGCCCTCGACGGTCGTGGTGATCGTCTGGCCGCCGAGGGCCGCTGCGATCGTATCCTGAACGTCCTGGACCAGGAGGCCGTAGCGGGCGAGAGCCTCGCGATCGGGCGTGATCTCGAGGTAATAGCCGCCGATGCCGCGCTCGGCATAGGCCGAGGAGGTTCCGGGAACGGTCTTGATCACCCGCTCGATCTGCTTGGCCAGACGATCGATCTCGGCGAGGTCCGTGCCCATCACCTTGACGCCGATCGGCGTGCGGATGCCGGTCGAGAGCATGTCGATGCGCGCCTTGATCGGCATCGTCCAGGCGTTGGAGACGCCAGGGAATTGCAGCGCCCTGTCCATCTCGGCAACGAGGCCGTCGATGGTGACGCCGGGACGCCACTGCTCCCTCGGCTTGAGGTTGACGACCGTCTCGAACATCTCGGTCGGCGCAGGGTCGGTGGCGGTCGCCGCGCGTCCGGCCTTGCCATAAACCGAGGCGACCTCCGGGAACGACTTGATGATCCGGTCCTGCATCTGCATCAGCTCTGCCGCCTTGGTCACGGAGATGCCGGGCAGGGTGGTCGGCATGTAGAGCAGCGTGCCCTCGTTCAGGCTCGGCATGAACTCGGTGCCGAGCTGGCGCGCCGGCCAGATGGAGACGGCAAGAACGACCATGGCTGCGAGGATCACGAGCGTTTTCGCTTGCAGCACGCCCTTGATGACCGGACGGTAGATCCAGATCAGGAAGCGGTTGATGATGTTGCGATGCTCGGGAATGATCCTGCCGCGGACGAAGATCACCATCAGCGCCGGCACCAGCGTCACCGAGAGCAGCGCCGCTGCCGCCATCGAGAACGTCTTGGTGAAGGCGAGCGGGCTGAACAGGCGGCCTTCCTGCGACTCCAGCGTGAAGATCGGCATGAACGACACGGTGATGATCAGCAGGCTGAAGAACAGGGCGGGACCGACCTCCGCGGCCGCGTCGATCAGGATCTGGACGCGTGATGCGTCGGGCTCGGCGCGCTCCAGATGCTTGTGGGCGTTCTCGATCATGACGATCGCGGCATCCACCATGGCGCCGATCGCAATTGCGATGCCCCCCAGGCTCATGATGTTCGAGCCGAGCCCGAGCAGCTTCATTGCGCCGAACGCCATCAGCACGCCGACCGGCAACATCAGGATCGCGACCAGGGCGCTGCGCACATGCAGCAGAAACACGATGCAGACCAAGGCAACGACGATGCTCTCCTCGAGCAGCGTGTGCTTGAGCGTGTCGATCGCGGCATAGATCAGGTTCGAGCGGTCATAGACCGGAACGATCTCGACCGATTTGGGCAGGCTGCTCGCGATGTCCCTGAAGCGTTTCTTGACGTTCTCGATCACGTCGAGCGCATTGACGCCGAAGCGCTGCAGCACGATGCCGCTGGCCACCTCGCCCTCGCCATTGAGCTCGGCAATGCCCCGCCGCTCGTCGGGCCCGAGCTCGACATTGGCGACGTCGCGCAGCAGCACGGGCGTGCCGCCGGAGCTTTTGAGCACGATGTTGCCGAGATCGTTGATGCTCTGCAGATAGCCCTTGCCGCGGATGACATATTCGAACTCGGACAGCTCGACGGTGCGGCCGCCGACATCGGCGTTGCTGGCGCGGATCGCATCGCGGATCTTCTGCAAGGAGATGCCGCGGTCGCGCATGCGCTGCGGATCGAGCACCACATTGTACTGCTTGACGAAGCCGCCGATGCTCGCGACCTCGGCGACACCCTCGGCCTTGGCGAGCGCGAACTTCAGGTTCCAGTCCTGGATCGTGCGGGTGTCGGCGAGATTCAGCTCCTTCGACATGACGGCGTATTGATAGACCCAGCCGACGCCGGTCGCGTCCGGCCCGATCGTCGGCGTGACCCCCGCCGGAAGCCGCGAGGCGGCGCCGTTCAGGAACTCCATCACGCGCGAGCGCGCCCAGTAGATGTCGGTGCCGTCCTCGAAGATGACGTAGACGAACGACACGCCGAAGAACGAGAAGCCGCGCACGACCTTCGATTTCGGCACTGTGAGCATGGCGGTCGTGAGGGGATAGGTGACCTGGTCCTCGATGACTTGAGGCGCCTGACCGGAATATTCGGTGTAGACGATCACCTGGGTGTCCGACAGATCGGGGATCGCGTCGAGCGGGAGGTGAATGAGCGCGTAGAAGCCGGCCGCGGCGGCGAATCCGGTGCCGAACAGGACCAGCAGCAGGTTGCGTGCCGACCAGGCGATGACGCGGGCGATCATTTGTGCTCTCCCATGCCGGCGTGGTCGCCGCCGGCGGATTGCGCTCCGTCGGCGTCCGCGAAGCTCTTCAGCGCGGCCTTCAGGTTGCTTTCGGCGTCGATCAGGAAGTTGGCGGAGGTCACGACCGCCTCGCCATCCGACAGGCCGTCGCGCACCTCGACATAGCTGGCATCGCGGCGGCCGAGCCTCACGGCGCGCGGCTCGTAGCGACCGTCGCCCTTGTCGATCAGGACAGCCTGGCGGCTGCCGGTGTCGAGCACGGCATCGGCCGGCACGGCCAACAGCGGCGCCGGATCCGCGGTGTCGATCTCGGCGTCGACATACATGTCCGGCAGCAGCGCGAGGTCGTGGTTGGTGAGCTCGATCCGCACCCGCACGGTACGCGTGTCCTTGTTCACCTGGGGATAGATCACCGCGATGGATCCGGCGAAGGTCCGGCCCGGGAAGCTGCGCGCGCGGATGGTCACGGGCTGACCCACCGCGATGTTGCCGAGGTCGCGTTCGGCCACGTCGACGAGCGCCCACACCACGGATATGTCGGCGATCCGGAACAGCACGTCGCCCGGATTGGCGCGCATGCCTTCGATCGCGTTGCGCTCGAGCACGATGCCGTCGCGGGGCGCCGACCATTGCACCGTGACCGGTGCGATGCGCGACTTCTCCATGGCGGTGATCACCGGCTCCGGGACATCGAGATTGGTCAGGCGCTGGCGCGAGCCGCGTCCGTAGACTGCATTGCCGCCGACGAGGTTCGAGTTGATCGTCGAGAGATATTCGGCTGCGGCGGCAGCGATCGCCGAACTGTAGATCTCCATCAGCGGCTGGCCGGCCTTCACGCGCGTGCCCGTGGTGACGTCGGTGACCTTCTGTACGAAGCTCTCTGCCCGCATCGCGATCACCGAGACGCGCCGCTCGTCGAGCTGGATCGTACCCGGCGCCTTGACCGCGATGCGAAGCGTGCGCCGCTCGACCGACGCGGATCTCACGCCCGTTCGCTGGATCTTGCCGGGCGACAGCTTGACCACGCCATCCTCGGCATCGTCGCCTTCGTACACGGGCACGTAGTCCATCCCCATCGGGTCCTTCTTCGGGGAAGGGGACGTGTCCGGCAGGCCCATCGGATTGCGGTAGTAGAGAATCCGGCGCGAGGAGTCGGCCTGCTGCTTCGGCTTGGCCGGCTCCGGCGCGGCCTGATCGTCGTCGTAGACCGGCAGGTAGTCCCGCCCGCGATCGTCTTTCCTGGAGCCCGCCGACCAGGCAGGGGCGCCGCTGGGATCGCGGTAGTACAGCGGCATTCGCTCTGCCGCCGCCGCTGCGAGATGCGTGCGAAGCGACGGGAGCGAGCTCTCGATCGACCAGAGACCGGCCATACTAATTCCGGCGCCGAGTGTGACGGTCGCGAGCAGGCGAAAAATGGTCATGGCATCAGGCGCGCTGGCGCGCGCTATCCATTGGAAGGGTGGGGCGCCCGTCGGGGAGCGCCCCGCAGGCTCACTTGGTCGCCTTGACGATGACCTTGCCGGTGACCGTCTCCGGCTCGCCCTGCACCTTGGCGGAGAGTGTGACCTGGTAGCGCCCGGCCATCGGCAGGTCGGTCTTGAAGGCGTAGACGCCGGGCTCCTTGGAGGGCAGCGGCGCCACCTCCGACACCATGTCGGCCATCCCGTCGGGCGCCATGTCGACGCGGGTCTTGAAGATGACCGCGTCGGTTACGGCCTTGCCGGTCTGCTTGTGGGTGAGACGAACGGCGACCGTGACGTCGTCGCCCTTCTTCATCTCGGCGGTGACGGGCTCGAAACTGTAGTCGGCGGCGCCGGCGACGGCGGCCGATGCGGCGAGCGAAAGGGTGGCGGCAAGCGCCGCGGTGCTGATTCCGGAAAGCATGGTCCTGTCCTCATGAATGGATCTCGGCCGTGGCGCCCGCGGCGCGCACGTCAGTCATCGGCGCGCATGCAGGGCGCGCATCGGCTCGTGCGAGATCAGATTCGAGGAGGTCGGAACGGAGGGCTGCCGCTGTGAAGAGAAGCGACCTGATCGGCGGGAATGGCGATCGTGATCGCGCTCACGGCGAGGGGCGCGAAGGCAACGGCCCTGACATCGCCGAGCGCAACCGTCCCGCCCGCGCAGCAGAAACCCATGCCGCACTTGTAGGTGTGCGAAGGAGAACCGGTGCCCTTCATGTCGTCGGGACAGCATTCGTCCATCGACATGCCGGCCCCGTCGTCCATCTGCAGGCTTGTCTGCATCTCGTCCGACGACGCAATCGCAGCCGCCGATGCGCCGATCGGCAGCATCGCCACGGACAGGGCAATCGCGAACGCCAGGATGGTACGGACGAGCCGCATCGAGATGGAGTTACCTTTCCGGTCGCAGAGCGAGACAGCTAACATAGGACAGGCGCCGACGCAGTCGTTGATCCCGCTCAATCCTGCGTGACCATCGCGTCGCCCGAGGCATGACGACAGGCCAGACGAGCCCAAGGGGTCGCATCACAGGAAAAGGATGGCGACGGCAAATGGTGGGCGCACAAGGGATCGAACCTTGGACCTCTCCCGTGTGAAGGGAACGCTCTCCCGCTGAGCTATGCGCCCGGTTGCCGATGGCGGTCGTGGCTGTGAGCCAGCGAGGCGCCCGAAGCAGTCCGTCGGAGCCCGCGATTTACGAAGCGCGGGCAGGGGGTGTCAAGGATTTGCGGCGGAGATGGCGAGGAAAACTGCTGGTGCGCGCCGGGCTGTCCTCGATCGGGGCCGAAACCGGCCCCATGGCGTGCCGGCTTCCATGCTGAACTGAGGGGCAGATCCGCCGCGCACTCCGCGCCCCGCTGGCCCGTTCTCAGGCCCCGATCTGCCTTGCCCGCGAGGCGTGCGACTGCAGCGCGCGGATGCGGTCGGCCAGGGTGCCGCCCTGGGGCACGCCGCCGGCCGCAGCAGCCGGCGCCGCGGCGACGCCATTGGCGTTGGCGGGCTTGGCGGGGGCCGGTTCGGCGGCGAGCATGGCCTCGATGGTCGAGTTCGGGCCCTCGATCTGCATCGCGAGCTTGGCGACCTCGGCGGCGATGTCGTTGATGCGCTCGCGCAGCAGCGCGTTCTCCATCCGCTCCTGGGCCCAGGTGCTCTCGGCCTGCTGCTGGATGGCGTTCATCTCTCGCTGCAGCTTGGTGCGCTCGTCGCGGGCGGCCTGCAGCTGCTGTTCGAGGGTGGCCTTCTCGGATTTGAGCCGCTCGAACGCGGCCGACTTGCCGCTGCCCATGCCGGCCAGCTCCTCGCGCAGCTCCTTCAGGGCGCGGTCGGCGGCCACGTTGGCCTCGCGCAACTGGTTGTTCTCGAAATCGCGCTCGGCGAGCAGCTTGCCCTGGGTCGACAGCCGGCTTTCGAGGTCGGCGACGCGCGTCGCCAGCATCTCGGCTTCCTTGACCTGCACGATCAGCTGGCGGTCGAGCTCGGTGACGCGCTGGCTGAGATTCTCGACCCGCGCGCGGGCGTCGTTGAGCGCCTTGGTCGCGGTGTCGGATTCGTCGCGCTCCAGCGCCAGGCGGGCCTGGGTCGCGGAGAATTCCTTCTCGGCGTCGGAGACGCGGCTGCGCAGCTCCTCGACCTGGGTCCTGACCGACACCAGCTCGACCTGCCGGCTGTCGGCCAGCAGCGCCTTGTCGTTGAGCTCGGCGGTGAGGCGGACCTGCTCGGCCTGCTTCTCCTTCAGCGCCTGCTCGGCGGCGCGCAGCGCCTCGGTCTTGGCGGCGAATTCTTCCTCGGTGGCGCGGAGCTGGTCCTTGAGCGCCTTCTCGCGCGCCTCGAGGGCGAAGATCGCGGCGTTCTTCTCGCCGAGCTCGATCTTCATGCGGTTGATGGCGTCGGTCTTCTTGCCGAGGTCGGCGAGCTGGCCGGTGGCCTTGTTCTTGAGCGCGTCGACGCTCATCTCCAGCCGCCGCGCCGACATCGCGAACTCCGCGCGCAGCTGGTCCTTGTCGGCCTGGATCTCGGCCATCGACAGCGGCGTCGCCGCCTCGAGCCGTCGCGTCGTCAGCCGCACCGCACGATTGTGCACCAGCGGCACGACCATGAGGGCACAGAGCATGGCGATCAGAAAACCGATCGCAAAATACATGATCGGCTCGACCATGACGCACAACTCCCGATCCGAAATGATTAACGGAATCACAATGCACGGCGGGCTGATTCATTGCCAGCCCAATGCCGTGTTAACCTTGATCCGTCACGGGAGAACGTGTCCTGGCGGTATCAGCCAGCGCCGTCAGAACGGGTTCCAGGTCGCGCTCGGCGTGAACTTGAGGTAGCCGACATTGGCGCCGAGCCGCAGGCCGATGCCGGACCTGATCGGCACCAGCACGATGTTGTTGGCGGTCAGCGCCGTCATGCCGAAGCCGCCGACGATGTAGGCCGAGCCGTCGATGCCGACGAAGCGCTGATAGATCGCGCTGGTGGCCGGCAGATTGTAGACCAAGGTCATGGTGCGGGCGCCGTCGCCGCCCCAGTCGAAGCCCAGCGAGGGGCCCTGCCAGTAGACGCGGAGGTCGCCGGCGTTCTTGGTGTAGAGCGTGCCTTCGCCGTAACGGAGACCGGCGACGAAGGCCCCGGCACCTTCCTCACCTAGGATGTAGCCATTCGGCAGGCCCCATTGGCTGACGGCGCGCTCGATCACCGAGGCGAGGCCACGCGAGACGTTGCCGAAGAAGCGGTGGCCGGCATTGACCAGCTCGTCCGGATTGAAGCTGTCCGGGCCGGGCGCAGGGCGCGGCGGCGGTGCGGGCTGCTGATACGGCGGCGCGGCCTGGTAGGGCGGCGCGGCAGGCGGGGGCGCCTGCTGCGCGGCGACCGACGCGGTCATGGCCAGCACGGCCGCGAGCGTCGTGGCGGCAAGGCGGGATGCGAAACTCATCGATGGAAATCCCCTGCTATCGGCTGCCCGAGCCTCGCCTTAACCTGACGCCAACCACATCGGGCGATTGTCGGGCGAGGGGCGATGCCCCTGCGACTCCCATGTTATCGGCACCAACTATGACCGCACAACGGCAACAACCGCCCCAGACCGGGTCAAAGTCGCTGTTTCGCCTTGTAATTGCCGCCATCACGCTCGCCGCGCTGCCGCCGGTCGGCGCGCCGGCGGCCACGACGCAGCGCATCATCTCCGACCGCTTCAGCGGGCTGGCGATCGACGGCTTCGATCCTGTTTCCTATTTCGTGGATGGCAAGGCCATGCCGGGGCTGCCGGATTTCGAGGCGTCCCAGGGCGGGGTGGTCTGGCGGTTTCGCAACGAGGGCAATCGCGCCTCGTTCCTGGCCCATCCGGAGGTCTACGGCCCGCAATTCGGCGGCTACGACCCGACCGACGTGGCCCGCGGCGTGACGGTGGCCGGCAACCCGCGCTTCTTCGTCGTGGTCGAGGAACGGCTGTTCCTGTTCAACCGTGAGGAGAGCCGCGACGCTTTCGCGGCCGACCCGGGCCGCTATCTGCCGCGTGCGGAGGCCCGTTGGCCGGCGCTCGAGGACGACCTGCCGCAATAGCGCGGCAGGGCTGTCTCACACCTTCACCGCAGCCGGGTCGCCCCAGGCGATGAAGGACGGCACGATGAAGCCGTCGGGGCGCTCGCCATAGCGCAACGGCGCGCCGGTCTCGCTGGTGACGGTGCCGCCGGCGGCTACGACCACGGCATGGCCTGCCGCCACGTCCCATTCCGACGTCGGGCCGAGCCGCGGATAGATGTCGGCCAGACCTTCGGCGAGCCGGCCGAACTTCACGGCCGAGCCGAGCGGCAGGCGCACGGCGCCCGGTCGCGCCGCAATGAAGGCTTCGGTGCGGGCATCGCCATGCGACCGGCTGACCGCGGCGACCCATGCCGCGCCTTGCGGCGGCATCGGCCGGGTGCGGATCGGCTCGGCGGCCGCCAGACCCGCCTCCGTGAACGACAGCCGCTCGGCGCCACGGCCGACCAGCCCGCGCCAGATCTGGCCGATGGCCGGCGCGCAGACGATGCCGAGCAGCGGGCTGCCGCCGGTGACCAGCGCCAGATTGACCGTGAACTCGCCGCGCCCGGCGACGAACTCCTTGGTGCCGTCGAGCGGATCGATCAGGAAGAAGCTGCCCTTGAACGGTCCTGCGCTGGCTCCGACCCGCTCCTCCGACAGCGCGGGAATCGCCGGCGCCAGCCGGGCCAGCCCCTCGGCAATGACCCGGTCGGCGGCAAGATCGGCCTCGGTGACCGGCGAGCCGTCGGACTTGTCGGTGACGGCCATGGCGCGGCGGTTGACGGCGAGGATCGCGTGGGCCGCCTCGACGACGAGCTCCGTCAGGGGCGCCATCAGCGCCGCGGCGGCCTCGACCTCGACGGTTCCTGCAGTCGGTGCCGTCGTCATTGCGCGGTGCTCCTTCCGGCCGGTCCGTACGCAGCTTGCATCATCGTATCCCTGTTCTGGCGCCCGGCGCATCCGGGTACGGCCGTTCGCATGGTCGTTGAGCCGCGGCTGCCGGGAAGACCGCTACGTACTTTCCCGTGTCCCGCGCTCAGTCCGGTGGCGGTCCCTGCTTTCGCAGTGTATCAAGCGTTAACGCAAGCATGATTCGCCCAGGTTCGCGGATTTCAGGAACATCGAATGTCCGGCACGTCCTCTCCCGAGATCGCCAATCCGATTCCCGCTCCCGATACGCTCGAACTTGCCGCTCTGCTCTGCTCGAAGGTCTGCCACGACCTGATTAGTCCGGTCGGCGCCATCGTCAATGGGCTCGAGGTGCTCGACGACAATCCGAAGCCGGAGGATCGCGACTTCGCGCTGGAGCTGATCCGCAAGAGCGCCAAGACGGCGTCGGCCCGGCTGCAATTCTGCCGCCTCGCCTTTGGTGCGGCCGGCTCGGCGGGCGCGCAGATCGATCTCGGCGACGCCCAGACCATGGCGCGCGGCCACATCGAGGACGCCAAGACCTCGATCACCTGGAATCTGCCGCGGCTGCTGTTGCCCAAGAACCGGGTCAAGCTGCTGCTCAACATGATGGTGGTGGCGCAGCAGACGATCCCGCGCGGCGGCATGCTGACCGTCGACCCGATCGGCGATGGCGAGACCATGAGCTTCCGCGTCGCCGCCACCGGGCTCAATGCCCGGCTGCCGCAGAACATCGTCAATCTGCTCGGTGGCGACCTGCAATCGACCATCGATGCCCACGCGGTGCAGCCCTACTACACCCGTCTGCTCGCCGATGCCTGCGGCCTCAAGGTGACGCTCACCGCCGACGGCAATGCGATGGTCGTGCAGGCGGCCTGATCGGGCGGACGTCCTGCCGCGCCGGTGCTGCGACCTCTTGTCGTGGGACAGGCGCAAGAATCCGTTCACCACGGTTAATCAAGCCTTGCCGATGTGTCCGAATTCGTCCGGATGCATCTTATCTCTTTGTTGAGTCCGTTCATTTGCGCTTACTCAACTAATATTAAACGCTTTGCACCGAAACTGGCCACGGTTTGAAGGGCGCGTCATGTCGCGTTCCGTTGCGTGCGAAGGCCAGTTTCATGGATGACCTGTTGCGTGAGTTCCTGACGGAGACCAGCGAGAGCCTGGATACCGTCGACAATCAATTGGTGCGGTTCGAGCAGGAGCCGAACAACGCCAAGATCCTCGATAACATCTTCCGGCTGGTGCACACGATCAAGGGGACCTGCGGTTTCCTCGGCCTGCCGCGGCTCGAGGCGCTGGCGCATGCCGCCGAAACCCTGATGGGCAAATTCCGCGACGGCATGCCGGTCACCGGCGAGGCCGTGACGCTGATCCTCACCACCATCGACCGCATCAAGGACATCCTGGGACAGCTCGAGGCCAACGAGGCCGAGCCGGAGGGCGAGGACCGCGACCTCATCAGCGAGCTCGAAGCCATGGTCGAGCGCGGCATGGCCGCGATGGCCGCCGGCGAGGCCGCGCCCCCGCTCGCGCCCGCGGCGCCCGAACCGCCGCCCAAGCCCGCGGTGACGCAGGGCTCCTTGATCGACCAGACGCTGGAGCGTCCGCTGCGTCCGGGCGAAGTGTCGCTCGACGAGCTCGAGCGCGCCTTCCGCGAGACCGCGATCGAGATGCCGCCCGCGCATGAGAAGGCGCCTGAGCCCAAAGCCGCTGCCCCGGCGCCGGTCGCCAAGGCCGGGCCTGCCAAGGCGGAGGCAGAGAAGGCCGAGCCGAAGAAGGCGGCGCGGCCGAAGGCCAATGCCGACGGCGAGGTGCACGAGAACGACAAGGTCGCCAACCAGTCGATCCGCGTCAACGTCGACACGCTCGAACATCTGATGACGATGGTCTCCGAGCTGGTGCTGACGCGCAACCAGCTGCTAGAGATCGCCCGCCGCAACGAGGACACCGAGTTCAAGGTGCCGCTGCAGCGGCTGTCCAACGTCACCGCCGAGCTGCAGGAGGGCGTCATGAAGACGCGCATGCAGCCGATCGGCAATGCCTGGCAGAAGCTGCCGCGCATCGTCCGCGATCTCGCGACCGAACTCGGCAAGCAGATCGAGCTCGAGATGCACGGCGCCGACACCGAGCTCGACCGCCAGGTGCTCGACCTGATCAAGGATCCGCTCACCCACATGGTGCGCAACTCCGCCGATCACGGCCTGGAGACGATGGCCGAGCGCGCCGCGGCCGGCAAGGCCGAGCAGGGCACCATCCGGCTCTCCGCCTATCATGAAGGCGGCCATATCATCATCTGCATCGCCGACAACGGCCGCGGCCTCAACACCGAGCGCATCAAGGCCAAGGCCCTGGCGAACGGCCTCGTCACCGAGGCCGAGCTCGAGAAGATGACCGAAGCGCAGATCCACAAGTTCATCTTCGAGCCGGGCTTCTCGACCGCGGCCGCCGTCACCTCGGTCTCGGGCCGCGGCGTCGGCATGGACGTGGTGCGCACCAACATCGACCAGATCGGCGGCACCATCGACATCAAGTCGGTGGTCGGCGAGGGCACCTCGGTCACCATCAAGATCCCGCTGACGCTCGCGATCGTCTCGGCGCTGATCGTCGAAGCCGGCGGCGACCGCTTCGCGATCCCGCAATTGTCGGTCGTCGAGCTGGTGCGCGCGCGCGCCAACTCCGAGCACCGCATCGAGCGCATCAAGGACACCGCGGTCTTGCGCCTGCGCAACAAGCTCTTGCCGCTGATGCATCTGAAGAAGCTCCTGAAGATCGACGACGGCTCGTCGACCGATCCGGAGAACGGCTTCATCGTGGTGACGCAGGTCGGCAACCAGACCTTCGGCATCGTGGTGGACTGCGTGTTCCACACCGAGGAAATCGTGGTCAAGCCGATGTCGACCAAGCTGCGTCACATCGACATGTTCTCGGGCAACACCATCCTGGGCGACGGCGCCGTGATCATGATCATCGATCCGAACGGCATTGCGAAAGCGCTCGGCGCCGCCGGCTCGGCCTCGCAGGCGGTGTCCGACGAGCACGCCGCGCATCACGCCATCGGCGGCGAGCAGCTCACCTCGCTGCTGGTGTTCCGCGCCGGCACGGCGCAGCCCAAGGCGGTGCCGCTGGCGCTGGTCACGCGGCTCGAGGAGATCGCGGCCGACAAGATCGAGATCTCCAACGGCCGCTACATGGTGCAGTACCGCGACCAGCTGATGCCCTTGGTGCAGATGGAAGGCGTGTCGGTGCAGACGTCGGGCTCGCAGCCGATCCTGGTGTTCGCCGACGAGACCCGCGCGATGGGCCTCGTGGTCGACGAGATCATCGACATCGTCGAGGAGCGGCTCAACATCCAGGTCTCCGGCGCCAAGGACGGCATCCTCGGCTCGGCGGTGATCAAGGGCCAGGCGACCGAGGTGATCGACGTCGGCCACTTCCTGCCGATGGCGTTCGCCGACTGGTTCATCCGCAAGGAGATGGCCACCGAGTCGCAGACGCAGTCGGTGCTGCTGGTCGACGACTCGCCGTTCTTCCGCAACATGCTGGCGCCGGTGTTGAAGTCGGCCGGCTACAAGGTGCGTACCGCGGCCTCGGCGCTCGAGGGCCTGGCCACGCTGCGCTCCGGGCACAGCTTCGACATCGTCGTCACCGACATCGAGATGCCGGAGATGAACGGCTTCGAGTTCACCGAGGCGATCCGCGCCGACCAGAACCTGAACCAGATGCCGGTCATCGCGGTGTCGTCGCTGGTGTCGCCGGCGGCGATCGAGCGCGGCCGCCAGGCGGGGCTCTACGACTACATCGCCAAGTTCGACCGGCCCGGCCTGATCGCGGCGCTGAAGGAACAGATCGAGGAACGGGCCCGCGCCGAAGCCAACCGGCGGGCCGCGTGACAGCAAGCGGACAGGAGTAGCGTGCGATGAGCAGCAAGATCGAAACCACCGAGGGCGCCGCCGTCGAATACGTCACCGCGATGATCGGCGGCCAGCTGTTCGGCCTGCCGATCTCCCGGGTCCAGGACGTGTTCATGCCGGAGCGGGTGACGCGGGTGCCGCTGTCATCGGCGGAGATCGCAGGCGTCCTGAACCTGCGCGGCCGCATCGTGACCGTCGTCGACATGCGGGCGCGGCTCGGCCTTGCCCGCGCCGAGGACGGCAAGCCGCCGATGGCGGTCGGCGTCGATCTGCGCGGCGAGTCCTATGGTCTCCTGATCGACCAGATCGGCGAGGTGCTGCGGCTGCCCGAGGAGGGCCGGGAGGAGAACCCCGTCAACCTCGACCCGCGCATGGCGAAGCTTGCCGGCGGCGTGCACCGCCTCGACGGCCAGCTGATGGTCATTCTCGACGTCGATCGCGTGCTCGAGCTCGCCGCCGACAAGATGGCGGCCTGAACACTGCAACGTGAGGGCAGCGGCGCATCAGGCGTCGTTGCATTGGACCCTGATCTCGTGAGGCTGAAATGAGAACTTGTCTGGTAGTTGACGATTCCAGCGTCATTCGAAAGGTGGCGCGCCGCATTCTGGAAGGTCTGGATTTCCAGATCGTGGAAGCGGAGGACGGCGAGCAGGCGCTGGAGATCTGCAAGCGGGGCCTCCCGGATGCGGTGCTGCTCGACTGGAACATGCCCGTCATGGACGGCTACGAGTTCCTCGGCAACCTCCGGCGCATGCCGGGCGGCGACGCGCCGAAGGTGGTGTTCTGCACGACCGAGAACGATGTCGCGCACATCGCGCGCGCGCTGCACGCCGGGGCCAACGAGTACATCATGAAGCCCTTCGACAAGGACATCGTGACCGCGAAGTTTCAGGAAGTCGGGCTGATCTGATCTCCGTCGCGTGCGTCGGTCCCGTGGTCATCCGGGCTTGCCGTCACCCCGTGCCTCTGTCCTGTTGGTGAACTATGAGCGTCGCGTTGGCCAGTTCTTCGATCCCAAGTTCGACCAGGCAGGAACCTCTCCGGGTGATGGTCGTGGACGATTCCGTGGTCATCCGCGGCATGATCTCGCGTTGGATCGCGTCTGAGCCCGACATGGTCGTGGCGGCGTCGCTGCGCACCGGCCTCGAAGCCGTGAACCAGATCGATCGCGTCAATCCCGACGTCGCCGTGCTCGACATCGAAATGCCCGAGCTCGACGGCATCGCCGCCCTGCCGAAGCTGCTTGCCAAGAAGAAGAACCTCGCCGTCATCATGGCGTCGACGCTGACCCGCCGCAACGCGGAGATCAGCTTCAAGGCGCTGTCGCTCGGCGCGGCCGACTACATCCCGAAGCCCGAGAGCACGCGCGAGGCCTCGGCGGCCGACAATTTCCACTACGATCTGATTCAGAAGATCCGCAATCTCGGCGCCAAGGCGCGCCGCGCCGCTCCCGCTCCGCATGCGCCGGCAGCCTCGCCGATCGTTCCGCAGGTCCAGGGGCTCCGGCCTGCGCCAACGGCGCGGCCGATGGTCGCCCCCGTGGCGCCCGCCGTGCCGACCCCACTGGCGCGCCGCTCCTTCAGCTCGCAGATGCCGAAGGTGCTGCTGATCGGATCGTCGACCGGCGGCCCGCAGGCGCTGATGTCGCTGGTGACCGAGCTCGGTCCCGTGATCGACCGCTTTCCGGTGCTGATCACCCAGCACATGCCGCCGACCTTCACCACCATCCTCGCCGAGCATCTGGCGCGCTCGAGCCGCCGGCCGGCCCACGAGGCCGTCGACGGTGAAGTGGTGAAGCCGGGTCAGATCTACCTTGCCCCCGGCGGCCGCCACATGCGTGTGGCGCGCCATGGCGCCGACGTGGTGATCGCGCTCGACAACGGTCCTCCGGTCAATTTCTGCAAGCCCGCCGTCGATCCCTTGTTCATGTCGGCGATCGAGGTCTGGCAGGGCTCGACCCTGGCCGTGATCCTCACCGGCATGGGATCCGACGGCATGCGCGGCGGCAAGGACATCGTCGCCGCCGGCGGCAGCGTGATCGCGCAGGACGAGGCGACCAGCGTGGTCTGGGGCATGCCGGGCGCAGCCGCCAATGCCGGCATCTGCGCGGCCGTCCTTCCCTTGAATCAGATTGGACCGAAGCTGGTTCGTCTGTTTGCTGGAGACCGTTCGTGACACCCCTGGACTATGAGTTCTTGCGTAAGGTCCTGAAGGATCGCTCCGGCCTCGATCTGTCGGCCGACAAGCAGTACCTGGTCGAAAGCCGGCTGCTGCCGCTGGCCCGCCGCTCCAACCTGCCGGGCATCACGGAGCTGGTGCAGAAGATCAAGAGCGGCGCGGAGCAGCTCACGACGCAGGTGGTCGAGGCGATGACCACCAACGAGACGTTCTTCTTTCGCGACAAGATTCCGTTCGATCATCTCCGCGAGGGCATCCTGCCGGCGCTGATCCAGTCGCGCGCCAATCGTCGTTCCCTGCGCATCTGGTCGGCCGCCTGCTCGACCGGACAGGAGCCGTATTCAATCGCGATGTGCCTGCGGGAGCATGGCGCGGCGCTGGCCGGCTGGCGCATCGAGATCGTCGCCACCGACCTGTCGCAGGAGGTGCTGGAGAAATCGAAGGCCGGCCTCTACAGCCAGTTCGAGGTGCAGCGTGGATTGCCGATCCAGCTGCTGGTGAAATATTTCACGCAGCTCGGCGAGCTCTGGCAGCTCAGCGCCGACATTCGCGGCATGGTCCAGCACCGCCAGCTCAATCTGCTGCAGGACTTCTCGCATCTCGGCAAGTTCGACATCATCTTCTGCCGCAACGTGCTGATCTATTTCGACCAGGATACCAAGGCCTCGATCTTCGAGCGGATGGCCAAGTTGATGGAGCCGGACGGCACGCTGTTGCTGGGAGCCGCCGAATCGGTCGTCGGCATCACCGACGCGTTCAGGCCCAACCAGGAGCGCCGCGGTCTGTACCAGATCAATCCGGTGCGCAGCCCGCGCGGTGGCGCGGCGCTGCTGCCCGGCCTCAAGGTGGTTGCGGCGCGCTGAGGCCGGCCAGTACCGTCTATGACCGGGGTGCTTCGACCGGTCGGGCGGCCGGCCGTTCCGTCCCGCGTGCGTCCGTCCCGCGCGGGCGGCCAGCCGTTTCTGCGCCCGCAGGCCGCCTTTCGGAGCAAATCTCGCCGGCCCCATGGAACTTTTAGGTTCCCGACGCGTTTACTCGCCTTGGTGCGGGCTCATGCGTGTTGAATTGATGGCGGGGGATTGGATGAAAACGAGTGTGCGTCCTCGAATCGTGACGCGGGATCTCCCTGTCATCGCCAAATCGCCGACCGGGATCGACGGCCTCGACGAGGTCACCTTCGGTGGCCTGCCGCAAGGGCGGCCGACGCTGCTGTGCGGCGCGGCCGGCTGCGGCAAGACGTTGTTCGCGATGACGTTTCTCTATAATGGCGCAGTCGCCTATGACGAGCCGGGCGTGTTCATCGCGTTCGAGGAGCAGCCCGAGGACCTGATCAAGAACGTCGGCTCGCTCAGCTACGACATCGACAGGCTGATCGAGCAGAAGAAGATCGTGGTCGACCACATTCATCTCGATCGCAACGAGATCGAAGAGGCCGGCGACTACGATCTCGACGGCCTGTTCATCCGCATCGGCTTCGCGATCGATTCGATCGGCGCCAAGCGCGTCGTGATCGATACGATCGAGACCCTGTTCGGCGGCCTCGACAACCAGGCGGTGCTGCGCTCCGAGTTGCGCCGGCTGTTCGAATGGCTGAAGAGCAAGGGCGTCACCGCCATCATCACCGGCGAGCGCGGTGACGGTACGCTGACGCGCTACGGCCTCGAGGAATACGTCGCCGACTGCGTCATCCTGCTCGACAACCGCGTGCACGATCAGCTCTCGACCCGCCGGCTGCGCGTCGTGAAGTATCGCGGCACGGCGCATGGCACCAACGAATATCCCTTCATCATCGACCAGGAAGGCATCACGGTGATGCCGATCACCTCGTCGGGCCTCGCGCATGATGCGTGGACGGAGCGGGTCTCCACCGGCATTGCCGATCTCGACGAGATGCTCGAAGGCCAGGGCTACTACAAGGGGTCGAGCATCCTGATCTCGGGCATGGCCGGCTCGGGCAAGTCGACGGTGTCGGCACACTTTGCCAATTCGATCTGCAAGAGCGGGCAACGCTGCATCTATTTCGCGCTGGAGGAATCCCCGCAGCAGATCATCCGCAACATGAGGTCGGTCGGGCTCGACCTGCAGCAATGGGTCGATCGCGGCCTGCTGCGGTTCTCGGCGCGGCGCCCCAATCTGTACGGACTGGAAACGCACCTCGCCGCGATGCATCGCGAGGTCAAGGAGTTCGATCCCGCCGCTGTCGTGGTCGATCCCATCTCGGCGCTCATGGGCGCCGGCGTTGCCGGCGACGTGCATTCGATGACGCTGCGCCTGATCGACTTCCTGAAGGCGCGCGGCGTCACGGCGCTGTTCACCAATCTCGGCGCCGGCGGCGCCGAGACGGCGACCACCGAGATGCAGATCTCATCGCTCACCGACACCTGGCTGCTGCTCTACAATCGCGAGAGCAACGGTGAGCACAATCGCCAGCTCTACCTGTTGAAGTCGCGCGGCATGGCGCATTCCAACCAGGTCCGCGAATTCCTGATGGGTGCCGACGGCATCTCGCTGCGCGAGGTCTATGTCGGCCCGGAGGGCGTGCTCACGGGATCGGCCAGGGTGGCGCAGGAGGCGAGAGATCGCGTCGAGCGCCTTCTGCGCACGCAGGAGACGGAACGCCGCACGCGCGAGATCGAACGTCGCCGCCGCGACCTCGCGGCGCAGATCGAAACGCTCAAGGCTCAACTGGCCAACGAGGAAAGCGAGATGGAGCTCATCAATCTGGAAGGTGCGGCTCGCGACGATCAGCGTGAAGCCGCTCGCCGGTCGCAGGTCGAGAGCCGCTCGTCCCGGCGCGGTCCGCGCTCCCCCGCCAACCCGCTGACATCCAGCAAATGATGGCCGCTCCGATGGAACAGGATGGCTACAATCTCCGGCTCTATGTCGCCGGCCAGACCCCGAAATCGCTGGCGGCGCTCGCCAATCTCAAGAAGCTGTGCGAGACGCATCTGCCGGGCCGCTATACCATCGAGGTGATCGACCTGATGAAGGATCCGGCCCTCGCGCAACGTGACCAGATCGTCGCGATCCCGACCTTGATCCGTCAACTGCCCGAGCCCCTCAAGCGAATCATCGGCGATCTCTCCAATGCGGAGAAGGTGCTGGTTGGTCTGGACATCGCACCGAGCTGAACGGAGGACGCGTGGCATCAACAGACGCGATGCAGGCGGGACGGCCGCGTAACGAGGCGGAAGAGACGGTCGAGGCCATTCATCGCGGCAACGTCGATGCCGTGGTGGTGCAGGGCCCGACCGGACCCCAGGTCATCATGCTGCAGGGCGCGGACGCGCCCTATCATGTGCTGGTCGAGCGCATGAGCGACGGCGCGCTGACGCTCGATGCCGACGGCGGCATCGTCTATGTCAATTCCAGGCTCTGCGCGCTGACCGGCCTCGACGCCCAGGAGCTGGTAGGACGCAGCTTCGCCTCGCTGTTCGCTAGAACAGTGCCCGCGCAGCGCGCCGACGATGCCATGACCGACGCGCAGCTGCGCCGCGCCGATGGCGGTCAGCTGCCGGTGTCGGTCTGGATGCGGCAGATGGCGATGGGCGGCGTCGTCGCCACGCTCGTGACCTTGACGGACATGTCGATTCAGCGGCGCGCCGAGGAGGTCGCCAATGCCGAGCGCTTCGCGCGCTCGATCCTGGAGCAGGCGACCGATGCGGTCGTGGTGCTGGCGCTCGACGGCCGGATCACCCATGCGAGCTGGGTCGCCGAGCAGCTCGCGGAACGACCGCCGGTCGGGCAGTTGTTTTCGGAGGCGTTCCCGCTCGACGGGCAGAGCGCCAGCCAGGAAAGTACGTTGACGCGGTTCTCGCGCGAGAGCCTCGATCAGGCGCTGGCGACCAAGCCCTTCCATGGCGTCGAGGTGGCCTTGCGCAATCCGCAGGCGTCGGGGCGGTCATTCCTGCTGTCGGGCGGACCCCTGGTGAACGATCTCAAGGAGACGGTCGGCTCGATCGTCACCCTGACCGACATCACCGAGCGCAAGCGCGCGGAAGAGCAGCAGACGGTGCTGGTCGCCGAGCTCAATCACCGGGTGAAGAACATCCTGGCGATCGTGCAGTCGGTGGCGGGGCAGACCTTGCGGACCTCGCCGTCGCTGCCGGCCTTCAACAAGGCGTTCTCCGGGCGCATCCAGGCGGTCTCGATCGCGCATGACATCCTGACGCAGACCCGCTGGATCGGCATCGGGCTGAACGAACTGCTCACGACCGTGCTGGCGCCCTACGGCATCGGCGAAGGGCGGATCGCCATCGATGGCCCGCCGGTTCTGCTGGAGGCACGGCTCGTGCTGCCGCTCTCGATGGTGCTGCACGAGCTTGCGACCAACGCCTCCAAATATGGCGCGTTGTCCGCCCCCCACGGCCAGGTCACGATCTCCTGGCGCCTGCGCGACGATCGCCGCCGGCTCGAGCTGGTCTGGCTGGAGCGCGGCGGACCGCTGATCGAAGGCGGCGGCACGCGCGGCTTCGGCACCACGCTGATCGACCGCGTCGTCCGCTTCGATCTCGATGGCGAAGCCCTGCTGGACTTCGAGGCCGCCGGAATTCGCTGCTCGCTGACCTTTGCGCTGACCGCGGAGACGACTCCCGAACATCTGCCGGCATCGGCCGTGCAGCCGGACTGATCGGATGCCGCCTCAGCGCGCGATCGGAATCAAGCCTGCCGCCTTGCGACGCCATACATCGTGATCCCTTTCCGTCGCCTCGCGCGCGGCGCGCGCAGCCTTGCGCAGCCAGCCTGAACCGCGCGCCCCGAGGTCCGCCGCGATCTCGGCGGCGGCGCGGCGGTCGGCGGCATGGATGGAGGCGAGGTCGGTGCCCATGCCGCGCAGAAGCTCCAGCTTGAGATCGGCGCCGGCTTGCCTGCCGAGATCGATCTTGCGCGAGTCCGCAGACAGTCGTCGGACCACGTAGTCGCCGTCGTTGGTTCTGTGAACGTGCAGGAATGGATCGGGCGCGCGATAGGTCCCGGTCGACAGCGCGACGAATCTGTGCGGCGGCGCCGGCTTTGGCTGCAACCTGCCCTTCGTCCTGTTCTCCGTGCTGTTCTTGGCCCAGGTCCAGGCCGAAGGGACCAGCGCCTTGGCCTCGCGGACGATGCGGCCGCCGCGCCATGTCGCGGCGACGACGTAGCGCGGACGTCCACGGCTGCCGCCGCCGGCGAAGCGGCGGAAGAACCCGGCGGTCTCGACCTGCTCCGGAAGGCTGGCGGTGAGCAGCTTCCGCACCGCGGATGGTATCGCATCGGCGGCCGCGAGGCCGTCGATCTCCTTCCAGAACGCGCGGCGGCAATCATCCGAGCATTTGACGTAGCGCCTGATCCAGATCTCGTGCTCGTCGAGCAGCGCCGGCCGCGGATTCTCGAGGCCGTCGCGATAGCCTTGGAGGATCGCGTCAGCCGCGTCGCGGCTGTCGATGGCCATGTCGGGCGCGAGCTCGATGCTGGTCGTGAGCCGGACCAGATCGAAGGCGTAGGGCATCCTCGCGGCCTCGTCGAAATCGTTGACGCCCCACACCCAGCGCCCGTCGGCGTCCCGCCACGTGCCGAAATTCTCCAGATGGATGTCGCCGACGCACAGCGCGACCGGCGCCTCGGCCAGCTCCGGGCAGATCTCCTCGATGCGCCGCGCCCAGCGATAGTAGCTGGCGCGCAGCAGGGCGAACGGCGACTTTCGCATGCGCCGGTGCTTGGTGAGGAGGTCGTCCTCGATCACCTTGCATTGGCTGCGAAGCCAGGCCTCGTAGGCCACGGTATCCTCGATGATGGACACGCGATGCCTCCCGATGCACGGGGCGTGAGCGAAGCGTTATGAGTTGCGTTGACGGCGAACGAACGTGGCCTCGCACATCGCGCGCAGCGCGCGCTCGTCGAACGGCTTGGCGAGCCGGGCCAGGCCGCGGAACTCCGGCGGAAACAGCGTCGCGTCGTCATAGCCGGAGGTGATGACGATCCTGAGCTCTCGCGCGATCAGCTGCGGCAGCACGGCGAAGATCTGCTCGCCGCGCAGGTTGACGTCGAGCAGCGCGCCGTCCAGGCCGCCGCGCTCGGCCTCGCGCAGCACGTCGCCGACGCGCGAGACGGGACCGACCACCTCGCAGCCGAACCCCTGCAACACCGTTTCCAGCTCGAGCGCGATCAGGCCCTCGTCCTCGGCGACCAGGATGCGCAAGCCTTCGAGTTCGGTCTTGTCCGTCGCCATGCCTCGTCCCGGCCATGCGCGCCCAATCGCGCAGGGAATTCGCCCTCGGTCCTATCTAATGCTCTCGACCGGCGTGTCGAGGCGTTTTCGCCGGCCGTCGTTAATATCCTACAGGATGGCGTGCGGCAAAAAGCGCGAGCGGTTGCCGGTGATCGGGCTCGTGTCCTCGCGGATCGACAGGCCGCAGGGCTGATGGTCGACGAGCCAGCTGCCGATCACCGGGAACACACCGCCGAAATCCGGCAGCGGCGCCAGCGCCTGGCGGATGAAGCCTTCGGCGCCGTAGGGCCCGTCCTGCGCCGAGACGGCGACGCCGTCGGACACCAGGCTGACATTGGCGCCCTCGCGCGAATAGATCGGCTTGCGCACGAAGCTCGGGCCGAGGCTGGCGGCCTTCGGATCGTCCTCGAAATAGGCCGGCAGCAGGTTGGGATGGCCTTCGTGCATCTGCCAGAGCAGCGGCAGGATGCCCTTGTTGGACAGGATGGCCTTCCACGGCGGCTCGATCCATTGCGTCGGCGCCTGCGCGAGCTTGGCGCCGAACGCATCGCGAAACATCCATTCCCAGGGATACAGCTTGAAGGCGAGCGCGATGTCCTCGTCGTCGAGATCGACGAAGCCGCCGGTCTCGCGCCAGCCGATGTTGGCGACGTCAAGGATGGTTGTCGTCAGGCCTCCTTGGGCTGCCGTGTCGGCCAGATAGGCCAGGGTCGTGGCGTCCTCGGCGTTGGCGGTCAGCCCGGCCAGATGCACGCGGCGCCGCTTGCCGATGGCGCACCAGCGCTCGATCAGGCGCTCATGGATCGAGTTGTACTGGTCCGCGCGCCCCGGCAGGATGCGGCGCTCGATCGCCTGCTCGAGCCAGGTCCATTGGAAGACCGCGGCCTCGAAGATCGAGGTCGGCGTGTCGGCATTGTATTCGAGCAGCTTCGCCGGCGTACGGCCGCCCTGATAGCTGAGGTCGAACCGCCCGTAGAGGCTGCCGTCCCTCCGGCGCCAGCTCTCCGCCAGCAGGGGCCAGACCGCTTGCGGGATCTTCAGCCGGCGCAGCAGCGCCTCGTCGCCGACGACGCGCGCGACCAGCGCGAGGCACATCTGCTCGAGCTCTGCCGTCGGCTCCTCGATGCCGAGCTCGATCTCGGCGATCGTGAATGCGTAGTAGGCGCGCTCGTCCCAATAGCGCTCGCCGTCGAGCTCGCAGAAGTCGAATCCGCACCGCGCCGCCGTCTCGCGCCAGTCGTCACGCTCGGGACAGGAGATGCGCTGCATCGGCGTCAGCCCCGGGCATCGGCAGGCATGCCGTGCCCATTGCAACAGGGCGCAGCACGGCCGCGGCCGTCATCGATGATGCGGCCATGATCACGCCCGCGCGGTCCCGGCGCCGTCCCGCGTCGGTGACCACGCGATCGCTTGCCAGCAAGATGATGCAAGGCGGCGGCGGTCACCGCGGCCCCGATCGTCGCCCGCACCATCAGGTGCGGACGTTGCATCGGATCATTTCCGATGAGTCGGTAGGCCAGTTTTTTATGATTTTGAGTCTGTGTCAAAGATTCGAATCCAAGATGACAGCATGAACGCGGTGTTTTCACGGCGCCGGCGCGACGAAAATCAGCCGCCGCCTCCGAAGCCGTGTCCGAACGAGCCGAAGCCGCCGCGCGAGACATGGGCGGAGGAGGCCTCGGCGACATGGCTCGCGCCGCCGCTTCTGGAATCGCTGTCGCCGCTGGAGAATCCCCAGCGGCTGGAGCCGCTGCCGCCGCTGCCACCGCCGCTCGAGCGGCGCGTCGTGCACTCGCTGGTCTGCGGCTGGCCGGCCATCGTCGGCGTCTCGGCGCCTGGCTGCGGGCAGCTCTGCTGCCGCGGCATCAGCGCATAGGCCGTGCTGCCGACGGCGAGCGTGCCCATCAAGAGCAGCGCAACATGGCCGGAGCGCTTCACCGGCGGCGTCGCGGGCGGGGGCGGCATCGGCCGGCGCTTGCCGAATTCGCGGCGTTTCTCGGCCATGGTCAGATGATCATCGAGGCGGCGTTCAGCGCGCCGGCGGAAAGCGATGCGAGACCGAGCCAGATCGCCGAAGCCAGCTCGCCGGCGACGATGCGCTGGGCGAGATCCGGCACCGGAATGCGGACGAGGTAGTAGACGATCACCTGGACGATCAGCGCGACCAGCGCCCAGATCAGGCAGTCCAGCACGTTGGCGGAATGGGCGATGGCGCTGACCAGCGGCAGGGTGAAGCCGAGCAGGCTGAGGCCGAGCGCGATCGCGGCCGAGGGGTGATTGTCCCGGATCAGCTGGAATTCATTGTAGGGCGTGACGCGGGTGTAGACGAACAGGTAGGCCGTCACCGCGACCAGCGCGGTACAGAAGTACACCAGAAAGGCCGGCAGGCCGGCGAGCGATTGCAGGATCATGATCGGGCCAGGCGTGTGGAGCTCTCATCTGTCGCGATGCCAGCATGCCCGGTTCGACGTGAACAAAGTCTATCCGCCCTTCGCCAGGTCCTGCCTGGCCTGGTCCAGCATCTGCAGCACCGAATCGCCGGTCTTGCGAGTGTGTGCGGAGAGCGCCTGCGCGAAGCCGGCGCCGTCTCGGGCCCGCAGCAACGCCATGAAAGCCTCGTGCTCCCGGATCGACTCGTCCCAGCGCCGCGCGTCGTAGTTGGCCACGGCGCGGGCGCGGAAGACGCTCGCGTGCAGCGTGCTCCACATGTTGAGCAGCACGGCGTTGCCGGCGAGCCTGGTGATCTCGGCATGGATCTGCTGGTTGAGCCGGAAATAGGCGGCGCGCTCGGCGGCACGATGCAGCGCCACCAGCTCGGCATGTAGGGCGTCGAGCCTGGCAAGGTCGTCCGCCGTCGCACGCGCGGCCGCGGCGCGGCCCGCGGCGGCATCGAGCGACACCATCACGTCGAAGATCTCGGCAATCTCGTTTGCGTCGATCGGCGTCACCACGGGCGTGCGATGCGGCCGCAGCTCGATGAGGCCTTCGGCGGCGAGGATCTTGAAGGCCTCGCGCAGCGGCGTGCGCGACACGCCGAAGGTCTCGCACAGCATGCGCTCGGGCAAGGCAGCGCCGGCGGCGAGCTCGCCGTCCACGATCATCTCGCGCACCCTGGCGACGACCTGATCGTGCAGCGACAGCCGCTCGAGCGGCCGCTTGGAGTGGTCGGACGACAGCTTCAGCCGGGCCGGCTTGAAGCGCGTCTTCAGTCTGGGCCGGGGTGCAGGTGGGGTCATGTGGTCGCGGCTGCTCCGCTGCGAGATGCCTGAAATTCGGGCGATGCGCCCGCGGATCAGGCAGATTCTTCAAGATTACAGTGTCACTACATACTGATTTTATTGTATAAAATCAATATTGCATATCGCATCCAGTTGGCACGTCGCTTGCTGATGAGAGTTCAAGCCATGAGAGACAAGCCCGTGGATCGACCTGCCCTGGAGATGGATGTGAAACGTTTCGTGCTGCTCATTCTTGCCCTGTTGGCGCTGCCCTCGCTCAGCTTCGCCGACGACGCGTCCAAGATCAAACTCGGCTACGCCAAATGTGCGCATTGCACGCCGATGTCGCTGACGCCGCAATTCGCGGAGGGCGTCGCGATCGACGCCGTCAGCTTCAACACCGGCACGGACGCGCTGACCGCCTTGGTGTCGAAGAACATCGACGTCGCGCAGGTGACCTATCTGCATTACGCCATCGCGCTCGACAAAGGCTTCGACGTCGTCGCCATCTCCGGCCAGGTCAATGGCGGTTCGGCGATGCTGCTCGGCAATGACCTAGAGGTCGCGCCGGGCGACTGGGGCGCCTTGAAGGCGCTGATCGCCAAGTACAAGGCCGACGGCAAGCCGTTCCGCGTCGCCGCCTCGCGCGGCAATGCGCAGGACATCCACATGCGCGGCGCCTTCGCCAAGCAGGGCATCGACATCAACAAGGACGTGCAGTTCGTCAACATTCCCAATCCGTCCGATCATCTGCAGGCGCTGCGCCGCGGCGAGGTCGAGCTGATCTGCACCGTCGAGCCGTTCGCCACGCAGATCATGCAGGCCAAGGCGGCGAAGTTCTTCGGCTTCCCCTACGACCAGGCCGCCGGCAAGCTCACCAACCTGATCCTGACCCGCTCCGACGTCATCGCCTCCAATCCGAAGGCGCTCGAGGGCGTGGTGCGCGCGGTGGTCAAGGTCGACGCGCACATCGCCGCCGACAAGCCGGCGCTGATCGAGGTCATCTCCAAGATCACCGGCCTCGACAAGGCGATCGCCACCGGCGCGGTCGAGAATCTCGATCCCGATCCGAAGATGTACCGCGCCTCGGCGCTCGCCATCGCATCGATGATGCGCGACCTGAAATACATCAACTCGGACGTCACGGCCGCCGTCGAGAAGAACCTCGACTACCGCTTCCTGGAGGCGGCCACCGGCAAGCCGAAGACCGAGCTCGGCTACTGAGATGACGGCGCTCGCCCAGCTCAGGAAGCTCGACCGCGCCATTGTGCCCGTGCTGGCGCTCGCCGGCTGGGAGGCGTTCTCGCGCTCGGGGGCGCTGCCGGCAGCCTTGCTGCCGGCGCCGTCGACGGTGGTGTGGGCGTGGGCGGACTGGCTGGTCGGTACCGACGGCAACACCCAGACCTACAGCGCGCACTGGCTGGCCGACATGCTGGCCAGCCTGTCGCGCGTCGCGGCCGGCTTCGCCATTGCCACGGTGCTCGGCGTCGCGCTCGGCGTCGCCATCGGCTGGTCGCGCAAGACCGAGCTCATCATCGAGCCGACCTTGCAGATGCTCCGGCCGATCCCGCCGGTGTCGTGGATCCCGCTCGCCATCATCTGGTTCGGCATCGCCAACAAGCCGGCGATCTTCCTGGTGTTCCTTGGCGCGTTCTTTCCGATCCTGCTCAACACCATCCACGGCGTGAAGACCTGCGACCGCAACCTCATCCGCGCCGGCGCCATGGTCGGCGGCAGCGAGCGCAAGCTGCTGCGCTACATCGTGGTCCCAGCGGCCATGCCGAGCATCTTTGCAGGTCTGCGCATCGGCATCGGCTCGGCCTGGATGCTGACGGTGACCGCCGAAATGGTCGCGGTGAAGAGCGGGCTCGGCTACGTGCTGTGGGACAGCTACTACTTCCTGCGCTACGATCTGGTGCTGGCGGCGATGGCGAGCATCGGCCTGCTCGGCTTCTGCAGCGATCTCGCCATCCGCACCGTGATGGCGCGCGTGCTGCATTGGCAGCGCAACACCACGCTTCGCGGCGGAGAGTAACGATGGCCACGATCGAGATCTCCGGCGTCTCCAAGATCTTCACCGACAGGAAGCGCAACGCCGACGTCACCGCGCTGAGCGAGATCGACCTCTCCATCGCCCGCAACGAATTCGTCTGCCTGCTCGGGCCCTCGGGCTGCGGCAAGTCCACGCTGCTCAACATGATCGCCGGCTTCGAGCAGCCGAGCGCCGGCAGCGTCACGGTCGACGGACGGCCGGTCACCGCGCCCGGCGCCGACCGCGGCGTGGTGTTCCAGCACGCCAACCTGATGCCGTGGCTGCCGGTGTGGGAGAACGTGGCCTTTCACCTCCTGCTCGGCGGCGGCCAGAAGGCTGAGCGCCGCGCCCGCGCGCAGGTCTATATCGACATGGTCGGGCTCACCGGCTTCGAGAACCACTATCCGTCCGAGCTGTCGGGCGGCATGAACCAGCGCGTCGGCATCGCGCGGGCGCTGCTGATGAACCCGCAGGTCATCCTGATGGACGAGCCGTTCGGTGCGCTCGACGAGCAGACCCGCATGGACATGCAGACCGAGCTGGTGCGGATCTGGCAGCAGCACCAGGGCACGATCGTGTTCGTCACCCATGGCATCGACGAGGCGCTGACCTTGGGCACCCATGTGGCGGTGATGAGCGCACGGCCGGGGCGCATCGTCGAGATCATCCCGATCGATCTGCCGCGCCCGCGCGACATCACCAGCCCGCAATTCAACGCGCTGAAGCGGCATATTCTGGCGTTGCTGCGTGGGGAGCGGGAGAGGGCGCTGGCATGATTGGCGCCTGTCTCCATGGTGCGGAGATTCTGAACCTACTCTCACAGTGGCGCCGAACCGCCGCATCACCGATGACGCGTGCTGTCGCGGCACGGGCGGTGCACCCTCTCCCCTTGTGGGAGAGGGTGGTTTCTCACGAAGTGAGAAACCGGGTGAGGGGTCTCTCTCCGCGGTCTCATCTGTCGAGGCAGACCCCTCACCCGAGCGAGGCCGCTGCACGTTCGTGCATGCCCTCTCCCACAAGGGGAGAGGGCATAGTCACCGGCGGATCGCCCGCTTCTGCTGTTCAAGTATTTCCCGATGGGCCGGAGTTGGCTATGGCAAAGGGATTCACTCACCCATGACCAAGCGCACGCTTCTCGGCATGCTGACGCCGTCGTCGAACACCGCGCTGGAGCCGATCACCTCGGCGATGGTCGCGAGCCTGCCCAACGTCTCGGCGCATTTCTCCCGCTTCAAGGTCACCGAGATTGCGCTGTCGACCGACGCGCTGGCGCAGTTCGACATCAGCAACATCCTGCGTGCCGCCGAGCTGCTCGCCCATGCCAAGGTCGACGTCATCGGCTGGAACGGCACATCCTCGGGTTGGCTCGGCTTCGAGACCGACATGCGCCTCTGCGAGCAGATCACCGCCGCGACCGGCATTCCCGCGACCACCTCGATGCTGGCGCTGAACGAGATCCTGGCGTCATCGAATGCCACGTCGCTCGGTCTCGTCACGCCCTATCGCGACGACGTGCAGGCGCGCATCATCGCCAATTATGCAAAGCTCGGCATTGCCTGCCGCGGCGACCGGCATCTCAATTTGCAGGACAATTTCTCCTTCGCCGAGGTGACGCCCGCGGAGATCGAGACCATGATCCGCGAGGTGGCGCGCGAGAAGCCGGATGCCATCGCGGTGGTCTGCACCAACATGCGCGCCGCGCCGCTGGCGGCGCGGCTCGAGCTGGAGACCGGCATTCCGATCCTCGACACCATCGCCACCGTGGTATGGAAGTCGCTGAAATTGGCGGGTACGGATCCCCGCGGCGTTAGCGGGTGGGGATCGCTGTTTCAGAGATTCGCCTGAGATTGGGAGAGCGCGTCACATGGCTGCATTCGACACCGTCATCCGCAACGGCACCGTCGCCACCGCGAGCGACACGTATCAGGCGGATGTCGCCATCAAACAGGGCCGCATCGCCGCGATCGGCGAAGCCATCACCGATGCCGATGAGATCGTCGATGCATCGGGCCTGCTGGTGCTGCCCGGCGGCATCGACAGCCACGTCCATATCAGCCAGCCGTCCGGCCCGGGCATCGTCATGGCCGACGATTTCGAGAGCGCGACGCGCGCCGCGGCGTTCGGCGGCAACACCTTCGTGATGCCCTATTGCCTGCAGGAGAAGGGCCAGCCGCTACGCGCGGCGCTGAAGGACTATCACGCGCTGGCCGACCAGACCTGCTATGTCGACCACTCCTTCCACCTGATCATCGCCGATCCCTCGGAGTCCGTGCTCGGCCAGGAGCTGCCGGCGCTGGTCGCCGACGGCTATTCGTCGCTGAAGATCTTCATGACCTATGAGGGTCTCGCACTGAACGACTACGAGATCCTCGGCGTGCTGCAGGTCGCGCGCGAGCAGGGCGCCCTGGTGCAGATCCACGCCGAGAACTACGACGCCATCCGCTTCCTCACCGACCGGCTGGAGCGCGCCGGCAAGGTCGCGCCATACTATCACGGCAAGTCGCGGCCAATTCCGGTCGAGCGCGAGGCCACCCATCGCGCGATCTCGCTGGCCGAGCTGATCGACGTTCCCATCGTCATCGTCCACGTCTCCAACCGCGAGGCGATGGAGGAGATCCGTCGCGCGCAGGCGCGCGGCCTGAAGATCCACGGCGAGACCTGCCCGCAATATCTGGTGCTGACCGAGGAGGACATGCAGGGCCTCAACATGGAAGGCGCCAAATATGTCTGCTCGCCGCCGCCGCGCGACAAGGCGAGCCAGGAGGCCTGCTGGGAGGGCCTGCAAAGGGGCGTGTTCTCGCTGTTCTCGTCGGATCACTGCCCGTTCCGCTACGACGACGAGGCCGGCAAGCTGACCCCGAAGGGCCGCACCAGCTTCCGCTGGGTGCCGAACGGCATCCCCGGCGTCGAGACCCGGCTGCCGATCCTGTTCTCCGAAGGCGTCAGCAAGGGCCGCATCACCCTCAACCAGTTCGTCGCCTTCACCGCCACCAACCACGCCAAGACCTACGGCCTGAAAGGCAAGGGCTCCATCGCCATTGGCTACGACGCCGACATCGCACTGTGGGACCCGAACAAGACGGCGACCATCAGCCAGGCCGGTTTGCACCACGGCTCCGACTACACGCCGTATGAAGGCATCGAGATCACGGGCTGGCCGGTCGCGACCATGCTGCGCGGCAAGTTCGTCGTCCGCGACGGCGAGTTGGTCGGCGCCAAGGGCGACGGCCGCTACGTCAGCCGCGGCAAGCCCGGCGCCGTGGCCTAACGCACGCTCGATCCTCGCGTCGTCGCGAGCGAAGCGATTTGTGGGCCGTAGCTCGCAGAGCGAAGGCGGAAGCAATCCAGTGTCGCGGGCGTAGCCCTGGATTGCTTCGTCGCTTCGCTCCTCGCAATGACGCGAGGATGGATCGCGCCGAACTCATCGCCGTCTGGCGCCAAACTCTCGCGGCAGCGTCGGTGCGCCCCCCTTGCGGGGAGAGGTCGAGGGTGGGGGTCCACGCATTCCGCTCTCTCGGTGAGAGCACGTGTCGTGCAAGCGCCGTCAGCATTCCACATGAACACCGGGATCCATAGCGCGTCCCACGACCTTCAGCGCTGGCGGACCCCCAACCCCAACCCCCTCCCCGCAGGGGGGAGGGGAGCTGACCTCGCGTGCCGCGTGAGCTCGCAGGTCACGATCCTCGCCCTCCCGCACCGCACTGCCGTGCCCTCGATTTCCCTTTCCTGCCCCGGATGCATCGAACCGTTGTTGCAACCCGGAGACATATCCTTGTCAGACGAGGAGTGCCGCCATGCCCGCGCTTGCATTTTCCAACAACGATATCGCCGTCGTCGCCTGGACCTTCGACCGCCGCCTCGATGGCTGCCTGGGCTTCGCCATTCACCGCATCGACATCGCCGATAACACCGACACGGTGCTGCCGGCGCTGGCGCGGTTTGCCGGGCAGACCGCCGACAGGCTCGCCACCGACCAGGCGCCGGTGCAGAAGTTCTGGTGGAAGGACCTCTATGCCAAACGCGGCGGCACCTACAAATATCGCGTCGTGCCGATGGGCGGCACGCCCGGCCAGACGCTGACGCCGCTCGCCGGCGTCGCGCCGCTGGAGAGCAATGCGGTCACGCTGACGCCGGAGCGGCCGCCGTTCCACGTCTATTTCAACCGCGGCATCACCGCGACCCAGGCGCTCAGCCATGCGCTGAACGACAAGCCGAGCGTGTCGGCGCTGGCGCCGCACATCCTCGATCCCGCCGATCCCATTCGCATCCGTCTGATGGGCCAGCTCCAGGACGGCCTGACCTCGCTGCTCGCGCGCGCCGATGCCGGCGGCGGCACCATCCACGCCGCGCTCTACGAGCTCAACGATCCCAACGGCCTGGAGAAGCAGCTCCACCGGAACCCGGCAAGCCGCACCGTCATTCTCGGCAACGAGCAGGGCAAGGACTCTGACGATGCCGACGCCGAGAACCGCGCCAATCTGAAGGCGGCCGGCGTCGCCGTGATCGACCGCATCCTCGACAAGGGCAGCATCCCGCACAACAAGTTCATGGTGCTCACCGAGAACGGCAAGCCGAGCGCGGTGCTGTCAGGCTCGACCAACTGGACCTCGACCGGCCTGTGCACCCAGACCAACAACGCGCTGGTGGTGGAAAGCCCGGTGCTGGCGCAGCGCTACCTCGGCTATTGGAACGCGCTGAAGGCCGACGTCGCCGCCGCCGCCGGCAACAAGGCGGCACTGCAGTCGCAGACCTTGCGCGACTTCGCCCATGCCAACAATGCCGACGCGATCCAGGCGCCGGTCGACCTCGGCCACGGCGTCACCGTCGAGCCGATGTTCTCGCCCAACACCCACGGCAAGCTCGGCAAGAATCCCGATACGCCCGGTGACATGGGCCGCGTGTTCGAACTGATGAAGGGCGCCAAGTACGCCGTGCTGTTCCTCGCCTTCGACCCCGGCAACAACTCGATCCTCGACGTCGCCGGCCAGTTGCTCAAGGACAAGCCCGATCTGTTCGTGCGCGGCGCGCTGACCAGCCCGGTGCGCGCGACGAACTTCTCCGCCGCGCTGCATTCCGGCGGTCATTCGGAACGTCCGGCGGAGGCGGGCGCGGACGACTCGGCGCCCCAGGTGACGGTGGTCGGCGAGGCCGGCAAGCCGAAGCAGCCGGGCGCCACGGGCAGCATCGATTTTCGTGCGGTGCCGGCCGGCGCGGTGCAGGACGCGTTCGGCAAGTGGGAGCGGGAGCTCGGCAAATACGGCTTCGCCATCATCCACAGCAAGATCGTGGTGATCGATCCGTTCAGCGACGACTGCGTCGTCGTCACCGGCTCGCACAATCTCGGCTTCCGCGCCTCGCACAACAACGACGAGAACATGCTGATCATCCGCGGCCACCGCGGCCTCGCCGAGGCTTATGCCTGCCACGTCCTCGACCTCTACGACCACTACGCCTGGCGCTTCCTGTTGCAGCAGCACCCCGACATCTTCGGCAAGCCGCTGCAGGGCGATGACAGCTGGCAGGACCGGTACATCAAGGGCGCCGAGGAGAAGTCACCGGAGCTGCGGTTCTGGCTGTCGGCGGCGGGTGGGAGTGGGGCTCCGGCCGCGGGGACGGTGCCGGCGAAGAAGCCGGCTGCAAAGACGAACCCTTCGACGACGTCCGACAAGCCCGTCAAGAAGACCGCGAAGAAGGCTGCCGCTGCAGCGAAGACCGTGGCAGGCGGCAAAAAGACGACGAAGAAAAAAGCCGCAAAGACGGCGACGAAGAAGGCCGCCGGAAAGAAGGCCAAAGCGAAGGCGAGCAAGAAGGCGGCCAAGAAGAAGACGGCAAAGAGCGCTAAGCGAGCAACGAAGAGCGGGGCGAGGAAGGGGCGCTGATGGCACTCGGCCTGCGCTGCGAGGTGCCGACCATCTCGATCCTTGCGACCGGCTCCTTGGCTTCGATGCTGCCGTCGGCCTTCTCGTAAGCTGTTCCCACTTCGGCGTCGGGTGAAAGGTTGCTTCCGACGCCGATGAGTCTTCTGCACACGGGCCGATGCAGCGAAAACCGGCAGGAAACTTTCGCGGACACGGCTTGCGGTCTGCGCTGACCCCAACGCAAGCCTGTCAGTTCGTGCTCGACCGGACGAATTTCGGCTTCTCAAAAATTCTTCTTTCGCTTTTGCAGAATTTGTGTTTTACTCGCTCCGTCCCACCCCAACGAGGGGACGCTTCGCGGTCGTCACGGACGTCGGGTGTGGGATGCGATGGGCGTTGGAGATCGCAGCATGGCTTGGCCGTGCCGACGAACGATCTCCGGCGCACGGTGAAATCGTGTGGTCCTGGCCTCCCGGTGCTGAGGCCAAGCGCGTGGGCGTTGCGGTCAAGCGCTGCCTGCGGGTGATGGGGGCAAGACAGCCGGTCCCCAGGGAGATCGCGTATAAATCGTAAAGCCATCGCGCGGGGAGGGCCGGGTGTTACGGCCAGACCTGTGGTGACTGCCGCCTGCTTTCTTTTCTGCAGGCGGGCCACGGGCGCGGCCAGCGCCCGGCCTTCCCTGCGCCCTCAGTTAGGTAGAGGGCGGTGAGAATGGCACATCACTCGGGCGCGGGGCGCTGCGAGATCGCGATGACATGGGATGATGGATTTTGGAGAGATCGATGGCGGGCGATGGCGCGCGAGGGCCAGGCGCCCTTTGCCTGATGAAAGGCGAGGGCGGCCGTGTCCGGTCGTTTGAGGCGTGCGAGCGCGGCGCGCTCCCCTCCCCCTTGCGGCAGGGCGATCGCATATGGTTTTCCTGGGCGGACCGTTCATGGCCTCATGGTTCGAGACGCGTCGCAAGAGCGACGCTCCTCACCATGAGGATCAACAGCTTTGCGGCGGAGAAGGCCCTCATCCTGAGGAGCCCGCCGAAGGCGGGCGTCTCGAAGGATGGTCGCGGAAAGACTGCGCGCCCTGCCTCTTTCACCAAATGCGATCGCCCTCCCCGCAAGGGGGAGGGGAGCGCAGCGGGCGCGTGGCGAGAGCTTGGCTCCATCGCCGATTGCCAGGCGCGAGGCGCTCGTTCCGTCGGAGGCGCCCGCTCCATGAACAACCACCCCCACAAACAAAAACCCCGCCATTTGCGGCGGGGCCCAGTCTGGGAGGAGCAAGCCGTGAGGCCTGCCGGAGGACCCAGTGAAAGATCAGGCGGGGATGCGCTCGTCCATGTCGTGCGGCTCGCGCAGCACGTAGCCGCGGCCCCAGACGGTCTCGATGAAGTTACGGCCCTCGGAGGCGTTGGCGAGCTTCTTGCGCAGCTTGCAGATGAAGACGTCGATGATCTTCAGCTCGGGCTCGTCCATGCCGCCGTAGAGATGGTTGAGGAACATCTCCTTGGTGAGGGTGGTGCCCTTGCGGAGCGAGAGCAGCTCCAGCATCTGGTATTCCTTGCCGGTCAGGTGCACGCGCTGGCCGCCGACTTCGACCGTCTTGGTGTCGAGGTTGACGACGAGGTCGCCGGTCTGGATGACCGACTGGGCGTGGCCCTTGGAACGGCGGACGATCGCGTGGATGCGGGCGATCAGCTCGTCCTTGTGGAACGGCTTGGTCATGTAGTCGTCGGCGCCGAAGCCGAGACCCTTGACCTTGTCCTCGATGCCGGCGAGGCCGGACAGAATGAGGATCGGCGTCTTGATCTTCGACACGCGCAGCTGCTTGAGCACGTCGTAACCGGACATGTCGGGCAGATTGAGGTCGAGAAGGATGATGTCGTAGTCGTACAACTTGCCGAGGTCGACGCCTTCTTCGCCCAGGTCAGTCGTGTAGACATTGAAGCTTTCGGACTTCAACATCAGTTCGATCGACTGCGCGACGGCGCTGTCATCCTCAATCAGCAAAACGCGCATGCCAGTTCCCCATAGTCGCCGCTCCGGGCGTCAGGTCGGCCGCCATCTGCGGCACTCAAAACGCCTTTGAACAACTGATTCGGATCCTGACGAGAGATGGTTAACAAATCCTGATTCCCCTCCGCAAGCTCTATCCGTGCAATTTTTATCGAATCGCCGTAAGGTGTTGCGATGAAGCAGTTTTTCTTAGCCGCTCTCGTTCAAGCTCCATGTTAAGAGATGGACCTAACCGACTCTCGGATCTCACCGCTTTTTGAGGGCGGCAAAGCGAAGCACGTCAGTCACTCCAGACCATGACGTAATGATTAATGATGCGAGTAAACACAGAGTTAAACCGACGACGCGAATCTGCCCCTACTTAAGGTTTTCGCAATGAAGGCTCTGGTGCAATGCCCTCTCTCTCGCAATGAAGGCGCTTTGGCAATGAAGGCTCTTCCGCAATGAAGGCTCTGGCCGAGCAGATCAGCGACATCGACGCCGTGAACACCTATGGGCGTGTCGTCGGCGTGAAGGGACTCATGGTGGAGATCGCCGGGCCGATTCATGCGATGTCGGTCGGCGCGCGCATCGTGATCGAGACCGGCAACAATTACATCCCTGCCGAAGTGATCGGGTTCTCCGGCAAGAACGCCGTGGTGATGCCGTTCGCCGGGCTGGAGGGCGTGCGCCGCGGCTGCCGTGCCGTGATCGCCAATGCCGCCAATCAGGTGCGGCCGTCGCCGGCCTGGCTCGGCCGCGTCATCAATGCGATGGGCGAGCCGATCGACGGCAAGGGGCCGCTGCCGCAGGGCGCCTCGCCGGTTCCCTATCGGAACAATCCGCCACCGGCGCATTCGCGACGGCGTGTCGGTGCGCCGCTCGATCTCGGCGTTCGCGCACTCAACACCTTTCTCACCTGTTGCCGCGGCCAGCGGCTCGGCATCTTCGCCGGCTCCGGCGTCGGCAAATCGGTGCTGCTGTCGATGCTGGCGCGCAACGTCGATGCGGCAGTGTCGGTGATCGGACTGATCGGCGAGCGCGGCCGCGAGGTGCAGGAGTTCCTGCAGGACGATCTCGGCGATGAGGGCCTCGCGCGCTCCGTCGTGGTGGTCGCGACCTCGGACGAGCCGGCGCTGATGCGAAGGCAGGCGGCGTATCTGACGCTCGCGATCTCCGAATATTTTCGCGACGAGGGCAAGGATGTCCTTTGCCTGATGGACTCGGTCACGCGCTTTGCGATGGCGCAGCGCGAGATCGGGCTGTCGGCCGGCGAACCGCCGACCGCGAAGGGCTACACGCCGACGGTGTTCACCGAGCTGCCGAAACTGCTCGAGCGGGCGGGGCCGGGCAGCGGCGAGGGTACCATCACCGGAATCTTCACGGTGCTGGTCGATGGCGACGATCACAACGAGCCGGTGGCGGATGCGGTCCGCGGCATTCTCGACGGCCACGTCGTGATGCAGCGTTCGATCGCCGAACGCGGCCGCTATCCGGCAATCAACGTCCTGAAATCGGTGTCGCGGACGATGCCGAAATCGGCCGACCCCGTATTCTTGCCGACGATCATGCGGGCGCGCCAGGTGATGGCGACCTATGCCGACATGGAGGAGCTGATCCGGCTCGGCGCCTATCGCGCCGGTTCCAGCCCGGAGGTCGACGAGGCGATCCGGCTGCACGAGCCGCTGGAGGCGTTCCTGCGCCAGCGCAAGGACGAGGTCTCGACGCTGCAGAGCGGGTATCGGGAGCTGGAACAGATCCTGGGGCGCTTGGAAACGGAAAGCTAACTTTGTCGGGTAATCATCCCCTCCATGTAACGAGCCTAGTCGGCGAGCCCAGCACGGGCGGCCGGCCCTGTCCCGCGCCGTATACGGGACTTCTGGGGAGTATGAGTCGATGAAGTCGCGCGAAACGCTGATCCGTCTGAAGAAATTTCAGGTGGATGAGAAACGCCGCCGGGTGACGCAGATCGAGGGCATGATCGCTGACTTCCAGCGCATGTCGGCCGAGCTCGAGCGGGAGATCCAGACCGAGCAGGAGCGGGCCGGCATCAACGACCCGACCCATTTTGCCTATCCGACCTACGCCAAGGCCGCGATCCAGCGCCGGGAAAACCTGACGCGCTCGGCCGACGAGCTGCGCACCCAGCTCGAGGACGCCAAGGCCGCGTTGTCCGAGGCGTTCGAGGAGATGAAGAAGGTCGAGCTGCTCGACGAGCGTGACCAGGCCCGCGAGAAGGCCGAGGAGAGCGCCCGCGAGCAGGCGGACATGGACTCGATCGGCCTGATGCGCGCCCGGCTCGGCGTCATCGCCTGAGCCCGTCGCCGTCACGGCTTGAGCTTTCGAAAACCCGGGCCGCGAGGTCCGGGTTTTTCGTCGCGCCCGCCCCGGTGGAGAGTTGCCCAGGACTTGTGCTACGGGAGGACGTAGGCTCGAACGAGGGAGTGGGGCGATTTTCGGGGACGCTGAATGCTGACGCCGGCAGAGCTGGTCTGGTTGCTTGCCGCTGTTGCCAAAGGGGACGAGGCCGCCTTCGAGCGCCTCTACGCGGCGACGCGCGCGAAACTCTATGGCGTCGTGCTCCGTATCTTGCACCGACAGGACCTCGCCGAGGAGGTCGTCCAGGAGACCTATGTGAAGGTCTGGAACAACGCCGCGCAGTTCAACCCGGCCGTGTCGTCCCCGATCACCTGGATGGCCGCCATCGCCCGCAACCGCGCCATCGATCTGGTGCGCAAGCGCGGCGAGCTGTCGTTGGAGGATGAGCCCTCCGCGCTCGAGGTGGCTGCCGAGACGCCGGACCCGCTGGCGCGCCGCGAGATGTCGGAGGAGCTCAAGCGTCTTTTGGAATGCGTCGGCCAGCTCGAGCCCGACCGCCAGAAGCTCGTGCTGCTTGCCTACTACAACGGCTGGAGCCGCGAGCAATTGGCGACCAAGTTCGAGGCGCCGGTGAACACGGTGAAGACCTGGCTGCGGCGGAGCATGATGGACATCCGCCAATGTCTCGGTCTCGGATGAGGTGCTGTTCGAGCCGGCGAGAGATCTTGTAGGTGACGTGATCTGGACCTGTGATGGCGTATAGCGAAGACCATATCGCGCTGGCGGCGGAATATGCGCTCGGGACGCTCGACGCCGCCGAACGGGCGCAGGTCGAGACCATGATGGCGGTCGACACCGATTTTGTCGCGCTAGTCCAGGCGTGGGAATTCCGTCTCGGTCCGCTCAACCAGATGGTCGGGCTGGTCGAGCCGCGCCCCGAGCTGTGGGAGCGCATCAAGGCCGAGATCGCGCAGTTGCGCGCGAACGCCGCGGCCGAGCCTGCGGCGGTTGTCGAGGTTCCGGTCGTCGTCGCTCCGCCGGAGCCGGAAACTGCCGAGGCTCCAGCGCTCGTCGCCGAAGCTCCGCCGGCCGATGTACCCAAGCTCGAGGCGCCAACCGTCGAGGTTGCCGAGATCGAAGCCGCGAAGATCGGCGCTCCCGCGATTCAGGTCGCTCCGCGAGACATCGGTGTCGAAGCCCCGGCCATCGCAGCCCGGCGAAATGCGCCTGCGACGGACGAGGTTGCGAACGACAACGCGAACATCGTTCGCCTCTCGTCCAAGGTCCGGCAGTTGCGCGCGGTCGCCAACATCATGACCGCGATCGCCGCCGTGCTGCTTGCGCTGGTCGGTGTCCAGGTCTACCGCCCCGACCTGCTGCCGCGGCCATTGCAGCCGAAGCCGCGAATCCAGACCGTCGAGGTCAAGGTGCCGGCCGTGCAGCCCTCGGCCCAGTTCGTTGCCCTCCTGCAAAAGGACGCGGCGTCGCCGGCGTTCATCTTGACCGTCGATGCCGCCAGCAAGAGCTACACCGTGCGCCGGGTCGGCGCCGCGCCGGAGCCGGGCAAGAGCTTCGAGTTGTGGCTCGTGTCCGACAAGCTGCAGAAGCCGCGCTCGCTCGGCGTGATCGGCGGCAGCGACTTCACCAGCCGTCCCGTTCTCTCGTCCTACGACGCGGACACAGTGAGTCGCGCGACCTACGCGGTCACGGTCGAGCCGGAGGGCGGGTCGCCGACCGGGCAGGCGACCGGGCCGATCGTGTTTACCGGCAAGCTGATCGAGACCGTGCCGCCGGCGCGTTGAGGCAAGCGGCCAAATAGAAAACGCCCGTGGGGAGCGGGCGTTTTCAGTAGTCGACTTGGGGTTGGGTCTACTACATATCCACGCGGCCAGTTGGGGGGCTGTGAGAACCGCGTGAATTCCGGGAATTCCTGTCAGCGAACCAGCGAGGTCTCCGAACTCGTCACCGCAATCGGCTTGCCGGCCTTGATGACCTTTGCCGTCTGCGTGTAGTTCGGCTCCGCGTTGAGACGGGCCGAGATGCCGAGGCCGGCCACCGCGATGCCAGCCACGAGCGCAACCACCACGATCTTGAGGTGGGTCGTCCGATCCGCGCTGTAAATCGAGTGGTTCATGGAAGCCTCCTGCCGTCTTCCGTCCTTCGCTGATTCGTGTGAACCGGGAGCGTTCCGGTTCATCGTCTCGCGTCAACTAACGTAGGAAACCTCAATTCTGTTTCATAGGCCGCATCACAAGTGTGTGATAATGCGTGATGTCTCGCGATCGAAAATCGCTGAAATGTCACTTTTTATAGCTATATCAATAATTTAAATTGTTGTGCGGTGTACGGATGAAACTTCGGCCACCTAACGCAAAATTAAGAAAACGTTTGCCTGTGGCGGTAAAGCAAGGGGTGGTCCTGCCGGTAAAAACGGCACAAGCCGGCGCCTAGCGCCGGCTCCCCGGATGAAACGCGCTCGGGAATCCTCGGTTCCGTCACACGCTGCCCACCGTCTTCAGCCGCGCCCGCGGATGAATCTCCGCCTGCGACAGCACCGTGGTCTGGGCGCGGAAGCGCTCGACCAGCGAGCGGACGAAGGGCCGGATCGCCGCCGACGTCACCAGCACCGGCGACTCTCCTTCGCGTGCGGCGCGCTCGAAGGCGTCGCGCGTGGCGGTCATGAACTCCGACAGTTTCGACGGCTGCATCGCGAGGCTGCGCTCCTCGCCCTGGCCGATCAGCGATTCCGCGAACGCCTGCTCCCATTTCGCCGACAGCGCGATCAGCGGCAGGTAGCCCATCGGCGAGGTGTTCTGCGCGCAGATCTGGCGTGCCAAGCGGGCGCGGACATGCTCGACGATCGTGGCCGGGTTGCGCGAGAAGGCGAGCGCGTCGGCGATGCCTTCGAGGATGGTCGAGAGATCACGGATCGAGATCCGCTCCGACAGCAGCAGTTGCAGCACGCGCTGGATGCCGGAGATCGTGATCTGCGTCGGCACGATGTCCTTGACCAGCTCGCTCTGCTCCTTCGGCAGCTCCTTCAGGAGCTTCTGCACCTCGCCGTAGGACAAGAGATCGCTCATATTGGCCTTGAGCAGCTCGGTCAGGTGCGTCGACAGCACGGTCGCCGCGTCCACCACCGTGTAGCCCTTGAGCGTCGCCTCTTCCTTCAGGCCGGCGTCGACCCAGGTGGCGGGCAGGCCGAAGGTCGGCTCGGTGGTGTGGATGCCGGGCACCGCGACCTGGTTGCCGCCGGGGTCCATGACCATGAACTGGCTCGGCCAGATCTTGCCGGAGCCGGCGTCGACCTCCTTGATCTTGATGATGTAGGTGTTGGCCTCGAGCTGGACGTTGTCGAGGATGCGCACCGACGGCATCACGAAGCCCATTTCGATTGCCAGCGAGCGGCGCAGCGCCTTGATCTGGTCGGTGAGGCGGTCGGTGCCGTCGGGCGCGTTGACCAGCGGCAGCAGCGCATAGCCGAGCTCGATCTTGAGGTCGTCGATCTTGAGCGCGGCGGAGATCGGCTCTTCGGCGGCCGCGGCTGCTGCGGCGGCGGCGGCAGGGGCCGCAGCTTCTGCGGCGGCTTCCTCCGCCTTGGCCACCTGCTTCTGCTTGCGCGCCTTGAACGCGAGCGCGGCGGCGCCGCCGCCGAGCGCCAGGAACGGAATGGTCGGGATGCCCGGCAGCGCCGCCAGCACCAGCATGACCGCGGCGGACATGCCGAGCGCCTGCGGATAGCCGGAGAACTGCTTGATCAGCGCCTTGTCGGCGGCGCCGCTGACGCCGGCCTTGGAGACCAGCAGGCCTGCGGCGGTCGAGACGATCAGCGCCGGCACCTGGGTGACGAGGCCGTCGCCGACGGTCAGCGTGGTGTAGGTGCGGGCGGCCTCGGCAAAACCCAGGCCCTGCTGGGCGACGCCGATGATGATGCCGCCGATGATGTTGATGAAGACGACGAGCAGGCCGGCGACCGCGTCGCCGCGGACGAACTTCGACGCACCGTCCATGGCGCCGAAGAAGCCGCTTTCGTCCTCCAGCTCCTTGCGCCTGACCTTGGCGACCTTCTCGTCGATCAGGCCGGCGGAGAGGTCGGCGTCGATCGCCATCTGCTTGCCGGGCATCGAGTCGAGGTGGAAGCGCGCCGCGACTTCGGCGATGCGGCCCGAACCCTTGGTGATGACGACGAAGTTCACCGTCACCAGGATCGCGAACACGATGATGCCGATGACGAAATTGCCGCCCATCACGAAGTTGCCGAACGCCTCGATGACGTGGCCGGCGGCATCGGTGCCCTCGTGGCCGCGCGACAGGATCAGCCGGGTCGAGGCCAGGTTGAGCGACAGCCGCAGCATCGTCGAGATCAGCAGGATGGTCGGGAAGGACGAGAATTCCAGCGGCGCCTGGATGAACAGGGCGGTCATCAGGATCAGGATCGACAGGGTGATCGAGATCGCCAGGAAAAGATCGAGCACCAGCGAGGGCAGCGGCAGGATCAGCACCACCAGGATGGTGAGGATGCCGAGCGCCAGCGCGATGTCGCCGCGCAGGACTGCTGTCTTGAGGTCAGCGAATGAGAACCCGCCGGCCGGAGACCCCGCGCCTTGACCCGCCGTGACGTCGACCATGGCTTTCGCCCCTTCCCGCGGGCCGCGTCTGCCGGCCCCAAACGACTGCGCGGCGGCCGATGGGCCGCCGTTCCGAACCTGAGGTACCGCGCCGGCGTCCACGGAAGCTCTCCTCCGTCAACTGCACCCGCCCACGACACGCACGTTCCACCCGGCAATTTTTGCCCGGTGTATGGTTAGCGTTCGGTTAATGGCGGTTAACAAAAGGTTGCGGGAGGGGATGGGCTCTCCCGCCGCATCTTCGATGGGCCGCCGCGGTCGGGGGCCTCGCCCTTCGAGACGCCCGCCTTTCGGCGGGCTCCTCAGGGTGAGGGGAGGCGCTGTCAGGCTGCACGCCCGCCGACAAGCTCCGGTCCAAGCGCACGCTGAGCACGGTCGATGTCCAGCGCCGCTCTCGGAGCTCACCCCTCTCCATGAAGATGCTGTGAGCGTGTTCATGGTCAATGTGCAGCACCGCCTTTGGTGCCAGACCCTCATGGTGAGGAGCCGCGCAGCGGCGTCTCGAACCATGAGGCCCCCGCCGCGCCCGACACCAAGCTGCACGAATGAGCGTGTTCTCGCAGACATGAGCGATCGTCTCCCGCGGCGCATCGCGCCCGAGCTGTGCATCAGGTCCGCCCTCGAAACAAATGGAGGGCGCAGGGAAGGCCGGGCGCTGGCCGCGCCCGTGGCCCGCCTGCAGAAAAAAAGCAGGCGGCAGTCACCACAGGTCTGGCCCGGAACACCCGGCCTTCCCTGCGCGACGGTTGGAACGGCTTATACGTGGTCTCCCTGGTGCGCCGGGCTTGTTGGCCACCATCCCTGGCGCAATGCGTTTGCATTGCGCCACGTTGATACCAGCGTCGGGGTATCAGGACCGCACGATTTCGCCGTGCGCAACGAACCGTTCGTCCGCGCGGCACGAGGCCACGCTGCGATTCGCTGCGCCCATCGCATCCCACCTCCCACGTCTCGTGACGGTCGCGACACGCCCCTCCGGCGGAAGCAGGACGGGGAGAGATATACATGATTTCGGAAAAAATGAAAGAGGAATATTTCGTCAAATCGAAATTCAGGTTTTCGGGTTCACCCGGTAGAGCTCCGCGCTCGCGCGTGGGACGGCTGCGCGCGTCGCGCAAAGCAATGTGGCCGTATCGTGCGGGTGGCACGGCGGGCGGCATCAAACTTTTCTGATCGCTGCGATCAGCGTTTGCGATTGGCGGTGAGGCACGTCGCTCTTTAGAAGTCTTCTAAATTAAATTCAGGAGAACCGAAGATGCATCCAACGAAGCTCCGCCGTCGTCTGCGGCTTACAGTGACAGCCGCTGGCCTCGTCGGGCTTGCATCGCTCATCGGGGTCGCTGCGCCCAAGGCGGAGACGCCGACACCTCCCCCAGCGCCGGCCTACCTCCCGACCATCAGCGACCTGATGATCGCGACCATCCAGCCGCGCCACCTCAGGCTTTGGATCGCCGGCCATAGCGGCAATTGGGCGTTCAGTGCCTATGAGCTCGGCAATCTCAAGGGCGCGTTCAATCGCGTCGGCCGGGCGCAGCCGCTGGTCGAGGGCAATTCGTTCGCCGACATGACGACGGCCGTGACGCAGCAGCCTTTCGACGAACTGGCGCAGGCCATCAAGCAGAAGGACATCGGCCGTTTCGAGCGCTCCTATGCCGACCTTACGGCGGCCTGCAATTCGTGCCACCAGGCGCTCAATCGCGCCGCCGTGGTCATCAAGGTGCCGCAGACCGCCAGCGTTGCCGACCAGGATTTCACGCCCGGCTCGGAGTGATCGCGGGGGACGAAGTCTCGCCTAGAGCCTCACGACGATCTTGCCGAAATGCGAGCCAGACCGGAGATGGGCGAACGCTTCGGGAGCGTCGTCGAAGTCGTAGACCCGATCGACGATGGGGTGAATCGCGTGTTCGCTCAGAAATCGATTCATCGCCGTGAAATGTTCGACCGAGCCGACGGTGACGCCGATGATGTCGGCGTTCTCCCACTGCAGGCGGGCGAGATCGGGCTTGGGGCCGAACCCCGTCAAGACACCGATCTGGACGATCTTGCCACCTGAAGCGACCGAGCGCAGCGAGCGGTCGTAGGTGCCGGGGCCGCCGAGTTCGAGGACATGACTGGCGCCTTCGCCATCCGTCGCTGTCGTCACCGCGACATCCCAATCGGGCGTGTCGCGGTAGTTGATGAGGATCGAGGCGCCGAGCGCCCTGGCGCGGGCGAGCTTTTCATCCGAGGACGAGATGACGATCGCGCGGGCGCCCAGCGCGGCGGCGAACTGAAGGCCGAACAGCGCGACGCCGCCGGTTCCCTGGACCAGTAGCGTGGCGCCCTTGCCCATCCCGCCACGGGTGAGGAGGCCATGCCAGGCCGTCACGGCGGCACAGGGCAGGGTCGCGGCTTCGATCGACGTCAGGTGCGCCGGCGCCGCGACTAGCGCCGTCGCCGGCAGCACCACGTACTCGGCCAGCATGCCATCCATCGTGCTGCCGCCGAGGGATGACGGAACATAGCTTGCCTTGAACGGCCCGGAGATCCAATCGCGAAAGAACGACGCGGCCACGCGGTCGCCGGGGCGCCATTGAGCCACATCGGAGCCGACCGCATCGACGAGGCCTGCGCCGTCGGACAGCGGAATGCGGCCGTCGAAACCGCCTTCACCCGCTCGGTCGAGGATCAGGAGGTCGCGGTAGTTGAGGCTTGCCGCCTCGACCCGGACGCGGACTTCGCCACGGCCAGGTTCGGGCTTGACGACGTCGGTGCGCACCAGGCGCCCCGCGCCCGCATGGCCGTTCAAATGATAGGCTTTCATCGTTGCTCCCTTCACAAGTGGACTCCACTTGGATGAGCGCGATCTGTAAGGTCTGACAGCGCTGTCAGGGTCAAGAGGGTTTCAGATGAAGATCGGCGAACTCTCCCGGAGGACGGGAGTGAGCATCCGGATGCTGCGTTACTACGAGGACGAGGGCCTGCTTGCGCCGCAACGAACATCGTCCGGCTATCGCGACTACGGGCCGGCGGACGAGGAAGCCGTGCGCCGGATCAAGCTGCTCGGCGCCGCCGGGTTGACCCTCGAGACGATCAAGCAGTTGCTCCCGTGCGTGCGGAACACCCGTCCGGACTTCAGGCCTTGCGACAATCTGCGACGCGTGCTGGCGCAGCAGGTCGGCCTCATCGATCAACGCATCGCGGCGCTCAGCCAGAGCCGGACGGTTCTCGCTGGCTTTCTATCGAGCGTGAACTGATCGCCAGTCACTCGCCGGCCCAGGAGAGTCCGCATGAAGCTCTATTCGTTCTGGCAGTCGCTCGCGAGCTTTCGGGTGCGGATCGCGCTCAACCTCAAGGGAATCGCCTACGAGCTGGTCGCAGTCGATGTCGATCGGCAGCAGCATCGTGAGGGTGGCTATGCCTCGCTCAACCCGCAGATGGCGCTGCCGGCGCTCGTGCTCGACGACGGCACGGTGCTGACGCAGTCGCTGGCGATCCTCGACTATCTCGACGAAGCCTGTCCGGGCGCGGCGCTGTTGCCTGACGATGCCAAGGGACGCGCGCGGGTGCGGGCGCTGGCGGCGATGATCGCCTGCGACGCGCACCCGCTGACGACGCCGCGGGTGCAGCGCTATCTCACCGAGGTGCTGCACGTGGACGACGCGGCGCGCGCGGCCTGGCTCAGGCATTGGGCGGCGGAGATGCTGGCGGCGGTCGAGGCCCAGCTCGCCGGCCATGCCGCGACCGGGCGGTTCTGCCATGGCGATGCGCCGACGATGGCCGACATCTGCCTCGCCGGCCACGCCGTCTTCGCGCGCAACAAGGGCCTCGATCTCGGCGCGACGCCGACGGTGCAGCGCGTGTTCGAGGCGGCGATGGCGCTGCCGGCGTTCGCCTCCGCCCATCCGTTGGCGCAGCCGGACACGCCGGCAGCGCTGCGCGGCAAGCCCGCGGCGTCGTAGTCGACGCCACCACCAGCAGCGCTATCGCGCCGGCTGGCTGCCGTCCCGTTTCATCCAGTCGCGGAACTGCTCGAACAGGACCCTGGTCTCGTCCTCGCTCATCCGCCGGCCGCCGGTCGGCGCCCGCGTGCTCATCCACGCGTCGAACTGCTGCTTGACGGCGGCGCCGTCGGCCTGCGGCGGGCGCGTGCTGGCCAGGAGCTCCTCGGCGGCGCGGAAGCGCGTCCAGCCGGGCAGCGAGGAGGCGAGGTTGATCTCGTTCCATTTCGGGTGGAACGGCGGTTGCTTGAACTGGTCGAACCGCTTGAACAGATAGTCGACGAAGCGCGCGACGCGGCGGTAGCGTTCGGTCTCCGGCGGCCAGTTGTAGACCGCCAGCACCTGCGGCACGCCGATCGTCTCGACGCTCTCGCCGGGCTTGAGCAGATTGGGATAGTCCTGCGAGGTCAGCTTGGTCGGCACGTAGTAGTCCTGCAGGCTGCGCGCGAACGGAATCGGCAGGAAGTGGAAGCCCGGCTCGGGCTTGAACTTGGTGAACAGATCGGTCGGCTTGCCGGTGACGTGGACGACGCCGGCGATCTCGCCGCTGCGCATCTTCTCCAGCGCCACCGAATTGTTGATGAACACCTTCTCCGCGCCGATCTTGAGCCGGTCGAACACGATGCCGCCGGTGAGGTTGGCGGCGCTGCCCACGGTGTTGAAGGAGACCTTCTTGCCGGCGAGATCCTCCAGCGTCCTGATCTCCGGGCGGACATAGACATGCATCTCGTTGATGTAGAACGAGCAGATGTAGCGGATCCGGCTCTTGATGTTGGCGAGCGTGCCGTTGCGGACGAACTCGTCGAGCACGTCGGCCGAGGTGATCGTGACGTCGACGCCGCGCAGATAGAGCAGGTCCTCGATGTTCCCCAGCGCGCCGTAGGTCACCATCGGCAGCACGCGCAGGTTCGGCCGGTCGTCGAGCACCTTGGCCATCTCGGCGGCGAAGCGGATGTTGGTGCCTTCGAGCAGGCCGCCGGCGATGCCGACCGTCCATTCGTTGGACTCCTGCAGCTTGCCGCCTTCGCCGGCCGCGACGGCCGTCGCCGCCGCCGGCCTTCCGGTCCGCGCCGTCTGTGCCATGGCTGGCAGCAAAGGTGCCGCCAGACTCAATCCCGCCGCAACGACGCAACTCAACACCGCGACCCGCATGCCCCAAATTCCTCCGTTGCCGGCCACACGGCGATCGTGAGGCACGGCCGATTTTCGCGCATTATCTCCTTGGTTGACGAATGAGGTCTACTACTCGCCGGTTGGTCGCAGCCGGGTCTGCTGCGAGGCGCATCATCGCCACCAAAAAGCCATAGGCTTGATTGCGCCTCGGTCTGGACGGAGAAACGCCGCGGTATCAGTCCGCGAGTCGTCGCCTGATCGCACCCGGCCGAAATGGCACAGTGGAAACCGGTGCAGCTTGCGGTTGTGGGGCCGTTTGTCGCTGGACGTTCGTGCGGCGGAGCTTCCCGGCCTGCTGCGAGATGCCGACCTCGGCGATGCCGGCGCGATCAGGCGCCGGTCTTGCCGGCCTTGGCGCAATAGTCCCGCCAGAACTGCCGGTAGCCGGCCTCGACGCAGCGCGTGTAGTTGGCGACGTCGCCGGCCGGCGAGCGCGCGACCAGGCCGGGCAGCTCGGGCCGCAGCTTTGCCAGCAGCTCGGGCTGCGCGGCAAAGCGCTTGGCGATCCGGATGTAGCCGTCGTCATCGCCGGCGACCCAGTCGGCGAGGCCGGCCGCGGTCAGGATGCCGCCCGCGGCGCGCGATGCCGCGCCGGCGCCGAGCTTGGCGACGACCGGCACGCCCATGTAGAGCGATTCGAACGTCGAGATGCCGCCGTTCTGCGGGAACGGATCGAGCGAGATGTCGATGCGCTCGTAGGATTTGAGATGCTCGATTCGCTCGCTGGCGCCGAGGCAGAGGATGCGCGCCTCGGGCACGCCCTGGGCGACGAAGCGGGCGAGCAGCCCGTCGCGCACCGCGGGATCGTTCAGCGCGAGATGCTTGATGACGAGCTTCGCGTCCGGGATCTCGGCGAGCAGCCGTGCCCACAGCGCGATCGCCGCGTCCGAGATCTTGTCGATGCGGTTGTAGACGCCGAAGGTGACGTGGCCGTTCGTCAGCATCGGCAGCGGCGACGGCGGAACGTCGCGCACCGGATCGATCGTGATCACCGAGGGCAGGTCGTGGACGTGCTCGGCGAACAGCGGCCGGACGCTCTCGGGCACCGTGACCGGATCGGCGAAGAAGTAGTCCATCGTGGCGAGGCCGGTGCCGGTGCCGCTGCCCCAGGCCGTGACCTGGATCGGCGCCGGCTTGCGCGCGAACACCGGCATGCGCGTGCCCGTGGTGTAGCCGGAGAGATCGACCAGGATGTCGACGCCGTCGGCCTGGATGCGGTCGGCCAGCTCGTCGTCGGAGAGGCTGGAGGCCTCGACCCAGACGTCGGCAATCGACTGGAACGTCGCGGTGTAGGAATCGTGCCGCGGCGAGGTCGAGTAGCAGTTGACCTGGACCTGCGTCTTGTCGTGGCCGCGCAGCACGGGCAGGAAGGCGAAGGCCGCCGAATGCATGCGGAAATCGGCCGAGACGTAGCCGACGACAATGCGCCTGTCGGGATCGAGCGAGCGCGGCGCAAGCTTGCGGCGGGGGAATTTCGAGCCGACCGCCATCCACCAATATTGCCGCGCCGCCTGCTGGACGGCGAAATCGGCGCCGGGCAGGAAGTCGAGATAGAAGATCTTCTTGGTGATCGCCTCGTCATAGTCGGGCTGCACCGCGAGCGCCTGGTCGAATTGCGCGATGGCGCCGGTGACGTCGCCGAGCCGGCCGCGGCAGGCGCCGAGCAGGGTGAGCGCGACCTGCGCCTTCGGATTGGTGTCGAGCACGCGCTTGCAGGCGGCCATCGCCTGCGCGACGTTGCCGTTGAGGATGCAGATCTGCGCCTTGCCCTGCCATCCGATCTGCAGATGAGGATCGAGCGTCACGGCGGCATCGAAATCGGCCTCGGCTTCCGCCGTGCGGCCGGAGATCATGTAGAGCCGGCCGCGATGCGCCCGCAGCTCGGCATGGGCCGGGCGTGCGGCCAGCGCCGCATTCAAGGTCGCTTCCGCCAGCTCGTAATGGTGCAACTCGAGATGCGCGAGACCCTTGTTGACCGTGGCCTCGAAATGGTTCGGATTGAACGCCAGCGCGCGCTCGGCGCTGGCGGCGGCGGCGTCCCAGCGCCGCAGCATCAGCTCGGCGACGCTGCGATTGCACCAGGCGTCGACGTCGTCGGGCTTGAGCTCGAGGGCGCGTGTCGCGGCGGCGAGCGAGGCCTCGCCCTGTCCGAGCCGCAGCAGCGCGATGGCGTGGTTGCGCAGGGTGATCGGCGCGTTCGGCCGCAGCGCCAGTGATCGCTCCAGCGCGGCGCGCGCCTCCGCGTAGCGCTCGCAATTGATCAGCGCCCAGCCGAGATTGGACTGCGCGTCGGCGGAATTCGGCTCCATCGCCACGGCCTGGGTCAGGAAGGCGGTGGCCTCGGCGAAGCGCGCCGACGACACCAGCGACACGCCGAGCAGATGCATCGCATCGAAGCAGCCGGGGACTTCCTGCAGCAGCTGCGCGCACAGCGCCTGCGTCTCCGCCTGGCGCCCGGCCTGGAACGCCTTGTACGCCGCCGCCAACTGCGTCTCGACGAGCTTCTTCTGCTTCTTTTCCTGCCGTGCCCTCTGGAAGGCGCGCGAACCGACGGTGCTCAAGGACTTGGGTCTCCGGACAGACAGGACGGCAGGGCGTCGGATGCAGCGACGCGCTGCGGCCGGCGACCGGGCCGCCGCCATGCCCGGCGGCAGCAAAGCCCAGGATGTCCTGTGGTCGTCCGGTCGCCGGCCACGCGCAGGCGCGACGCGGCAAAGCTTGCCCGCGCCATGGTTAGCAAATGGTTAACGCCGGCGGCCGGAGCGCCGCGCGGGTCTCATCGGGACAGGGTTGCCGAGCGCGCGTCTGCATTGATCGCCTTTCTGTTTCAACGGACGCAGACTTGCCTTCCCGCGGCGCATGGCGCCCGGGCTGTGCATCACGTCCGCCCTCGAATCACAGGAGGGCGCAGGGAAGGCCGAGCGCTGGCCGCGCCCGTGGCCCGCCTGCGAAAAAAATGCAGGCGGCAGGTACCACAGGTCTGGCCGAGCACGCCCGGCCCTCCCTGCGCAACGGTTGGAACGGCTTATACGTGGTCTCCCTGGTGCACCGGGCTTGTTGGCCACCATGTGCGACAACGCGCTTGCGCACGCCGCCGCGGGACACCAGCATCGGGGTGTCAGGACCGCACGATTTCGCCGTGCGCAACGAACCGTTCGCCCGCGCGACATGAAGCCACGCTGCGATTCATTGCGCCCATCGCATCCCACCTCCCACGTCTCGTGACGGTCGCGACACGCCCCTCCGGCGGAAGCAGGACGGGAAGAGATATACATGATTTCGGAAAAAATGAAAGAAGAATCTTTGGGCGGAGCCCTCCGCAACTCCATTCTCGTCGTCCAGGCGAGCGTCGTGCTACACGGGAGATTATCGGATGCCGGCTTCGTCGGTTGGTCGATTGAGGCGAACTACGGATCACGACGTCGCGCGGAATTGGATCGCTATGGCTCGTGCAGCAGCATTGGCATTCTTTGTCGCAATCGCGTCCCGCATGGCCCAGGCGGAAACGTCCGGTGGGTGTGGTGCGCCGCGGGCCGTCGATGATGGCTGGCCGGTGTCCGAGCCGCAGGCTCAAGGGCTCGATGCGGTGTCGGTCTGCGCCCGTGTGACTTCGCCGGCACAAGTAATCGGCCGGCTCGCGCCCTGACTGGCTTCGATCGATTTTAGTTCTTTTCGCGAGCGGACGAGTAGTTGCTTGGTTTGCCTGTTCCGAATAATTACGTAGTCCGTCGTGAATGCGATTATTTGCCATTCCTTTTCATCGTACCGCGCATCCTCAAACTGCAGCGCCCGCGCAGGCGAACTCGTGGCTGGCTCATTGAGGCGCTGGATTTCGCGAATTGCACCGGCAAGCGTAGCAGCAAAGCTGAAGTAAAAGATGCTCAATGCCATATAGGACTTTAGGGGATTTTCAAATACAGAAACGCTTCGGCCTATCACGAGCGCCCCAACATATACGAGCGCACCAAGTGCGGAAAGGTCGTCGATGTAGCCCAGGCGGAAGTACGCAAGTGCTGCGGCAATAAACGCCGAGATACCTGTGAAATGGTAACCAATTCTAACTACCTTCGATTGAGCGGAATTGGTGTGAAGTTCGGATTGTTGAACGGAATACGAGTGCACGGTGGCAATCGAGGCATAGGCGGAAATTGCCGCCAGAATGCCGCCGATTAAAACCTGCCCGGTCAGATTGAGACTCGTAGTCAAGTAGTCAGAAATCCCGAAGTAGTTTTGGAACGGAAAGCCGAAATAGGCGCCGAGAATGAAAATTCGGACGTATCCCAAAAACAGGAGAAGCGCGCCACAGAGCGTAGCGAGTGCTGTCAAATCCGAGAGCGTGAAGTCGATCTTAAGGTAATTGGCTCGCGCGAAGCTGAGTTTTAGTCCTCTAACCATCTCCGCGTAAAACCTCCGAACGACGCTTGCCTTGGTTTGGTCGTTCAAAGGCTTCGGCAGTTGGTTGAAACGCACCGTTGATCGCCAGTATTCCACACTGGGCGGTTCTTTCCCCTGCACCTCCAGTTTTTCGATTTCCTTCGAAGCGGTGAAGCATGCATAATTAAAGAGGTTCGCGTACTTCTCAAAGATCGGCGCGAGATCGTGTTCAGCTGCAAAAGTTCGCGCGCGTAGTTCGTCCGGTTTCTTGCCGTCGCGCGTTAACCAAACTACGTAGGGAAACCGGAGCAGCAGTTGTTCGAAGCTGCTAAACTCGCCGCGAGCATAAACCGCCCTTCTGAGATAATAGTCAGTCGCGTTGTTGATCTCGCCGGCGAGCGGCGCTTCCATGTCAATCAGTTTGCCCTTGGCAATAAGGGTCCAGCATTCAACGAAACATGACACTTGGCAGTCAGAGAGAATGCGCTGGAAGTACGCCCGGCGCCGTCTAATAGCTACGAAGAGCAGCCAAATAAGCGGCGTGAGGACGACAACAAAGATGCGAACAGTATTCAGCCGCCGTAGTCTTTCGGCCCACGCCTTACGATCCAAAAGCGAGCGCATCGACATTTTTGCACTATGGCTCGTGTGTCACCGCAGCGCTATCGTCGCTTACAGCGTCATCAGCAGTGTAGCTGATTCTACCTTGCATCCGCAGCGTGTGTTCGTCGCGTGAGGACCCGATTCCGGTCTCGCCGCGGCCGGTATCCACACAAGATTTAGCGGCCTTCAGATCCTTGGCGCGTCGGGACAGAAGGAGACGTCTTAGGCAATTGATATTATTCATATATCTGCGCCATGTCCATTCCCCGACGGGGAGAGGTGAACTGAAATCGCGGCACGCGCTTCGATTCAACAAGAACGCATCACGCTTTAGGCTGCGTAGGGCGGATCAGCGCAGCGTGATCCGCCGTGCTCGTGCAAGGCGCTCAATGGCCTATCGACATTCAGCGGCTGACCGACGCGTCTGCCGCCGCTGCAGGTTGGGGCGGTGAAGCCGCCGGTGCCGATTGAGCCGGTGCCGCCGACGAGCCCATGCTGATCTCGCCGTTCGGGCGCTTGAGCTGCCAGCCTTGCGCCATCCGCGTCAGGTCGGTCGGCGCCTCCTTGTTGGCTTCACCTGATGCCTGCAGCCGCACGCGGCTATCGCCGATCCAGGTGTCGACCTCGTACTGTTCGAGACCTTCGGGCTTGTAGCTCCATTCCAGCCGCGGCGTGTCGCCGTATGAAAACATGCCAATCCGATAGTCGATGCCGCAATTGCCATCGTCGCGCGGATCGATGGTGATGAAGCGCTTGCCGGTCGGCGACAGAAAGGGGCCGCTGCCGATGTTGAGTTCGGCGCCTGTGCGCCGGTCGACCAGCATCACGTAGGAGCACTCATAGGGCGTGACCAGTACGATGTAGTGCCGGTCGCCGACATGGCCGACCAGCCGGTAGCTGATGCAGGCGGCTTCAGGCCCCTCGGGCTCGCACTCCCTGGCATCGGTGATGACCTTGGTCTTGCCGTTGGCGAGCGCGAGTGTCAGCTTGCGGCCGTCACGCCGGGCGATGGCGGGCTGCTCCTTCAGACAGGCGCTCTCCTCCGGCGCTCCATCGCGGATTTCGAGCGGCCGACACAGCGTACGCACGTCAAAGAATCCCGCGCCCGCGATCGCGGCGCGGGGCATGAGCGACGGCAGTGCGACGGCGATGCCAAGTGCCAGCACCGCGAGCGTCCGAAAAGAAGCGAGTTGCATCTGAGATATTTGGTGCACGCGGCGGGTGGCCCTGTCCTGCGACGGAGGAGCGATCCGTTGCACGCGCTCTCATATGGATCAAGCGCGAGGTGAAGGCGTGCAATGCGCGTTCACTCGGTGCACCCATCGACCAGCAACAACCGGCTGGTCGTGGTGCGGTGCCGGATCGCGAACAGGTCCTGGATCTCCGGATCAACGAGAAAGTCGGTGGCGTTCTGGCGCGACGGGAATTCCAGGATCACGATGCGCTCTGGCATCCAGCCGCCTTCGACCGGGGTGGGCACCGCGCCCTGGGCGATGTAGCGGCCGCCATGCCTCGCGATGAAGGCGGGGATTTTCTCCATGTAGGTCTTGAACGCCGGGAAGTCGTGAACGGCGAGATCGAGGACGAGATAGGCTTTCATGGCATGCTCCGCGGGACGCGGCGCATCATACGATCGGAATAGCGGCGCAACCATCTCCGGCGGACAGGTCGGTGTGCGCTTCGTCTGCCGCGATTCCCGAGCATTCATGTCGGTGAGAGGGCGGATGATGCTGGTGCTCATCCGCCTTGCTGGCCGCCCGGCGCGGGCCGGGCGTGCGGCCACGAGCTGCTCACGTCGCGCGATAGGCCTGCGGGATGACGAACACCTCGTCGGCGCGGCCGTAGCCGCCATCGGGCACCTCCTCGATCAGTACCATCGTGTGAGGGCGCGCGGCCTCGCTGAAATAATCGACGAACAGCGCGGTCACGCGATGCACGATCTCTTCCTTCTGCGCCTTTGTCAGCGCGGCCTGCGGCACCTTGATGTTGGCGAACGGCATGGGAGACTCCTCTGGTATTGGGCCGGCATCGGCCGGCGGGTGAAAACGGCGCGGCGTCAGATCACGCCGCCATTGACGCGCACGACCTGGCCGTTGACCCAGCCGGCCTCCGGGCTCGTCAGGAACGCCACCACGTCGGCGATCTCGCGCGGCTGTCCGAAGCGGCCGAACGGGTTCGCGGCCGCCATCGCGCGCAGTTGCTCGTCGGTCTTGCCGTTCAGGAACATTTCGGTCTCGGTCGGGCCGGGTGCCACCGCGTTGACCGTGACGCCGCGCCGCGCCAGCTCCTTGGCGAGCACGTGGGTCATCGCCTCCGTCGCGGCCTTGGTCGCGGCATAGGCGCCGTAGCGCGGCTGATACAGCCCGACCACGCTGGAGGAGAAATTGACGATGCGGCCGTCGTCGCGAAGCCGCCGCGCCGCCTCGCGCAGGGTGCGGAACACGCCTGCGACATTCACCTCGAACTGGCGCGCGAAATCGGCGTCGCTCAGCTCCGCGAAGGCGCCGAGCACCATGGTGCCGGCATTGTTGACCAGGATGTCGACGCCGCCGAACGCCTGCTCGGCGGCATCGAACAGCGCCGCCGCGCTGGCGGGATCGGCGATATCGGCCTGCACGGCGCGCGCGCGGCCGCCGGCCGCTTCGATCCGTTGCACCATCTGCGCCGCGGCCTGCCCGGCCCGGGCATAGTTGATGACGACCGCGACGCCGTCAGCGGCGAGGCGTTCGGCGATGGCCGCGCCGATGCCGCGCGAGCCTCCGGTGACGATCGCGACCTGGGTTGACGTGTTGGGCATGGTCGGTCTCCCTCGTTTCAATGCGAGAGGACATAGCTGATCGCTCGGTCCGTATAATCGCCGGTAGCTTGACATCAGATGTCGGCATGGGCGAACAATCGCCATGGATCGCCTGGATGCCGTGCGTCTGTTCGTTCGCGTCGTCGAGCGCCGGAGCTTCACGGCCGCGGCGGCCGATCTCGGCCTGCCGCGCTCGACCGCGAGCGAGGTGCTGAAGGAGCTCGAAGCGCGGCTCGGCGTCCGGCTGATCGAGCGCACCACGCGCCACGTCACCCCAACGTTGGACGGCGAGGACTATTACCGGCGCTGGATCGGCATTCTCGCCGACATCGAGGAGGCCGAAAGCGCGCTGCGCGACGCGAGCCCGCGCGGCCTGCTGCGGATTGACGCCCACCCGCTGCTCACGCGGACCTTCCTGCTGCCGCACCTGCCGGCGCTTCTCGCCGCGCATCCGCAGCTCGACCTGCGCATCGGCCAGGGTGACCGCCTGGTCGATCTGGTGCGCGAGGGCGTCGATTGCGTCATCCGCTCCGGCGAGCCGGAGGCGAGCGGCATGGTCCAGCGCCGGCTCGGCACGATCGAGGAGATCACCGTCGCCAGTCCGGCCTATCTGCGGGCGCACGGCACGCCGGCGAGTCCCGACGATCTCGACGGCCATCGCATGGTCGGCTTCATCTCGTCGCGGACCGGCGAGGTGCTGCCGCTCGAATTCACCTGCGACGGCCGGCTGCGCCATGTGGTGCTGCCGAGCCGGGTCACGGTCAACAATTCCGACACGATGAGGGACCTCGCCCGGCTCGGCCTCGGACTGGTGCAGGCGCCGCGCTATCGCTTTGCGCCGGATCTGGCCGACGGCAGCCTGGTCGAGATTCTCAGCGACTGTCCGCCGTCGCCGATGCCGCTGCACGCGCTCTATCCGCAGAACCGGCAGATGACCTTGCGGCTGCGCGTGTTCCTCGACTGGATCGTCGGCATTCTCGGACGGGCCAAGCTGTAGGAGTCCCGTAGGGCGGCTCGCGTAGAGCGGATCAGCACAGCGTGATCCGCCGCGCCTCCGCGTGCGCGGCGGAATGGCGGATGACGGCGACGCTCGTTCGCTTGCTGCTGTGCGATCTCACCGCGCGCAGCAGCCTCCACTCGCTGTCATTCCGGGGCAATCGTCAATGCGCAGCGCGAAGCGGCTGAGATTCCGGGTTCAAGGCCTGCGGCCTTGCCCCGGAATGACGATGGTTGTGGCGCAATAGGACCGATACGTCCCGCGATCCTTGCCGCGCGCAGCAGTTCCTACTTGCTCTTCTCGATCTTCGTCACGGTGTAGCCCGAGGAGTCCTCGACGGCCTCGAACTTCACTTTGTCGCCGACTTTGACCGTACCGAGCAGAGCGGGGTCCTTGACGCCATAGACCATGGTCATCGGCTCGGTCATGCCGAGGCTCTTGGCCGGGCCGTGCTTCAGCGTGACCTTGCCGGCGGCGGTGTCGATCTTCTTGACCTCCCCGCTGATCATGTCGGCGGCGAAGGCGGGGGCAACAAGCGCAAGGGCCAGCACGGCGGCGGTCGTGAGCTGAGGGAGTGTCTTCATGGTGTCGTTCCTTCTGCGAGATTGATCTCGATGGGTAGGGCGGATCAGCGAAGCGTGATCCGCCGCGTTTCTCATTCCCGTGGGCGGTCCGGGGCGGATTACGCTTCGCTAGTCCGCCCTACGAACTAGGCGTCACTTGACGGTCACGTGGCCGGTCATGCCGAACTCGCGGTGGTCGGGGATCAGGCAGGAATATTCGAACGTTCCCGGCTTGGTGAACCGCCACAGCAGCTCGGCGGTCTTGTTCGGCGCGAGCCGGGTGCCGTTGGGCTCGTCGTGCTCCATGTGCGGATGCTTCTTCATCACGGCGGCGTGCTTCAGGTTCTCGGCCTTGGTGGCGAGCAGGAACTCGTGATCCTCCTTGCCGGTATTGCGCAGCACGAAGCGGATCTGCTCGCCGCGCTTCACCTCGATGCGCGCCGGCGTGAACTCCATCTCGCTCAGCAGCACCTCGATGGTGCGCGACGGCTGCTTGGGATCGCCCGGCTCGCCGGCGGAATAGCCGCGCGATCCGTGCGCCTCATGGGCACGGGCCGGTGCGGCGATGATCATGGCGGTGGCCAGCGCCGCGCTGATCGCGATCGGAATCTTCATTCGTAGTCTCCAGTTCGTTGTGTGGCGTTTAGTGCATCTGTCGTCAGCGTTGTGTTCGGATCTGCGTCGCGGCACTCCCGGTTCGTGGTGGCGGCTCCGGCGCGCTCGCGACCTCATAGGCCACGGTGCCCTTGGGGAACTGATAAGGGCCGGGATCGCGGTAGTCGTCGCGGGCGAGGCCCTCGCGCACCTTCACGACCGTGAACATGCCGCCCATCTCGATGGGGCCGAACTGGCCGCTGCCGGTCATCATCGGCAGCGTGTTGTCGGGGGCCGGCATCTCCATGCTGCCCATCGCCATGCCGGTGTTGCCCATCACCATGCCGTCGGGCGCGAGCTTGCCGACCGCGGCGGCCAGCTCCTTGCGCGGCACGCCGATCAGGTTGCGCATGTCATGGCCCATCGCATTCATGGTGTGGTGCGACTTGTGGCAGTGGAACGCCCAATCGCCGGGATTGTCGGCGGTGAAGTCGAGCACGCGCACCGCGCCGACCGGCACGTCGGTCGTCGTCTCAGGCAATTGCGCCGTTTCCGGAAGCCAGCCGCCGTCGGTGCCGATCACCTTGAACTTGTGGCCGTGCAGATGGATCGGATGGTTGGTCATGGTGAGATTGCCGATGCGGACGCGGACGCGATCGCCGAGCCGCACCGGCAACGGGTCGATGCCCGGAAACACCCGCGCATTCCAGGTCCACATGTTGAAGTCGGTCATCTCGTTGACCTTCGGCAGATAGCTGCCGGGCTCGATGCGGTAGGTCGACATCACGAACACGAAGTCGCGGTCGACCGGAGGCGGCACATGGTCGCGCGGATGCACCACGATCATGCCCATCATGCCCATCGCCATCTGCACCATCTCGTCGGCGTGCGGGTGGTACATGAAGGTGCCGGCATGCTTCATCTCGAACTCGTAGACGAAGGTCTTGCCGGGCTTGATGTGCGGCTGCGTCAGGCCGCCGACGCCGTCCATGCCGCAGGGCAGGATGACGCCGTGCCAGTGCACGGTGGTGTATTCCGGCAATTTATTGGTGACGAAGATGCGGAGCTTGTCGCCCTCGACCGCCTCGATGGTCGGACCCGGCGACTGGCCGTTGTAGCCCCACAGATGCGTGGTCATGCCAGGCGCGAACTCGCGCGTGACCGGCTCGGCGACGAGATGGAATTCCTTCCAGTCGCCGTTCATGCGGAACGGCAGCGACCAGCCGTTGAGCGTCACCACCGGCTGATAGTCCGGGCCGGCGCTGGGATGCAGCGGCGGCTGCATCACCGCCTTGTCCATGGTCGGCGCCTCCGGAATGGAAGCAGCCTGGACGCGGCCGGAGACGGCGGAGGCGCCGGCCAGCGCCGCGGAGCCGAGCAGGGTTCGGCGTGACAACATGATGGCTCTCCTCTCAGTCGTTGCTTGGCGCGAGCGCGCTCGCGGTCTGCTGTGTCGTGTCCTCGCCGCCGGTGCCGCCGCCATTGACCGCGGCGGACAGCTCGGCGTCGGCGAGGAAGAAGTCCCTGACCGCATCGATCGCGGCCCGGCGCGACGCCAGCCGCTGCCGCGCCTCGAGCAGCAGGGCGAAGATGTCGACCTGCATGCTGGAGTAGCGCAGTTGCATCTCCTCGCTGATGATCCGGCGCAGCGGCAGCACCTCGCGGGCGTAGTGGCCGGCGATGTCGAAGGCCGCGCGGTAGCTGCGATAGGCGTCGCGCGCCTCGGAACGGACGGTGACGGCGCGCTCGGTGAGACGGTTGAAGGCGATGTTGTAGCTCTCCGCCGCCTGCCGCACCCGCACCTCGCCGCCGTCGAAGATCGGGATCTGGAACTGCACGTCGTAGCCGCGCTCGCGGATGACGCGGCCGTCCGGCTCGACGGTCTTGCGGTCGACGCCGGCGAGGTCGAGCAGCGTGACGAAGCGCGTGGCGTCGGTGAGCTGCAGCGAGGCTGCGAGCGCCGTGAGCTCGAGGCGGGCGATCTGCAGATCGATGCGATGGCCGACGGCATCGGCCTCGACGAAGGGCTGGCTCAGCGGGCGGCGCGGCAGCGCGGGCAGCCGGTCGGGCAGGCGGAAAGCGAGATCGTCGCCCCACAGGCCCATCAGCCGAATCAGCCGCTCGCGCGCGCTTCCCGCCGCGCGGCGCGCGGTGGCGAGCTCGGCGGTGGTCTCGGCATAGAACACCTGCTCGCGCGCCTGATCGAGCCGGTTGAGCGCGCCGGTCTCGCCGAGCTTCGAGGCGAGCTTCGCGGTCGCCTCCGCGGCCGATTGCGCCTCGACCAGCAGCGCCACCAACTCGTTGGCGGCGACGGCGCGCACATGCGCGCGGCGCACCTCCGCGGCGAGCCGCAGTGTCGCCAGCGCCGCCTTCAACTGGGCCTGGCGAAAGCGCTCGCGCGCGATCTCCGAGCGCAGCGGCAAGGTGGCGAGCGCCAGGATGTCGCCGGCGACCTGGCGCTCGGCCTCCAGCGCGCCGTCGCCGCTGATGCGCATCAGGGAGAAGGTCGGGTTCGGCGGCAGGCTGGCCTCGACCATGTCAGCCTCGCTGAGCGCGAGCGCGTTGTAGGCGGCCTGCAGGCCCTTGTTGTTGAACAGCGCGACCTGCACGGCGGCATCGGCCGACAACGGCCGGGCGAGCAGGCGGCGCGTCGCGGCGCGGACGCGCTCGGCGTCGTCATCGCTTCTGACGGATGCGATCTCCTTGCCGGTGGTATGGCCGGTGATGTCCGCGACGACGCTCATGCCGCCGTCCGGCGAGAACGAGGCACAGCCTGCGAGCGCGAGTGCTGCGGCGAGCGCCGCGAGCCTGATGATCCCCTGCATGCGGCGCTCCCTAGCGGCTCGGCTCAGGGCGCGGTGCGCCGGGGTCGGTGCGCTGGCCCCAGGCGGCCGGCGCGGCCGGTCGCAGCGGCGAGTAGGGTCCGACGACGCCCGACACGCGCACGGGCGCAGCGGCCGCCGCCGGATCGGCCGGATCAGCCCCGGCCAATGCGACCGTGCGCGGCTGGCAGGCGGCGAGGCTCGTCGCGGCAAGCAGTGTCAATGCGCTGGCGACGATGGAGAATGGCAGGATGCGCCGCGCCGGACATGCGGCAGCGGGCGTCGCCATGGATTGCGACAACATGAGGTATCCTTGGTCTGTCGATGAATCGCGAGCGGCCGCGCCACCTGGGCGCGAAGCCGGCGTTTTTCGCTCAGACCAGGACGATGGGGGGGCGATACAGGCGCTGCGGAGTGCGACCGGGCAGGCCTTCGTCGCGCGGCGTCACGCTGGTGGCGGCGAGCGAGGCGGGGAGGGCGACCGCCGGCAGCGCGGCAGCCAGACCCACCGCGCACATCATGGCGCAGCAGGGGCCTGGCATCTTGTCATGATCGTGGTGCGACGGCGCGGGAGCTGGAGCATGCATCGCGGCGTCCGCGACAGGGTGATCGTGATGATGGGCGTGCGCCGCCATGGTCTGCGGCATCGCCGTCATGACCATCTCGTGGCGAGCCGCGTCATGAGGGGAGACCACAGCGGCAACGACGGGCTCGTCGAGACAGGGCGCCCCACTGCCGAGCGCAAGCGCCACACCCGGGCTGACCACGCAGACGATGTAGGCCAGGACGAGCAACCGTCCTGCCACCAGCAGCATCTTCCGGGTCAGTCCCAACGACATCCGCGCAAATCTCTCCAATCCCGCGCAACGTAATGACAAAGTGTCGCGCCGCCAAGAGGGCCGAACCCTGACCGCGCAGGTCCCTCCTGTTGCGCTGCTTCTGCATGCCCAATGCCGCAGCAATGTGGCTTGACCTGATGCGGTGCGGCAACGAAGTTGCAGGCATCGTGCACGGACCCCAGACAAGATTCGAGGAAGCGCCTCACTTCATTCCGGACTCGCGCCAGGCTTGGGCGCGGCTGGCGCTTGCGCTCGTCATCGGCTCCATCGGCGGCGCCGGGATGTGGACGGTGGTGGTCGTGCTGCCGGTCGTGCAGGCCGAGTTCGCCGCCAGCCGCGGCGCCGTCTCGCTGGCCTATACGCTGACGATGTTCGGCTTCGGCCTCGGCGGCGTCATCGTCGGCCGCATCACCGACCGCTTCGGCATCGTCACCGCGATGGCGCTCAGCATCGCGACGACCGCCGCGGCCTATCTGCTCGCCGGTGCGTCGGTGACGCTGTGGCAGTTTCAGGCGGTGTATTTCCTGATCGGGCTCGGCTCGTCCGTCACATTCGCGCCGCTGATGGCGGAGGCGTCGCACTGGTTCGTGCGCTATCGCGGCCTCGCCGTCACCATCGTCGCCTCCGGCAACTACGTCGCCGGCACGGTGTGGCCGCCGCTGGTGAATTGGGGCGTGCAGCAGATCGGCTGGCGCGCCAGCCATGTCGCGCTCGGCGTCTTCTGCGCGGTGACGATGAGCGCGCTGCTGCTGGTGCTGCGCGCCCGCATGGACGGTGCCGGCGCGCAGAACCATGCCGGCGCGGCGCCGCCGCAACTGGAGCTGCCGATCTCCACCAATGCGCTGACTGTGCTGCTCAGCATCGCCGCGATCGCCTGCTGCGTGGCGATGGCGATGCCGCAGGTGCACATCGTCGCCTATTGCGGCGATCTCGGCTACGGCGTCGCCGTCGGCGCGCAGATGCTGTCCTTGATGATGGCGCTCGGCATCGTCAGCCGGATCGGCTCCGGCTTTCTCGCCGATCGCATCGGCGGCATGCGCACGCTCCTGATCGGCTCGCTGGCGCAGGGTTTTGCGCTTCTGTTCTATCTGTTCTTCGACGGCCTGACGTCGCTCTATCTGATCTCGGGCATGTTCGGCCTGTTCCAGGGCGGCATCGTGCCGAGCTATGCGATCATCGTGCGCGAGGCGATGCCGGCGCGCGAGGCCGCCACGCGGGTCGGCATCATCATCTTCGCCTCGGTGTTCGGCATGTCGTTCGGCGGCTGGGTCTCGGGCGTCATCTTCGACGCCACGGGGTCCTATTCAGCGGCCTTCGCCAACGGCATCGCGTGGAATGGCCTGAACCTCGCGATCGTCGTGACGCTGCTGATCCTGGCGCGGCGGCAACACCGGCTGGCGGCCTGAAAACAAGAGGCGTTGCACGAGAGCCACAGCCGGAGTCCGATATCCGGTTTATATGCACGTCGTCATACAAAATCCCGGCGACTGCCGCAAATCCATCGAATCACCTCCCGCAACTATCGACCTCGATCGGAGCCGATCGTGGCCATTTGGCCTCGGGCGCGCTCCGCATCGCGAGGTTGGTTGTCGCGAGGTCTCAGCCGAGGCCGCGGTCGCCCGTCGCATGCCTGACGCAGGCAGGCCTCGAGGTGAATGCTCCGGACCGGTCGAGAACGCTGCGGCGGCATCGCGATGGTGCAGGAGGCCGTTGCGCTATGTCCATCGTCTCGAAGGCAGCTTCGCAAGTCGCGCTCGCCGCGCTCGCAGCCGGACTCATGATGAGCCAGGTGTCCGCGCAGGCGTGGCCGCAGCTCCAACAACAACCGCCGCAGCCGCCGCGCCCGGCAGCGACCCGCTCCATCATCGTGCCGGTGGCGCCGGCCGCCCGGCCGAACGGCGCGCCCGTGATTCCGGCGCCGCCACGTCCCGCCGGCCTGCCGGCGTCGCTGTCGCCCGCGCCCGGCAGCGGGCCGGACGTGTGGCGGCTGCCCAACCCGACCGACGTCAACGACGGCACCGTCACCATCATCACGGCGCCGGCCGGCGGCGCCACCTCCGTGTTCGGCTCGGACATGGCGCGCGTCCTCGACGACCAGACCAACGTCCGCGTTCTGCCGGTGCTCGGCAAAGGACCGGTGCGCAACGTCTCCGATATTCTATTCCTGAAGAGCATCGACATGGGCGCGGTCGCCGCCGACGTGCCCGAATTCTACCGCCTGCAATACGGCATCCCCGACATCACCTCGCAGCTCCGCTACATCGCGCGGCTCTATCACAACGAGATCCATGTCATCGCGCGGTCCTCGATCCGCTCGATCTTCGATCTGAACGGCAAGCGCATCATCGCGCCGACCGATGTCGGCTTCTATTCCGCGCGCGTGATCTTCCACCGTCTCGGCCTCACGGCGTCGTTCGACTACGCGACCGACGACGCCAAATCGATCCAGAAGCTGATCGATGGCGACGCCGACGCCTACATCGTCTCCACCGGCAAGGTGTTCCAGCTCGCCCGCAACATCAGGAACGACAACCGCGCGCTGCACCTTGTGACGATCCCCTACGACCGCCGGCTGCAGGACCTCTATCTGCCGACGACATTGTCCTCCGAGGAATATCCGAACCTGCTCAACCCCGGCGAGACGATCGAGACGGTGGCGATCGGCATGCTGCTCGTCAGCTACAATTGGCCGGAGCATACCGAGCGCTACCGCAAGGTGGCGCGCTTCGTCGACGCGTTCTTCGCCAACTACGACGAGTTCATGAAGCCGCCGCGGCATCCGAAATGGCGGGAGTCGAGCATCGTCGCCGCCATCCCGAACTGGAAGCGGTTCAAGGCCGCGGAAGACTGGCTGCTGGCGCACAACATGGTGCCGCGGCCGCAGGTCGCCGACGTGCAGCAGACCCAGTTCGAAAGCTTCGTGCGCCAGAGCGGCGGACAGCTGTCGAACGATCCAACCGAGCGCAGTGCCCTGTTCCGCCAGTTCCTGCAATGGCGCCAGCAGCATGGCGGGCCGCCGACGCCGTCGCGCTGAGCTGTCAGCTCGCCGTTGTCTATTTCGCGAGCTCTTTCGAGCGCGCCGTGGCCGCGGCGACCGCCTTGGTCAGCAGCGGCTGGAATCCGTCGGCTGCCATCAGCACCGACAGCGCCGCGGCGGTGGTGCCGCCGGGCGAGGTGACGTTCTGGCGCAGCGTGGCGGACGGCAGGTCCGACTGGCGCAGCAGCTCGCCGGCGCCCGACACGGTGTGGCGCGCGAGCGTCGTCGCCAGGGGCTCGGGCAGGCCGGCGGCGACGCCGGCGCGGGCGAGCTCCTCGGCGAGCAGGAACACATAGGCGGGACCCGAGCCGGACACGGCGGTCACCGCGTCCATCAGCGCCTCCTCGTCGACCCATTCCACCGCGCCGGTGGCGCGCAGCAATGCGTCGGTGAGCGCACGCTGCGCGGCGCTGACATTGCCGGCGGGCACAGCCACCGTGATGCCGCGGCCGATCGCGGCCGGCGTGTTCGGCATCGCGCGCACAACGGCGCCGCCGACGGCCCGCTGCAGGCTCGCAATCGTCGTGCCGGCCATGATCGACAGCACCAGCGTCCCGTCGCCAACCCACGGCTTCAGCGCCGGAGCGGCGTCAGGAAACATCTGCGGCTTGACGGCGACGATGACGACCTCGGCCGGCGCGCTGCTGGCCGGATTGAGCCGCACGCCCTTGGCGACGAGCGCGGTGATCTCGGCCGAGGGCATCGGCTCGATGATGACGACGCGCTTCGGATCGAGCCCGCCGGCTAGCCAGCCGGCCAGCATCGCGCCGCCCATCTTGCCGGCGCCGGCCAGCACGATAGTGCCGGTGAGCTGATGAAGCAGGTTGTTGTCCGCTGATGTCACGACGAACTCCACTGTCGTCCCGGCGAACGCCGGGACCCATAACCACCGGCGGTTCTAGTGGGGCGAGGGCAGAGCGACAAGCGTCTCGGCTCACACATGCATCACGCGGTATGGGTCCCGGCGTTCGCCGGGACGACACCGAGTGTGTCGAGGCCACGGCGGCTTACGCCTCGCCTTCCGTATCGAACAGCGCGGCGGCCATGGCCTCCTGGGTCGACTTGCCGGCCCAGACCACGAACTGGAAGGCCGGGAAATAGCGCTCGCAGGCGTGGATGGCGCCGGCCAGCATGCTCTCGCATTGCAGTCCCGACGCGGTGATGCCGCCCGGCAGCACCAGGGCCTGACGGTGCATCACCATGCCGGTGTGGGTCCAGATGTCGAAATGGCCGAGCCAGAGCTGCTCGTTGATCGCTGCGATCAGCCGCTGCACCTCGGCGCGGCGGGCCTCGGGAATCTTCATGTCGAAGGCACAGGCCAGATGCAGCGCCTCGATCTCCGCCATCCACGTGAAGGAGAGCTGGTAGTCGGTCCACTGGCCCTTGGAGGCGATCGTGATCTCGTCCTCGCCGGAGCGCTCGAACATCCAGTTGTTGTCGGCCGCAATGGTCTCGACCACGCTCAGCGGATGATCGGCGGAATCGATAGTGCTTTCGAGCAGGGACATGCCGTCTCGACCTCGTCTTCTTGATCTCGTTGGTACATACGCGGCGACCCGGCCCACGCCCTCGCGGCGCTTCGAGACCCGGCTTGCAGTCCCGGAGGTAACCCGGGCGTGCGAGGACAAACTGATGTGATTTGCGGAATCTGCGCAACGGGGGGGCGAGTCCGTCCACAGCCAAACACCGCTTCGTCCACAACTCCTGTCCGGCCTGTGGAATCATCGCCGAATGAGAACAAAACGGAATCGGATTCGCCGCAGCCGCTCCGTCCGGGCCGATCCGGCCGTGGGAACGGCCGCGGGCGACTGCATGGCCGCCCGTCGCGGACTGCGGGCGTGAGGCCTTGCCGCAGCCGCCGGCCGCCTGCATAGTTCGTTCAGGCCGTCCATCCCGGGCGGCCGATGTTCTCAGGGCGGGGCGAAATTCCCCACCGGCGGTAAGCGTTCCCGGTCGAGCGCGAGCCCGCGAGCGCCTTCTCGGCAAGGCTCGGTCTGGAGAATTCTGTTCTCCGGAACGCGCCGCGCAGAGAAGGGTCAGCAGATTCGGTGCGATTCCGAAGCCGACGGTCACAGTCCGGATGAAAGAGAACGGGTCCCGGCACCCCGCGCATGTCAGCGTGGGGGCGTCGTCGTTCCGTATGCCCTGATTCTGGTCTCTGACGAGGATAACCATGAATCAGATGTTGCAAGACGCGCCTACCGATACTCCCACCGACACCCTCACCGCAGCCACGTCGCCGCCGGCGGACATGCCGGCCGCGTCGCCGCCCGACGAGTCGCCACCGGCGCCGTCGCATCCGCGCTTCAGCAAGCCGCAGCGCATCGCCTTCGTGCAATCGGCCTGGCATCGCGACGTCGTCGCCGAATGCCGGGTGGCGTTCCTCGACGAGATCGAAGCACGGAATATCCCGCGCGACCGCGTCGACATCTTCGAGGTGCCGGGCTCGTTCGAGATCCCGCTGCATGCGCAGTTGCTGGCCAAGACGCGGCGCTACACCGCGATCGTCGCGGCCGGTCTCGTCGTCGACGGCGGCATCTACCGCCACGAGTTCGTCGCCGACACCGTCATCAAGGCGCTGATGGACGTTCAATTGCGCACCGAGGTGCCGGTGTTCTCCGCGGTGCTGACGCCGCAGCAATTCCACGAGACGCAGGCGCATTTCGAGTTCTTCCGCAAGCACTTTGCGACCAAGGGCATCGAGGTGGCGACCGCCTGTGCCGAGACCTTGCTGAGCCTGGAGCGGCTGCGCGGCCAGGTCGCGGCGGGGATCATCTGAGGCTGACGACGTGTGGCCGGTTGACGCCGGCCACACCTGATTCGACGTTCGAACTCAGCTCTCACCGCGACGGCAGTCGGCTCCCCTCCCCGCAAGGGGGAGGGGGGCCCACCGCCGTTGCGGTAAGAGTCCCGCATCTCACAGTCGCGGAAGGGTCGCTAGGCGCTCAGCGCTCACGCAACCCCAGCGACATCACGCCCCCTCCCGCTCCCCGCCTTGTGTTGTCAATTTCCTCGCCGCACCTGTAAAACATCCGCGGGAGGAGGCTGGCCCGTGGCGACGGGCGGCCGGCAAGGATGATCGAAGGATACGATCCTTATCTCGTCGCGCTCTCGGTCGTGATCGCGAGCCTGGGTGGCTATACCGGTTTCAGTCTCACCGCGCGCATCCGCAGCGGGCCGGGAGAGAACGCGCGCGTGCTGCTGTCCGGCGCCGCCGGCATTCTGGCCGTGGGCATCTGGACCATGCATTTCGTGGGCATGATGGCGGCGCCGCTGCCGGCCGATGCCGTCTATCTGGTGCTGCCGACCATCATCTCGTTCCTGATCTGCGCGCTCGTGATCGGCATCTCGCTGTTCTTCGTCAGCATCGGCGATCCCTCGCCCCGGCGCGTCGTCCCTTCCGCGCTGCTGCTCGGCGCCGGCATCGCCAGCATGCATTATGTCGGCATGCACGGCCTGTCCGGCTCGTTCGGGCTGACGCATGATCCGGCGCTGGTGGCGCTGTCGGTGGCGATTGCGATCGGCGCCGCCTATGGCGGCCTGCGCATCTTCCTGGCGCGGCAGGACGGGCTGCGGCTCGCCATCAGCGCGGTTGCGTTCGGCATCGCCGTGTCCGGCATGCATTACACGGCGATGCTGGGAATGCATGTCGTGCCGATGGGCGAGGGACATCATCACGCCGCACCAGGACTTGCTGCGTCGCCGCAAGCGCTCGCGATCGTCGTCGCCGTGCTGTGCTTCGTCATCGCCGCCGGATTTTTGCTGTCGCTGGTGCCGGACCCGCGCCGTCAATCGCAGCCGATGCCGGCCGTTGCCGAGGCTGCGCCGCAATTGGCGTCGGAACCGGCCGCGACGGCGGCCGAGCCGGTGGTCGAGGTCGCCGCCATGAGCCGGGCAACGGCGGCGCCGCTGGGGGGCATCGGCCAGCCGCCACGCGCGACCGCGGCGCGATTGCCGCTGGAGGGCGCCAACGGCACCCATTTCATCGACGCCGGGGACGTGCGCAGCGTGCGCGCCGATGCGCACTACACCCGGATCCACGACGGCACCCGCGAGCGGATGTGCCCCTGGTCGATCTCCGAGGCTGAGGCGCAGCTCGATCCCGGCCGCTTCATCCGCGTGCACCGCAGCCACATCGTCGCGATCGAGCATGTGATCTACGTCGGCCGGGAAGGCGAGGGCGCGATCATCGAGCTCGATGGCCCCTCGAAGCCGCGCGTGCCGGTGAGCCGCGCCAAGGTCGCCGAGGTCAAGGCGCGGCTCGGGCTGCGGCGGCCGGCCTGAGCTCAGCGTTCATTTCGCTGCCGCAACAGAGCGCCGCCGTTCTCCGCAACGCATCCAACACCGCGCGCGCGTCTTGCGCGGCCGCGCATGCCGTCACTCGCGCGATTGGGTCGCGCTCGCTGACGCAATTCGTGCGCGACCAGCCGCATTTCGTGCGATTTCGCCGCTCTCCGTGCCGGCTTCGTTGCGCGGCCGGCTGTCACGATCGACGCTCCGCGCCAATCCGCGATGCGTCCGCGTTCGCACTTCGCTCTCGCAGCACGAACGCCCGCCGCAACAACGCGACGGCCTTGCCGGCAAGGCAGGCCAGCACAGGAGAGGACACGTCATGATTCCTGGCCCGTTCGACTATCACCGGCCGGCGAGCGTCGGCGATGCGATCAAGCTGCTTGCCGACCTCGGCGACGATGCGCGACCGCTCGCCGGCGGCCACAGCCTGCTGCCGATGATGAAGCTGCGGCTGGCGACGCCAGCGCATCTGATCGATCTGCACGGCATCGCCGGCCTCAAGGGCATCCGCCGCGACGGCGACCGCATCGTCATCGGCGCGATGACCACGCAGGCCGCGCTGCTGGCCTCGACTGAGATCGGAGCCAGCCTGCCGATCCTGCACGAGACCGCGCTCTTGATCGCCGATCCGCAGGTGCGCTACCGCGGCACGCTCGGCGGCAATGTCGCCAATGGCGATCCTGGCAACGACATGCCGGCACTGATGCTGGCGCTCGATGCAAGGTACCGTCTGGAGGGGCCGAACGGCGCCCGCGAGGTCGCGGCGCGGGAGTTCTACCAGGGCGCCTATTTCACCGCGCTCGAGCCCGGCGAGATCCTGACTGGCGTGAGCATTCCCGTGCTGCCTGCGGGACACGGCTACGCCTACGAGAAGCTGAAGCGCAAGGTCGGAGACTACGCGACCGCCGCGGCGGCCGTCGTGTTGACCATGGCCGGCGGCAAGGTGGCGAGCTGCGTGATCGCGCTCACCAATCTGCACGAGACGCCGCTGCTCGCGACCGACGCGGCGAACGCCGTGATCGGCACGGCGCTCGACGATGCCGCGCTAAAGGCCGCCGCGACGGCGGCGCGCGCGATCATGCAGCCGGCGTCCGATGCGCGCGGCCCGGCCGAGTACCGCAAGCATGTCGGTGGCATCATGGTGATGCGCGCCCTGCAGCGCGCGGCGAGCCGGGCGAAGTAGCCGCGTTTGCTGACGCCGCGGCCCCGCACGCGGTGCAACCTCGCCATGCGGCGAGCTCTCTCATCTCCCTCCCCCCTTGTGGGGGAGGGGCGGGGAGGGGGTAGCCCCAGGCGAGACTGCCGCCGTGGACCCCCACCCGCAGCCGAAGCTTTGCTTCGGCGTTCTTCAAAAAAGCCGGCCGCGAATGCGGCCGGTTGCCCTCCCCGCAAGGGGGAGGGGAGCGCATCGAGATCGCGGTTGATAGCTCGGCCGAAAATTCAAAGACGTCTTCAGGGAGCACCGAATGCCCAAAACCCACGTCACGATGAAGGTGAACGGCAGCGAGGTCGAAGGCCTCGCGGAGCCGCGAACGCTTCTGGTTCACTTCCTGCGCGAGCAGGCGCAGCTCACCGGCACCCATATCGGCTGCGAGACCAGCCATTGCGGCGCCTGCACTGTTGATATCGACGGCATGAGCGTGAAGAGCTGCACGATGCTCGCGGTGCAGGCCAATGGCGCCGAGATCACCACGATCGAGGGCATGGCCAATGCCGACGGCACTTTGTCGCCGCTGCAGGAAGGCTTCCGCATGATGCACGGACTGCAATGCGGCTTCTGCACGCCCGGCATGATTTTGCGCGCGCATCGGCTGTTGAAGGAGAATCCGCAGCCGACGGAAGCCGAGATCCGCGCCGGCATCTCCGGCAACATCTGCCGCTGCACCGGCTATCAGAACATCGTCAAGGCGATCCAATACGCCGCCGCCAAGATCAACGGCGTGGAATTCCAGGAGGCCGCGGAATGAACGACATGACTCCCACGCGGGAACAACGCGAAGCCGCCCTCGAAGGCATGGGCTGCCGGCGCAAGCGCGTCGAGGACATTCGCTTCACGCAAGGCAAGGGCAACTACGTCGATGACGTCAAGCTGCCTGGCATGCTGCACGGCGACTTCGTGCGCTCGCCGCATGCGCATGCGCGGGTGAAGGCGATCCACACCGAGGAGGCGCTGAAGGTGCCGGGCGTGCTGGCGGTCATCACCGCCGAGACGCTGAAGACGGTCAACCTCGCCTGGATGCCGACCTTGGCCGGCGACGTGCAGATGGTGCTCGCCGACGGCAAGGTGCTGTTCCAGAACCAGGAGGTCGCGTTCGTCGTCGCGACCGACCGCTACGCCGCCGATGACGGCGTCTCCAAGGTGGTCGTCGAGTACGAGCCGCTGGCGGTGCTGGTCGATCCGTTCAAGGCCATGGACCCGGACGCTCCCGTTTTGCGCGAGGACCTCGCCGGCAAGACCTCTGGCGCACACGGCCCGCGCAAGCATCACAATCACATCTTCGAATGGAGCGTCGGTGACAAGGAGCTGACCGACGCGGCGTTCAAGAAGGCGGATGTGACGATCAAGGAGATGATCTCCTATCACCGCACCCATCCGTCGCCGCTCGAGACCTGCCAGTGCGTCTGCTCGTTCGACAAGATCAAGGGCGAGCTGACGATCTGGGGCACGTTCCAGGCGCCGCATGTCATCCGAACCGTGGTGTCGCTGATCGCGAAACTCCCCGAGCAGAAGATCCACGTCATCGCGCCCGACATCGGCGGCGGCTTCGGCAACAAGGTCGGCGCCTATCCCGGCTACATCTGCGCCGCCGTCGCCTCCATCGTGACGGGCAAGCCGGTGAAATGGGTCGAGGACCGCATCGAGAATCTGACCGCCACCGCGTTCGCGCGCGACTATCACATGACCACGGAGATCGCGGCGACCAAGGACGGCAAGGTCACCGGCCTGCGCGTCCATGTGCTCGCCGACCACGGTGGCTTCGACGCCTGCGCCGACCCGTCGAAATGGCCGGCCGGCTTCTTCAACATCGTCACCGGCTCCTACGACTTCCCGGTCGCGCATCTCTCGGTCGATGGCGTCTACACCAACAAGGCACCGGGCGGCGTCGCCTATCGCTGCTCGTTCCGCGTCACCGAGGCGGCCTATTGCATCGAGCGCGGCATGGACATTCTCGCGCAGAAGCTCGGCATGGACCCGGCCGAGCTGCGGCTGAAGAATTTCGTCAAGCCGGAGCAGTTTCCCTATCACTCGGCGCTCGGCTGGGAATACGATTCCGGCGACTATCACACCGCCATGCGTAAGATGATGGAGAGCGTGGACTACGCGGGGCTGCGCAAGGAGCAGGCCGAGAAGCGCGCCGCGTTTAAGCGCGGCGAGACCCGCGAGATCATGGGCATCGGCGTCTCCTTCTTCACCGAGATCGTCGGCGCCGGTCCGTCGAAAAATTGCGACATCCTGGGCATCGCGATGTTCGACTCCTGCGAGATCCGCCTGCACCCGACCGGAGCCGGCATCGCGCGGATGGGCACCAAGAGCCAGGGCCAGGGCCACGAGACCACCTGGGCACAGATCATCGCCAGCGAGATCGGCATACCCGCCGATAACATCATGGTCGAGGAGGGCAACACCGACACCGCGCCTTACGGCCTGGGCACCTACGGCTCGCGCTCGACGCCGGTCGCGGGTGCTGCGATCGCGATGGCGGCGCGCAAGATCAAGGCGAAGGCGCAGATGATCGCGGCCTACAAGCTCGAGGTCCACGAGGACGATCTCGAATGGGACATCGACGGCTTCCGGGTCAAGGGCCTGCCCGAGAAGGTGATGTCGATGAAGGACATCTGCTGGGCGGCCTACAACTCCGTGCCGCCGGGCATGGAGCCGGGGCTGGAGGCGGTGAGCTACTATGATCCGCCCAACATGACCTATCCGTTCGGCGCCTATCTCTGCGTGATGGACATCGACGTGGATACCGGCGTGTACAAGGTCCGGCGCTTCTACGCGCTGGACGATTGCGGCACCCGCATCAACCCGATGATCATCGAGGGCCAGGTGCATGGCGGCCTCACCGAAGCCTTCGCCATCGCGATGGGGCAGGAGATCCGCTACGATGCCGAGGGCAATGTCGTGACCGGTTCGTTCATGGACTTCTTCATGCCGACCGCGGTGGAGACGCCGCATTGGGAGACCGACTTCACGGTCACGCCCTCGCCGCATCATCCGATCGGCGCCAAGGGCGTCGGCGAAAGCCCCAATGTCGGTGGCGTGCCGGCGTTCTCCAACGCGGTGAACGACGCGTTCTCGTTCCTCGGCGCGACGCACATCCAGATGCCCCACGACTTCTGGCGCAACTGGCAGGCCGCGAAGAATTTGGGCGCGGTTGCATAGACGAAGTCCAAGAGCACCTTCGTCATTGCGAGGCGCGAAGCGACGAAGCAATCCAGAGTCCCGTCCATCACCCTGGATTGCCTCGCTCCGCTCGCAATGACGCCGAGAGAGACGGCGCTGTAACCGCATCGCCGGTGCGCTCCCCTCCCCCTTGCGGGGAGGGGTCGGGGGTGGGGTCTCCGGCGGCAGTCTCGCGCGGGGCACCCCCCTCCCTAACCCTCCCCCACAAGGGGGGAGGGAACACACCGACTTCGCGGCGAGATCGAGAAACAAACCGGTATGAAAACCCGCGACGACATCGCCCGATCTCTCGCCGCCTGCGGCTATATCGCCGATGGCGAGCTGGCGACCGCGATCGCGCTGATGCAGCTGTTGAAGCGGCCGCTGCTGCTGGAGGGGGAAGCCGGCGTTGGCAAGACCGAGGTCGCCAAGGCGCTCGCCTGCGTGCACGGCACCGAGCTGATCCGTCTGCAATGCTATGAAGGCCTCGACCAGAGCTCCGCGCTCTACGAGTGGAACTACCAGCGCCAGCTGCTGGCGATCGAGGCGCATCGCGGCCAGCCGGACACCATCGAGGATCAGATCTTCTCCGAGAAATATCTGCTCGAGCGGCCGCTGCTGGCGGCGATCCGCCGCGCCATGCCGCCGGTGCTGCTGATCGACGAGATCGATCGCGCCGACGACGAGTTCGAGGCGTTCCTGCTGGAGCTGCTGTCCGACTTCCAGGTCTCGATCCCCGAGCTCGGCACCATCAAGGCGATCAGCATTCCGCATGTGGTGCTGACCTCGAACGGAACCCGTGAGCTATCGGATGCGCTGCGCCGGCGCTGCCTCTACCACTACGTCGACTATCCCGATGTCGACCGCGAGGCGCGCATCATCCTGACCAGGATCGACGGTGCCTCCGCCTCGCTCGCCCTGCAGATCGCGCGCATGGTCGAATCCCTGCGCAAGGAGGAGCTGCGCAAGGTGCCCGGCGTCGCCGAGACGCTGGACTGGGCGGCGGCACTGGTCGGGCTCGACGTACGCGATCTCAAGGACCAGCCGGAGATGGTGCATGACACCTTGATGTGCCTCCTCAAGACGCATGAGGACCGCGCGCGCATCACCCGCGAGGTCGCGGCGCGGCTGCTGGGGAAGGTCGCATGAGCTGCTGTGGCGCCACACCCGACCACGAGGACATGGACGCGGTGGCGCGGCTCGTCGCGGGCCGCCTCGGTGCGTTTCTCAAGACGTTGCGCGACAACGGCTTTGCGGTCGGCCTGGCGGAAGGGCAGGACGCGGCGGTCGTGATGAGTGCGGGCTATGCCGATAAGCCCGGCCTGCTGCGGTCGGCGTTCAAGCATCTGTTTTCGGCACGCAAGAGCGAGTGGGATCGCTTCGACGGCCTGTTCGACGCGTTCTGGCTCGGCAGGCGCGTGCGCTCGCGCTCGCTGGTCGCGGGATCGCCACAGGCTGCGAACAGTCCGTCATTGAAGACGCTGCAAGACGCTGGAGGCGCGCGCGGTCCGCAAGGTGCGACCGATCAGATCCCATCCGACGAGACGCCGCGCGAGGCGAGTGGTGAAGGGCGCAGCGAAGGCGCCTCCCGCATCGAGATGCTGGCGGATACCGATTTCCGCAAGCTCGCCGATCCCGACCAGGTCGCTCTCGCGCATGAGGCCGCGGCGCGGCTCGCCCGGGCGATGCGGACACGGCTGACGCGCCGCGATCAGTTGCGGCGCAAGGGCGAGCGGCTCGACCTGCGCCGCACCATCCACCGCAATATCAGCCATGGCGGCGTGCCGATTGCGCTGGTGCACCGGCGACGCAAGCACAAGCCGTTGCGGCTGGTGGTGCTGCTGGACGCCTCCGGCTCGATGAGCCCCTACACCGCGGTGTTCCTGCGCTTCATCCATGGCGTGCTCGACGCCTTTCGCGAGGCCGAGGCCTTCCTGTTTCACACGAGGCTCGCCTACGTCTCCGACGCCATGAAGGAGAAGGACGCCGCGCGGGCGCTCGACCGTCTCTCGATGATGGCGCAGGGCGCCGGCGGCGGGACGCGGATCGGCGAGAGCCTGCAGACCTTCAATCGCTGGCACGCGCCGCGCGTCATCCATTCGCGGACCTGCGTGATGATCGTCTCCGACGGCTACGACACCGGTGATCCCGCCTTGCTCGGCCGTGAGATGGCACAGTTGAGCCGCCGCTGCCGCCGCATCGTCTGGCTCAATCCGATGCTCGGCTGGGACGGCTACGCGCCGGACGCACGCGGCATCAAGGCCGCGCTGCCGTTCGTCGATCTCTACGCGCCCGCGCATACGCTGAATTCGCTGGCCGCACTGGAGCCGTATCTGGCGAGGTTGTGAGGATGGCGAATAGCCTGATCGATCTGACCATAAGGCACTCTGCTACGGCATCGGCAGTGCGCTCCCTCCCCCCTTGTGGGGGAGGGCTGGGGAGGGGGTACCCCGACATCGGTGCAAGACGCCCCCTCCCTAGCCCTCCCCCACAAGGGGGGAGGGAACAGACTGCCCTCGCGGTTGCACCGCGCCTCTCACGACGACACAGGAGGCAATCATGACGGCAACTGTCGAACTGCTCGATCTCGCCGCGCAGCTCAAGGCCGCCGAGGAAAGCTTCGTGCTCGCCACCGTCGTCCGCACGGTGTCGGTGACGGCCGCGAAGGCCGGCGCCAAGGCGATCATCCGCCCCGACGGCAGCATCGTCGCGGGCTGGATCGGCGGCGGCTGCGCCCGCGGCGCGGTGCTGAAGGCGGCGCGTGAGGCGCTCGCCGACGGCATCCCTCGCATGGTCTCGGTGCAGCCTGAGAACCTGCTCGCCGAGCTCGGCGTCAAGCCGGGCGAAACCAAGGAAGGCGTGCGCTTCGCCGCCAACATGTGCCCGAGCAAGGGCACCATGGATATCTTCGTCGAGCCGGTGCTTCCGCATCCCGCGCTGGTCATTCTCGGCGCGAGCCCGGTCGCGGTCGCGCTCGCCGCGCAGGCCCGGCCGCTCGGCTATCACGTGACGCTGGCGGCGCCGGCGTCCGATCTCGTCACGACACCGCAGGCCGATGTGCTGATCGATGGCTTCGCGCTAGGCCAACCGGCCGGGAGCAGCCGCTTCGTGGTCGTGTCGACGCAAGGCAAGGGCGACGAGGCGGCGTTGCGCGCCGCGCTCGCCTGCGATGCGGCCTACCACGCCTTCGTCGGCAGCCGCCGCAAGATGGACAGCCTGCGCGACAAGCTGATCAAGGACGGCATCGACGCCGCGCTGCTCGACGAGGTCAAGGCGCCGGCCGGCCTCGATCTCGGCGCCATCACGCCGGAGGAGATCGCGATGTCGATCCTGGCCGAGATCACGCAGGTGCGCCGGCGCGGCCAGCGCGGCTGAATTCCGTCATGGCGCGAGCGGCAGGTCGAACGAGACCCTGAGCCCATCCGGCGCGAAGTCGCGCGTGACCTCGCCCTTCAGCGCGGCGCCGAGAATGCGCTCGAACAGCAGCGAGCCGAAGCCGTTGCTCGCAGGTGGGGAGACCTGCGGCCCGCCGTTCTCCTCCCAGGACAGCTTGAGCCGTCCGTCGGCATGGGTCCAGCTCAGCGTCACCTGTCCTGCATCGTTCGACAGCGCGCCGTATTTCACCGCGTTGGTGACGAGCTCGTGCAGCCCCATCGACAGATACAGCGCGACGCCCGGCGCAAGCGGCACGGCCGGGCCGTCGACCGCGACGCGGTCGCCTTGCAGCGGCGCCAGCTCGGCGCAGACCAGCTCATCGAGCGCGATCGCCTCCCGGCCGCGATCCAGCGCCAGCGCGTGGCTGCGCGTCAGCGCGGCAATGCGGCCGCGCAGCACCTCGCCGAACTCGGCCAGCGCCGAATCGGCGCGGATGCTGAGCGCGATCACGCTGTCGACCAGCGCCAGCGTGTTCTTGACACGGTGATTGAGCTCATGGACGAGCACGCGATGATGCTGCTCGATCGTGCGCCGCCGCGCATTCTCGGTGCGCAGCGCGATCTCGTCCATCACGATCTCGCTGAGCTCGGTGAGCTGGGCGATGTCGTCGTCGCTCCACGGCCGCGGCTCGTGATCGATGGCGCAGAGCGCGCCGATCACCTCGCCGCTCGGCAGCCGCAAGGGGACGCCGAGATAGGCGATCACGCCGAGAACCGGCACCGCGAGATTGTCCCTCACCAGCGGATGCTCGTTGGCGTCGCTGATCACCAGCGGCTGCGCCGAGGTCACGACGTGCTGGCAGAAGGAGTGGCTGAGCGGCGTCTCGCGCAGCGACGCCCACGGCTCGCACAGGCCGACCGAGCTCTTGAAGAACTGCCGGTCGCGATCCACCAGCGCGATGATCGCCGCCGGGGCCTGCAGCAGCCGCGAGGTCAAACGGGTGACGCGATCGAAGCCCGGCTCCGGCGGCGAGTCGAGCAGCTCGGTCTGCAACAGGGCAGTCAATCGGTCTGGCGCGGAGGCGTCGCGATCGGACGTCATGCAGCTTTCGTCGGTCTGGCGTTCAGCCGGTGATGGATTGCACGACGGGCCGGGCGGAGCGCAAATCCGGAGCCGGTCGATCGTGCGGCGCAGTGGTATTCGGCTGGAACGAAGCCGGCACGGAGACGAGATGAAACCGTCAACGCGGTCACCGCCGCGCCGCAGGCGCGGGGCGAATCCCGGTTCCACGCAGGTAACCAAGTGGCAGACTATGGCCTGACCAAGGCAAATTTGGCATTCCGTCGCGGTTCTCTTTGGTATGCATTATACCCGTCAGCCGCCCTTGACCGCACCCGCCGTCAGGCCGGCCACGATCTGCCGCTGCGCGAACACGGTCAGCAGCAGCACCGGCAGGGTCACGATCAGCGCGGCCGCCGCGAGCGGCCCCCAGGAGAGCTGATCGAACGAGATCATGTTGTAGACCGCGACCGGCAGGGTGCGGGTCTCGCGCCCGGCCAGCACGATGCCGAACACGAAATTATTCCAGGAGAAGATCACCGCGAGGATGAAGGCGACGGCGAGGCCGGGCTTCGCCACCGGCAATGCCACGTGACGGAAAACCTGCCAGCGCGTCGCGCCATCGATACGTGCGGCTTCCTCGAGCTCGATCGGCGTGGTCTCGAAATAGCCGATCATGATCCAGATCACGATCGGCACGGTGACGACGAGATGGATGATGATCTGCGGCCATAGCGTGCCGAGCAGGCCGAGCCACTGGAACAAGAGGAACAGCGGGATCAGATAGGACAGGCCCGGCGTGATGCGCGCGATCAGGATCACGATCGCCGATTTGTGCGCGGCCATGCGGGCGATGCCGTAGCCGGCGGGCACGCCGACCAGCATCGCCAGCGCCGTCGCGCCGCCGGTCACCAAGAGGCTGTTCCTGAAGTAGGTGAAGAAACGGTTGGACGACAGCACGTCGGCATAGTTCTTCCAGGCGAAGTGTTCCGGCCAGAACACCGGCGGATAGGCGGCGTTGTCGACCTCGAACTTGACCGACAGCGAGATCATCCAGAGGAAGAACAGGATCGCCGGCGAGACGATCAGGAAGACGCCGAGCGCAAGGGCGAGCCGGCCGAGGATGGTCTGCGCGCTCATGTGTCGCTCCCCAGCGCATTCCACTGTGCGCGCCGGCGCAGCATCAGCAACAGTGCGGTCAGCGCCACGATCAGCGCGAAGAACACCACCGCGATCGCCGAGGCATAGCCGAGGTCGTAATAGACGAAGGCGACGCTGTAGAGGTAGAGGTTGATGGTCTCCGACGCCGAGCCCGGACCGCCTTGCGTGATTGCGAAGATGATGTCGAAGCTCTTGATCGCGTCGATGGCGCGGATCATCGCGGCGATGAACAGGAACGGCATGATCAGCGGCAGGGTGATGTAGCGGAACATCTGCCAGGTGCTGGCGCCGTCGATCTGTGCGCTCTCGTAAGGTTCGGTCGGCAGCGAGGCGATGCCGCCGAGCACGATCAGCATCACCAGCGGCGTCCATTGCCAGGTCTCGACCAGCACCAGCGACGGAATCACGGTGGCCGGATGGAACACCCAGAGCTGCGGCGGCAGGCCGACGAGCGACAAGAGATAGTTCAGGATGCCGAGCTGCGGGTGGAACATCATCGTCCACACCAGCGCGATCGCGACCGGTGTCGCCATCATCGGCATGATGAACAGCGCGCGCAACAGCCCGCGTCCGGGGAAACGCGCATGGAAGATCACCGCCGCGAAGGTGCCGAGCACCAGCGGCAGCAGCACGGAGAGAGCCGTGTAGGACAGCGTGTGTCCGACCGACTCGACGAAGCGCGGGTCGGCCGGCAGCCGGACATAGTTCGACAGCCCGACGAAGGTCGTGGGCGAACCGACCTTCCACTCCTGGAAGCTCATCCAGATCGTGAACAGCCAGGGAAAGATGATCACCGCGAGCACGGTGACCAGCGCCGGCACCACGAACGGCCAGTACGACGGCGGCCGCAACGCACGTTCCGGCGCAGCGGCGTCGGCTGCCGCGCCGGCCTGTTCGACGATCGTGCTCACGCTTTCTCGCTGCGCTCCAGGATCGGGCGGAACTGCTCGTGCGCCTTCTTCAGCTCGGTCGCGGGATCGGCGCCCGACAGCGTGGCGGTCAGCGCCGCACCGACGAGATCGCGGAATTCGGCGACGGGAATGATCACAGGCAGGCCGAGCTTGCTGATCTTGCCGGAGTCGATCGCCGACTGCAGCCACTCCTTCGGCATCTTCACGCCGCCCTGCACCCCGGGGTCGTTGAGCACCGAGTTGCGGAACGGCACGCCGCCGCCGGCCTGCACCAGGCGGGCGCCCTGCGGCTTCGACACCAGCCACTGGCACAGCAGCCAGGCGGCTTCCTTGTTCTTGCTCGCAGCCGCAATGCCGATGCCGTCGCCATAGGTCGCCGAGTACCGTCCCTTCGGTCCGGCGGGCACCACGGTGTAGCCGACCTTGCCGACCACGCGCGAAGCATTGGGATCCTCCAGCGGCGGCGCCCAGCCGACGCCGTCGATCCACATCGCCGAGCGCCCTTGCGTGAACGAGGCCATCGACTCCATCCAGTTGAAGCCGGCGACGCCCGGAGGCGCGCAGGTCGTCAGCAGCTTCTGATAAAGCTTGGTGGCTTCGATGGCTTCCGGGCCGTCGGTCAGGATGTTGCCCTTGGCGTCCAGGAACTCGCCGCCATAGTTGAGGAAGAAGTTGGTCCACAACGTCATGTTGGCGTTGCGCAGGCCGCGGCCGACGAAGCCGAAGATGCCGTCCTTGGCATCCGTCAGCTTCTGCGCCGCCGTGACCATCTCGTCGAGCGTCTTCGGCACCTCGATGCCCTTCTTCGCGAACAGCTCCTTGTTGTAGTAGAGGATGAAGTAGTCCACCGACCACGGCAGCGAGAACATGCGGCCCTTGTCGTTGCTGGCGTAACTCAGGCCGGCGGCGGAGAAATCGCTCTGCACGAGGTCCGGCGCGGTGAGGTTCGGATCCTTCATCATGTCGGTGATGTCGGCGAGCCAGCCGGCCTTCTCGAACTGCCGCTTCTGCACGTGATAGCTGAGATGGACGACGTCGAAGCTCGGCTTGCCCGACGACAGTTCGATCACGACCTTCTGCCGCTGCTGCTGCTCCGGGATTTGCTCGGATTCCACCTCGATGCCGGTCAGCGCGGTGAATTCCTTGATGTTCTTCTGCAGATTGTCGCCGCGCGGCCCCTTGGCGAGGATCACCTCGAGCCTGGTGCCGGCATATTTCTTCCACTGCGGCTCCGACCAGGCGGGCTGGCCGGTAAGCGCAAGCGCGCCTGCTGCTGCCGTACCCGCAAGCATGTTGCGGCGCGTGATCGCGGTCATCATATCCTCCCAGAAGACTTTTTGTTTGGTCGTGAAGTGTAGCGCGATCCAGCGACGCTGCAACAGCATGGTGCCCGTTCGGCTGGGGATGCGACGACAGCGCGTGGTGCGCCGCGGCAATCCGTTATGCGCCCGATGCGGCGGTGAAATCCGCCCGCTCCAGCAGCCACGAGATTGCAAAGCCTGCCACGAGTCCCCAGAACGCCGCGCCGATATTGAGCAGGGGCACGTCGGCCACGGTGACGAGGAAGGCGATCAGCGTGCCGAGGGAGAAGTTGGTCCTGAACGCGGTCACGAACGCGGTCTGCAGCACGCGCAGCATGGCGAGGCCCGCCAGCGCGGTGATCAATGATTTCGGCGCGATCAGCAGCAGCGTGGTGAAGGTCGGCGCCAGCAGGCCGAAGCCGAGCGCCAGCACGCCGACGACCATCGCCGCGGTATAGTGGCGCTTGCGCTCGCCGCCGGAGACGACGATGGCGTTGGTCGGTCCGGTCAGGCAGGTCGACACGCCGCCCACCATCGCCGCGAGCGCCGAGCCGATTCCGCAGGCGACGGTCACCACATTGACCGGCGGCTTGTGGCCGGCAGCGGTCAGCACCGCAAAGCCCTGGCCGTTCTGCACCACCAGCACGGTGACCGCGAGCGGCACGATCAGCTCGATCATGGCCGCGAGCGACCAGGATGGCGTCGGGATCACCGGATGGATCAGCGCGATCTGCAGCGAGGCATTCTGATCATACTTGCCGAACAGGAGAGCCGCGAGCGTGCCGACGACGAGCGCGCCGATGATCGGCGGGCAGCGCCGGCCCAGCGCAGGGAGTGCGGTCAGCAGCAGCCAGAGCACGACCATCGGCCCGGCGATGGCGAAGTCGGTGAACACGGCGCGGACGAGATCGAGGCCGAAGCGCAGGAATACGCCAGCGACCATGCCCATCACGATCGGCATCGGCACCAGTTGCATCGCGCGCTTGACCCAGCCGGTGAGCCCGAGCACCAGCATCAACAGCGCGGTGCCGTAGAAGGCGCCGACCACCTGCGGGAAGCTCAGATGCGTCAGCGACTGGCCGACCAGGACGGTGCCCGGAATGGTCCAGAACAGCACCAACGGCTCGCGATAGCGCCACGACAGCGCGAGCGTGATCAGCCCGTTGATGAAGAATACGCCGAAGATCCACGACGCGATCTCCGCCTGCGACAGCCCGCCATTGGCGCCGACCGACAGGATGATGGCGACCGGCCCGGTAATCGCGAACAGCCAGCCGATGAAGCCGTGCGAGGCATACAGCGGGCCGAAATCGCTGATGATCTGGCCGAGGCCGGGCGGCGGGGCCGCGGGGCGTTCGATGGCGCTGAACATGGAGGGGCGGGGCTCGGTGTGTGTTCTTGTTGTTGTCCTTGGCGTCGTAGGGGATGTTTTGGCCGAACGGGACGAGCTGTGCAAGGCGTTGGGCTGATCGGCGGATTACGCTGCGCTAATCCGCCCTACGGGTTTTGAGCGTAGGGCGGATTAGGCGAAGCCGTAATCCGCCGCAAATCTTGAATCCATACATCCTCAGCGAGTAGGCTTACGTCGGTCATCTCGACGCGGACCATGCTCCATGCCCAACTATCGACGCGCATTCGTTCCGGGCAGATCCTGGTTCTTCACCGTGAACCTTCTCGACCGACGTCAAGCTCTGCTGATCGAGCACATCGACGTCCTGCGGTCTGCCGTCGCCGCTACCAGGCGCCGTTTTCCATTCGAAATCGATGCCTTCGTCGTCATGCCGGATCATCTTCATGCGGTCTGGACTTTGCCTCCCGAAGATGCGGATTTTTCAACGCGTTGGCGCTTGATCAAAAGCCGTTTCGCACGAGCGCTTCCAAAGACGGAGTACCTCAGCGCCGCTCGGATAGCGAACCAGGAACGCGGCATCTGGCAGCGCCGGTTTTGGGAGCATCTCATTCGCGACGAGGAAGATTATGCCCGGCACGTGGAGTATTGTTACATCAATCCGGTGAAGCATCGCCTGGTAAGTCGAGTGGAGGACTGGCCGCATTCGTCCTTCCACCGAGACGTGCGTGAAGGAGTATTTCCGGCAGATTGGGCTGGCGATGTCGATGTGAACGGGACTTACGGCGAGCGTTGACCGGATCAGGCTGTCTTGAAACTCTCGCGCTGGACAAGGGCGGATTACGCTGCGCTAATCCGCCCTACGGGTTTGAGCATAGGGCGGATTAGGCGAAGCCGTAATCCGCCGCGTCTCTCCGCGTCAGTGTCCGTTCGGTCCAGCGCGTGCCCGTCGCCCAAATCACGCTTCTCTCCGCAAGTCCTGTCCAGCCCTTCGGATAAAAATAAATCGCTGGAGGTTTCGCCAAATCAGCATTATGGTCCGGGCCGTTCCGTTGCGTCGGAGGGGACGTATCGCGGTCGTCACGGACGTCGGCAGCGGAATGCGATGGGCGGGTCGGGTCGCAGCGTGGCGGATGCCGCGCCGACGAACGATCCGGCACGCACGGTCAAGTCGCACGGTCCTGACACCCCGACGCTGGTGTCACGCCTGTGCCGGCGCTCACGCGCCGCGCGGGCAACGGTGGCCAGAAAGCCCGGTGCACCGGGGAGACTGCGAAGCAGCCGTAAAGCCATCGCGCAGGGAGGGCCGGGTGTGTTCGGCCAGACCTGTGGTACCTGCCGCCTGCATTTTTTTCGCAGGCGGGCCACGGGCGCGGCCAGCGCCCGGCCTTCCCTGCGCCCTCCATCAAGAGGGCGATGCTGTGATCAAAGCTCGGACGCAACGCGCGCCGCGAGATCGCTTAGGCTTATGCGCAAGTCCTGTCGGATGTTGTCCTGATGAAAGATACCACAGGCGTCATTTGCGAGCGGAGCGAAGCAATCCAGGATCCTTCAGAGGAGGCAGTCTGGATTGCTTCGTCGCTGCGCTCCTCGCAATGACGGAGTGTGGGGCAGGCCCTTTGCCCAAACACCAGCGTCATCGCCCGGCTTGCCGCCTTCGCTGAAGCTGCGGCGCGCCCAAAGTGCTCTTGGCCGCGTCAAAGCCGAAGGCGAAGACGGGACCGGGCGATCCAGTAAAGGGAGATGGCTGTGATTGATCGAGGCGCCGCGGCGTACTGGATTCCCCGCTTTCGCGGGGAATGACAGTGGAATTTGATGATGACGTTCTTGCCGTACGAGAGACGATATCAGTCGAACAGGCTCGACACCGACTCTTCGGCAGCGGTTCGCCCGATCGCCTCGGCGATCAGCGGCGCGATCGGCAACGTGCGGATGTTCGGCGCGTTGCGGACGGCTTCGGTCGGCATGATGGAGTCGGTGATGACGAGCTCCTTCAGGCGCGAGGAGGTGATGCGGCTCGCCGCTCCACCGGAGAGCACGCCGTGGGTGATGTAGGCGTAGACGTCCTTGGCGCCGTGCTTGAGAAGCGCATCGGCCGCGTTCACCAGGGTGCCGCCGGAGTCGACGATGTCATCGACAAGGATGCAGGTGTGGCCGGAGACTTCGCCGATCACGTTCATGACCTCGGACTCGCCGGGACGCTCGCGGCGCTTGTCGACGATGGCGAGCGGCGTGTTGATGCGCTTGGCGAGGCCACGCGCGCGCGCCACGCCGCCGACGTCGGGCGATACGACCATGAGGTTGGAGAGATCGAACCGATCCTTGATGTCGCGCACCATCAGCGGCGAAGCATAGAGATTGTCGGCCGGGATGTCGAAAAAGCCCTGGATCTGCAAGGCATGCAGGTCGAGCGTCATGACGCGGTCGACGCCGGCATGGGTGATCAGGTTGGCGACGAGCTTGGCCGAGATCGGCGTGCGCGAGGCAGATTTTCGATCCTGCCGCGCATAGCCGAAATAGGGCACCACGGCGGTGATGCGGCGCGCGGAGGCGCGGCGCAGCGCATCGGTGATGATCAGGAGCTCCATCAGCAGGTCGTTCGCCGGATAGGACGTCGATTGAATGATGAAGACGTCGGAGCCGCGGACGTTCTCCTGGATCTCGACGAAGATCTCCATGTCGGCGAAGCGCCGAACCACCGCCTTCGTCAGCGGCAGCCCGAGCTCAGCGGCGATGCCGGCGGCGAGAGCCGGATTGGAGTTGCCGGCGACGAGTTTGATGGAGCCGTTCTTGGCCGACATCGTGAATTCTCCTCGCGTCTCGCTGGAGACCTTGTTCAGCATATCGGGCTATCCATGGAACCGGCAGTTTTGCACGGGCGAGGTGATATCAAGGACACCGCGCGCATGGCAACCCGCCGCAAGTGTTTTTCCCGGTCAAACGGCTGTTTTTCCCGGTCAAAAACGGCGCAAAATGCGCCTCCTTGCCTAATGGTCGGTGTAGCCGAGGGCCGCGACGCTGGTGCCGCCGGACACCGGCGATGCGGGCTCGGCCACGGCGACCGCAGGGCCGCGGGTGGCCGGTGCCACCGGGGGCGCGCCGTCGACGGGCGCGGTGCCGTTCAGCATGTTCGAAAGTCCGCTGAAGCCGGCCTGCGCGATTTTCCGAAGCACTATGTCGTCGACATTGTTCCACGGATCGCGGCCGCCGCGTCCGACCGGCTCTTCGCCCGACAGCCGCAGCGCGCGCTGCTGATTGCGATCGTAGACGTCGAACACCCAGGCGATCACGCCCTTGCCGCCGACGACCTGGGCGGAGAGATAGGTGCGGACACGATACGCTGCAGGGGCCTCGCGCGACACGATGGCGAGGCTGCGCAGCTTGGACTCGCTGTCGAGCACGCTGACCATGCGGTCGAAGATTTGCGGTGGCGGGCCGTCGATCTGCTCGAAGGCGATCGTGGCGTTATCCGATGCAGGCGCCATCGCGTAGGCGTTGGACGGACCGCCGCTGGTCGCGCAGCCGCCGAGCGCTGCAGCGGACGTGATCAGCAAAACGGCAACGCAGGCGTGCTGCGCAGCGCGGCTGATCCGTCGAAGTGGTGTCGGCGCTCCCCTCATCGTCGGGAGCGATATCGTTAAAATCGATTAACGTCTAGGTCGCGGCTGCCACAGATTGGGACAGAGTGCATTCAGTTGTACAGAAAGGGTTAAGCAATCCACATGCGGCCACAATCGCGCCCAGCTTCAGCCTTCGAGCATGATGGCATGGACGTGCCGGCCATAGTCCGGCTCGCTGCGATGGACCGAGCGGCGGTAACTGAAGAAGCGCTCGTCGACATAGGTGTCGAGGCCGATATCGTCGATCAGCAGCACGCCGGCGTTTTCCAGCCGCATCCGGATGAAGCCGGCCAGGTCGAACATCGCGTGGCCGTCGCGCGTCGACGGCAGGAAGAAGCGCGCGTGCTCGGCGTCGTCGTCGAGGAAGCGCGTGACGAACTCGGCGCCGACCTCGTAGCTCGGCTGGCGGATCAGGGGGCCGATCGCGGCAATGATCCGGCCGCGCTCTGCGCCGAGCTCCTCCATCGCCTGCAGCGTGGCTTCGAGCACGCCGGTGAGCGCACCTTTCCAGCCGGCATGGGCCGCGCCGATGACGCGCTTATGCGGGTCGACGAACAGGATCGGCCCGCAATCGGCCGTGGTGACGCCGATCGCGAGATTCGGCGTCGCGGTCACCAGCGCATCGGCCTTCGGCCTGACGGGGCCGTCCCAGGGCCCGGTCGCAACCACGACGTCGGGCGAATGAATCTGGTGCAGGCTGAGGAACTGGTCGGGCGCGACGCCGAGATGGGCGGCCATGCGGCGGCGGTTTTCCCGGACGTTCTCCGGCACGTCATTCGATCCGAGCCCGCCATTGAGGCCGGCATAGATGCCGTCGGAGACGCCGCCCTCGCGGGTGAAGAAGGCGTGGCGCAGGCCAGGGACCGCGGACATCACATCCGATGATACCAGCATCACGCGCCTCCCGTCTTCTCGTTGGTGTGCTCGTCGCTGATGCCCGCCAGCACCGGAATGGCCGGATCGGAGATGCCGAGCACCTTGAACAGCGACCCCATTCCGCCGCGGCCGCCGCCGGTCAGGCGCTTCAGCCCGCTCGCGATGTCCTCCGAGACTTCCGGCGAGGCCTTCTGCATCAGGGTCAGCGCGCGGGTTTCGATGCCGAGCCGCTGCAGGAACTCGCCCTGCGTGACCGGGCCGTGAACGCGCGCGCCGACGGCTTCCGCGGCCCGCGCCAGCGCGTCAAAATCGACATGGGCGGTGATGTCGGCAAGCCCCGGTGTCTTCAGGGGATCAGCGAAGCTATGGCGGGCGATCGCCTGGAAGGTGTCGCCGACGTCGCTGCGCACATGGCCGTAATCGATGATGACGGCGGCGCCGCGCTGGTCGCGGATGCGCCTGGCGATGGCCATCATCTCCATGTTCGGCCGCCATTCGAAGATCGCGCCGGCCGGCGCGGCGCGCACCAGCGGCGGCAGCAGCAGCTCGAAGCCGGGCGTTGGATCCGCGGCCGCGCCGTAGACGAAGTTGTCCTCCTCGTCGAGCTCGACCACGCGCTCGTGCCAGCCGGTCTCGCGCCTGATCATCTGGTGGATCGGCAGCACGTCGAAATACTCGTTGGCGAAGATGACGCTGGGGCCCTCCGGCACCTCGTCGAAGCTCTCGTGCCAGTTGATGTTGCGCAGGCCGGTCAGCGTCGCCTTCTGCTTTTCGCGCAGGACAGGATTGACCTCGACCAGGTGGACCGAGATCGTCTGGTACAGCGGCGGCAGCACGCGCAGCGCCCGCAGCGCATCCGACATCATGGTGCCGCGGCCGGGTCCCAGCTCGATCAGCCGGAATTGCTGCGGCGATCCCGTCGCCTTCCAGATCGAGGCCGCCCACAGCCCGAGCAGCTCGCCGAACATCTGGCTCACTTCGGGGGCGGTGGTGAAGTCGCCCTCGCGTCCGAGCGGATCGCGCGAGACGTAGTAGCCGTGCTCCGGATGCATCAGGCACAGCTCCATGTAGCGCCAGACCGGCATCGGGCCGGATGCCTTGATCAGCCGCTTGATCTCGGTGTGGAGCGGAGAGGTTTCGATCACGGATTGGCCTGCAGCGGGGGAGTGGCTTGACGACTCTCAGGCCTGCGGAGCGCCCGCGCCACCAGGATGGCGCCGATGATCAGCATCGGCACCGACAGCACCATGCCCATGGTCAGGCCACCCCAGAGAAAGCCCAATTGCTTGTCGGGCTCGCGGAACAGCTCGCTGGTGATGCGCGCCACGCCGTAGAGGGTGATGAAGCTGCCGAGGATCAGGCCGGGCCGTTTCAGCGCGCCGAACCGGATCATGATCGCCAGCACGATGAACAGCACGATGCCTTCGAGGCCGGCCTCGTAGAGCTGGCTCGGATGGCGCGGGAGGTGGGTCGGATCGCGCGGGAAGATCATCGCCCAGGGAACGCTCGCATCGGCGGCACGGCCCCACAGCTCACCATTGATGAAATTGGCGATGCGGCCGAGCAGCAGGCCGATGGGCGCGACCGCGGTGGTGACGTCGCCGAGCGAGATGATCGGCAGGCCGTTGCGGCGGGCGAACCAGATCACGGCGAGCACACAGCCCATGAAGCCGCCATGAAACGACATGCCGCCGTTCCACAGTTGGAAGATCTCCAGCGGGTGCTCGATGAAGAACGGCAGGTTGTAGAACAGCACGTAACCGGTGCGGCCGCCGAGGATGATGCCGATCGTGACCCACAGGATGAAATCGTCGAGCTGGACCAGCGACACCGGCGCCGGGCCGCCCCACAGCCGCTCTTTCTTGAGCAGCGAGCGCGCGTAGAGCCAGCCGATGACGATGCCGCAGATATAGGCCAGCGCGTACCAGCGGATCGCGAACGGGCCGATGGCGATCGCAACCGGATCGAACACGGGGAAATCGATGAGGAGAGGCGTCATTCACTGGCTTTCGTGGGCACGGCGTCCCGCTTCCGGAAGCCCGAGGGCGATGCGGGCTTCGAACGAGCTCCGCCACATGAACGGGCGCGGCGCGATGTGATCTCAGGGCTGCTCATACCAGCGCCGCGGGCCGGCGCAACAAGTACGATGACAAGGAAACCAAGGCATGACAAGACGGCCCATCTTGCGGGCGGCGACAGGGATCGCCATTCTGTCTTCCATCATCGTGCTCGTCGCGGGACGCGGAGTTTCTCACATGACTCAGACCAACAACCGGTTTTTCGACGAACTCGGCCGCCTGATGAACGATGCCGCAGGTGCCGCCCAGGGCATGAAGCGGGAGGTCGATTCCGTCATCCGCAACCAGGCGGAAAAGATCCTGAACGATCTGGACATCGTGAAGCGCGAGGAGTTCGAGGCGGTCAAGGACATGGCCCGGCTCGCCCGCGAGGAGAACGAGGCGCTGAAGGCGCGGATCGCGGCGCTGGAGGCCAAGCTGGGTGGCGCGGCCGGCACGCCGCCGGGCGCCGGCAGCGCGGACGGCTGACCCGCGCGAAATACCTCCGGAGAGTTGGTGGGATGAAGGGGCCGCCGGTCCCTTCATTTCCTTGTCATTTCCCGGGTTTGCCGCTAGAACGCCGCCACGTCCGCGGCCCCCGCACCCCTGGAGGCTTGCCGAAGGACGTCCAGCAACGGGCCGCATCGCGGCCTTTAACTTTTTAAAACAAGGACTTAACACGATGGCGACCGTCAGAGAACTGAAGGCGACCGCCCGTCCGTCAGTCGGCAAGGGGGCCGCACGGGCAGAGCGTCGCGCCGGGAGAGTGCCCGGAGTGATTTATGGAGACAACCAGCCCCCGCTGCCGATCTCGGTGGAAGACCGCGAGCTGCGCCAGCGCATCCTCGCAGGCCGGTTTCTGACCACGATCTTCGACGTCACCCTCGACGGCAAGAAGCACCGGGTGATCCCGCGCGACTTCCATCTCGATCCGGTCAAGGACTTCCCGATCCACGTCGACTTCATGCGGCTCGGCCAGGGCGCGACCATTCGCGTCAGCGTGCCGCTGCACGTGGTGGGCTCGGAAGGCGCGCCGGGCGTCAAGCGCGGTGGCACCGTCAACATCGTGACCCACACGCTCGACCTCGAGTGCCTCGCGGAGAACATCCCGCAGTTCATCGAGGCCGACGTCAGCGCGCTCGAGATCAACCACTCGCTGCACATCTCCGACGTCAAGCTGCCGACCGGCGTGAAGACGCTGTCGCGCGACGACGCGACGCTCGTCACCATCGTGCCGCCGTCGGGCTATGGCGAGGAGCAGAAGGCTGCTGCTGGCGCTGCCGCGGCTCCCGCCGCTGCTGCTCCGGCTGCCGCTGCGAAGGCTCCCGCGGCCGCGGCCAAGGCGCCGGCTGGCGGCGACAAGAAGAAGTAAGCCGTTCCGCTTCTGGGAAGCGCGGGCGGGTCCCGTGCTTCCCGAAGCGACGGCGGGTGCGGATGCCGCGTCATGCTGCTGTTTGTCGGCCTCGGCAATCCCGGCGCGAAATATGCGCGCAACCGGCACAATATCGGCTTCATGGCCGTTGACGAGATCGCGCGGCGTCACCGCTTCTCGCCGTGGCGGCGCAGGTTTCGGGGCGAGACGTCCGAAGGCACACTCGACTCCGAGCGCGTCATTCTCCTGAAGCCGACCACCTATATGAACGAATCCGGCCGCGCGGTGCAGGAAGCGGCCAGCTTCTTCAAGCTCGGCGTCGGCGACGTCACCGTGTTTCAGGACGAGCTCGAACTGCAACCGGGCAAGCTGCGCGTGAAGGTCGGCGGTGGCATTGCTGGTCATAACGGACTGCGTTCGATCTCGGCGCATCTGGGCAACGACTACCGCCGCGTCCGGCTCGGCATCGGCCATCCCGGCGTCAAGGAGCTGGTGCATGGGCACGTGCTGTCGGACTTCGCCAAGTCCGACATGCCGTGGGTCGAGGCGTTGTGCGAGGCGGTGGCCGACAATGCTGAATTGTTGACCGGCAAGCGCGACTCCACCTTCGCCAACAAGGTGCATCTGGCGCTGCAGGCCAAAGGTTTTCTGGACAAGGGCGACGCCGGCGCCGCGTGAGCGCTTCGGGCGTTGTCCGAAAGGATGCGGGACGGGTCATGGGATTCAAATGCGGGATCGTCGGGTTGCCCAACGTCGGCAAGTCGACGCTGTTCAACGCGCTGACGGAGACGGCGGCTGCGCAGGCGGCGAACTATCCGTTCTGCACCATCGAGCCGAATGTCGGCGAGGTCGCTGTGCCCGATCCGCGGCTCGAGAAGCTCGCGGCGATCGCCAAGTCCGGCCAGATCATTCCGACGCGGCTCACCTTCGTGGACATTGCAGGCCTCGTGCGCGGTGCCTCCAAGGGTGAGGGCCTCGGCAACCAGTTTCTTGCCAACATCCGCGAGGTCGATGCGATCGCCCATGTGGTGCGCTGCTTCGAGGATTCCGACATCACCCACGTCGAGGGCAAGATCGCCCCGCTCGCCGACATCGAGACCATCGAGACCGAACTGATGCTGTCCGATCTCGACAGCCTCGAGAAGCGGGTCGACAACCTCTCCAAGAAGGCAAAGGGCGGCGACAAGGACGCCAAGGAGCAGTACGAGCTCGTTACCCGTGCTCTCGTGCTGCTGCGCGACGGCAAGCCGGCGCGGCTGCTGGAGCGCAAGCCCGAGGAGGAGCGCGCCTTCGGCATGCTCGGACTGCTCACCTCCAAGCCCGTGCTCTACGTCTGCAATGTCGAGGAAGGCTCGGCCAAGGACGGCAACAGTTTCTCACAGGCGGTGTTCGCGCGCGCCAAGGAAGAGGGGGCGGTCGCGGTCGTGATCTCGGCCAAGATCGAATCCGAGATCGCGACGCTGTCGCGCGAGGAGCGGGTGGATTTCCTGGAGACGCTCGGGCTCGAAGAGGCTGGTCTCGATCGGCTCATCCGCGCCGGCTATCAGCTGCTCGACCTCATTACCTACTTTACCGTCGGTCCGAAGGAAGCGCGCGCCTGGACCATTCACCGCGGCACCAAGGCGCCGGCGGCGGCTGGCGTCATTCACACCGACTTCGAGAAAGGCTTCATCCGCGCTGAGACCATTGCCTATGCCGACTATGTCGCGCTCGGCGGTGAGGCTGGCGCGCGCGAGGGCGGCAAGCTGCGCCTCGAAGGCAAGGAGTATGTCGTCGCCGATGGCGACGTGATGCACTTCCGCTTCAACAACTAAGGCCGTGTGGGGCGGCTACATCCGCCCCTGTTCGCGGATTGCGCCGAGGTGCTCGTTGATGCGGAAGACGATCAGCACGAACTCGGCGATGATGCGCGAGAACACCATGCCGACGATGATGCCGGCGAGCGACGACAGCAGCATCAGGAAACCGCCGAACGGGCTGATCGCCATTTCGGAGAGGCCCGTGAAAATGCCGCGAATTCCCGACAGGATGATCAGCGCAATCACGAGCCAATAGAACGTCTTGATGATGGTGGGCGTGATGAAGCGGTCCCACTGGAACAAATCGCGAAATTCCAACATCCTGATCCCCCGGCCACGTCCGAATCGGTCGTCAAATCCGTCTTTAAGTCGTGCTCGAATTGCGCGCCAGACGGCATCGGCGGCAGCCGAATTCATTCCGGTATATGGCGCCTTCTGGCACTCTCTTGCGACTGGACCGGGCGTCAGCCATGCGAGCGGCCCGGTTGTGATTGCTGCAAAGTGCGGCCACAATCGGGCTTCTTTCAGCCATTCCCAACCTCATGACCCTCACCTTCGAAGATTTTCCGCAAGGCCCGTTCGGCAGCTTCGGCCCGCGACACGTCACCCGCGATGAGATCATCGCCTTCGCGTCTGAGTTTGATCCGCAGCCGATGCATCTGGACGAACTGGCCGCCTCGCAGTCGATGCTCAAGGGCCTGTCCGGCTCGGGCTGGCACCTCTGCTCGCTGATGATGCGCATGATGTTCGACGGCTTCATCGGCCGCACCGCCTCGCTCGGCTCGCCGGGCGTCAACGAGGTCAGGTGGTTGTCGCCGTTGCGTCCTGACGATGAGCTGATGCTCGATGTGGAGGTTCTGGAAGCGCGGGTGTCGCGGAGCCGGCCGTCGACGGGGATCGTCACCTTCAAGTGCAGCGTGCGCAACGAGGCAGGCTTGAGACTTTGCGAGATGGTCTCTCCGATCATCGTCGAGCGCCGCGAGAGCCGCGAGCAGGTGGGCTGATGCGCTTCTTCGAGGATCTTCAGGTTGGCCAGCGCCGCGAGCTCGGCTCCTACACGTTCACGGCCGATGAGATTAAGCGCTTCGCCGTTCAATTCGATCCGCAACGCTTTCACCTCGACGAGGAAGAGGGCCGCCGATCGCTGTTCGGCGGGCTCGCGGCATCGGGATGGCACGTCGGCTCCGTCTGCATGAAGCTGATCGTCGCAGACAACCAGCGTCTCCTGGAGATCGCGCGCTCGCGCGGCGAGCCGGTCGTTCTCGGAGGTCCTTCTCCCGGCTTTCGTGAGCTGCGCTGGCACAAGCCGGTGCTTGCAGGCGATACGATCAGCTTCTCGAGCGAGATTGATTCGCTTCGCGAGTCGGCCTCGCGCCCCGAATGGGGCATCCTGCAAGCGCGCAACACCGGCATCAATCAGGGCGGCGAGCTGGTGTTCTCGGTGCTTGCGTCGGCCTTTGTCCCGAGGCGGAACAACGGTTGAGGCGAAAAGGTCACGCTTCGTAGGATTGTCGGCACGGAACGAAGTTCGCGCTAACGCATTCTGAACTCGGACTCTATAAGACAGCCAATCAGGGATCAGGATGTGGGGGATGAGTATGGCAGATCGCGGTGGTCTGAAACTCCTCGGCTTTATCTTTGCCAGCGTGACGCTCGCGGTGATGCTCGCGACGGGAATGGTCGTGAAGGGCTATGCCGACGGCTCGTATTCGCTCGAGACGTCTGCGACGATCAACGAGTGACGGCTTAACTACTCGTTAACCAGAACGGACCGGGCGGTCCTGTTCGCAGAGGCGGTCTAGCGGCTCCAGATGAGCACCATGACCGCCATGGCCACCAGCAGCAATCCGACGAAGCGGACCATGATGATCCCGATCCGCTGAGGCTCAGGCCTCAGGGGAATCGGATCGGTGTTGTCTGGCCGGATCGTTTCCATGAAAGCGACACCCCCCTGACGCAACCTGCCCGCCACGAGAGCGGGAGGGCCGCGGCGCGTTCAAGGACGTGGCGCTGCAAAGGCAAAGACCGCCGCGCGATGGCTCGCACGGCGGTCCGCTTCAAGCTCCGGAAAGAACGATCAGCTGCTGCGCAGGCCGTCGGCGGCGCGCTTCCACTGCGTCACGTTCTCGGCGATGGCGCGGGTCGACTTCATCGCCGCCTGGCTGAGCTGGGCGTAGCTCGCGATCTCGCGCTGCACCCGCTGGCCCTCGGCATGCAGCAGTTCGCGCAGGCTCTCGAGCTCGCCGATCAGGTTCTCGATCTCCGACAGCGAGGTGCCGGCGACGCGCTGGATCAGCGTGGTGACGCTGTTCACCGCTGCATCGGCATCGATCGAGGCCTCGGCCGTGGCGGCCGCATTGGGGCGGCGCAGATAGGCAATATCGTTACGGACGAAATCACGAATGCCGGCCTCGACTTCGGAGACCGCCGCCAGATCCGTATCCAGCTCGGCTTCAGTTCCATCGATCTTGTCCGGACGAATGACATTCATCGGCTATTTCCTCATTTCGCGTTCAAGCGAGCGCGGTGTCCCCGCACGACGAAGTTCTCAAAGCCTATCAGTGCGGCCAAATTGGGCCGCACCGCGGCGAAGCTGCGGCGATCGTTCGATCATTCGTGGCGGGCTGCCGCAATGGTGAACGTCACCAGCTCCGCTTGAAGCCGGCCGAGATGCTCTTGCTGGTGCCGCCCTGCGCGGTCTCGCTGACCGAGCCGGAGACGCTGAGACCATCCGATAGCTTCTGCTCGGCGCCGACCTTGCGCAGCCATTTGTCGTCGCCCGACGACAAGGTCTGTCCTGCGGTGACGCTGGTGCCGGTGTCGCCAATGGAGAGCCTGGCGGACTGCTCGGTGTCGAAGCTGCGGCTGGTCTTCGGCGCCGCGCCGGGAATCGGCACCATGCCCTGCTGGGTGACGTTGTAGCCGTTCTGCAGGGTCAGATTGTAGTGATCGATCGGCACCGCCTTGGTGATGGTGGTGCCGAGCCGGCTCTGATCCGAGCCGGGATCGACGCGGGCCTCGATGGCGGTCTTGTCCCAGATCGCGCCGGCACCCGGCGCGGTGACGGCCGCCCAGGCCGAGCCGCCGGACTCCGGAGCATTGCCGCCGTTCTCGGCCTTCTCCGCCAGCAATTCCGACATCGTGGTCGGCTGCCGCGCGACCGTCATGTCGGCGCCGACGCGGGCGTCCCAGAACGGCGACACCGACTGCTTGACCGACACGCCCGAGGCAAGGCTGCCCTTGTTCTGGTTCGACCAGTCGAGCGCGGCGGCCTTCTCGGCGGCGGCCTTGCGCTTCGCCGCGGCAGCGGCCTCGGGACGGTCGAGAAAGGTGGTGTCGTCGATCGCGAGCTGGCTCCAGTCGAGCTTCTCGACGTCGATGTCCTGCATCGGGTCGGCTGCCGCCACCTGGTCCTCGGACTTGTCCTCGTCCTCGGGCTCCGGCGCGATCTGCTGCCACGGCGCGATCTGCAGCGGCTGCGGCGCCTGCATCAGCGTCTGCGCATCGGCGGCGGACGCAAGAAGGCCGAAGCCGGCCGTGAAAACCGCCAGCGCGCAACCATACGATGTCATGAGAGCAACCCCCGCCGCCCGAACCTGTGTGCCGGAATATGGTGGAATCTTGGCGCAAAATTATGGCTGCGCCAGTCACGATGTGTTGGGTTGCCGGTGACTGTGACCACAATCCAACAGGCAGGGCGGCTCAGGCGAAGCTGCCGATGCGCGGCAGGTCGATCGGGCGGCCGAGCGTCTGCTCGACCAGGTCGAACGTATCGATCAGGATCCGCAGCCGGGCGAGCTTGCCGGCGCGGAATTGCATGAATTGCGCGAGCCGCGCCGTGATCGGCTTGTCGGAATCCTGCGCCGTCATCGCGCAGCGGACCATGGTCGCCGCGCTGGTCTCGTCCAGCATCAGGGTCTCGCGCTCGATCCGCCGGATGCTCACATGCTCGGCGATCTGCCTGACGGCGTCGAGCACGGCGGCGCGGCCGTGCCGGGCGCCGAGGAAGGGAAACATGTCGATCGGGCCGTAGATGGCCCAGTCGATGTCGTCGTCGAGAAGCGCGGCGAAATCGTCGAAATGGCGGTCGTTGATCGCGCCATGCAATGCGCGCGACAGACGCCAGAGGCTGTGCTCCGTCATCGGGTCGGGATCCTGAATTGGCTTGCGAGGGGGCGCGCCGGCCTTGAGGCGACGTCGAAACGACGTCGCGCCGGGGCACCGAATCTATCTCTCTTACGCCTCACATAAATCAACCACCTGCGCGCGCAACGGTTGTTTTTGCATTGCACAAATGCGCGCCGCTACCGGTCCCGCGCGCGGGCGCCGGTGCCGTCAGCGTCCTTCGTGCTGCAACCGCTGCTGCGCGATCGCGACCTCGTGCTCTCGGAAGGCGGCCAGGCCGAACAGGGTGGCGCCGGCGAGACCGCCGATCAGGGCGCCGAGCGGCATGAAGGTGAAGAACACCAGCATGCCCGCATAGCCTTCGAATTCGCTGGTGTTGAACAGCTCGATCCAGGCCAGCCCCAGCCCGATGCCGATCGTCGCGCCGCCGACGACGCCCATCACCAGTCCGGCCATCGCCAGGAATGCTATTCTCATGTCACCAATGCCCCGTATACCACCGCTGATGGGGTGCGGAGCCGGGGCCACAGGTTCAAGGCAATGAGGCCGCCGTCGGTGACGTTTGCGTGATCGGCCGGTCCGGGCGCTAGTCCGCGACGGCCGTGCCGGCCTCAGGGCCGGGCGGCACCCGCGATCAGCAGCCGGCTGAGATCGCATTCGAGCACCTGCTGCACCAGGTCGTAGGTGTCCATGATCTCGCGGATGCGGGCGACGCGGCCGTCGCGCAGCGTATAGAACGCCGCGAGGTCGTACTGCACGATGCGGTCGTTGTCGCGCTTGCGCAGGAAGATGCGCAGATCGACGGCGACCTGGTCGCCTTCGCAGATCATGGTCTTGATCTCGTGCCGGACCTCGGCATAGCGGCTGCGGGACGTCTCCCACATCTGCCGCACCTCGGCCTTGCCCCGGCGGCGGCCGAGATGGGGGAAGATGTCGATCGGCGCCGAGGCGAAGTGCTCGATGTCGTCCGTGCACTGCGCCAGCACGCTGTCGAAATCGCCGGCGGCATGGGCCTCGAGCAGCCTGCGCACGCGCTGCTTGTTGATGTGCTCGATCATCCTGTCTCCACTGACGGGACTACCCGCGTCGGCGATGTCGTTCTGGAGATGCCGGCGCGCGGCCGTCAACCACCTGTGTAACCGTCGGCCGGCTCTATGCGCCGGTACGGTGAACGGAAGCTTGGCGGGTGATCGCGTCACGATCATGTCTGGGGGGCGTCTCTCAGCTCATCCAGCTGATCTCTCAGCTTCTGGGTCATCACCGCGCGCGACAAGGTTCGCGCAACGCGTCATGCCGGTTGCGAGCCGGGAACCGGCCCGCGGCGTCGCCGTTACCCCGCACCAATCCAAGCGGAGCTCGATCATGACGATGTCGATCACGAAGACCATGCTGGCCGCCTCCGTCGCAGCGCTGGCGCTGCTGTCGACGCAGGCCGCCGAGGCCAAGGGGTGCATCAAGGGCGCCATCGTCGGCGGCGTCGCCGGCCATTATGCCGGCCATCACGGCGTGCTCGGCGCCGCCGCCGGCTGCCTCTATGGCCGTCACCGCGCCAAGGAGCAGGAGCGTCAGCAGCAGCAGGGCCAGGCGAACGGGCAGGGCCGGACCTAGTCGATGCGGCGCGCCGCTCGTCTGCGGCGTGCCCCCGCCTCGGCCCGGAGACGGTGCCCGGCGTGACAGGTCTCACGGTCCGAGCCGGACGTGGCGGCTAGACGGGAGCGGTCTGGTCCTCGCCGAGGGCCGCCGCAACCGGATGTCCAGGCCATGCTCACCGTCGCCTCCCCCAGCACCTCCGCGCCGAAGGCGGCGCTGCTCAATTTGCTCGAAGGCATGGCGCTGACCGCGCTGTTCCAGGCCATTCCGACCTACGCCGGCGCCGCGCTGATCCTCAAGCTCGCGCACAGCACCGCGCTGCGGCCGGGGATCATCGGCTTCGTCGCGAGCGCGACCATCATCCACGTGCTCATGACCTCGGCGGCAGGCCCGCGCTTTCAGCGCCTGCTCAGGCAAGCCTACGCGGCGGAGTTCTACGACGCAACGCTCGGCCTCGCCGACAAGGTGCTGCGCTGGCGTATCAAGCCGGAGGGATCGCTGCAGCTGCTGAGCTCGACGGTGATGCTGGCGCTGCTGTCGGTCGCGGTGCTGGCGATGGGGTGAGGCGGGCGCCGTCCCGCGAAGCATGGCGTCAGCTTCGGCGCAGCGCTCGTGTGCGCCGCGGCTCGTCCGACACGTCGGCGAGGATGGCGGGTGTCTGTCTCAACCAACTCCATCGTCGTCCCGGCGAACGCCGGGACCCATACCCCCAGGGAGCGGTTTGAGGCAAATTGGTCATGGGCATTTTGCCCATCACGTCCGCCGCGGCGTATGGGTCCCGGATCGGCGCCGCGACCCGCTGGCGCGCGTCACGGCTTGTCCGGGACGACAGCGGTGGGTTTGGCGGATTTACGATTCAAACAGCGATCGAGTTGAAGACATGAGGACGTGATCTCGCGGCGAGATTCGCCCGAGTGATGCATCGAACACGTCCCTCGCAAATCATGCAGAGGGCGCAGGGAATGCCGGGTGAAGGCCTCACCCATGGCCCGCCTGCAGAAAAAAATGCAGGCGGCAGGTACCACAGGCAAAGCCGAACACTCCGGCATTCCCTGCGCGACGGTCTTCACGCTTATACGCAGTCTCCCTGGTGCGCCGGGCTTGTTGGCCACCATCGCCGCGCGGCACATCAGCGCCATCGCGGCTTGATACCAGCGTCGGGGTATCAGGACGCTGCGACTTCACGTCCGCGCGCTACCGTTCGTCCGCACACCGAAGCATGCTGCGGCAACAACGCGGCCATCGCATCCCCACCTCGCGTGTCGTGACGATCGCGCGCTACGCCCCTCTGCGGTGAGGCGGGATGCTGGGGAGATAATCATGAATTCCGATAAAGCGCAAGATGTTTATTTTTTTCGGAAGTCGATTGCTGGACCGCTCCGTCATCGTCCCCCCGCAAGCCATGGGCGACGCCGCTCAATGTTGCATGATCATCACCAAGAAATCGGTGCCATGCCCTGTGGTCTGGCTCGCGACACGGCCGATCGAGATGGGAAAGAACATTCCGACGTGACGATGAAAACGATCTCGCCCGGCAGCGTCACCGGCCATGCGTCGGCGTCGGGGGTGTTTCTGGCGGATGTGGAGTTCCTGAACCGCGAGGTGGGGGCGTTCCTCGACGGCGTCGCCGAAAGCGGCAAGCGCTTTCACTATGATGGGGCACCGAAGGGCAGGCCTATTGAGAGGCGGGCAACCGCGCCTCCCGCTCATCATTCCGGGGGGCGCCGATACGGCGCGGGCTCGGAATCCATAAAGCCTTCGCCCTCTTCGATGAGTTGTTGCACTTCCGCATGGTCTTCACCGAAAGTGACGATAGACGACGGAAGTCCGATAAGCACCAACGGGCAAGGGTTTCCAACGCCACGTTGTACGCGATCCTGGAGCTTGCTCCAATGGGTCGTCGCCATTCCGAACTTGTCGGAGACGAATTGGTCGCTCCAGGCCTCGCGAAAGGGAATTGGATTTTGATTTCTCTGAACGCGCTTCATGACGTCGCGGATTTGGCGGCTGGTCGGGTTCAGGCCGATTCGCTTCATATCATCGTGAGAATTGATACGCTGCTCGTCCGCGAAACGCTTGACGAGTTCGTGAAGTGCATTTTGGAGCGTGGCGCCGCGAGTTACGATGATGCCAATAGAAATGCCGCCATCGGCGTGCAGCCGCTTGAAGTTCTCAAGGTCGCGGTCAAAAAACGGATCCTTATTGTTCCATTCGATTTCCAGCGCGATAGTGCCGGCATCAAACGACTTTACGTGATCGATTTCGTGCGACTGAGACTCTCGCGGCCTTCCATCGATAATCCGCTGCACCACGAAGTTGTGCTTCAACCAGCCCTCCGCCATGAGCGAGCGTCGAAGCCGTTGAGTGCCCTTGGTCTCGCCGCCGCCTGATCCGATGATCTCCTCGATGGGAATCGTAGACATCGCGAGTACGCTTTCCAGTTGCTCCGCCACCTCTGGAAAGTCGATCTGCAGAATGGCCTCCGCGTGTGACCTGAAATCAATCTCGAAGCGGCGTTCTCGAAGACGTTCGAACATTGCTTGGGCCCGGAAAATGAATCGGCTCCATATTTATCCACTAAACATCTTGAGAACGTATCATGAACATGATATCTTGCGTCAAGCTTACCCCGTATATCGTTCAAGATACCTAATGTGGTGGAGTCGGCGATGCTCTCGGCCGGAGAAGATCTTTTGCGCTTTGCTCGTGGCCGGCGCTTCGGGACGATCCTGGCCGACCCGCCATGGCAGTTTACGAATAAGACTGGCAAGGTCGCACCGGAGCACAAGCGTCTCGCACGCTACGGCACGATGAAGCTCGATGAAATCTGCGCCTTGCCTTTGCCGGAGATCGCTGCGCCAACATCGCATCTCTATCTCTGGTGTCCCAACGCAATGCTGCCGGATGGTCTTGCGGTGATGAAGGCGTGGGGCTTCACATACAAGTCCAACATCGTCTGGCACAAAATCCGGAAGGATGGCGGGTCCGATGGTCGTGGCGTCGGCTTCTACTTCCGCAACGTGACCGAGCTGATCCTTTTCGGCGTGCGTGGCAAGAACGCGCGGACGCTCGCGCCAGGTCGTCGTCAGGTCAACATGATTGAGACCCGCAAGCGCGAGCATTCGCGCAAGCCGGACGAGCAATACGAGATTATTGAAGCCTGCTCGCCGGGGCCGTTTATTGAGCTGTTTGGGCGCGGTCCGCACAAGGGATGGTCAACTTGGGGCAATCAGGCCGAGGACTATAAGCCCACGTGGAAGACGTACGCTAATCATTCGCAGGCGGACATCACCTTAGCGGAGTAGGTCTCGCGTCAAACGGAGATCCGACGAACAAAGCCTGCGAGGCAGGTTGGCGGGGTGCATATTGTCACAATTTCTTTTGTAGCATAGTCGGCCCATGCCACCAGAATTCCGAGCGAGCGCGCGTACTCCAGCAGCCAAATTTTTTCCTTTGGAGGGGCGGTTTCCATAAGGATAAGTTTTGTGATGCTTGGACCCAGCAGCTTGCGATACACGAACTGATATTCGAGGAGCTGACCGACGGCTTTCCTAAGCTGACTATGAAAGTTGCTGTCCATGCAGCTCTTGATCTCTACCAGAATGCATCTATTGCCTCGCTTGAAGAAGAGGTCGATGTTTTGATTGTACTTGGGTTCGAGACCCTTTCTCTTTGCGATTTTGGCCAACAGTTCTTCAAGTTTAAAATGCGAAAGGCTCGCGCGCTCGCGGGCGATCAGATCTATTTGTGCCGCAGCTAAGCTCTTTCCCGACGAAGTTGGAGGTTTTCGATCCCAATCGAAGGAAGTCTGAACGCTGTCTTCTCGAATGCCGATGGCCGCATCTTCAAGTGGGACTGCGTCGGTCGTCAAAGTTGGCGGACTCTTAGACACGTTTCCATTTAGAAGGCCCGCCCACCCCCGACGCTGTAGAAATGCAATTGGATTGGCCAGCAGCTCTTCGCGCGTCGCTGCATTACGCTCATGTTGGGCGGCGACTATTGCTCCGTGCTGCAACCATCCGTCGTCAAGCTCCAGATGGATTTTCTTGGATCTTGGGTCGAAGATCTTGGTCTCGACCAGAAAGAACTCCAGATTTGACCTTGCCTTCGTCGCTGTGCTCGGCCGAACCCATCGTTCAAAGAACTTTGCATTCTTCTTGTCGATCAGGCGTTCAACATTCCAGACACCGCGTTTATCGGCGATCTTGTCGCAAATAAACATTCTGATCCGATCATCCCGGTAAGCCCAGGCAAAATACATGACCTTCCGAACAAGAGGGTTGTTGAGTCCATAGGCTCCGACGAGGGACAAGAAATGATCATATGCTATCGATCCGTCGGGATTTATAAGCAGATAGCGTCGACGCGCTAAGCCGGGCGCGTCCCTGTGTGTATGTGCTCGTGCGTAAGCAAGCAGTGTCGTGTACTGCATTCCCGGTCTGATCGCCATGAGTGTGGCGTCAACCTTTGAAAGCGGTGGTTCTTTCGTTAGAGACCCATGATCTCCGCCAGCCACGTTCCCTCCGAGAGCCGATTAATACGCGCTCTCGTGTTATCGCTATTTGGTTGAAAAACTGTCGCTGACTACCGCTTCTTCCACCCGCCCCGCTTCCCCGGCGCGCCGCCGGTCGAGCGTGGGGCCGGGCCGAATTCGGGGCCGGACTCGCGGGAGTTGGTCGGCTGGATGATCTTGCTGCTGCTGCCGAACGGCTTTGCCGGCAGCTTGGCGTTGGGGCGGTAGGGCAGGGATTCCGGGCCGTGCATCTCGTCGAGATGGGGCTTGTGGACTTTGGAGCTGGTGCTGCGTGAGGCGCCGCCGGTGATCTCGTCGACCGAGGGCAGCAGTGGATCGTGGTCGCGAGACTTTGCGCCGCCACGACCGCCGCGACTCGCGGGCCCCCCTCCCTGACCCTCCCCCACGAGGGGGGAGGGAACGGAGGGACCGCCGGCGCGGCTTGATGAACTGCGGCTGGAGCCACCCCGGCCCTTCAAGGCCGCCGTCGGCAAATTGGCGGCGTCGCCGTATTTCTTGGTGCCGGCGTAGGCGCCGGCCTTGCCTTGGACGGTGCGCTGCTTGGCGGTGGGGTCGTCGACGACGGCGAGCTCGGTGGCGCGGAGGCGTTTGACCTCGTCGCGGAGGCGAGCGGCTTCCTCGAAGTTGAGATCGGCGGCGGCTTCGCGCATGCGGGTTTCGAGGTCGGCCAGGACGGCCTCGAAATTGTGCCCGATGGAGATGACGTCGTCGGTGGTGGTGCCGCCGCCGGTCTCGATCAGCACGTGGTCGCGCTCGTACACCGAGTTGAGGATGTCGCCGATCGACTTCTTGACGCTCTCCGGCGTGATGCCGTTGATGGTGTTGTACTCGACCTGCTTCTCGCGGCGGCGGTTGGTCTCGGCGATGGCGCGCTCCATCGAGCCGGTCATCTGGTCGGCGTAGAGGATCACCTTGCCGTCGACGTTGCGCGCGGCGCGGCCGATGGTCTGGATCAGCGAGGTCTCGCTGCGCAGAAAACCTTCCTTGTCGGCGTCGAGGATGGCGACCAGCGCGCATTCGGGAATGTCGAGACCCTCGCGCAGCAGGTTGATGCCGACCAGCGCATCGAAGGCGCCGAGGCGGAGATCCCGGATGATCTCGATGCGCTCGATCGTGTCGATGTCCGAATGCATATAGCGGACGCGGATGCCCTGCTCGTGCAGATATTCGGTGAGGTCCTCGGCCATGCGCTTGGTCAGCACCGTGATCAGCGAGCGATAGCCGGCCTGCGCGGTGGCGCGGACCTCGCCGAGGAGATCGTCGACCTGGGTACGGGCGGGGCGGATGTTGACGGGAGGATCGATCAGGCCCGTGGGGCGGATGACCTGCTCGACGAACACGCCGCCGGCCTCGTTCAGCTCCCAGCCGCCGGGGGTCGCCGACACCGCGACCGTCTGCGGCCGCATCATGTCCCACTCCTCGAAGCGCAGCGGGCGGTTGTCCATGCAGGACGGCAGGCGGAAGCCGTATTCGGCGAGCGTCGCCTTGCGGCGGAAGTCGCCGCGGAACATGCCGCCGATCTGCGGCACGGTCACATGGCTTTCGTCGGCGAACACCAGCGCATTGTCGGGGACGTATTCGAACAAAGTCGGCGGCGGCTCGCCGGGCAGGCGGCCGGTGAGGTAGCGCGAGTAGTTCTCGATGCCGGCGCAACTGCCGGTCGCCTCCATCATCTCCAGGTCGAAGGTGGTGCGCTGCTCCAGCCGCTGCGCCTCGAGCAGGCGCCCCTGCGCATGCAACTGGTCGAGCCGGATCTTCAGCTCTGATTTGATCGACTTCATCGCCTGCACCAAAGTCGGGCGCGGCGTCACATAGTGCGAATTGGCGTAGACCTTGATGAACTCCAGCTCGTCCTGCTTGTGGCCGGTGAGCGGATCGAACTCCTCGATATTCTCGACGGTGTCGCCGAACAAATTCACGCGCCAGGCGCGGTCCTCATAGTGCGCCGGGAAGATGTCGATGACGTCGCCCCGCACACGGAAGGTGCCGCGGGTGAAGTCGTGCTGGGTGCGCTTGTATTGCAGGGCGACGAGGTCGGCGATGAGCTGGCGCTGGTCGATGCGCTCGCCCTTCTTCAGCGCGAAGGTCATCGCGGTGTAGGTCTCGACCGAGCCGATACCGTAGATGCAGGACACCGAGGCGACGATGATGACGTCGTCGCGCTCCAAGAGCGCCCGCGTCGCCGAGTGGCGCATGCGGTCGATCTGCTCGTTGATCGAGGAATCCTTCTCGATATAGGTGTCGGTGCGTGGGACGTAGGCCTCGGGCTGGTAGTAGTCGTAATAGGAGACGAAGTACTCGACGGCGTTGTCGGGGAAGAAGCTCTTGAACTCGCCATAGAGCTGCGCGGCCAGCGTCTTGTTCGGCGCCAGGATGATGGCCGGGCGCTGCGTCGCCTCGATCACCTTGGCCATGGTGTAGGTCTTGCCGGAGCCGGTGACGCCGAGCAGCACCTGGGTGCGGTCGTTGCGCTGGATGCCCTCGACCAGCTCCTTGATCGCCTGCGGCTGGTCGCCCTTGGGCTCGTAGGCGGACTTGATCTCGAAGCGGACGCCGCCTTCCGACTTCTCCGGGCGCGGCGGACGATGCGGCGTCCATATCTTGAGCGACCCGTCGTCCTTGCGGAACTCGGGACGGCCCTCGCGGATCAGCGACTCCAGCGCTTCCGCCGTGGCCTTGACGCCGAGCGCCTCCATCTTGCTGCGCGGCGGACGGGCGAGCGCTTCCTCGTCGTCCTCGGCCGTGGGCAGGCCGAGCTGCCGCGCCAGCTCGGGATCGAGCGTCGGGATGGTGGCGGCGGTGCCGTAATTGGCTTGCGGCGCTTCGGCGAGGCCTGACTCGCCAGCGTTGTCAAAGGGCGCGTCCGCTTGCGCTGCGGCGCTCCCTCCCCCCTTGTGGGGGAGGGGTGGGGAGGGGGGCACTCCGGCACGAGCTGTGTCTGAGTCGTCAGCCAGCGCGGGAGGCGGCGCAGGTCGCGCTGCCACGCTCTCCTCCTCTCCCCCTTGCGGGGAGGAGGCGGGGGTGGACTCACGGGTAGTGTTGCTTGGGGCACCCCCCTCCCCAGCCCTCCCCCACAAGGGGGGAGGGAGCGCAGCGTCCTGCTGGGCTGAAGCTCGTGACGTGTCACGGACGGACGACCGCCCCCCCGCCGGCTGCGGATTCGGCCGCAGCGGCATGGGTCGCGCCGAGGCGTCGCCCGTCGCGACCTCGGCGCTCCTGCCCTTCGTCGACGCCCGCGCGCGGTGCGCGGCGGCTTCGCCGCCGCTGCGGCGGTCCCAGGAATTATCCGGCGGAGGCTGCAGTCCCGTTGAGGAACCGATGCCGCTCTCGCCGCGGTTGATGGCGGGATTGAGCAGCTCGGCGAGCGCGGGCCCGATCGGCTGCACGTCGGGCCGGTGCGCTTTCGATTTCGGAGTTCGGCCGGGCTTCTTGGGGGTGTCGGGGGTCTTCGCCATCGCCCGAATATGGGACGGATGAGGCCGACTTGAAAGAGTGATCGGGCGCCCCCTCCAGCCCTGCTGACAGCATGGTGGCAGCAGGACGCCGCGATGCGCATGCGCGCGGACGACCACGCGCGTTCAATGAGCGCGATGGCGTTCCCGCGACGCCGTGCCGACGGTCAATGCCGGGTCGGCTGCTCGACGATGTCGAGATGCACGCCGTGGCAGGCGACGCATTGCAGGGCCCAGTACTCGGAACCGCCGCGGCCGTTGATGACGCTCAGGACGCTCAGCTCTGCATCGCAGTCCGGGCATCGCGTACGCACCGAAAAAGCGAGGTGTTTGACGGCAGGCTCAGCCATGAATTGCAGTCCGCATTACGAATACACTCGGCATTTCGAATTGGCGTTTGGAATGTTGGCTTGGAACCGTCTGGCCGCGCGGGTGGACTCTCGGGGACTTCACTCTCGGAGATTGTTCCACGTCGCGCTATCCGTCTTTTCCCGGGGTTCGGTCGATATCCTCCGTCGCGTGCCTCAAAGTGCGCCGAATCGGTTTGCAGGTGTCAGCCCCACCGCTTGCGAAAGCGGTCGATATGGCTTTTCGCGTCGGCAATCGCCATGTCCGCATCGGACCAGGCGAAGCCGACTTCGAGCGAGGGGAACGAAACGCCATTGATCACCACCGGGGTCATGTCCGCGCGGCGGATCCGCGCGTGCCACAAGCCGCGTCCTGCTTCGAACGGCTCGATGGCGAAGTCCTCGTACAAATACGTCATTGCGCAGTCCTGGATGTCCCGAACGGCAACGACAGCATGAATTGGTCCGATCATTTGTGAACAGGTTCACACGTCCGCGTCTTTTTTGATCGCGTCCCTGCGTTGAGAATTCCGGGTCGCGGGCTGTGACGCCGCGCGCATGATCCAACGCCGGAACGCGGCGAAATCACGTTGGCCGGCCTGGAAATGTCGGTAGACAAGATACCAGCGCTCGCCTTTCGGGACGGTCAGTGCGAACGGTGCAACCAGGCGTCCCGCGGCGAGATCGTCGTCGATATAGGGCCGGATGCCCATGGCGACGCCGAGACCGTCGATTGCGGCCTGCAGCGCATGTCCATAGTACTGGAACTCGGTGCCGCGCGCGCTGACGCGCGTGATGCCCGCGGCCTTCAGCCACAGCGCCCAGTCCTCGGCGGCGTGCGACACCCGCAGCAGGCTCGGTCCCTTGAGATCCGCCGGCTTCTTCAAGGTCGCGGCGAGCCGCGGCGTGCACACCGGCACGAGATCGGCGGCGAACAGCGGCTCGGCGACGAGGCCCGGCCAGGCGCCGTCGCCGAGCTTGATGCCGCAGCTCCAATCGTCGCCGAACGGCACCGCCGCTCCGCCGGTGGTGATGCGCACCTCGATGTCCGGCTGCTCGGTGCTGAAATCGGCGAGCCGCGGGATCAGCCATTTCATCGCGAAGGTCGGCCCGACGCCGAGCGTCAGCACCCGCATCGACGACGGCGCCATGATCTGCGCGGTCAGGCTCGACAGCGCGTCGAAGATCGGCGTCAGCCCGCTCTGATAGGCGCGGCCGGCGGCGGTCAGCGCCAGCCGATTGGCCTTGCGCTCGAACAGCACCACGCCGAGCCGCTGCTCGAGCAGGTTGACCATGCGGCTGATCGCAGCCGCGGAGACGTTGAGCTCGCTGCCTGCCGCGGCGAAGCTGCCGGTGCGCGCCGCCGCCTCGAACGCCTTGATGCCGTTGAGGAACAGCAGCCGTCTCATCGCGCCCTCAGGAAAACTGATGGAGGGCAAGATAACTCGGTTTGTGCCGATATCGCCAGTGCGACAAATTGCATGGCGAGGAGCTCAGCCATGACACCCGCCCTGATTGCAGCGCTCGGATTGCTGATGGTGGCGACGGCGTTCCTGTCGGGCCTGTTCGGCATGGCGGGCGGGCTGATCCTGATCGGCGTGCTGCTGGCGATCATGCCGCTGCCGGCGGCGATGGTGCTGCACGCGGCGACGCAGATGGCGTCGAACGGCTGGCGCGCGGTGCTGTGGCGCCGGCACATCCGCTGGCGGCCGGTCGCGGTGTATCTCGTCGGCTGCGCGCTGGCGCTCGGCCTGTGGTCGCTGATCCGCTACGTGCCGGACACGCCGATGGCGCTGCTGCTGCTTGGCATCACGCCGTTCATGGCGCGGCTGATGCCGCCGAGCCTGAAGCCCGATCCGGACAGTGTCTGGCAGGGCGCGATCTACGGCACGATCTGCATGGGGCTGATGCTGATGACCGGCGTGTCCGGGCCGCTGCTCGACACGTTCTTTCTCGGTGCGCGGTTCGATCGCAGGTCGATCGTCGCCACCAAGGCGACGTGCCAGGTCGCGAGCCATCTCACCAAGCTGATCTATTTCGGCGGCATCATCGACCAGGCCGCGGGCCTCGATCCGATGCTCGCGCTCGTCGCCATCGGAGCGTCGATGCTCGGCACCAGCCTGGCGCGGCGGCTCCTGGAGGCGATGAGCGAGCAGCAGTTCCGCACCTGGGCCAACCGCATCATCACGGCGGTGGCAAGCTATTACATCCTCTACGGCGGCTGGCTGCTGCTGGCCGCGCAGAGCTCGGCGGCGGAGTGAGGCGAGAATGGCCGGATCGGCAGACCCCCTGGTGCTGGACTTCGTCGAGTGGATCGCGCGCGCGCCGCGCAGCCATGCCGAGGTGGTGGCGACATGGCGGACGAGCTGCCCGCGGCTGACGGTGTGGGAAGATGCCGCCGATCTCGGCTATGTCACGCGCGAGGCGATCGCGGGCGCAGGCCTCTTCATCGTCGTCACCGACGCCGGCGCGCGGCTGCTGCGCGACAACGGCCGCGTGGTGCGCTAGAACGGGCCGGAGATGGAGGAAGGACCGGGAATGGCCGTGAAGCTGTATGAACTCGTCGGGACCGATGCGGGCCGCCCGTTCAGCCCGTTCTGCTGGCGCACGCGGATGGCGCTGGCGCACAAGGGGCTGAGCGCCGATACGATTCCGTGGCGCTTCACCGAGAAGAGCGCGATCGCCCCGCATGGCTCGGAGAAGGTGCCGGTCATGCTCGACGGCGACCGCGCGGTGGCCGATTCCTGGGCGATCGCCAACTACCTCGAGGACACCTATCCGGACCGGCCGTCGCTGTTCGGCGGCGCCGGCGGCCGCGCGATCGCGCGCTTCATGAATGCCTGGGGCGACATCGCCATCGTCGGCGGCATCTTCCCGCTGATCATCGCCGACATCCCGAAGAACCTCGCCGCCGCGGATGCCGACTACTTCCGCAAGTCGCGCGAGGCGCGGTTCGGCAAGAGCCTCGAAGAGGTCATGGCCGCGCGCGACCAGGCCGTCATCGGCTTCCGCAGGTCGCTGGAGCCGCTGCGCCAGACCTTGAAGACGCAGGCCTTCATCGGCGGCGATGCGCCCGATTATGCCGACTACATCGTGTTCGGCGGCTTCCAGTGGGCGCGCGTGGTGAGCCCGTTCCGGCTGCTCGAGGAGAGCGACAGCGTCCATGCCTGGCGCGAGCGGCTGCTCGATGCGTTCGACGGGCTGGCGCGCAAGTCGCCCGGCCATCCGGTCTAGCTGGGGACCCGCGGCGGCCGGCGCTCGCGCCAGGCCGCCAGCCCGTCGGCGAGATCGCGGCTGCCGACCAGGCTCGCGAACTGCTCGCTCTCGACCTGCAGCCCTTCGCCAATCGTCATGTTGAGCCCGCGCGTCGCGGCGGTGATGATGCTCCCGACCGTGTCCGGCCCATGGCGGATGATGCGTTGCGCCAGCGCGCGCGCCGCCGGCAACAGCTCGTCATGCGGCACGACGGCGTTGACGAGCCCGATCTCCAGCGCGCGCTGCGCCGGGACAGAATCGCCGGTCAGCAGCAGCTCGAGCCCGCGCTTACGGCCGACCAGCCGCGGCAGCCGCTGCGTGCCGCCGAAGGTCGGCGGCATGCCGAGCCTGATCTCGGGCTTGGCGAAGCTGGCGCGCTCGCTCGCCACCGCCAGATGCACCGCCTCGGTGATCTCGCAGCCGCCGCCGAAGGCGAGCCCGTTGACGGCGGCGATGACCGGTTTGCGGAACGCCTCAAGCCGCGCCGTCATCGCCTGGCCGCGCCGGACGAAGTCGCGCAGCGCCGCGGCACGCCCCTGGCGGACGCTCGCGGTGAATTCGTCGATGTCGGCGCCGGCTGAGAAGGCGCGTTGCCCGGCGCCGGTGAGGATCACGGCCCTGACGCCGGCATCGGTCTCGATGCGGTCGAGCGCGGCCATCAATCGATCGATCAGCGCGTAGCTGAGCGCGTTCAGCCGCTGCGGCCGGTTCAGCGTGATCACGGTGATGCGGTCGGAGATGTCGAGCAGGATGAGGTCGGTCATGGTGTCTCGCAGGCTGGCGGTTGAAGCAGGCGGAGACTAGGCGCCGCGGCCGCCGAGGTATATTCACTGGTCAGTATACATTGGACGCCGCCATGCCCCGTTCCTCCGATCCCACGCCCGCCCGCATCGTCGCCGCCGCGAGCCGGCTGTTCTATGCCGAGGGCATCCGCGCCGTCAGCGTCGATGCGGTGGCGGAGAAGGCCGGGGTCACCAAGAAGACGCTGTACTATCATTTCCGCAGCAAGGACGATCTCGTCGCGGCCTATCTCGCCGCGCGCGACCAGCCGAACCTGGCGCTGTTCAAGCGCTGGTTCGACGAGACGGACGGTGCGCTGCCCGACAAGATCGCCGGGATCTTCAACCAGCTCGCGCGCGCCGCGCGGCATCCGAAATGGCGCGGCTGCGGCTTCCTGCGCACCACCGCGGAGCTCGCCAATCTGCCCGGCCATCCCGCCATCAGGATCGGCGCCGCCCACAAGAAGAAGTTCGAGGCCTGGCTGCAGGCGATCTTCGCAGAGCAGGGAATTGCCGAAGCGGGCGGGCTCGCCCGCCAGATGCTGCTGCTGCTCGACGGCGCGTTCGCCGTCGTGCTGCTGCATCGTGACGCCAGCTACATGGAAACCGCGGGCGCGGCGGCACGGACGCTGGTCGCCGCGGCCCTGCCGAAGGGCAAGCGGTCCGCGTCGCGCGCAACCCTCAGCCGGCGCAGCCGCGTCCCCTGACCTGTTCACCGCGGACGACCGTGGTGACCATCTGGCTCGCCATGCCGTCGAAATCGGATGGCTTGATGTAGCCGGCGGCGTAGGCTTCCTGCGTGAGCCGTTCGATCCTTCGATCCTCGGCGGTCGTCCATACGCCGGCGATATAGGCGGCGCCGGCCGGACCATAGGTCTCGGGGTAGCGCTCGTTCTGGTTCTGCCGATGATAGTAGTAGTGGTTGAGACCGCTGATGAAGTTGTCGCGCTTGGCGCCGCAGCGGTCGCTCCAGGCGAGGTCGAGCGACTTCAGCGCGTCTTCGCGCTGCGAGCGCCGGGCGTCCTCGGTGTATTTCTCGTGGTCCTGAAACTCCGCGCCGGTGACGGGCGGAAACGCCGCCGCGGTCGGCGCGTCTGTCAGGAACAGCCGTCCGCCGACCTGCCAGACGACGATGGCCGCAATGATGAAGATCAGCCGGTTCATGGCAGCGCCCGTTTGCTATCGCCGGTCCCGTTGCGCCTGCCTCGTCCGGCACACCGCCGACTCGTCGGACCAGAAAGCGGGTCCGGCGAAGTGCGGGACCTCCTCGCGCACATCAGCCGGAAAGTCCGCCTTGGTGATGCCCTTCTCCTCGAAGGCTTCGAACAACGCCTCCTTCACGCGCTGATCGAGCGGCGTGCCGACGCTGTCGGCCGCCTCCCGAAGCGATTTGTCGGTGCAGATTTTCGCGCCCCAGAACTGCCGCTTGCAGTCCAGCTTGGCAACATAGGCCCGCGTGTAGGCCGTCAGTGCGTCGACCAGGTTCTGCTTCATGGTTGTGTCGCAGGGCGACAGCTTGTAGGCCGTCGCGGCCTGCAACGCGTCCATGCGCAAAACGTCCAGCTTGGGATTCTTGTCGCTCTGCGAGGTGTGCTGCGCGAGCCACGCCTTGCGCTCGAACTCCTTCGATTCTGGGCCGCCGAAGGTCCTGTCGACCGTCGGGGAGAGGGGAGCCACGACCGCCACGGTCCCGGGCGTCGGCGCAGCGAGATTTGATGCGGCTTCAATCGAAGCTGTCTGCATCATGCCCCGCCACGGTCCATCCGGAAGCGGAAACCCCCTGACCGCCCAACTCACACCAGCGAACGCAGCCAAGAATGCCGCACCCGCGGCGCCAATGAATCGCAACATGAAATAAGCCCATCCACCAACGCCGTGCACGGTAGGGCGTGCGGGTTAATGCATCCGATAGGGCCGTGGGCACCGGCGCAACGACGTGAACCGATTGTGACTATGTTCGGTCGCGTTTGAAGACAATGGCAAAGCTGTACGGCCGCTTCACAGGCCGCGGATCTGACGTCACATCCTGGCGGGCAGCACCGAACGGCGCGCGAGCAGCGCCATGGCGGCGTCGAGATCCGGCAGCACGGCCGCCGCATTCGCCCGCGAATGATCGTTCGGCGCCACGATGTCCGGCACCATCAAGGTGATCGCGCCGGCGGCGTACGCCGAGGCGACGCCGGGATTGGAATCCTCGATCGCGACGCAGGCTGGCGCGCGCGTCCGCAGCCGTTCCGCGGCGAGCAGATAGAGGTCCGGATGCGGTTTGGCACGGGTCACGTCGTCGCGCGTCAGCACCGCATCGAAGCGGTGGTCGATGCCGGCGAGGCCAAGGTGTTCCGCCGCCGTGCGGCGCGAGGAGGAGGTCACGACGGCCTTGGGCAGCCCGACCGCGTCGATCGCGTCGAGCAGCGCGATGACGCCGGGTTTCAGCGGCATGCCCGCCTGCAGGATCTCGATGGTCTTGGCCGCGAACAGGCGGTTGACTTCGAGCAGCGGAAAATCGTCGCCGAAATGGTCGCGCAGGGTCTGCTCGTTGTCGGGTCCGGGAATGCCGATCATCGCGTGACAGAGCTCGACGACGCCATCACTATAGCCGAGCGCATTCAGCGCTGCGATTGCCGCTTCGAGATAGACCTTCTCGGTGTCGAGCAGCGTGCCGTCCATGTCGAGCAGGACGGCTTCGACGTGCCAGCGTGTCACGAGCCCGGCTCCGGTTCGCCGGCCAGCCTCTTGAGGCAATTGATGCACAGGCAGTCCTTGAACCGGGTCTGTCCGGTCTCGGGCAGCGGCAGGCGCACGGCCTCTTCGAAGCACCAGCAGGAGCCGCCGGGATCGCAGCTGAACTCCGCGCCGCACGACTCGCAGATGAGTTGCCGCGCGGCCACGTCTGCTAAACGATTTGTCACCTTCGGAACCACGTCCGATCCACCTCTTTTCATGTCCGGTTCATCTGCGCGGGCAAGTATAGTGCGTGACAATCTGCCGCGCCATCGCAGTCTGCGGTCGCGGCAGCAAACTGCTTCGGGAGCTCCCGTGATGACGGGCCGCTGGTGAGGATGAGGCATGGCGCGTGATGCCCAGGCGGCTCTTGTCGCATTGAATCGCTTCGGCTTCGGCGCGCGTGGCGGCGCCTCGGGCGATCTCGTCAATGCGGCGTCGGACCCGCGCGGCTTCGTCAAGGCCGAGCTCGGCCGTCCCAATGGAGCGCTGCTGGAGGCGCCGGGCTTGCAGTCGACGCCCGCACTCGCCGCTGCCGTCTTCGCCTATCAGGACGAGGTCAAGCGGGCGCGTGAGGCCGCGAAGTCCGAGGCCGCGCCGCAGGAGCCATCTAGTCAGACGCGCGGCCTGTCCACGAGCGGCGCGGACAAAGCCATGGCCGCGCCGCCCTCGGCAGCCCCGGCGGCCGGTGCCGACCCCGCACCCGCGATGCAGGGAGCGCCGGCAAAGCCCGCGCAGGCTCAGCAGCCGCCCAACGTCGTCCAGAAGACGTTCCGTGCCGAAGCGCTGGCGCGGCTGCAGCGCGCCGTGCTCGCCGATTGCGGCTTCACTGAGCGCCTGGTGGCGTTCTGGTCGAATCATTTCTGCATCTCAGCGGGCAAGGGCGAACTGGCGCGGATGTGGGCTGGCGCGTTCGAGCGCGAGGCGATCCGGCCGCACGTGCTCGGGCGCTTCGCCGACATGCTGAAGGCGGTCGAGCAGCATCCGGCGATGCTGTTCTTTCTCGACAACCAGGAATCGCTCGGACCGGACTCGCGCGCCGGCCAGAACCGCAAGCGCGGCCTCAACGAGAATCTCGCGCGCGAGATCATGGAGCTGCACACGCTGGGTGTCGGCGGCGGCTATAGCCAGGAGGACGTGACGTCGCTGGCGCGCATCATCACCGGCTGGAGCTTCGCCGGCCGCAACGCCCGCAACGCGGCGCCCGGCAGCTTCGTGTTCAATGCCAATGCGCATCAGCCGGGGCCGCAGACTCTGCTCGGCAAGGTCTACGGGGATGATGGCCTCGCCCAGGGCGAGGCTGCGCTCGCCGACATCGCGCGGCATCCGTCGACTGCGAAGTTCATCGCCACCAAGCTCGCGCGCCATTTCGTCGCCGATGATCCGCCGCCCGCGCTGGTCGCGCGGCTCGAGGCCGTATTCAAGAAGAGCGACGGCGATCTGAGAGCGGTGACGCTGGCGCTCGTCGATGCCGATGAAGCCTGGTCGGCACCGCTGACCAAGATCCGCTCGCCTTATGAGTTCCTGGTCGCGGGCGGCCGGCTGCTGGCGCGCGTGCCCGAGGATCCCGGCTTCTATCTCAATTCCCTGAACATGCTGGGACAGCCGCTGTGGGCGCCCGCAGGGCCGAACGGATTCGCGGATACCACCGCGATGTGGGCCGCCCCCGAGGGCATGAAGCTGCGGCTGGACATCTCCGCGCAACTCGCCGCGCGTCTCGGCAACAATCTCGATCCCCGTGATCTGCTCGATCTCGCCGCGGGAGACGCGACTTCGACGGAGACGCGGCGAACGATCGAGCGTGCGGAATCGCGCCAGCAGGCCCTGGCGCTGCTGCTGATGTCGCCGGAATTCCAGAGGAGATGACGATGGACCGGATCGCGACCTCGCTGTTGACCTCGCGTCGCCACCTGCTGCTGGCAGGCGCGTCCTTTGCCGCCTGGGGCTATCTGCCGAAATTCGCGCGGGCCGCCGATCGGCGTGATCCACGGCTGATCGTCGTGATCCTGCGCGGCGCGCTCGATGGGCTCGCCACCGTGGCGCCGGTCGGCGATCCCGACTACGCCGGGCTGCATGGCGCGATCGCGCTGACGACGGCGGGACCGAATCCGGCGCTGCCGCTCGACTCGTTCTTTGCGCTGCATCCGGCGATGCCGGAATTCGCGCGCATGTATCGCGACAAGCAGGCGGCGGTGATTCACGCGGTCGCGACACCGTATCGCGAGCGCTCGCATTTCGATGGCCAGGACGTGCTCGAAAGCGGCTTTGCCGGTCCTGGCCGCGTGCAATCGGGCTGGCTCAACCGCGCAGTCGAGGCTCTGCCACGCGGCCCCCGCGTCACGGGCGCGCTCGCGGTCGGTCCGACGGCACCGCTGGTGCTGCGCGGCGCAGCGCCCACCGTCGGCTGGGCGCCGGTGACCTTGCCGCAGGCCGATGACGACACCGCGACGCGGCTGGTCGACCTCTATGCGCATCGCGATCCCGCATTGGCGGCTGCGCTGTCGCAGGGGCTCAAGCTCGACAAGGTCGCGTTCGGCGACGACATGAAGCCGAAGCCGGGCGGCAACCAGATCGCGGCGATGCGCCAGGTCGCGCGCGGCGCGGCGAAGCTGATCGCGGCGGATGATGGTCCGCGCATCGCTGCGCTGGCGTTCGACGGCTGGGACACCCATGCCAATGAAGGCGGCGCGGTCGGCCGGCTGGCGCAACTCCTGTCGGGTCTCGATGGTGCGCTCGCCGAGTTCGAGAGCGGGCTCGGCCCGCGCTGGCGCGATACGGTCGTGATGGTCGCAACCGAGTTCGGGCGCACGGCGAAGATCAACGGCACGCAAGGCACCGATCATGGCACCGGCACCGTCGCCCTGCTCGCCGGCGGTGCGGTGAAGGGCGGGCGGGTGATCGCCGACTGGCCGACGCTGAAGATGGCCAGCCTCTACCAGGGACGCGATCTTGCGCCGACCACGGATCTGCGCGCGGTGCTCAAGGGCGTGCTCGCCGATCATCTCGGCATCGGTGAGCACGCCCTCGGCGGCGCGGTGTTTCCGGACAGCGCGGCCGTGAAGCCGATCAAGGGGCTCGTGGCGTAGGGATCGCTTGCGCCCTGTCCTGATCGGGTCCCGTAGCGTTCAACGTCGCGGCATCAGCGGCGATTGCCGCAGGCGCATTGCATCGCGAAGTCTGCTACTCCCTGGCCTGCGGCATTCATCCCTCAGGAGATCAGCATGTTCATCGCCATGAATCGTTTTCGCGTTGCCAAGGGTTCGGAGGCCGCCTTCGAGCAGGTCTGGCTGTCGCGCGACAGCCATCTCGACAAGGTGCCGGGCTTCGTCGAGTTTCACTTGTTGAAGGGACCGGAAGCCGAGGACCATACGCTCTACGCCTCGCACACCATCTGGGCGTCGAAGGGGGCGTTCGAGGACTGGACCAAGTCCGAAGCCTTCCGCATGGCCCACAAGGGCGCCGGCGACAACAAGCCGCTCTATCTCGGCCCGCCGCAGTTCGAGGGCTTCGAGGTGAGGCAGACGGTGGGTGGGAAGAAGTAGGACGTTGCTCGGGATTTGGATTCGAGCTGCCGCTGCGTAGCCGGTATGCTCCCTCTCCCCGTTCTTCACGGGGAGAGGGTTGGGGTGAGGGGCAGCGGCACGGGTGGTGGTCGTCGCGCTCGCCCGGTCTCGTCAGCTCGTGCTGTATTGCAGTCTCAACGGCTTCAGCACGATGAAGACCTGCGATGAGGTACGGCACATGCGAGGACCAGATCTGAAATCCGTCGGTCTTGCTCGGCGGCTCCGCACTGCCCAGACGAACGCGGAGAACACGCTGTGGGATAAGATACGCAGCCGTCGGCTGGATGGTCACAAGTTTGTTCGGCAGCTCCCGGTCGCAGAATATATCTGCGACTTCGTTTGTCGAGAGAGGCGCCTCATCGTTGAAATTGACGGGGGACAACACAGCGAGTCTAAGCAGGATGTTGTTCGCGATCGCCGTTTAGCGGAGGAAGGCTATCGGGTTCTTCGCTTTTGGAACAACGATGTCCTAGGAAATATCGAAGGCGTTCTGACGCTGATTCAAGATGAGCTGACGCGTGCGTAGTGGGCGCTCTGGCAAGGCTGCACCGCCCGATCCGCTGCCCCTCACCCCAGCCCTCTCCCCGTGAAGAACGGGGAGAGGGAGCCCACCGATCGCACGGCAGCATCTCGCTTTCCGCTCTCAGAGGTAGCCACGCCAAAAAAATGCGGCCCCGGTCAGAGACGGCGACTGACGGGGACCGCTGAAACGCGTGACCGGTGACGGGGGATGATCAGGCGCTCGATGGAGCGTAGGCCTGCCCCGTGACGGCGGCGTGACACCGCCCGTTCACAGCGCCTTGCGGTAGACGATGAAGCCCGAGCGCTCGGCGATCTTGTCGTAGAGCGCCTGTGCCGTGGTGTTGGTCTCGTGCGTCTGCCAATAGACCCGCGGCGCACCGGCCTGTCGCGCTTCGCGGTAGACCGCCTCGATCAGCGCCCGGCCGACGCCCTTGCCGCGGGCGGCCTCGCTCGTGAACAGGTCGTTGAGATAGCAGAGCGGCCCGATCGTGGTGGTGGCGCGATGAAACAGGTAGTGCGCCAGGCCGATCAGCTCGCCGCCACACTCGGCGACCAGGGCATGCACCGGCTCGTCGGCATCGAAGAAGCGCGACCATGTCACGGCGGTCACCTCGCTCGGCAGCGCCGTCGGCCCCGAACGGCCGTAGAAGGCGTTGTAGCCGTCCCAGAGCGGCAGCCAGCGATCATGGTCATCGCGCGCGATGGCGCGCACAGTGAGGGCTTCGTGCATGAAGGCTTCGCCGTCCGTTTGAATCTCTACGGACCCTCGATACGCGCAGCCGCGCTCACGATCAATCCGGGACGGGCAGCACCGGCTCGGTGGCGGGCGGCCGCACCAGCTCGACATAGACAGACCGATCCTCCTCGGTCAGCGGCGAGAACGAGAGCTCGCCCCGCCGCTCGATCAGGATCAGCAGTGACGCCGCCAGCAGGATCGCGAGTGCCAGGGTCACGGCAACGATTACGACCGTTGATTTCATCGCCATTTTGTGCGCGAGACAATCATCGCCTGTTGTCGCGAAAACCGCGAAGGGTTGTCAAAATGGCTTCCTGCTAAGCGGGCATCGACAAGAGGGCGCGGATCGACACCACCGCGATGGTGACGCTGACACCCAATGAGAGCGTGCTGGCCGCGATCGTTGCGACCACGGCGGTGGTCAGGCTCGGCGACAGCGTGAGCGTCGCGTCGTCGTGAAAGCCGCTGACGGGCGCCGGGAGCCCTCGGCGGAGGTCCGGCGCTAGCGGCCATGCCTGGCCGCGAACCCAACTGAACTTCGGAACGGAAGCAAGACGCCACCCGGACATGAAGTCGAAATCCCTTACCCATACATCCGCGAGCGAATCACTCGCAGAGGTAAATTCTAAGGTCGCGCTGGGCAGGATTGCGGCGGCAAATCAGAAAAAAGGGCAGAAACATGGCGTCGGCGGTGATCGTTCCCGCCATCGCGTGTATTTTCCCCGCTGTTCTACGGATAGTCGGTAGTCTTACGGTGAACGTGTCAGCCGTAGTCGGCAGCAATGCCGGCCGAATCGATCAGCGCCGGCTGCCAGTCCATCGCGACGAACCCGGGCGTCTGCTCGACACGGCGCAGCCAGCTGCGGATCTTCGGGAAGGTCGACAGATCGAAGTCGCAGCGATCGGCGACATGGGTGTAGCCGTAGAGCGCGATGTCGGCGACCGTCAGCTGCTTCGCGGCAAAGTAGTCGTTGCTCTTGAGATGATTCTCCATCACCTGCAGCGCGGCATAGCCGCGCTCCATCCAGTCCTCCAGCGCATGGGTCTGCAGGTCGCGCCCGCCCTTGACCAGCAGCAGCCAGAAATAGGCGGCGCCGATGTTCGGCTCGAGCGCATGCTGTTCGAAGAACATCCACTGCAGCGCTTCGGCGCGCTCGATGCGCTGCTCCGGCACCAGCGGCGTGCCGCCGGCGACATACCAGAGGATCGCGTTCGATTCGGCGATGAAGCGGTCCTCGCCGACCTCCAGCAGCGGCACCTGGCCGCTGGGATTCTTGGCGAGAAAATCCGGCGTGCGGCTCTCGCCGCGCAGGATGTCGATCTCGATCGCCTGATAGGGCGCGTTCAGAAGCGCGAGCGCAAGGCGGACCTTGTAGCTGTTGCCTGACCGCTGCATCGAATAGAGCTTGTACATCCGGCCGGTTTCGAGTTCGAGGAATCAAGGGTTGGACGCATCGCGCATCCGGACGCCAGATCGTCCTGCAATGCGGCCAGACAATGATGCCGATGAGCGCAGGCTGCAAGAGCCGGCGGATGGAAAAAGTCGAAATGCGCTACTGCACTGCACTCTCGAATAACAACTTTCCAATAGATTCAAACAATCGAGATCACGCCTGCGCGATGCGCGCCTGTCCACCGATCTCGACGGCGCGATCGGTGAGTGCGCGGCGCAAGGTCAGCGCGAACAGGGTGATCAGAACGATGAGGCCCAGCGGTATCGTCGTCAGCCCGGCGACGCTGCGCGAGAGCAGCGGCACGATCCAGGCGGCCGCGAGCACGCTGAGCTCGTAGTCGCGAAAGCCGTTCGCGAGGCCGTGCCGGACGAAGAAGATGATCGCGACCGCAACGACGACGAGGTCGTAGTCGAGCACATAGGGCGTCGCCAGCAGGCTCGCGCTCGCCAGTGCCGACGCCTTGAGATCGAACGCCGCCTCGCTCTGCCACAGCCAGGCAAGTCCGGCCGCGAGCGACAGCGCCAGCAGGCTCTGCAGCGCATAGGCGGATCTGATATCGGCGCCCCAATGACGCGCGGCCGAGAACACCGACTGGATCTTCTCCCAGCCGGTGCCGCCTTGCTCGAGCACGACGCTCTGTGTGAAGGTCATCGACTGGAAGAAGGCGTGCCAGACGTCGTTGCCGAGCGCGGCGAAGCTGATCGCGACCAGCGCGGCCACCGTGGCGGTTGCCGCAGCAATCGTCGGCCAGCGAGCGCCTGCGAGCAGCGCCACGGGAATGAGCACGCCGAATTGCGGCTTGTAGGCGAGCAGGCCGATCAGGATGCCGGCCGTCCACGGCCGGCTGCGCTCCATCGACAGCAGCGCGCCGCCGAGCAGCGCCGCGGTGAAGAACGCGTTCTGGCCGTGACCGATGTTGACGAACACCGCGGGAAAGGCGGTCGCGACCAGCAGGGTCTCGGAACGCGGCAGGATCGCGCGCATGACCGCGAGGTACGCGAGCAGGCTCGACAGGACCCAGAGCGCGAGCCCGCCGGCATAGGGCAGCAGGGCGGTGATGGCGGCGATCGCGAAGAAGAAGGGCGGGTAGTGCCAGCCGAAGAACGGCACGTCGCGGCCGTCGAACACGGCCTTTTCCATCGCATGCTGCAGCGGCGGATCATAGGCGTCGGCCGCCTTGCCCTGAAGGGTCAGCACGCCTGCCGCATAGACGTTGGAGAAGTCGGTGCCGATCGGCTTGCCGTTGCGGTCGATCAGGCCATCGGACAGCGCGATCCAGCCGGCGATGGCCACGATCGTGACCGCGAGCAGGATCCAGCTGTAGGACTTGATCCGCGTGGCCGTCAGCCAGTCGCCGGATCGCAGGGCGTACCCGATATTGGTCATTTCGGCCTGAAACTCTGGACAATCGTGGGGGCCACGCTAGCGGGGCCGCTTTAACGTTCCCTAAAGTCTTGGGAGCCATGTGCCCAAGCTTCTTGCGATGCAGCGCCCGGGGCCTTAAAAGCAGGCGTTTCCCTGACATGACTGGTCGTGGCCCGAAAAGGGTGATCCACGACGCCTGCATAGGAGCTGATGATGTCCTTTCTCGCCGCTGCGCTCGACCGTGTGAAGCCGTCCGCGACCATCGCGGTCACGGACAAAGCGCGCGTCCTCAAAGCGGCGGGGCGCAACGTCATCGGGCTGGGCGCCGGCGAGCCGGATTTCGACACGCCCGACAACATCAAGCAGGCCGCGATCAAGGCGATCCAGGACGGCAAGACCAAGTACACCGCGGTCGACGGCATCCCCGAGCTGAAGGAAGCCATCATCGGCAAGTTCCAGCGCGAGAACGGCCTGACCTACAAGCCGAACCAGGTGATCGTCGGCGTCGGCGGCAAGCAGGTGCTGTACAATGCGCTGATGGCGACCATCAATCCCGGCGACCAGGTGATCATCCCGGCGCCGTACTGGGTCAGCTATCCCGAGATGGTGGCGCTCGCCGGCGGCGAGCCGGTGCCGGTGGTCTGCACAGCCGCGCATGGCTTCAAGCTGCAGCCGGAGGCGCTGGAGAAGGCGATCACGCCGAAGACCAAATGGCTGATCCTGTGCTCGCCGTCGAACCCGACGGGCGCGGCCTACACCAAGGCCGAGCTGAAGGCGCTCACCGAGGTGCTGGTCAAGCATCCGCATGTCTGGATCATGACCGACGACATGTATGAGCACCTCGTCTATGACGACTTCGTGTTCACCACGCCGGCGCAGGTCGAGCCGTCGCTGTACGACCGCACGCTGACCGTGAACGGCGTCTCCAAGGCCTATTGCATGACCGGCTGGCGCATCGGCTATGCCGGCGGCCCAGCGCACCTGATCAAGGCGATGGCGACGATCCAGTCGCAGTCGACCTCCAACCCGTGCTCGATCGCGCAATGGGCTGCCGTCGAAGCCTTGAATGGTCCGCAGGACTTCATCCCGGCCAACAACAAGGTCTTCAAGGAGCGCCGCGACCTCGTGGTGTCGATGCTGAATCAGGCGAGCGGCATCGAATGCCCGCGCCCCGAGGGCGCGTTCTACGTCTATCCGTCCTGCGCCGGCACGATCGGCAAGACCGCGCCGTCGGGCAAGGTGATCGACAATGACGAGGCCTTCGTCACCGAGCTGCTGGAGACCGAGGGCGTCGCTGTCGTGCACGGCTCGGCGTTCGGCCTCGGCCCGGCGTTCCGCATCTCCTACGCGACCAAGACCTCCGACCTCGAGGACGCCTGCAAGCGCATCCAGCGCTTCTGCGGCAATTTGAGGTAATCGGGCAACAGCGACCTTTGAATCTCTAAAGGTCAATTTCCGCACAGAAAGGCGCCATGTTTTGAACATGGCGCCTTTCTTTTGTCCGGGATCAAGTTGCGTGGCGTAAGGTTGGAGTTCGATGCGGCTGCTTGTGCTGTCGATCGTGGCGATGGTGATGCTCGTGCCGCTCGCGCAGGCCCATCAGGGCCGCCCGATGCGTGCGGGAGTTCTGGAGTGCGAGGGCCGCCGGACGGCCGGCAAGCTCGTGATGTCACAGGCCCGTCTGCGCTGCGTCTTCCGCAGCCAGGGCCGCGCGCCGGAGCGTTATGTCGCCAAGGTCCGCCGCTACGGCCTCGATCTCGGACTGACGGATCAGACCCGGATGGCGTGGGCGGTGTACGCGCCGGTCAACGATTTCGGCCGCAGCGAGCTGCGCGGGCGCTATGGCGGATTGTCGGCCAACGCTGCCGCGCTGGTCGGCTTCGGCGGCAGCTTCCTGGTGCGCGACACCGATCGCGCCACCCAGCTGCAGCCGATCAGCCTGCAGGGGCAGACCGGCATGAACCTCGCCGCGGGAATCACCGAGGTCGAGCTGGTGCCGCTGCTGCCGATCCATCCGAGCCCGAGCCAGCCCTCGTCCTACTTCTCGCGCTACTATCGCTGAGCACGGCGACAATGCCTCGCAGCCGCGCTGCGCTGGTCGAGGCCGTGAGTCGTTCAGCCAGATGAACGGCGCGCCGCTTCTGGTGCGGCTGTAAGCCTTGTGGCATAGATGTGATGGCTCGTGATCATCAGTCCCGATCACCGAGCGCCGCATCACATGTTCATTTCAGCCGGAGTTTTATTCATGCGCTCGACCATCCTCGCCGGGCTCACCGCTGCGGCCGTCCTCTGCATCGGCGGCGCTGCCCAGGCGCAAGATCGCGTGCGGGTCGGCGTCCTCGAATGCCGCGGTGGCGCCAGCGTCGGCTTCATCGTCGGCTCGGTCACCCATCTCGGCTGCGTGCTGCGCGCCGACGGGCTGCCGGAGGATCGTTACGTCGCGACCATCCGCAAGGTCGGCCTCGATCTCGGCATCACCCAGGAATCGCTGCTGGCCTGGGTGGTCTATGCGCCGGTCGCGCGGCTCGGGCCGGGCGATCTCTCCGGCGATTATGCCGGTGCGCAGGGTTCGGCCGCGGTCGGCGTCGGAGTCGGCGGCAACGTGCTCGTCGGCGGCTCCGCCAACTCGATCGCGCTGCAGCCGCTCAGCGTCCAGGGCCAGGTCGGCATCAGCGTCGCGGCGGGGCTGCAAAGCCTCGAATTGCGCCCGGGTCGGTGATCTTCCCTTTGCCGTGAACAGCGCTCTTCCCGCCATCGTGCGGGAAGACGGTGGGATCCCCCGCACTGCAGCAACGTTTTTCGCAGGCCGCCTGCTTGCCAAAGCGGCAGCCGAGGCAGAGCATTCGGCTTTGCCGACCCAATCAAGGGCCGAGCTCCACAACGAGGAGGCGGCGAATGGGACAAGACCTGAGAAGTCCCCGAGGTCCACGGTGCATCGCGCTGGTGGGCCCTTTCCAAAGCGGTAAAACCACTCTCTTGGAGGCGATCCTGGCGCGGACGGGCGCGATCGCGCGCGCGGGCAGCGTCGACGCCGGCACATCCGTCGGCGATGCCAGCCCGGAGGCGCGCCAGCACAAGATGAGCGTCGCCATGACGGCGGCGACGACGACCTTCATGGGCGACAGCTACACTTTCCTCGATTGTCCCGGCTCGATCGAGTTCATCCACGACATGCGCGCCGCGCTGCCGGCGGTCGATGCGGCGATCGTGGTCTGCGAGGCCGATGAGAAGAAGCTGCCGCAATTGCAGATCATCCTGCGCGAGCTCGAGGAACTGCGCATCCCGCGTTTCCTGTTCCTCAACAAGATCGACCGCGCCAATGCACGCATCAGGGAGACGCTCGCGACCTTGCAGCCGGCCTCGCGCGTGCCGCTGGTGCTGCGCCAGATCCCGATCTGGAACGGCGAGCTGATCGAGGGCTTCGTCGACCTCGCATTGGAGCGCGCCTTCATCTATCGCGAGCACAAGGCCAGCGAGGTGATCGCGCTCGAAGGCGGCGATCTCGACCGTGAGAAGGAGGCGCGCTTCTCGATGCTGGAGAAGCTCGCCGATCACGACGATTCGCTGATGGAGCAGCTGCTGGAGGACATCCCGCCGCCGCGCGACGCCGTGTTCGATGATCTCGCGCGCGAATTGCGCGAGGGACTGATCTGCCCGGTGCTGCTGGGCTCGGCGCTGCGCGAGAACGGCGTGCTGCGGCTGATGAAGGCGCTGCGCCACGAGGCGCCCGGAATCGCCGAGACCGCGCGGCGGCTCGGTGTGAAGGACACCAAGGAGGCGCTCGGCTATGTCTTCAAGACGCTGCATCTGCAGCATGGCGGCAAGCTGTCATTGACGCGGGTGCTGTCCGGCCATCTCGATGACGGCGCGACGCTGCATGCCGCCTCGGGCGAGGCGGCGCGCGTGTCCGGCATCCTGGCTGCCACCGGCGCCTATGACAGCAAGCGCGCGGGCGCCGAGGCCGGGGACACGGTGGCGCTCGGCAAGCTCGATGCGGTCAAGACCGGCGATACGGTTGCGACCGGCAAGACGGCGCCACCGCCGCTGGCAAAGGTGGAGGCGTGCCCGCCGGTGCTGGCGCTCTCGATCGCCGCCGTGGACCGCAAGGACGACGTCAAGCTCGGCCAGGCCTTGCAGCGGCTGCATGAGGAGGATCCGTCGCTGACCATGGTGCAGAACCCGCGCACCCACGACACCGTGCTGTGGGGGCAGGGCGAGATGCATCTGCGCGTTGCGCTGGAGCGGCTGCGCGACCGTTTCGGCGTCAACGTCAAATCGCACCAGCCCGCGATCGGCTATCAGGAGACCATCCGCAAGCCGATCACGCAGCGCGGCCGCCACAAGAAGCAGTCCGGCGGGCACGGCCAGTTCGGCGACGTCGTGCTCGACATCAAGCCGCTGCCGCGCGGCGAAGGCTTCCGCTTCGCCGAGAAGGTGGTCGGCGGCGCGGTGCCGCGCAACTACATCCCGGCGGTGGAGGAGGGTGTCGTCGACGCAATGGCCCGCGGCCCCCTGGGCTTTCCGGTGATCGACGTCGAGGTGACGCTCACCGACGGCTCCTATCACAGCGTCGATTCGTCCGACCTCGCGTTCCGCACCGCGGCGCGGGCCGGCGTCAGCGAAGGCCTGCCGCAATGCGCGCCGGTGCTGCTGGAGCCGATCCATACCGTCGAGATCGTCTGCCCGACGGAAGCGACCGCCAGGATCAACGCGATCCTGTCGGCGCGGCGCGGCCAGATCCTGTCCTTCGATACCCGTGACGGCTGGCCGGGCTGGGACTGCGTGCGGGCGATGATGCCGGAGGCGGAGATCGGCGAGTTGATCGTCGAACTGCGCTCGGCCACCGCCGGCGCCGGCAGCTTCACCCGCCAGTTCGACCATATGGCCGAGGTGACCGGCCGCGCCGCCGATCACATCATCGCGTCCCACCGCGACGCCGCCTGAGCCGAACGCACCGCGCCGAACAGCACCGGCCCGTCATCCTCTCTCGGGATGGCGGGCCGGATCGCGTCATGGCCGTCGCTCGCGCGCGCAGGGGACGGACGGCGAGGGCCGGGTTCCAGCTTGCGTCCGAGATCAGTTTATGATGTATTTTACATCATTGTCTTTGTCTCAGACATCATTTATGGTGTCTGCCACGTGAGGCCATCGTGATCACGTCGTTCCAGATGCGGGCAGCGCGAGCGCTGCTCGGGATAGATCAGAGAACCTTGGCCGAGCTGGCTGGCGTGTCGCTGCCGACGATCCAGCGGATGGAAGCCTCCACGGGCAACGTCCGCGGCGTGGTGGACTCGCTGACCAAGGTCGTCGATGCGCTCAATCGTGCGGGCGTGGATCTGATCGGTGAGCATTCCCGCAGTGAGAATGGCGGGCGTGGTGTTCGCCTGAAGGACCCGGGGCCGCCCCGCCGCATGGGCCGTCAAACTGACATTGCGCGCGATGACGCGAGCTAGGCTCATCGCGCGGCACGGGGCTCCTGAGCGCTTCGTGTGGGACGCATCGTCGGCTGCGCCGCAGCCCGATGAGGCGACGGGAGCGTGATCGGCATGAGCATCGCAAACGAACACCGTTCGCATGTGCGGGTCGGACATCATGAGCCGACCTTCGCCGAGCTTTATTCCCCCAAGCTCCTGACGGTCCTGCGCGAAGGCTACGGCCTCAGCGACTTTCGCGCAGACGCCCTGGCGGGCCTGACGGTGGCGATCGTGGCGCTGCCGCTGTCGATGGCGATCGCGATCGCCTCCGGTGTCTCGCCGGGGCGCGGCCTCTACACCGCCGTGGTCGGCGGCTTCCTGGTTTCGCTGCTCGGCGGCAGCCGCTTTCAGATCGGCGGTCCCGCGGGTGCCTTCATCGTGCTGGTCGCTGCGACGGTCGATCGCCAGGGTCTCGATGGCCTGCTGATCGCGGCGATGATGTCCGGCGTGATGCTGGTGATCGCCGGATATCTGCGGCTCGGCACCTACATCAAGTTCATTCCCTATCCGGTCACGGTCGGCTTCACCGCGGGCATCGCCGTCATCATCTTTGCCAGCCAGCTGAAGGATCTGTTCGGTATCACGCTTGCGGGCAAGGAGCCGGGCGAGCTGATCCCGAAGCTCGCTGCGCTCGCGCATGGCGCGCCGACCGCGACCATGCCTGCGGTCGCGACGGCCGCGCTGTCGATCGCGATCATCGTCGGCCTCAAGCATCTGCGGCCGACCTGGCCCGGCATCCTGATCGCGGTCGTGGTCGCCGCCATCATCACCTACGCGTTGCAGCTTCCCGTCGAGACCATCGGCACCCGCTTCGGCGGCATCCCGCGCGAGCTGCCGGCACCGGCGCTGCCGGCGTTTTCGCTTGCCAAGATCCAGGCGGTGTTTCCCGATGCGATTGCCTTCACGCTGCTCGGGGCGATCGAGTCGCTGCTCTCGGCCGTGGTCGCCGACGGCATGACCGGCCGCCGCCATCGCTCCAACTGCGAGCTGGTGGCGCAGGGCTTTGCCAATATCGGCTCGGCCTTGTTCGGCGGCATCTGCGTCACCGGAACCATCGCGCGCACCGCGACCAACGTCCGCGCCGGCGCGCGTGGGCCGGTGTCGGGCATGCTGCATTCGCTGTTTCTTTTGGTGTTCATGCTGATCGCAGCGCCGCTGGCGAGCTACATCCCGCTGTCGGCGCTCGCCGCGGTGCTCGTCGTTGTCGCCTGGAACATGGCCGAGAAGCACGAGTTCGCCACCCTGATCCGATCGTCCTGGGGCGATGCCACGGTGCTGCTCGCAACCTTCGGGCTGACGATCTTCCGCGATCTCACCGAGGGCATCCTGGTCGGCTTCGCGCTCGGCGCCGTGCTGTTCATCAACCGCATGGCGCAGATGACCGGCGTCGAGGGCGGGTCGCCTCTGGCCGCAAAGGACCGCGCCGACTTCGAGGATGAGGCGCGGGTGCCATACAATCCGAAGCTCAGCGCCGACAAGGACGTGCTGGTCTATCGCATCACCGGCGCGTTCTTCTTCGGCGCCGCCTCGACCGTCGGCACCGTGCTCGACTCGATCGCCGACCGCCGCAAGGCCTTCGTGGTCGACTTCGCAGCGGTGCCGTTCCTGGATTCGACAGCCGCCAACGCCATGAGCCGCGTCGCCGCCAAGGCCAAGCGCCAGGGCATCCGCCTGTTCATCACCGGCGCATCACCGACCGTGCGCCGGGCGCTGCTGACCCACGGTGTGCGGCCGCCGCTGGTGCGCTTCCGCGAGACCATCGAGCGCGCGGTCGCCGACATCAAGGGCAAGGAGACGCCGCAGGAGGACATCTCCGACGGGCTGGCGGCGAGCTGAATCCGGCCTCGCGCGCCGGTCTCCACCGAGGCGCACCGACGGCCGGCTTCGTCGTCGCGGCCGGTTCGACTGCCCGCAGCATTGACTCCGGCCGGAGCTTGTCCGATGTCACGGCCATGACCGTCGCCGCCAAACCCCGCGCCGCGTGCCTGATCGGCTGGCCTGCCGCGCATTCGCGCTCGCCCCTGATCCATCATCATTGGCTGCACGAGCTCGGCATTGCCGGCGGCTACACCATCGAGGCGGTGCCGCCGGAAGAGCTTGCGGATTTCGTCACGCATCTCGACCGCCGCGGCTTCGTCGGCGCCAATGTCACCATTCCGCACAAGGAGCGCGTGCTGGAGCTGACCGAGCCGGACGCGCGCGCCCGTGCCGTCGGCGCCGCGAATACGTTGTGGTACGAGGACCGCATCCTGCGGGCCACCAACACCGACGTCGAAGGCTTTATCGGCAACCTGGATGCCGCCGCCCCGGGCTGGGACCGCACCGACGAGGCGCTGGTGCTCGGCTCTGGCGGCTCGGCGCGGGCCGTCGTGTTCGGTCTGCTCGAGCGCGGCATCGGCCGCGTCCATGTGGTCAACCGCACCGCTGCGCGCGCGCAGGCGCTGGCCGATCAGTTCGGCGACCGGGTCGTTGCCGAAGGCTGGGATCGCGTCGGCGCGCTGCTGCCGCGCGCGGGCCTGTTCGTGAACACCACCTCGCTCGGCATGCACGGCCAGCCGCCGCTCGAGCTCGACGTCGATCTGCTGTCGCCGCACGCCGTGGTCGCCGACCTCGTCTACGTGCCACTGGAGACGCGATTGCTCGGCGCCGCGCGATCGCGGGGGCTGCGCACCGCGGATGGGCTCGGCATGCTGCTGCACCAGGCGGTGCGCGGCTTCGAATTGTGGTTCCACCGCCGCCCCCCAGTCACGCCCGAACTGCGCGCGTTGGTCGAGGCTGATCTCACAAGGGCTTGAGTGTGGAATGAGCGGCCCTCTCCGGCGTTTCACTCGTCAGATGCCCGCGTCTCCGATACGAGCGCGGAACGCGTCTCTCGAGCCCTCGGAGTTTTCAGCATGTCTGCCCGTCTCGTTCTGATCCGTCCGGTCGCCGCGCTCGCAATGGTTGCGGCGGCGTCGCTGACCGCCATCGCGCAGCAGGCGCCAGTGCCGACGCGCGTGCGCGGCGCCATCGAAAGCGTCGACGCCGATACCATGACGGTGAAAGCCCGCAGCGGCGAGATCTTCAAGCTCCGCATGGCCGGTGATCTGCGCGTCTCGGGTGTCGTCAAGGCGCAGCTTTCCGACATCAAGCTGGGCTCGTTCATCGGCGCCACCACGGTGCCCGGCCCGGACGGCGCGCCGAAGGCGGTCGAGATCCACATTTTTCCCGAGGACATGCGCGGCACGGGCGAAGGCTCGCGGTCGTGGGACCTGAAGCCGAACTCGAGCATGACCAACGCCACCGTATCCGAAAGCTCGGTCTCGACCGACGGCCATACGTTGCTGGTCAAGTACAAGGGCGGCGAGAAGCGCGTCGACATCGCGCCGGACACGCCGATCGTCACCTTCGTGCCGGGCGACAAGTCCGAGCTGAAAGCCGGCGCCAAGGTGATCGCGATCGTCAAGCCGTTGCCTGACGGTTCGCTCGAGACCAGCCGCGTCAGCGTCGGCCGCGACGGGCTGACGCCGCCGATGTGAGCGGCGCCGCGAGCACGGTGCGCTCCCTCTCCCCGTTCCTTACGGGGAGAGGGTCGGGGTGAGGGGCAGCGGCACGGGTGGTGCAGCTGATAGCAGCGAACTGATGTTCTGACGGCCTGGCAAATGCCTGTGAGTACGTCCCTTCCATTGCAACGGAAGTTGGAGGCGTTGTGCCCGTCCGATGGACCGTGATCGGAGCTTCGTCGGTGCCATGCCCCTCACCCGGATTGCTGCGCAATCCGACCTCTCCCCGCAAAGAGGGGGGAGAGGTTGCACCGTCAGCGCCGACAGGGATTGCCTAACAACTTAGACCCTCGACCCAACTCCGCCTAATCCGCCAGCACCTTGCGGTCGATCTCGGCCACCGTGTTAACGCCGCACAGGCCCATCGTCGTCAAGAGCTCGTTGCGGATGATGTCGATGGCCTTGGCGACGCCGGCTTGGCCGCCGGCGCCGAGGCCGTAGGCATAGGCACGGCCGAGCATGCAGGACTTGGCACCGAGCGCGAGCGCGCGCATCACGTCCTGGCCGGAGCGGATGCCGCCATCGAACATGATCTCGATCTTGTCGCCGACTGCTTCCGCAATGCCGGGCAGCACGTGGATCGAGGACGGCGCGCCGTCGAGCTGGCGGCCGCCGTGGTTGGAGACGACCAGCGCCTGCGCGCCGGTGGCGGCCGCGAGCTTGGCGTCCTCGATGTCGTGGATGCCCTTGATGATCAGCTTGCCTGGCCAGATCGAGCGGATCCAGTCGACGTCCTTCCAGTTCAGCGAGGTGTCGAACTGCGCCGCGGTCCAGGCCGAGAGCTTGGTGAGATCCTCGGTGTTCTTTACGTGGCCGGCGATGTTGCCGAACGTCCGGCGCTTGCCCTGCAGCACGCCCTGCACCCAGGCCGGCCTGATCGCGAAATCGAACAGCTTCGACAGCGTCCATTCCGGCGGCACGCTCATGCCGTTCTTGATGTCCTGGTGACGTTGGCCGATCACCTGCAGGTCGACGGTCAGGCATAGTGCGCTGCACTTCGCGGCGATCGCGCGCTCGACCAGGGCCTTGATGAAGCCGCGGTCCTTCATGACGTAGAGCTGGAACCAGAACGGCTTCTCGACGCTAGCAGCGATGTCCTCGATCGAGCAGATCGACATCGTGCTCTGCGTGAACGGGATGCCGGCGGCCTGCGCCGCGCGGCAGGCGTGAATCTCGCCGTCGCCGTGCTGCATGCCCAGGAGGCCGACCGGCGCCAGGATCAGCGGCATCGACGCGGGCTCGCCGAGGATCGTCGTCGACAGATCGCGCTTGGACACGTCGACCAGGATGCGCTGGCGGAATTTGATCTTCTGCAGATCGTCGCGGTTGGCGCGCAGCGTCTCCTCGGCATAGGAGCCGCGATCGGCGTAGTCGAAGAAGGCTTTGGGCACGCGGCGCTTGTGCAGCAGGCGCAGGTCTTCAATGCAGGTGACGTGTTTCATCGCGGTCTTCGGCTCCCCACCGGCGTCTCGTTTCTTAAGGCTGGGGCAGTCATCTAGCATCTTTGCGGCGCCTGCCAAATCCAACTTGGGAACCGCAACGGCGTCTGGGCAAGGCAGGGCAAACTGCGCGCGTCACGCAACACGACGTCGGGGCTGCCGGAGCGAGCACATTCCGGCTGCGGCGGGCTCCGGCGGGCGAGCCCTCCGGAGCCGTCAGGTCGAATGAAAAATTAGCCTTAACAACGGCTTACAGAGGCTATGGCGGTTTCGTGGTAATGATTCATCATATTTTTTGAAGCCATCTTAGCCTTAAGGCGACTATAACCCGCGGGCTGACCGGCAGGGCGGCTCCCGTGATTCGCACCCGCCGGTAACGAAATCCAGAAGCCGTTGCTGGGGGTCATATGAGCCGTAACTATTTCGGGACCGATGGGATTCGTGGCCGCGCCAACGGCCTGATCACGCCGGAACTCGCGCTCAAGGTGGGGCAGGCCGCAGGTCTTCTGTTCCAGCGCGGCGAGCACCGCCACCGCGTGGTGATCGGCAAGGATACGCGCCTCTCCGGGTACATGATCGAATACGCCATGGTGGCCGGCTTCACCTCGGTCGGCATGGACGTGCTGCTGGTCGGCCCGATGCCGACGCCGGCGGTCGCGATGCTCACCAAGTCGATGCGCGCCGATCTCGGCGTCATGATCTCGGCTTCGCACAATCTGTTCGAGGACAACGGCATCAAGCTGTTCGGGCCGCAGGGTTTCAAGCTGTCCGACGATGTCGAGAGGCAGATCGAGCAACTGCTCGATGAATCGCTCGACAAGAAGCTGGCGCAGAGCGCGAGCCTCGGCCGCGCCCGCCGCATCGACGGCGTGCACGATCGCTACATCGAATTCGCCAAGCGCACCCTGCCGCGCGACCTCTCGCTCGACGGCCTGCGCGTCGTGGTCGATTGCGCCAACGGCGCGGCCTACAAGGTCGTGCCCGAGGCGCTGTGGGAGCTCGGCGCCGACGTGATCTCGATCGGGGTCGATCCGGACGGCTTCAACATCAACAAGGAATGCGGCTCGACCTCGCCGGAGGCGCTGTGCCGCAAGGTGCGTGAGATGCGCGCCGACATCGGCATCGCGCTCGACGGCGACGCGGATCGCGTGATCCTGGTCGATGAGCGCGGCCACATCGTCGATGGCGACCAGCTGCTCGCGGTCATCGCGCAGAGCTGGAAGGAGGACGGCCGCCTGGCGCGCGCCGGTATCGTCGCGACCGTGATGTCCAATCTCGGTCTCGAGCGCTTCCTGCAGGGGCAGGGGCTCGAACTGGTGCGCACGCCGGTCGGCGACCGCTACGTTCTCGAGCGCATGCTGGCCGACGGCTACAATCTCGGCGGCGAGCAGTCGGGCCATATCATTCTCTCGGACTACGCGACCACGGGGGACGGCTTCGTCGCCGCGCTGCAGGTGCTGGCGACGGTGCAGAGGCTGCGCCGTCCGGTGTCCGAGGTCTGCCACCGCTTCGATCCGCTGCCGCAGATCCTCAAGAATGTGCGCTATCGCAGCGGCAAGCCGCTCGACGCGGACGAGGTGAAGTCGGCGATCGATACCGGACAGAAGCGCCTCAACGGCCATGGCCGACTGCTCGTGCGCTCCTCCGGCACCGAGCCGGTGATCCGCGTGATGGGCGAGGGCGACGACCGCGACCTGGTCGAGGAGGTCGTCGACGAGATCGTGGCCGCGGTGGGCAATGCGGCGGCTGCTGCCGCCTGATCACCGGCGATCATATTTTCGATTGTGGCCTGTCATCGTCAGATGGCAGGCCTTTTTGCTGGCTCACGATCTTCTCGCGTCCGAGTACGTCGCCAGGATGCTTCTGATCGCGTCGTTCAACCATTTCGTACGGCGGATCGGTATTTGGAAGGCATGGCTTCGCCATGAGCCGGGTCGGTCGACTAATTAGTTCGCATTGCCTGCATCGCCCGGCGCAGCCGCTAACGATCTGTTAGGATGAGTTGTCCGGCCGTTAACGGTTCCCACTCGCTCATGGAAAATCAACCTTAATTATTAGGGTTAAGCGCCGCTTAAGCATTTGGTGCGATTGTAGGGCCGTCAGTTGTGATGTGGGGCCAGGTTCTCGATTGCCTCACCGGCCAAAGGGACGAAGCCAATGCGTAGCGTTATGTCTTTGATCGCCGCCGGAGCGGCCTCTCTGTTTTCCACTCTGGCCTTTGCGGCCGACATGCCCATCATGCCGCCTCCGGTCTACGCGCCGCCGCCGGCGGCCGATTTCGGCGGCTGGTACCTGCGCGGCGACATCGGCTTCAGCAATCAGAAGGTCAAGGACGTTCACTATTCGCGCGAATCCGCCTACACGCCGATGACGTCCTTCAACCAGACCTCGGCGTTCGATACAGCGGGCATCTACGGCGTCGGCGTCGGCTATCGCTTCAACAGCTGGTTCCGCGCCGACGTCACCGGTCAGTATCGCGGCAATTCGAACTTCAAGGCTACCGACCGCTTCAACGCGACGGCGGGCGGCGTGCCCTATAGCGGCATCGACAATTACAGCGGCAGCAAGTCGGAATGGCTGGTGCTCGCCAACGCCTATGTCGATCTCGGCACCTGGTGGTGCGTGACGCCGTTCATCGGCGCGGGCGTCGGCGGTGCGCGGGTGACGGTCTCGAACTTCACCGACACGGGCATCAACAACCTGCCGTTCACGACCACGAGTTTCGCGACGGCGCCGACCTCCTCGAAATGGAATTTCGCGTGGGCGGCCCATGCCGGTCTGGCTTACAACGTCAATCCGAACCTGGTGCTGGAGCTGGCCTACAGCTACGTCGATCTCGGTCAGGGGCAGACCGGTGTTCTGTCCGACTACGTCGGCAACACCACCGGCAACGTCTTCAAGTTCAAGGACATCACCTCGCACGACCTGAAGCTCGGCGTGCGCTGGAATTTCGACAATCCTCCGCCGCCGCCGATGCCGGCGCTGATCCGCAAGGGCTGAATCGAGCGCTCGCCCTCACTGCAAATCGAACGAACGGCGCGGGCGTCCCGCGCCGTTTCGCGTTTCTGATCGGGCGAAGCGCGCGCGTTTTCGCTGAAAGAATTTCCGTGCAGAGCGCTGCGACAACGAATGATTAAGGTTAACGCGCGATGATCGGAACAGAGAGTCAAGTGCTGATTGGAGCGTTGCGATGCGTAGCCTGGTGGTGGCGGTTTCGGTGTGCGGCATGATCTCCGCGGCCCAGGCCGCGGACTTGTCCGACCTTCCGATCCTGCGCGGCGGCCTGACCGAGGGCCTGAACAATTCGCGGGTCAACTGGGACGGCTACTATGTGGGCGTCCAGGGCGGCTACGGCTCGTCCGATGAGAATTTCAACGGCTCGACCAAGAACATGACGGCGGCGGTGTTGGCCAACACGCTGATCGAGAGCCAGATGCAGGTCTCGTCCTGGAACCCGAACCTCGGCAAGCAATCCTCGCGCGCATCGGGCTTCGGCGCCTTCGTCGGCTACAACAGTCAGTGGGACGACGTCGTGCTCGGCGTCGAGGCGAGCTATCTGCACGGCAAATACGGCGGCATGGCCTCTTCGAGCCGCACGCTCGTCAGCACGGCCGCACTGACCGACGGCAACTTCCACGCCGTGACGTCGACGCAGTCCTCGCAGATCTCGATCACCGACATGGCGACGATCCGCGGTCGTGCCGGCTATGCGATGGGCTGCTTCCTGCCCTACGCATTTTTCGGCCTTGCACTCGGCAACGCAGATATCGGCCAGTCCGTGACGGTTCAGGACCGGGTCAGCACGACCTTTCTCGGCACCTACACGCCGCTTGCGCCGCTCAGCGCCAACAACCTTCAGCACAATCACCTGATCTACGGCTACAGCGCCGGTCTCGGCGTCGACGTCAATCTGGTCGGCGGCCTGTTTGCGCGGGCCGAATACGAATACGTCCGCTTCACCTCGACGGTCGACACCAGCATCAATACGGTGCGCGCGGGCCTCGGCTACAAGTTCTGAGCTGATTGCAAGCCTGTCCTGTATGCCGATGTCCATCAGCATCCGTCCTGCGCAGCGCGACGACGTCGCTGCCATTGTCGCCATGCTCGCCGACGATCATCTCGGCCGGGCGCGCGAGCGCCTCGAGCAGCCGTTGCCGCAGTCCTACTACGACGCGTTCGAGACGATCGCGCGGGATGGGAACATCACCCTGATCGTTGCCGAGGAGGCGGGCCGGGTGGTCGGCTGCCTGCAACTCTGCATCCTGCCCGGGCTCAGCTCGCAAGGTGCGTCGCGCGCGCTGGTCGAGGATGTTCGGGTCGCCACCGACCGCCGCAGCCGCGGCATCGGCGAGCAGCTGCTGCAATGGGCGATCGCCGAGGCGCGCAAGCAGCGCTGCAATCTGGTCGAGCTGATGACGCATCAAAGCCGCACCGACGCGCAACGCTTCTACGGGCGGCTCGGCTTCGACAAGAGCCATTTCGGCATGGTGATGCGGTTCTGATCAGCGCGGCAGGCGGTAGGCCGCGACGGCGTTCGGGCCGAACGCCTTGTCGCGGATGTCCGAGCCGAGCTGTGTCAGGCAGTGCTCGAGCGCCTGCTTGATTTCACGGTAGCTGCCGGCGAGCAGGCAGACCGGCCAGTCCGAGCCGAAGATCAGCCTGTCGGCGCCGAAGCAGCGCGCCACATGTGTCACATAGGGCTGCAGCCGCTCCGCGTCCCAGTCGGTCCAGACGGCTTCCGTGGCGAGCCCCGACACCTTGCACCAGACATTGCCACAGGCCGCGAGCTCGGCGATGCGATCGGCCCAGTCCTGATCGAAGCCGGTTGCGATCGGCGGCTTGGCCGCGTGGTCCAGCACGAAGCGCGCTCTCGGAAAAGCGCGCACCGTCGCAATCGCCGCCGGCAGCTCCCGCGTGCGCACCAGCAGATCGTATGTCAGGTCGTGCGCGAACACGACGTCGAGGCCACGCCTGACGTCGCCGCGAAAGATCCATGCCGGGTCGGCCTCGTCATGGACCTGGTGGCGGATGCCGACCAGCCTGTCGCCGCCGGGCAGGCCGCGCAGTCGGTCGATCGTTGGTCCCACCGATGGATCGGTCAGGTCGACCCAGCCGACGACCCCGGCGACGAACGGCGTCGCATCGGCAATGCGCAGGAATTCCTCGGTCTCGTCGAGCGACGACCGGGTCTGCACCAGGATGCTGGCGTCGAGACCGTTCTCGGCCAGCAGCGTGGCGAGATCGGCGGGACCGAACGGCCGGCGGATCGGCGCCAGCGCGTCACCGGCCATCCATGGATAGTCGGCGCGACCAGGATCCCAGAAGTGCTGATGCGCATCGATGAGGCGGCTCATGGCGCCTCTCCCGGCAGCGGCGCGCGGGCGTCGACCAGGTCGCTGGCGCGCAGGTCGCGCCAGAACGCGGGCGGGATCGGCGCGTGCGCCAGCGCGATGTTGTCGGCCGCCTCCTGCGCATTGCGCGCGCCCTGCAGGCCGACGGTCACCGCGGGATGGGCCAGGCAGAACTGGATCGCGGCCGCCTTGAGCTCGATGCCGTGCTGCCTGCACAGCACATCGAGCTGGCGTGCCCGCGCCACCAGGGCGGCATCGGCATCCTCGTAGTTGAACTTCGCCGGCCCATGAGGGTTGGCGAGGATGCCGCTGTTGTAGATGCCGCCGAGGATGATGGCGATGTTCTGCCTCTCGCAGATCGGAAACAGCGCCGTCAGCGCACCCTGGTCGAGCAGCGTGTAGCGGCCCGCCAGCAGGAAGCAGTCGACCGGAGCCGCCTCCGCAAAGCGCGCCAGCATCTCGGACTGGTTCATGCCGGCGCCGATCGCCTTGATGCTGCCGTCGTCGCGCAGCCGCTGCAGCGCGCGGAAGGCGCCGGCCACGGCTTCGTCATAGTGATCGTCGGGATCATGCACGAGCAGGACGTCGATGCGATCGAGGCCGAGCCGGGCCAGGCTCTCCTCGACCGAACGCATCACGCCGTCATAGGAGTAGTCGAATTGTGGCCGCAGCGGCGGCGTGCCCTTGTAGTGCGGGTCTTCGCCCGAGGCCGTCGCGTCCGGCCGCAACAGCCGGCCGACCTTGGTCGAGATCACGTAGCTGTCGCGCGGCTGCCGGCGCAAGAACGCGCCGAGCCGCTGCTCGGCGAGGCCGAAGCCGTACAGCGGCGCGGTGTCGTAGAAGCGCACGCCGCGCGACCACGCCGCGGCGATCGTGGCTTCGGCATCGCCATCGCTGACCGGCGCGAACAGGCCGCCGAGCGGCGCCGTGCCGAGGCCGAGACGGGTGATGTCGAGCGAGCTCCTCCCGAGACGGACGCGTTCCATTCTTCTATCCTTGTTGTTCGGCGCGTGCAGATCGCGTCATTGTGCATGGATGCGTTCGACGAAACAATGACGTCGCATGGTGCAGCACAACGAAGAGGAGGGGACGATGTCGGCGATCAATCCACTGACGGCCTTCGGAGTCGTGCTGGCGACCGCGGCGACCGACGCGGTCTACGTGATGTTCACGTCGGCGGTCGTCGCCAAGCGGCGCGTATCGGCCGCGACCTGGAGCTCGATCTGGTACATGCTCTCGTCATTCGCCGTGATCAGCTACACGGAGAACTGGATCTACGTCGCGTTCGCTGCGGTCGGCTCCTGGATCGGCGCCTACGCCTCGATGACCTTCCTGCATCGTCCTCCGGCTGGCCAGTCGCCCGTCGGTGCCGCGCCGGAATGAATTGCATTCGCTTGCATGCCAGCACGACTGCGTGAACGCCGGCGCGAGCGCGCGAAGTTCCTTGACGCGGAACGACCCTTCCCGTAATCACCGGGGCGGGACACCTCCCCCCAACGGGAGGCTTACTATCTGGAAGGATAGACGATGACTGCAGCGAAGCCCTCGCAGCGGCCTGTTGTGCCGCATTTCTCCTCCGGCCCCTGCGCCAAGCGTCCCGGATGGACCTCCGAAAATCTCAAGGACGCTCCCCTCGGCCGCTCGCATCGCGCGAAGGTCGGCAAAGCCAAGCTCAAGCAGGCGATCGAGCTGACGCGCGACGTTCTCGAAGTGCCGGCCGACTACAAGATCGGCATCGTGCCCGCGTCCGACACGGGTGCGGTCGAGATGGCGCTGTGGTCGCTGCTCGGTGCGCGGCCCGTCACCACGATCGCCTGGGAATCGTTCGGCGAAGGCTGGGTCAGCGACATCATCAAGGAGCTCAAGCTCAAGGATGTCACCAAGCTGCATGCCGGCTATGGCGAGATTCCGGATCTGTCGAAGGTCGATCCGGCCAGCGACGTCGTCTTCACCTGGAACGGCACCACCTCGGGCGTCCGCGTTCCCAACGCCGACTGGATCAGCGCGACGCGTGAAGGCCTGACCATCTGCGATGCGACCTCCGCTGCATTCGCCCAGCCGCTTGACTGGCCGAAGCTCGACGTCGTTACCTTCTCCTGGCAGAAGGCGCTCGGCGGCGAGGCCGCGCATGGCATGCTCATCCTGTCGCCGCGCGCAGTCGAGCGTCTCGAGACCTACAAGCCGGCCTGGCCGCTGCCGAAGATCTTCCGCCTCACCAAGGGCGGCAAGCTCAATGCCGGCATCTTCGAGGGCGAGACCATCAACACGCCGTCGATGCTGTGCGTCGAGGACTATCTGGATGCGCTCACTTGGGGCAAGTCGATCGGCGGCCTGAAGGCGCTGATCGCCCGCGCCGACGCCAACACCAAGGTGCTGGCCGACTGGAAGGCGCGGACGCCGTGGATCGACTTCCTGGCGCAGGATCCCGCGATCCGCTCCAACACCTCGGTGTGCCTCAAGGTCATCGATCCCGCGATCACATCGCTGTCGGCCGATGCCCAGGCGGAGTTCGCCAAGAAGCTGGTGGCGCTGGTCGAGAAGGAAAACGCCGGCTTCGACTTCGCACACTATCGCGATGCGCCGGCTGGCCTGCGCATCTGGTGCGGCGCCACGGTGGAAGCCAGCGACGTCGCGCTGCTGACGCAGTGGATCGACTGGGCGTTCGCCGAGGCCAAGGCCGCGCTGCCGAAGGCCGCCTGAGGCGCTCCGCGTAGGGTGGGCAAAGGCGCAACGCGCGGTGCCCACCAATTATCTCACCTGACGCGAGAGAGCGGTGGGCACGCTTCGCTTTGCCCACCCTGCAGCTTTCACCTCATTCCGGCGCCGTGCGCCGCCCCTCCGAGACGGAGGCGTGAAGGAACATCGTCATGACCAAACCCAAAGTTCTCATCTCTGATGCGCTCTCGCCCGCCGCCGTGCAGATCTTCAAGGATCGCGGCATCGAGGTCGACTTCCAGCCCAATCTCGGCAAGGACAAGGACAAGCTCGCCGACATCGTCGGCGACTATGACGGCCTTGCGATCCGCTCCGCCACCAAGGCCACGGCCAAGATCATCGAGCGCGCCAAGCGGCTCAAGGTGATCGGCCGCGCCGGCATCGGCGTCGACAATGTCGAGATCCCCGCGGCGACCGCCAAGGGCATCATCGTGATGAACACGCCGTTCGGCAATTCGATCACGACCGCCGAGCATGCGATCACGATGATGCTGTCGCTGGCGCGCGAGATCCCGCAGGCCGACGCCTCGACCCAGGCCGGCAAGTGGGAGAAGAACCGCTTCATGGGCGTCGAGATCACCGGCAAGACGCTGGGCGTGATCGGCTGCGGCAATATCGGCTCGATCGTCTGCGACCGTGCGCAGGGCCTGCGCATGAAGGTGATCGGCTTCGATCCGTTCCTCACCGAGGAGCGCGCGCTCGATCTCGGCGTCGAGAAGGTCGAGCTCGAGGAGCTGCTGAAGCGCGCCGATTTCATCACGCTGCACACGCCGCTGACCGACAAGACCCGCAACATCATCGATGCCGCGGCGATCGCCAAGATGAAGCAGGGCGTGCGCATCATCAATTGCGCCCGCGGCGGCCTGATCGACGAGCAGGCGCTGCTCGCGGCGCTCAACAGCAAGCATGTCGCGGGTGCCGCGCTCGACGTGTTCGCCGAGGAGCCGGCCACCAGCAATCCGCTGTTCGGCCATGCCAACGTGATCTGCACGCCGCATCTCGGCGCCTCGACCACGGAAGCGCAGGAGAACGTCGCGCTGCAGATCGCCGAGCAGATGTCGGACTACCTGCTCACCGGCGCGATCTCGAACGCGATCAACTTCCCGTCGATCACGGCCGAGGAAGCGCCCAAGCTGAAGCCGTTCATCGCGCTCGCCGAGAAGCTCGGCTCGTTCGCGGGCCAGCTCACCGAAAGCAGCATCACCAAGATCCAGATCACCTATGAAGGCCACGTCGCCGAGATGAAGACCCGGGCGCTGACCTCGGCGGTGCTGGCCGGACTGCTGCGGCCGATGCTGGGCGAGGTCAACGTCGTGTCGGCGCCGGTGATCGCCAAGGAGCGCGGCATGATCGTCGACGAGGTGCTGCGCGCCGGCGAGAGCGACTATGAGAGCCTGATCACGGTCGCGGTCACCACCGAGCACCAGGAGCGCGCGGTGTCGGGCACGGTCTACGCCGACGGCAAGCCGCGCCTCGTCGACATCAAGGGCATCCGTGTCGACGCCGAGTTCGGCAAGTCGATGATCTACGTCACCAACGAGGACAAGCCGGGCTTCATCGGCAAGTTCGCAAGCCTCCTGGGCGACGCCAAGATCAACATCGCGACCTTCCATCTCGGCCGCGTCGCGCCGGGCAGCGACGCGATCGCGCTGGTCGAGGTCGACGGTGCGGTGCCGGCCGATCTGCTCGCCAAGATCCAGGCGCTGCCGCAGGTCAAGCAGGCCAAGGCGCTGGCGTTCTGATCGTCCGATGAGATGAGTTGCAACGGCGGCGCGGCTTCTGGCCCTGTCGCCGTTGCGACTCTGAAGGGCCATCGAGCGACCGGCCCTTCAAGCCGTCGATTGAACCCTGCTTTCTTTCCCTGCGTCTAACGCCCGATGAAGGACCGGCTGATCCGGTCCCGTGGGCGTTGGGCTGCGGAGAAAGTGATGACCATGCGAAACAAGGGCCTGCTTGCCACGGGTCTCGTCCTGGGTGCTGCGCTGACGGCGGTGCCCGGCCATGCGGCAAACGTCGATACGACCTCCACCGTCGATGCCGTGACAGTCTATCCGGATGGCGCGACGGTGACCCGGGTCATCTCGCTCGACCTTCCCGCAGGTGACAGCACCGCGATCGCCAAGGACTTCCCGCTCGGCCTCGATGCGTCCTCGCTGCGCGTGGAAGGCGAGGCCGGCACCAAGCTCGTGATCGGCACCGTCGACGCCAAGCCGCCGCGTGCGGCGCCGCCCGTCAACCTGCCCGACATCGACAAGCGCATCGAAGCGCTGCAGGACGAGCGTGCCAATCTCGACGGCGCGATTGCAGCGGCTGTTGCGCGCAAGAAATTTGCCGAGCGTTTTGCCGAGGCATCGCCGGCCGGGCTCGGCGAGAAGGGCGAGGCGCGTCCGATCACGGAATGGCGTGCCGCGTTCGCCGCCGTTGCCGACGAGGTCGGACAGGCCGACGCGGCGATCCGTGATGCGGAGCGCAAGCAGCGCGACATCGATCGCGAGATCGCGCGCCTGCAGGACAATCTCACGACGAAGCCCCCGAGCAAGCTGGAGGTGCGGATCGAATTGTCGGCGGCGGCAGCGACCAAGGCGACCTTGCGCGTGACCTACGCGGTGCGCAATGCCCGCTGGGTGCCGCTCTATGACGCGCGTCTTGACACGTCGGCGAAGGACCACAAACCGGCTCTCGAGCTGGTGCGACGCGCCGAGATCCAGCAGGCCACCGGCGAGGACTGGCCCGAGGTCGCGCTCACGGTTTCGACGGTGCGGACCGGACGCGGCGGCAGCGCGCCCGAGCTCAGGACGATCATCGCGCAATATCCGCCGCCGCCACCGCCAGCGCCGAAGCCGGCCGCCGTGAGCGCGGCACGAGGACTCATGGAGAGCCGGCAGGAGTTTCGCTTTAACGGAGGGACGACGTTCGGAGATGTCGCGGACAAGGCCGTCGAGCAGCAGACGGTCGCGGAGATCAGCGCCTTCCAGACCGTCTTCCGTCTTCCCGGACGCGTCAGCGTCGGTGCCAATGATGGCGCGAAGAGCCTGCGCATCTCCACCGCGACGATCACGCCCGAACTGACGATCCGTTCCGCGCCCGTCATCGATCCCACCGCCTATCTCGAAGCGAGCTTCCCACAGGCGGAGGACGCGCCGCTGCTGCCGGGCAAGGTCTCGATCTATCGCGACGGCATGTTCGTCGGCACCAGCAAATTGGCCGCCGCGGGCAAGGATGAGCCCGTTCGTCTCGGCTTCGGAGCCGACGACAAGGTCAAGGTCGAGCGTAGTGTCGTCAAGCGCAACGAAGGCTCGGCCGGCCTGATCGTGACGACGGCGAAGATCGACGAGCGCGCCTTCAAGACGACGGTCCGCAACGCGCATGATTTCCCGGTCAAGGTCGCGATCCAGGATCAGCTGCCGGTCAGCGAGAACGAAGAGATCACGGTCGAGATGCTTCCTGCGACCACGCCGCCGGTCTCGACCAACGTCCGCGACCGGCGTGGCGTCGTCGAATGGGTGATCGACGCCAAACCCGGCGAGACCAAGGATATCGCCTTCGCCTGGCGCGTGCGCTGGCCGAAGGACAAGTCGATCGTGATGCAGCCGTCGGGCTGAGTGCCGGGCGGGGGGACTGGTGCCGCTTGATCCATGACAAGCCGCCCGGTCCCGGTCCTGTTATGCGCGAGTGGAACCCCGTTGATCACGTCCTGTCCGGCCGTGATCAATCTCGACCGAGAGCGCCGACATGGAATCCGACCCGAACACCCGCAAGCAGGCCGTCGCCGTCGGCTACATCTTCCTCGCCGGCGTCGGCATGCTGCTGCTGCAGTGGCTGCTGACGACCTACAACACGGTCGAGACCATTCCATACAGCCAGTTCGAGCAATTGATCGAGCAGGGCAAGATCTCCGAGGTGTCGGTCAGCCAGGACACCATCCAGGGCAAGTTCAAGGACAAGCAGTCCGACGGCAAGACGTCGTTCATCACCGCGCGCGTCGATCCGCCGCTGGCCGAGAAGCTCGCCGCGAAGGGCGTGAAGGTGACCGGCGTGCCCTCGGGCGGGCTGATCCAGACGCTGCTGTCCTGGGTCGTGCCGGCGCTGATGTTCTATCTCATCTGGGTGTTCCTCGGCCGCAAGGTGATGGACCGCCAAGGCTTCGGCGGTCTGATGTCGATCGGCAAGTCGCGCGCCAAGGTCTATGTCGAGACCGACACCAAGGTCACCTTTGCCGATGTCGCAGGGGTCGACGAGGCCAAGTTCGAGCTGCAGGAGGTCGTGCAGTTCCTGAAGGATCCGAAGAGCTATGGCCGGCTCGGCGCACACGTCCCCAAGGGCATCCTGCTGGTCGGCCCGCCCGGCACCGGCAAGACCCTGCTCGCGCGCGCGGTGGCGGGCGAAGCGGGGGTGGCGTTCTTCTCGATCTCCGGATCCGAGTTCGTGGAGATGTTCGTCGGCGTCGGCGCTGCCCGCGTGCGCGATCTGTTCGAGCAGGCCCGCAAGGCCGCGCCTTGCATCATCTTCATCGATGAGCTCGACGCGCTCGGCCGCAGCCGAACCGCGGGTGGCCAACTCGGCGGCTACGATGAGAAGGAGCAGACGCTCAATCAATTGCTGGCGGAGCTCGACGGCTTCGACCCAAGCTCCGGCGTCATCCTGCTCGCCGCCACCAACCGGCCGGAGATCCTCGATCCCGCGCTCATGCGCGCCGGCCGCTTCGATCGCCAGGTGCTGGTCGACCGTCCTGACAGGGGCGGGCGGCTCGCAATTCTCAAGGTGCATGTCCGCAAGATCACGGTCGCCGACAGCGTCGATCTCGACAAGGTCGCGGCACTGACGGCCGGCTTCACCGGCGCCGACCTCGCCAACCTGATCAACGAGGCGGCGATCGCGGCGACCCGCCGCAAGGGTCACGAGGTGACGTTCGACGATTTCACGATGGCGATCGAGCGCATCGTCGCCGGCATCGAGAAGAAGAGCCGCGTGCTCAGTCCCGCCGAGCGCCGCCGTGTCGCCTATCACGAGATGGGCCACGCGCTGGTCGCGGCCAATCTCGTCGGCGTCGATCCGGTGCAGAAGGTCTCGATCATTCCGCGCGGCGTCGGCGCGCTCGGCTACACGATGCAGCGCCCGACCGAGGATCGCTTTCTGCTCGCGGTCAGCGAGCTGAAGAACCGCATCGCCGTCCTGATGGGCGGCCGCGCCTCGGAGCAGTTGATCTTCGACGGCGACGTGTCGACCGGCGCCGCCGACGATCTGCAGCGCGCGACCGAGATCGCCATCGAGATGGTCACCAAATACGGGATGGATGCGACTGTCGGGCAGCGCACTTACGCGCCGGGTCCACAGATCTCGTTCCTGCAGCCGCAGGATCAGATCGTGTCGGCGGCCGAGGAGACCGGGCGCGAGATCGACCTCGCGGTGCGGGATCTGATCGCAGACGGCGATGCCCGTGCCAGGGCGATTCTCGAAAGCCATCGCCCGGACCTCGAGCGCGGCGTCGCCCTCCTGATCGCCAAGGAGACGCTGACCGCCGAGGAGTTCGCGCCATTGCGGCCCGCCTCCGCCGCGGTCCCGGCCCCGGATGCCGTTGTCCCGAGCTGATCCGGGTTTCTACGGGGGTGCGTTCGCAACCGAACTCTAACCATCACCTGATCAGTTAACCGGCAGCTCACCTTGACAGATCGAGGCCGTCGATCGGGGACCGGGCGGAGTTCTTTGCGTGCTGCTGAACAACCTGAAGATTGCCCCCAAGCTCGCCATCGTCGTCGGCGTCGCGATGCTGGGCCTTGCCGCGGCCGGTACGTTTGCCGGCACTCTGATGCAAACGGAGATGGTCAATGCCCGCATCGAACAGTGCCGGGCGATCGTCGAGACCGCGCGTAACATGGCCCTCGGCCTCATCAAGGATGTCGAAGCCGGCAAATTGACGAAGGAGGCTGCGCTCGACGAGTTCGTCGATCGCGGGAGAACGATGACCTTCGACAAGGGCACGGGCTATCTGTTCGCCTATACGATGGACGGCAATGTGGTGCTGTCCCAGGATCCGAAGCAGCGCGGCTCGAACGTGATCGATTTCGAGCTCAACGGCCGCAAGCTCGTCGTCGAGCTGCGCGACGGCGTTGCCAAGGATGGCGAAGTCACCTTGCACTACGAATATCTGCGTCCCGGTCAGGAGCAGCCGACCCGCAAGATCTCCTATGCGGTGATGATTCCCGGCTGGAATACGTTCGTGGGCACCGGCGTCTATGTCGACGATCTCGACGCGAAGATGAAGCCGTTGAAATGGCTGATCTGGATGGCCTGCGCAGGCATCGCGGTCGTCGCCGGCGGGATCGCCTGGCTGATCAGCCGCAGCATCAGCGTGCCGCTCGATCGTCTCGGCGTCCGCATGCGCGAGATCGCCGACGGCCGGCTCGAGGGCGAGATTCCCGGTGTCGGCCGCGGCGACGAGATCGGCGGGATGGCCGCGACCGTCCAGATCTTCAAGGACAACGCGCTGCGGATGCGCGAGCTCGAGCAGGCCGAGGCCGCCACCCAGCAGCGCGCGGCCGCCGAGCGGACCGCGGCCATGCAGAACCTCGCAGCCGACTTCGAGCGCAGCGTCAATGGCATCGTCCGCTCGGTGGCGTCGGCGGCCGAGGGCATGCAGCACACCGCGCAGTCGATGACCTCGACCGCGAGCGATGCCAGCTCGCGCGCTTCGACCGTCAGCGCCGCCACCCAGAGCGCCAACGACAATGTCGGCACGGTCGCCGCCGCGGCCGAGGAGCTGTCGAGCTCGGTCAACGAGATTTCGCGCCAGGTCGCCCGCTCCAGCGAGATCGCGAGCAAAGCCGTGGGCGACGCGGAGCGCACCAATGCCACCGTTCAGGTGTTGTCGACCGGTGCCGAGAAGATCGGCGAGGTCGTCAAGCTGATCCATTCGATCGCAGCGCAGACCAACCTGCTGGCGCTGAACGCCACGATCGAAGCCGCCCGCGCCGGCGAATCCGGCAAGGGTTTTGCGGTCGTCGCTTCGGAGGTGAAGGCGCTCGCCAACCAGACGGCGAAGGCGACCGAGGAGATTTCGGCGCAGGTCGCGGCGATGCAGACCTCGACCCAGGATGCGGTCACCGCCATCAGCGGCATCACCCAGACCATCGCGCAGATGAGCGAGATCACCAATTCGATCTCGACCTCGATCGCGCAGCAGGGCGACGCGACGCGCGAGATCGCGCGCAACATCCAGTCGGTCGCGGCCGGCTCCAACGAGATCAGCGCCCATATCGGCGGCGTCACCAAGGCGGCGGAAGCGACGGGCATGGCCGCCTCGGAAGTGCTGTCGAGCGCACGTGAGCTCGACAGCCAGTCGGGCCTGCTGCAGCAGGCCGTCGATGGCTTCATGGCAAAGGTGCGAACGGCCTGAGGCGGCTTGGAACGGACCCCACGCTCAGGCCATCTTGGGGCCGCCCGTGCGCGAGGCGATGATCACGCCCGCGATGACCAGCGCATAGCCCATGAGGTGGAACAGCCTGAGCTCCTCGCCGAGCAGCAGGATCGCCAGCACCGAGCCGAACAACGGGACCAGGTGCAGGAACGGCGCGGCGCGGTTCGGTCCGATCAGGCTGATGCCGCGGTTGAAGAACAGATAGGCCAGCGTCGAGGCGAAGACGACGACGTAGCCGAGCGTCGCGATCGAGAGCAGGTCGGGCGCGAGCACGAACCCGGAGGAATATTCCCAGACCGCCAGCGGCAGCAGCAGAACGGCGCCGAGCGCCGTGCAGCACGAGATCAGCGACAACTGGTGCACCGCCGGCCGCCGCGTCATGGCGGCGGAGTAGAGGCCGAACACCAGCAATGCGCCCGCGAACATCAGGTCGCCGCGGTTGAACTGGATGCCCGCGAGCGCACCGAGATCGCCGCGCGTCAGGATCACCAGCACGCCGCTCAGCGACATCGCGATGCCTGCGAACTGGGCCAGGCTCAGCCTGACGCCGAACAGCAGCAACGACCACAGCGCCACGAACAGCGGCGTCGACGATTGGATCAGCAGCCCGTTGAGCGCCTGGGTGTATTGCATGGCCCAATAGGACAGCGCGTTGTTGATCGCGAATCCGGTCAGCGCCAGCAGCAGCAGAAGCGGCCAGTGCGCGAGCAGCGTGCGCCAGTCGCGCGCCAGGTGCGTGCGTGCGAACGGCCACAGCATCAGGAAGGTCCCGATCCAGCGGATGCACGACAGCGTCAGCGGCGGCACGTGCCCGGCGACGTAGCGCGCGAGCACGATGTTGCCGGCCCAGAACAGCGAAGCCAGCGTGAGCAGCACGTAAGGCTGGTTGTTGAGCCAGGCGAGCGGCGATGATGGCTTGATGTCGTCGGCGGGCAAGGGAGGCGGACGCTCTGGCGGGGGGAGGGCGCAAGGTGGGCCAAATCGCGGCGCTGCGCAATGCGCCGCCGGGGATTGGTGCCATGCAGGCAGGCGCCGTCGCCCGGGAGCAGCGTCTCACGTCGCCTGTTTGCGCGACGCCACGAACACGCCGGCCAGCACCAGGGCAAAGCCGATCACGTGAAAGATCTGCGGCTGCTCGCCGAGGAACACGAAGGCCATGATCGAGCCGAACACCGGCACCACGTGAAAGAACGGCGCGGCGCGGTTGGCGCCGATCAGGAGCACGCCGCGGTTGAAGCAGAGATAGGCGATCGTCGAAGGAAAGATCGCGACGTAGAGCAGCGACAACAGGTTCTGCGCGTCGAACGCCATGACCGGTCGCGCGTGGAGCTCCCAGATCAGCAGCGGAATCAGGCTTGCGGCTCCGCAGCCGAAGGTGAAGGCGACCATCGACAGGCCGTGGATCTGCGGCCGCTTGATCGTCAGCACCGAGTAGAAGCCGAACACAGCCATCGCCAGCAGGAAGATCAGGTCCCCTCTGTTGAAGCTGATGTCGGCCAGCGCGGTGGGGTGACCGCGCGTCAGGATGAGCAGCACGCCCACGAGCGACAGCACGATGCCGATCGCCTGCGCCAGGGTCAGGTGCACGCGCAGCAGCAGCATCGACCAGATTGCCACGATGAGCGGACCAGCCGACTGCAGCAGCAGGGTGTTGAGGGCCTGCGTAAATTCGAGCGACCAGTATTGCAGCGTGTTGAAGGCGCCGATGCCCGTCACGGACAATGCGATCATGATGCCGAGCCGCGACCGGATCGCGGGCCAGTCCTGGCGCAGCTGTTTCCAGGCGAGCGGCAGGATCAGCAGGAAGGCCAACGACCAGCGCAGGAACGACAACGTCACCGGCGGGATATGGCCGGCGGCGAGCCGGCCGACGATCGAGTTGCCGGCCCAGCACAGCGCCGTGATGCTCAGCAATACGTAGGGCTGGTTGGCGATCCAGCCGGGCGCGGCGGACGCGGTGCGGTCGGCGGCAGACATGCGGCGCTGTAGGACCCGGTTGATGCGCCGCGGCAATCGGCCCGGCGATCCCAGGCCGAAGTTTCTCCCCGGCTGTGTCGACAGACACCAATTGCAGCTGCCTATCAAGAGGGCAGATGCATCGCGACCATGCAGCGATGATCGTCTTCAGGAGCCGGCATGCGGGGCATGTCCACGGTGCCGTCGCCGGGGTCCGGATTGGACCGCGACGGATTTGAGACGCTCCGCACTCAGCAGATAGACGATGACGAGAGCGGCGATGGCCGCCAGCACGATGGCAGGCGGTGCAACGAAGCCGAACCAGGCGCCGGCCGGGGTGAAGGGCACGACCAGCGCGACGGCGAGCGCAGTCAGTGACGACGCCGTCAGCATCGGATCGGCGCGGTTGCTCCATGGCCGTCCGTTGGTCCGGATGATGAAGATGACGAGGATCTGGGTCGCCATCGATTCGAGGAACCAGGCGGTCCGGAACTCGTCGGGCGTCGCGTGGAACAAATACAGCAGTGCGCCGAAGGTGAGAAAATCGAACAGCGATGACAGCGGGCCCATGATCGCGGCAAAGCGCAGCAGCCGCTTCATGTCCCAGCGCTGCGGCCGCGCGGTGGCCTGCGGACTCACACGATCGAACGGGATGCCGAGCTCGGAGAGATCGTAGAGCAGGTTGTTGAGCAGGATCTGCGTCGGCAGCATCGGCAGGAACGGCAGCATGATCGAGGCGACCGCCATCGACAGCATGTTGCCGAAATTCGAGCTCGCGCCCATCCGCACGTATTTCAGGATGTTGGCGAAGGTGCGCCGTCCTTCCTCCACGCCGTCGGCGACCACCTCGAGATCGGAGGCGAGCAGGATCATGTCGGCGGCCGATTGCGCCACGCCGGTCGCCCCGTCGACCGACAGGCCGATGTCGGCCACCTTCAGTGCCGGCGCGTCGTTGATGCCGTCACCCAGGAAGCCGACGACGTGGTCCGAGGCCTGCAGCGCCTTGACGATGCGCGATTTCTGATCGGGGGCGAGCCGGCCGAACGCATCGGCCGAACGCACCTGCACCGCAAGCGCATCGTCGCTGAGCTCGGCGATGTCGCTGCCGGACAGCACGCGATCCGCTCTCAGCCCGACCAGCCCGGCCAGTCGCTTGACCACGACCGGATCGTCGCCGGACAGGATCTTCAGCGCGATGCCGGCGCGCGCAAGCTGCGCGATGGCCGCGGCTGCGGTCGGCTTGGGCGGATCGGCGAACGCGCACAGACCCTCGAAGATCAGCTCCTGCTCGTCATCGGTCTCGATCTCGCGCGGCACGCCGGTCCAGGGCCGTGACGCGATGGCGACCGTGCGCAGGCCCTCGCGCGCCAGCGCGTGGACGCGCTCGCGCATGTCGGTGCGGCCGCTGTCGTCGAGCGGCGCGACGGTGCTGCCCTGCCGCTGCTGCGTGCACAGTTCGATCACCGCCTCCGGCGCGCCCTTCACGATCAGGATCTGTTCTGCCCCGCGGATCGCCAGCACCGAGCCGAGCCGGCGCGAGAAGTCGAAGGTCTGCTGTCCGCCCAGTGTCCATCCTGCCACCTCAAGGTCCGCGCCGGCGATGAGCGCGGTGTCGAGCGAACCACGATCACCGCCGAGTGCGGCAGCGATCGCGCCGAGCTCCGCGGCTCGCGGGTCGTCGCTGCCGTCGGGCGCGATGCTTCGGGCCAGCGTGATCTCGGCTGAGGTCAATGTTCCCGTCTTGTCGGTGCACAGCACCGACATCGCGCCGAGATCATGGATCGCCGCGAGCCGCTTCACGATCACCTTGCGCTTGGCCATGCGGAGCGCGCCGCGCGACAGCGTCACGGTCGTGATCATCGGCAGCAGCTCGGGCGTCAGTCCGACGGCCAGCGCCACCGAGAACAGCAGAGAGTCGAGCACATCGCGTCCGAATACGACGCGCACCGTGAGCACGATCACGACCAGGGCCAGCGTCAGCCGCGCGATGACGAGGCCGAATTCGTGCAGGTCGCGCTCGAACGGCGTGCGGGCCTGCGCTTCGGCCAGCGCCGAGGCGGCAGCGCCGAACATCGTGTTCGGCCCGGTGTTGACGACGATCGCGACGGCCTCTCCGGTCTGGGCCACTGAGCCGCGAAACAGCACATTCGACGTGTCGTTCTCATCGCTGGGAATGCCGGCCTGTTTCGTCACGGGATAGGGCTCTCCCGTCAGCGCCGCCTCGCCGGCAGTGAAGGCCTTGCTTTCGATGATCAGCGCATCGGCAGGAACGATGTCGCCCGCGCGGACGCGCAGGATGTCTCCGGGAACGACGGCGTCGACGTCGATCTCGCGATAGGCGCCGTCCCGCTTGACCTCGGCCTTCAGGGCCACGGAGCGGCGGAGCTCCTCGGCCGCCTTGACGGCATGCCCCTCCTGAACCGTATCGAGCCCGATCGACAGCGTGAGGATGAGGACGATGATGGCGCCGCCGATCACGTCGCCCGTCACCATCGAGATGATGCCGGCCACCAGCAGGATCAGCGATAGCGGCTCGAGCAGGCGGCGAAGCACGGCGCGCATCGGCCCCACGACATGGGATGGGGAGTCGGCATTCCGGCCGTAGCGTTGCAGCCGCTGCCCGGCGTCGGCCCCGCCGAGGCCGTTCAGGTCGCAGCCCAGCGCTGCGGCTGCCTGCGCAGGCGACAGCCGCCAGAACCGGTGCAGGCCGGGGCTCGTATCGGTGCTCACATGCATCCGTTCATGTTCGTGGATGATTGGTGATGGTCATCTTGTCTGATTTGCATGAAGGATCGTGCGCCGGTTGACCTAGCGCAACATCCTGCTGCCGCGATCCCCTAGCTTTGCGGGCAATGCGCCGCGGGCTGACGGCCGCACCCGAGGAATGGATGGCGCCCGTCGCCGGGCATCATCCGCATTGACGAGTTTGTATTGAGGACCATGGCCGAACAAGCCGCAGCTCTCCCATCCCCCACCAAAGCCGCCGTTGGTCCGACCGTCCTGGCGGCGGTATGGGCGCATCGCTGGTTCGCTCTCGCCATCATCGTGCTGCTCGGCCTTGGCGGCTGGCAAAGCGTCCGCGTCATGCTTGGGCCTGCCATCGTCGTCGATCAGGTCCGGCGCGGCGACCTCGTCGAGACGGTCGTTGCCAGCGGTCACGTCGAGACGCCGTTCCGCGTCGAGATCGGCAGCCAGATCACCGGCACGGTCGAGGAGGTGCTGGTGCTGGAAGGCCAGCATGTCACCAAGGGCCAGCCGCTGATCTCGCTGGAGTCGCGCGAGCTGAAGGCTGCGGTGGTGCAGGCACAAGGGCAGGTGGCGCAGGCCGAGGCGCGGATGCGCCAGCTCGCCGAGCTGACCTTGCCGTCGGCGAAGGAGGCGTTGCGCCAGGTGCAGGCGACCTTGCTCAACGCCCAGCAGACCTATGACCGGACGTCGCAGCTGACCGGCAACGGCTATGCGACGCGCGCGGCGCTCGACGAGGCCCAGAAGACGCTCGACGTTGCGCTGGCGCAGAAGCGTGCCGCCGAATTCCAGGTCTTCACGGCGAGCCCCGGTGGCAGCGACTACGTCATGGCCGAGACGCAGCTGAACCAGGCGCGCGCCAATCTCGACACCGCGCAGTCGCGTCTCGGCTATGCGACGATCTCGGCGCCACGCGACGGCGTGCTGATCACGCGCAGTGTCGAGCGCGGCACCGTGGCGCAACCCGGCAAGACGCTGCTCGTCCTGGCACCTGCCGGCGATCTCCAGCTCGTCCTGCAGATCGACGAGCGCAATCTCGGCAAGCTGGCGCTCGGCCAGACGGCGCTGGCGTCGGCCGATGCCTATCCCGACAAGCGCTTCCCCGCCGTGGTCAGCTACATCAACCCCGGCATCGATATTTCCCGCGCGTCCGTCCAGGTCAAGCTGATCGTCAAGGACCCGCCCGACTATCTGCGCCAGGACATGACGGTGTCTGTCGACATCGAGGTCGCCTCCCGCAAGGATACGCTGGAGCTGCCGGTGCGCTCGGTTCACGACATCACCTCGGGACAGCCCTGGGTGCTCGGGATGAAGGACGGCCGCGCCGCCAAGCAGCCGGTGCGTGTCGGCATCCGCGGCAACAGCCATGTCGAGATCGTCGACGGCTTGAATGCCGGTGACATCGCCGTGCCCCAGAGTTCCGGCATCCTGACCGGCCAGCGCTTCCGTCCGGTGCTGCCGTGAACCGCTGGCTGCCATTCGAGTGGATCGCGGCGGTACGCTTCCTGCGCGAGGGCCGGCTGCAGACCTTGTTCATCATCGGCGGCATCGCGATCGGCGTCGGCGTCATCGTGTTCATGTCGGCGATGCTGGCCGGCCTCGAGGCCAATTTCATCAAGCGGGTGTTGACCTCGCAGCCGCAGATCCAGCTGCTGACGCCGGATCAGGTCGCGCGTCCCCTGCGCAACGACAATGGCGTGATCGAGGATGCCATCGTGCAGCGTCCGAGCCAGCGCGTGATCTCGATCGATCAATGGCCGAAGATCCGCAATCAGATGCTGGCGATGCCGGAGATCTCGGCGGTGTCGCCGACCATCTCCGGCTCCGCCCTCGCCATTCGCGGCGACGCCAGCCGCGCCGTGACGCTGTCCGGCATCGAGCCGGAGAGCTACTTCAGAATCGTGCGCGTGCCGGACTACATCGTCGCCGGCGAGCCGCGGCTGACCAGCGAGGACATCATCATCGGTACCGAGCTCGCCAGGGATCTCGGCGCCATCGTCGGCGACAAGCTCAATGTTCAGGCCGCCTCCGGCGCCAACCGCGTGCTGATCGTGACTGGCCTCGTCGACCTCGGCAGCAAGGGCGCCAATCAGCGCTCCGCCTATGTCGCGCTGCGCACGGCGCAGTCGCTGCTCGGCATGGTCGGCGGCGTCACCACGATCGACATGACCGTACGGGACATCTATGCCGCTGAGGACATTGCTCAGCGCATCCAGGCCGCCAATCGCGTCAAGGCCGACAGTTGGATCAAGACCAATGCCCAGTTCTTCACGGCGGTGCGCGCGCAGGCGACATCCAACACGCTGATCCGCGTGTTCGTCGCGCTCTCGGTCGCGTTCGGCATCGCCGCCGTGCTGATCGTCTCGGTAATCCAGCGCTCCAAGGAGATCGGGATCCTGCGTGCGATGGGCACCTCGCGCGGACAGATATTGCGCGTGTTCCTGCTGCAGGGCGGGCTGCTCGGCTTCGTCGGCTCGCTGTTCGGCGCGGCGATGGGCGCGGGTGCGCTGATCTATTGGCATGCGGTGCAGCGCCAGGCCGATGGCTCGGAGTTGTTTCCGTTGATCCTCGAACGCCGATTGTTCGTCATCACGGCCCTGCTCGCGACGGTGACGGGCCTGCTCGCCGCGACCGCGCCGGCGCTGCGCGCGGCCAAGCTCGATCCGGTGGTGGCGATCCGTGGCTGAGGTCCTGCTGCGACTGGAAAAGGTCTGCAAGGCCTACAATGTCGGGCAGCCGACCGAGACCGAGGTGCTGCACGATATCGACATCGAGGTCGACCGCGGCGAGTTCGTCGCGCTGATCGGCCCGTCCGGCTCCGGCAAGAGCACTCTGCTGAACATCGTCGGTCTCTTGGACCGGCCGACCTCCGGCCGGCTGACGATCAAGGGCCAGGATACTGCATCGCTCAATGATACCGAGCTCACCCATCTGCGCGGCCATACCATCGGTTTCATCTTTCAGTCTCATCTCCTGATCTCCGCCTTCACGGCCAAGGAGAACGTGATGATGCCGCTGCTGGTCGATCGCGGCTTCCCGGGTCCCGAGATCGAGGCGCAGGCCTCGAAGCTGCTCGACCAGGTCGGGCTGGCGAAATTCGCCGACCATCTCGCGAGCAACATGTCGGGCGGCCAGCAGCAGCGCGTCGCGGTGGCGCGGGCGCTTGCGATGAACCCCGATCTGGTCCTGGCGGACGAGCCGACCGGCAACCTCGACACCAAGTCTGCCGAGGCGGTCTTTGGCCTGATGCGCGACGTCAATCGGACGGTCGGCACGAGCTTCCTGCTCGTCACCCACAACCTTGATCTGGCCCGGCGCTGCGATCGCATCATCGAGGTTGTCGACGGCCGCATCCAGAGCTGAGCGCGGGCCGCTTCGATCGTAGATTCGCCGCCGTTCGGGTGCTCAATGGAACTGCCCGGCTCGATGCGCCGCCAGAAGCGCACGGCCGGGTCGCCCGATCCGCAGCCGGGGCGGCTTGAAATTTTGGGGCTTATCAAAGGCTTGGTGGCGCTGTTGTGTGCTCCGAAGGCCCGTTCTCGCTTGCCTAGCCCGGCGGCTTCCTTTATCCGGTGGATCGCCTCGCAAGCGAGCGGTCCTGGCCGCGATTTGGGCTGGGCGCATGGTTGGCCAGGCTGGCCCCGCATCGGAAGCGATTTCGTCCGAACCGATCGTGCTGTTTTGGATCTTGGCAGAGGAAAGAGCTGCGAATGGCTAACGTGGTCGTCGTCGGCGCCCAATGGGGTGACGAGGGGAAGGGCAAGATCGTCGACTGGCTGTCGGAGCAGGCCGACATCGTCGTGCGCTTCCAGGGCGGCCATAATGCCGGTCATACCCTCGTCATCAACGGCGCGACCTACAAGCTGGCGCTGCTGCCGTCGGGCGTGCTGCGCACCGGCAAGCTGTCGGTGATCGGCAATGGCGTCGTGTTCGATCCGCAGGCCTTTCTCGACGAGGTCGGCAAGCTCCAGTCGCAGGGCGTCGCCATCAGCCCGGACAATCTGCGCGTTGCCGAGAACGTCACCTTGATCCTGCCGCTGCACCGCGAGCTCGACGCGCTGCGCGAGTCCGCGAGCGCGGCGACCGCGATCGGCACCACCCGCCGCGGCATCGGCCCGGCCTATGAGGACAAGGTCGGCCGCCGCGCGATCCGGCTGATGGACCTCGCCGATCTCGATACGCTGCCGCACAAGATCGATCGCCTGCTCGCCCATCACAACGCGTTGCGCCGGGGTCTCGGCCTCGAGCCGATCGACGGCCAGCAGATCCTGCGCGAGCTGACGGCGCTGGCGCCGAAGCTGCTGCCCTACGCGGAGACCGTGTGGCGGCTGCTCGACATCAAGCGCCGCGAAGGCAAGCGCATGCTGTTCGAGGGCGCCCAGGGTGCGCTGCTCGACGTCGACCACGGCACCTACCCTTACGTGACCTCGTCCAACACGGTGGCGGCGCAGGCGGCGACCGGCGCCGGCCTCGGACCGGGCGCGATCGGCTACGTGCTCGGCCTGTGCAAGGCCTACACGACCCGCGTCGGACAGGGGCCGTTTCCGACCGAGCAGGACAACGAGACCGGCCGCAAGATCGGCGAGCGCGGCCGCGAATTCGGAACGAATACCGGCCGGCCGCGTCGTTGCGGCTGGTTCGATGCGGTGCTGGTTCGCCAGGCGGTGCGGACCTGCGGCATTAACGGTCTTGCGCTGACCAAGCTGGACATTCTCGATGGTTTCGACACCATCGAGGTCTGTACCGGCTACAGGCTGGACGGCAAGGAGATCGATCATTTTCCGGCAGGTGAGGGCGCGCAGTCCAGGGTCGAACCGATCTACGAGACGATCGAAGGCTGGAAGCAGCCGACGGCGAACGCGCGCTCCTGGGCCGATCTGCCGGCTCAGGCCATCAAATACGTCCGGCGCATCGAGGAACTGGTGGGTTGCCCGATCGCGCTGCTTTCCACCAGCCCCGAACGCGAGGATACTATTCTGGTCCAGAATCCCTTCGAGGCATGACGGGACCCGACAGCTGAGCGCGCGAATTGAGTTGATATGGCCGACTACTACCCGCTGATAGCCCGTGCCATTGCCGGATTGGACCCCAACGCTCCCGGGGAAAGCCGGCGTGCGCTTTACGAGCGGGCGCGGGCGGCGTTGATCGCGCAGCTGCGCAGCGTCCAGCCGCCGCTCAGCGAGTCCGAGATCACGCGCGAGCGGCTGTCGCTCGAGGAGGCCGTGCGCAAGGTCGAGGCGGAAGCAGCCCAGCGTGCCCGCGAGGCGCAGCGGGCGTCCAGTGGCGCCGCTCGCCCAGGTGATGCGCTCCGGCGGGCCGGTGCGCGGAGTTCGGATGCTCCGGCACCCCCCTCGGCTCAGCCCACTCCGACTCCAGACCAGGCCGCCACGGCCGCCCCCCGGCCGCGACCGGCGGCCCCGGCTGCTGCCCGGGCCGACCGGCCGCCGCTCGCCGGCGAGACGGCCGAGCTGCGTCCGGCGCGCAATCAGCGACCGGAAGCGCCGCCGGCTGCGGCTGGCGCACCAGCCGTGCCACCGCGGCCCCAGCCGCCTCAAACGCCTCCACAGGATGGGGCGGCGCCTCCCGTGCGCGAACGTCCGGCTGCCGCTCGCCGCGGTGCTCAGGACAACGGCAATCCGGCAACGCCGCCCGCCATGCGCGGCTTCCGCGACATCACCGCTGATGTCGACGATCTCGGCAAGGCCACCGCTCAGGCCAACCGCGCGGCGCGCAAGACCTACGCCAACGTTCCGGCCACCGATCTCGACCGGCTCGAGGGCGACGACGATGACCGGCCGCCGCTGCCCGAAGCGCCGTACTCCTATGACGAGTCGGTCCAGGAGGCCGAGCGCTACGCGCTGCCGGCCACCTCGACCCGTCAGCGTGGCGCCGCTCCGGATCGCGAGGGCAAGAAGAAGTCGGAGCGCAGCGGCTCGACCTTTCCGTTCAAGGCCGCCATCGCCGCCGGGATCGTGCTGATCCTGATCGGCGCCGGAATTCTGTGGGGCCGGCCGCTGGTCGGCATGGTCAACGGCCTGTTCAAATCTTCCTCGACGGTCGAGGCGCCGAAGGACACCGGCGCGCCGCTGAGCAAGCCGAAGATCACCGACCGCGTCGGGCAGTCGCCGTCCTCGGACCAGATCGCGCCGGTCGCGCAGCGCGTCGTGCTGTATGACGAGGATCCGTCCGATCCGAAGGGCAAGCAATATATCGGCTCGGTGGTCTGGCGCACCGAGCAGATCAAGGCGACGGCCACGCAGAAGGCCGACATCGCGGTGCGCGCCGACATCGAGATTCCGGATCGCAAGTTCAAGATGACGATGTCGTTCCGCCGCAACACCGACACGTCGCTGCCGGCGAGCCACACCGCCGAGCTCACTTTCATCCTGCCGCAGGATTTCAACGGCGGCGGCGTCGGCAACGTGCCAGGCATCCTGATGAAGTCCAACGAACAGTCGCGCGGAACGCCGCTGGCGGGCCTCGCGGTCAAGGTCACCGACGGCTTCTTCCTGGTCGGCCTGTCCAACGTCGATGCCGATCGCGCCCGCAACGTGCAGCTCCTCAAGGAGCGCTCCTGGTTCGACGTTCCCTTGGTCTACACCAATCAGCGCCGGGCGATCATCGCGATCGAGAAGGGCGCCCCGGGCGAGCGCGCCTTCAACGACGCTTTCGCGCTGTGGGGTGACTGAGGAATCAGCACGGGCTTGGCCCGGTCGGCGGGCCGATGAGGCAGGAGATTGGGCATGAAGCGATATCTCATCTTCGTTGCCGTAGGCCCGGCGCTGGGCGGCTTCGCGCTGCTCCTGGTCACGACCTACATGTCGGGTTATTGGACCAACACCAATCCGGGCGAAGTGGCCAAGCTGTTCAAGGTCTTCGTCACCTCGCTGCAATACAGCTATCTGTTCGGCTTCCTTCCGGCGCTGATGATCTGCGCGATCGACGACATCCTGTTCCACGTCAGGCGCATCGGGCCGACGTTGCGGATGCTGCTGGTGGGAGCCATCGCCTTCCTGCTCGCGGCCTTCAACTACGCCTCGCACGGCTCCGAATACGGCATCATCCAGTGGATCCTGTACGGGCTGGTCGGCTTCATCCCGGCGACGGTGTCATCGTGGCTGGTGCACAGATTCGTCGAGGAGCCGCAGCCGGCGGTCGCCACCGAGCCGCCGACTGCGTAAGCAAGCTGAACACACGAGCAGTTCGGCCCTACCTGCCGTTGCCGCGGCAGCGGCCGCCGGGGCCGATGTGAAAGCCGCGTGGGCAAGCGTGCGCCGCCGGATTGGCGTAGTTGCGCAGGCATCCGCCATAGGGACCGCGGTGCCAGCCAGGGCCGCAGCCGCCGGCGACCTGAATCACCTCCGGCTTGGATCCGGCGTCGATCGAAGCCAGCGGCATCGCAGATGCGCCGACGGTCAGAATTCCCAACAGGAGCGTGCTGGTGAGGATGGTTCGCATCGATGGTCTCCCTGGTTTGGTTTGCGAATTGGTCAGCCGCCCGCCGCGAACGCGATGCCGGCACGCACCTCGGTGATGGCCTGATCGATCAGCGTCAGCGCGCGCTCGCGATGGCCGCCCTTGTTCGGTGTCGCCTGAGCCAGCTCGGCTCGCGCCGATTGCAGCATGGTGACGGTCGCGGTCATGTGCGGCTGCGCGCCGAGCGCGTAGCCGATCCCGATGCAACCCGCGAGGGCGGCGCCGAGGCCGAGCTTGCGGGCCGCGGAAGACATGGTCATTTCAATCTCTCCTCGGACTCATGGCTGTTCGACTTGGAGGATACAGGCCGCAACGCATGTCGGCGTGCGTCCATCCGCATCGCTAGTTGAACCCGTTGCCGCTGTCTTGGACTCATCGGCATGAACGGTCGCGCGACTTGGACTGATCGGCGCTCCCGATCCGTCCTGATGAGCTTTGCCGACTTCAGCGGCCGTTCATCCCGCCGCTGCCACATTGATCGCGTTGCTTCGGAAATTCCTTTGCCTCGGATCTGATTTCGATGACCATCGTCAGGAAAATGCTGTCGACCGACATGCTGCCGAAAGGGCTCGACGACAGGCAGCGCTTCTTGTGCTTTGCGGAATTGTTCGAGCACTTCTCCAACACGGGCGAGCTCGATCCGGCCGAGGACGTGCCGTTTCGCGCCGTAATGAACGCCATCCACATCGGCACCACCCTGCTCGGGCGCTGCGACGGCACCTTCACCCGTGTCAGGCGCGAACGGCGCCAGGTGCTCGCGACCAACGACGACCGCTATTGCCTGGCGCGCAACGCCGGCAGTCGCGAGGCGATGGTCGTTCATCGCGGACGCGAGTTCGCTCTGCGGCCGGGGGCGATGGTGCTGCTCAAGCTCGATGAGCCGTTCTTCAGCGCCGATGGCGCCAATCACAAGCGCTTCGTCAACGTGCATCTGCCGATGATGACGCTGCGCTCGATGGTCTCCGGTGTCGATGACCTGGTCGGGCGCGAATTGGCGCCCGGCGGCGCGCTGTCGCTCGCGATGGACTACAGCGAATTGCTGCTCGCCCATCCCGCCGCGGCCGACGAAGCCGGCCCGGCGATCGCGCAGCATCTGCTCGATCTGGTGGCGCTCGGGCTCGGTGTCCGCGGCGACGCGATGCGCAAGGCCGGCCGCGGCGGCCTGCGCAGCGTTCGCCTTGCGGGGCTGCTGACCATTCTGAACAGCCGCTTTGCCGAGCCGGATTTTTCGGCGCAGAAGCTTGCGGCCGCGGCGGGCCTGTCCGAGCGCTACGTCAATGACCTGCTGCACGAGGCCGGCGCCGGCTTCTCGGCCCGGCTGAATGAGCTGCGCCTGCGCAAGGCCATGGACCTGCTGGCCGGTGGCGGACGCCGCATCAGCGATATCGCGTTTGCCTGCGGCTTCAACGACCTGTCCTATTTCAACCGCTGCTTCCGGCGCCGCTTCGGGCTGACGCCGACCGGCGCACGGGGCCGCTAGGCGAGACAAGGCGGCGGTTCGACGCAACTTGTGCCGGGCCCCGCGCGTTGCCATCTCATGGGTATGCAAGACCAGATGTCCACCTCGCCCCGCCGCGCATCGGGACGCGCCTCGCAGGCGCGCTTCAACGCCGATGAGGCGCGCGGACCGATCATCGACCAGGACGGACGAGAGATCCCGCAAGGGGCGTTCCGGTCCTCGTTCAATGGCGCCTTCGTCGGCCCGGATGGCGTGCGCTTCGATTTCAACACCGCCAATCCGTTCGGCAACCTGACCCGCGAGCAGCGCATCGCGCGGCTCGAGGCGGTGGCGAAGCTGCTCGACGTCGCCTTCGTCCTGCCCGGCACCAACATCCGCTACGGCATCGACGGCATCATCGGCCTCATCCCGGTGGTCGGCGACCTCATCGCGACCGCGCTGTCGCTGTGGCTGGTGCGCGAGGCCCGGGCGCTGGGCGCGCCCTGGCATGTCATCACGCGGATGCTGGGCAATGTCGCGGTCGAGGGCGTGATCGGCATGGTGCCGGTGGCGGGCGACGCCTTCGACGTGCTGTTCCGCGCCAACATGCGCAACGCCAAGATCCTGCGGCGGTGGCTGGATACCCAGCCGCGCTGACGTGCGACGGGACCGGGGCAACAAACGGACAAACAGACCCCCATGAAAAAACTGCCCCGCACGAGGCGGGGCAGGGTATCGAAGAATGCTCTGGCAGCCGTCAGGCCGCATCGGCGTCCGGCGCCTTGTCGACCACGCGGCGCGGCAGCGGAAACGCCTCGCTCTCATATAGGGTGCGGATGCCGTTCTGGTCGAAGCGGGCCTCCTCGACCTGCAGGTAGGCGCCATTCAGCGAATCCGCAGGCAACTCCTCCATGGCGAACCGCACGGCTTCGGCCGCGGTGCCGAACCGCCGATAGGCGAAACCCGCCCGCTTCTTCTTGCGGATGGCGGCGGGAAACAGTTCGGCAGAGGTGTTGAAGTTGAACGGACGCAGTGGACGCATGGTCTGAGACCTCTTCTTGTCGGCTGGAAGCGCTGACGCGAGCTTTCAAAACATTCAGCTTGGCAATGACGCCAGCGATTGCGGGGGTGGAGGGCGGGATTTGCCGCTCCAGGCGGCCCGGCCCTGCATAGTCAGTTACGACCCCTAATATAGGCCGATTTGGCAGAAATGCGAATCCTGCACGCTCACATCGTAAATCCGGCCCGCTGTGGGCCGCCTTGAAACATGCTGTCTTTTCAGTAGCTTAATTGATCCGCAACTTGTGAATGCAGGAGAGCCCGATCTGCACGGCTAAAATCTCACCCCTTGTGGCCGGTTTTGACCGCCCGCGCCTCGCCCGCCGCAAGCCAGCGGCCCCGAGTACCGTCGATGACGGGACCGGGGCCGGGCGTGCCATCAGCGCGGTTTCAGCTTCAGCGCCGCCGAGTTGATGCAATAGCGCAGGCCGGTCGGCCCCGGGCCGTCGGGAAAGACGTGGCCGAGATGGCCCGAGCATTTCGAGCACAGCACTTCGGTACGAACCATGCCATGGGTCGTGTCGGTCTCCTCGTCGACGTGGCTCTCCGTCGCCGGCCGGGTGAAGCTCGGCCAGCCGCAGCCGGAATCGAACTTGGCGTCGGACTCGAACAGGGTCTGGCCGCAGCCGGCGCAGACATAGGTCCCGGCGCGGTGCTCGTGCTCATACTCGCCCGAGAAGGGGCGCTCGGTCGCCTTCTCGCGCAGCACGGCGTACTGCATCGGCGTCAGCTCCTTGCGCCATTCCGCCTCGCTCTTGACGACCTTGTTGTTCGTCTTGGTGTCGCTCATCCTGTGGTCCTCCAGGCGGACCCGTATGGTCCGCCCCTGTCATGGCGCTGGTCGGGCCGAACGCGACGCCTCAGTTCGTCGCCTTGGCGTCCCGGACCAGCGTCGGCTTGTCGATGTAGTTCTCGGCAAATATCTTCTTCAGATTGTCGATCTTCGGCAGGTCGTTATAGGCGATATAGGGTTGGCTGGGGTGCAGCGTCAGGTAGTCCTGGTGGTAGTCCTCGGCCGGATAGAACGCCTCGAGCTTGCCGATCTTGGTGACGATCGGCTTGCCGAACACCTTGGCCTTGTCGAGCTGCGCGATGTAGGCCTCGGCGACCTTCTTCTGCGCCTCCGAGGTGGTGAAGATCGCCGAGCGATATTGCGTTCCGCTGTCCGGGCCCTGGCGGTTCAACTGGGTCGGATCGTGCACCACCGAGAAGAAGATCTGCAGGATCTTGCCGTAGGAGATCTTTTTCGGATCGTATTTGATCTGGACCGATTCCGCGTGGCCGGTGGTGCCGCTCGACACCGTGCGGTAGTCGGCCGTGGCCTTGGTGCCGCCCGCATAGCCGGAGACCGCGCTGACCACGCCCGCGGTGTGCTGGTAGACGCCCTGGACGCCCCAGAAGCAGCCGCCGGCGACCACAGCGGTTTCCAGTCCGTCGGAGGCCGGCTGGTCCTGGGCCGGCGGCGGGATCACAACGGCCTGCTCGGCGGCATGCAGCGGCTGCCAGGCCAGGATGCCGGCCGCCATCGCACCGAGCACGGCTGTCTTGACGAAAAGGGAGCGGGTGAGGCGCATCTTCGGATCCTCGTGAGGGGTGGCTTGTCTCGTCTCGCCGGCCGGAAACACTGGCCCGGTCCGGCCTCTGCTGCAAGATACGTCGGTGCCCGGCCCGCGTTACGGGGGACGTGACACGACTGCGTGAACAGGCGGGGGGCGGCGGCACGTGCGCAATCGCCCAATGGATGCCGGGACGACGCTGGGAGTTGTGGCGAGACCGTTCCAGGCATGACGATGTGGTCTCGCGGCCCGAATTGCCCGAGGGATGCCGGTTCATCGGCCCTCCGAAGTGGAGGGCGCAGGGAAGGCCGGACCTCGACTGAGGCCCGTGGCCCGCCTGCTTAAAAAATGCAGGCGGCAGGTACCACAGGTTCAGCCGGACAGATCCGGCCCTCCCTGCGCGACGGTGTTAACGCTTATACGTGCTCTCCCCGGGGACCGGCTGTCTTGCCCCCGTCGCCGGCGGATCATCACCGCCAGCTTGGCCTCAGCGTCGGGAGGCCAGGACCACACGCTTTCGCCGTCCGCGCCATGCCGTTCGTCGGCAGGTCCAGGACCCGCTGCAACATGTCGCGTCCATCGCATTCCGCTGCCAACGTCCGTGACGATCGCGATACGTCCCCTGCCGTGCAACGAAACGCAGGCATCATAAGCCTGATTTGGGCAGAGCGCGAAATGATTTATGTTTTTCAGAAGACCTTGACAGCTTTTGTCGTCGCCGGCCGATTTGCCCGACGGGCTGCAGGGCGGTGCTGGGCGCGGTAACCGATCCTGCATCGTCGGCAGCCATCAAATTCGCAACGACGGGGTGAGGTCATCGGATGCGCGCCATCTCGTTCACGAACTCACGATGACGTCACGCTTCGTCGATCCTCGAATGATGGTGTGGTTCAGGTCTCGCGGTCGTGATCCCGGCAAGACGACAACGCCGCGAATTTTTCGTTTCCGCCGCGGTCAATACAGAGGCGGTCGCGCCTCGCTGATGACGGCTCTGACCAGGTCATCAATCGCGTGCGTGGTCTCCGCATCCTGAGAACCTGGAGAACAATCATGACATCCTGGAAATCAAAGGCGGCAGCCTTGCTGCTGTCGATGGCCACTGTTGCGCCAGCATCGGCGCAGGGCTGGTTTTTCGGCGAGCAGGAGCCCGGGGCGTTTCAGGCGATGTATCCCGATCGCGACGTGCTCAACGGCGGCGCGCTGACGCCGGCGGGGAGAATGGGCATGGAGCGCGCCTCCGGCGCGGTGCTCGCGTTTCCGCCGCGGGCCCGTCTCAGCCCGTATGATCGGCTGCTGCTGCGGCGGTGACGCGTCGGACCGTCGGCACGAGTCATCCCTTCGCCAGCTCTGAGACATGAGCGCGCTCACGAAGGGTTATCGGCTCGCGCAGTCGTGATAGGGGGCAGCCTTCGCCCGCCTACATGATCGCAAGCGTGAATTGATGCACCACAGAGGGAAGACCGATCATGATCATATTCAGGAGCCTGGCGGCAGCTCTGCTGATGTCGACGCTGGCGGTGACCGCGGCATCGGCGCAATTCTCCGAGCCGGCGGCCTATGAGGCCATGCATCCCGAACGCGACGTGCTCAATGGCGGCACGCTGACGCCGGCGGCACAGGCGGAGTTGGCCCGTCGCGGCGCGCCGGGGCTTCCGAATGCCAATGCAGCGATGCGGCCGGCCGATATGGCGAGGCCGCACCGGCGTCATCGGCGCTGAGCGGGGTGGCTCAGCTCGCGTGCTCCTCGCGCTCGTGGATCACGCTGGCGCGGCCGACGATGAGGTCGTCGACCTGGCCGATGCGCGAGACGTCCTTGCCGGCATAGGGCAGCGAATGCAGCACGCAGCGCATCGCGTTCAGCCGCGCACGCTTCTTGTCGTCTGACTTGATCACGGTCCACGGGCAGTCGGCGGTGTCGGTGGAGAAGAACATCGCCTCCTTCGCGCGGGTGTAGTCGTCCCATTTGTCGAGCGACGCGGTGTCGATCGGCGACAGCTTCCACTGCTTCAGCGGATGCGCCTCGCGCTCCTTGAAGCGGCGGCGCTGCTCGTCGCGGCTGACCGAGAACCAGAACTTGATGAGGTGGATGCCGCTGCGCACGAGGTTGCGCTCGAACTCCGGCACCTGGCGCAGGAACTCGTCGTACTCGACCTGAGAGCAGAAGCCCATCACGCGCTCGACGCCGGAGCGGTTGTACCAGGAGCGGTCGAACAGCACGATCTCGCCCGCGGTCGGCAGATGCTCGACATAGCGCTGGAAGTACCACTGGCCGCGCTCGACGTCGCTCGGCTTGTCCAGCGCCACCACGCGGGCGCCGCGCGGATTGAGATGCTCCATGAAGCGCTTGATGGTGCCGCCCTTGCCGGCGGCGTCGCGGCCTTCGAACAGCAGCACCAGGCGCTGGCGCGCATCCTTCATCCAGTTCTGCAGCTTCAACAGCTCGGTCTGCAGGATGAATTTCTGCTCCTCATAGTCCTTGCGGTACATGCGGAATTTGTAGGGGTAGCCGCCCTGGCGCCAATTGTCGGCGAGCTCGTCGGAGGTGTGGCGCTTGTCGGGCTTGGCCTTGCCCTCGATCAGCGCCTTCATCAGCCTGGCATCGTCCGGCGCGGCGCCGTCCAGCATCGCCCGGACCGGCGCGGAGTTGGGGTCGAGGGCCGGCGGGCCGTTGAGCACGGTCTCGAACGCCGACAGCTCGGTGATCTGCGCGGCCTGCATCGATTCGTCCACAAGCGACTGACCGATCGGATCGAGCTTGGCTGCGGACTGCCGGCGCGCGACACGCGCCGTGGCGCTCGCGCGCTTGCTGCGCTGACCGTTGGAAGCCTTGTCTTTCGTCGACTCGCCTTTGGTCTTGCCTTTCGTGGTGTTGGACTTTGCCATACGATCCCGCCGTCTGCTGCTGGTTTAACAGAGATGTGAATCGATCTTTATCCGCCAAGGACCCTGCGTCAGGTTGACGTGGATCAACCTGCCGCAGGTGGGTACCAGCGAGGCGAGCAAAATCGTCTCGCGCGGTAAAGCCGGCGTTACACCACGATCGACAGCCGCTTCGCGGCGCGGGTGATGCCGGTGTAGAGCCAGCGAGCGCGGCTTTCCTGGAAGGCAAAGCTCTCGTCGAACAGCACGACGTCGTCCCATTGCGAGCCCTGCGACTTGTGCACGGTCAGCACGTAGCCGTAGTCGAACTCGTCATAGGGCTTGCGCTGCTCCCACGGGATGTCCTCGATGCCGCCGGCGAAGCATTCGCCGCGCACCGAGACTTTCGTGACCTTGCGTCCGAGATCCTCGTCGGGCGCGACCCGCATGGTGACGATCTTGGACTTCGAGGTCGCGCGCGACTTCACCCGCCACAGCCCGCCATTGAACAGGCCCTTCTTGCGGTTGTTGCGCAGGCAGACCAGCTTGTCGCCGGCGACAGGGAGGGCGTCCTCGATGTCGAGGCGCTGCCGGAAGCGGTTGTTGTAGGCGCGTCGGGTGGCGTTGCGGCCGACCAGCACCTGGTCGGCCTCCATGACGCGGGACGGATCGAGCTCGCGGCGCTCGACCACCTCGCTCTCGCCGTAGCGGCCGACGTCGAGCGTGTTGCCCTCGCGCACGTCCATCGACATCCGCACGATCGGATCGTCCTTGGCCTGGCGATGCACCTCGGTCAGCATCACGTCCGGCTCGCTGTCGGTGAAGAAGCCGCCCCCCTTGACCGGCGGCAGCTGCGCGGGATCGCCGAGCACCAGCAGCGGGCAGTCGAAGGACAGCAGGTCGCGGCCGAGATCGGCGTCGACCATCGAGCATTCGTCGATGATGATCAGCTTGGCCTTGGAGGCGGGCGCGTCGTCCCACAATTCGAAGTTCGGCTGCTCCTCGCCGGTTTCTTGCGCGCGATAGATCAGCGAATGGATGGTAGAGGCGTTGTCGCAGCCCTTGCTGCGCATCACCAGCGCCGCCTTGCCGGTGAAGGCCGCGAACTTGACCTCGCCGTCGACGCCCTCGGCGATGTGGCGGGCCAGCGTGGTCTTGCCGGTTCCGGCATAGCCGAACAGCCGGAACACTTGTGGCGTGCCGCTCTGGCCGGGCTTGGCCTTCAGCCAATCGCCGACGGCCTTCAGCGCGGAATCCTGATGCGGGGAGAAGGTGGTCATGGCTCACAGGGATGGAGCCGCGCGGCGACTCGGGGACATTCCGTGAACCTAAGCGCTGATGCGGGGAGATCAAGCGCTAGCTAAGGCAGGGGTGCCTCGCTTCAGAGAATGGAGGCCGAAAGCGTGCGGCGCGTACGGTGTGCTCCCTCCCCCCTTGTGGGGGAGGGTTGGGGAGGGGGGGCTCCGGGCGACACCGCCCGTGTGGCCCCCTCCCCAACCCCTCCCCACAAGGGGGAGGGGAGCCGACTGCGCGCGCGGCGACGGCTCGGCCATTCAGAGAAGTCGACTACTGCCAGCCCGGCACGCCCCGCATGTCCGGCAGGTGGTGCGCGATGCCCTTGTGGCAGTCGATGCAGGTCTTTTCGCCGGTGAACAGGAAGCGTTGATGCGCTTCGACGGCGCGCGGCGACTGCTTGGTGATGTCCATCGACTGAGAGCTGTGGCAGTTGCGGCATTCGAGCGAGTCGTTCGCCTTGAACCGCGCCCACTCATGCAAGGCGAGCTCCAGTCTGCGGTCGGTGAACTTCTCGCGGGTGTTGATCGAGCCGAACAGATGGCCCCAGACCTCCTTGGAGGCCTGCATCTTGCGCGCGATCTTGTCGGTCCAGTTGTGCGGCACGTGGCAGTCCGGGCAACTGGCGCGCACGCCCGAGCGGTTTGAGAAGTGAACGGTCGACTTCAGCTCGGCGAACACGTTGTCGCGCATCTCGTGACAGCTGGTGCAGAACTTCTCGGTGTTGGTGATCTCGAGCGCGGTGTTGAAGCCGCCCCAGAAGATGACGCCGGCGAGGAAGCCGGCGAGCACCAGCACGCCGAGCCCGAACACGGAGCTCGGCTTCAGCAGCACGTCGATGAGGTCGAGAATGAACTGCCAGGCGCGGCCGGCAAGGCCGAGCCGCTTCTCGGGGACGGGCGCCTTGGCGCCCTGCGGGATGTCGGCGCTGCTCATCGCTTGCCATCCGGCTTGCCGTGCGCCAGCAGCGTGTCGATGTCGACGAAGTCGTTGCTGACAGGCGGATTGGCGACACTCTGCGGCACGTGGCACTGGGTGCAGAAGTAGCGGCGCGGCGACACCGACGCCAGGAACTGGCCGTCGCGGTCCATGAAGTGGGTGATCGACAGCATCGGCGCCTTCGACTCCGCGATGCGAGCACGGGCATGGCAGGACAGGCATTTGTTGCCCTGCATGTCGACCTGATAGCCGTCGATCGAATGCGGGATCACCGGCGGCTGCTCCGGATAGTTGCGCACCTCTTTCTCGGCGGTGTTCTTCGTCGGCTGCATCGGCGGCGCCGGGCCTTCGTCATTGAGCGGCGTGGGGCCGCGCAGCGACGAGGAGACGCTCTGGGCGAGCAGGGCGCTCGAGCCGGCCGCAAGGCTGGCTGCGAGCAGCATCATGGCAAGTCTCTTGATCATGATCGTCACACCCGCTCGATGCGCACGGCGCATTTCTTGTAGTCGGTCTGCAGCGAGATCGGGTCGGTGGCGTCGAGCGTCACCTTGTTGATCAGCTTGGACTCGTCGAACCACGGCACGAAGACGAGCCCGCGGGGCGGCTTGTCGCGGCCGCGGGTCTCGACGCGGGCGCGGATGAAGCCGCGCCGCGAGGCGACCTTGACCTCGTCGCCGCGCCTCAAGTTCGCGGCCTCGGCATCGTCCGGATGCATGAAGCAGACGGCTTCGGGGAACGCCTTGTAGAGCTCGGGCACGCGGCGCGTCATCGTGCCGGAATGCCAGTGCTCGACCACGCGTCCGGTCGACAGCCAGAACGGATAGTCGTTGTCCGGCGATTCCGCCGGCGGCTCGTAGGGCAGGGCGAAGATGCGCGCCTTGCCGTCCGGGAAGCCGTAGAACTGCACGCCGGTGCCGGCCTTGACGTAAGGGTCGGAGCCCTCGCGGAAACGCCAGCGCGTCTCCTTGCCGTCGACGACAGGCCAGCGCAGGCCGCGCTCTTTGTGATAGGCCTCGAACGGCGCCAGGTCATGGCCGTGGCCGCGGCCGAACGAGGCGTATTCCTCGAACAGGCCCTTGTGGACGTAGAAGCCGAACGCCTTGGATTCGTCATTGGCATAGCCCGGCTCGATCTGGTCGACCGGGAATTTGTCGACCTGGCCGTTCCTGTAGAGCACGTCGAACAGCGTCTTGCCGCGAACCTCCGGCTTCTTGGCGATCAGCTCCTCGGGCCAGACCTCTTCGATCCTGAAGCGCTTGGAGAACTCCATCAGCTGCCAGAGGTCGGAGCGCGCCTCGCCCGGCGCCGAGACGAGCTGGTGCCAGAACTGGGTGCGGCGCTCGGCATTGCCATAGGCGCCTTCCTTCTCCACCCACATCGCCGTCGGCAGAATGAGATCGGCGGCGAGCGCGGTCACCGACGGATAGGCGTCGGAGACGACGATGAAATTGTCGGGGTTGCGGAAGCCCGGATAGGTCTCTTCGTTCGCGTTGGGGCCGGCCTGCAAATTGTTGTTGACCTGCACCCAATAGGCGTTGAGCAGGCCGTCCTTCAGCATCCGGCTCTGCAGCACCGCGTGATAGCCCGGCTTGTCCGGGATCGTACCTTCCGGCAGCTGCCAGATGTGCTCGGCCTTGGCGCGGTGCTCCTTGTTGGTGACCACCATGTCGGCGGGCAAACGGTGCGAGAAGGTGCCGACCTCGCGCGCGGTGCCGCAGGCCGAGGGCTGCCCGGTCAGTGAGAACGGGCTGTTGCCGGCCTCGGCGATTTTGCCGGTCAGAAGATGGATGTTGTAGACGAGGTTGTTGCACCAGACGCCGCGGGTGTGCTGGTTGAAGCCCATGGTCCAGAACGAGACCACCTTGGTCTTCGGATCGGCATAGAGCTCGGCGAGCGCCTGCAGCCGGTTCAGCGGCACGCCGGACATCTCGGCGGCCTTCTCCAGCGTGTAGTCCGAGACGAACTTCGCATACTCGTCGAACGAGATGTCGGTGGCGTCGTTCGGGTTGGCGGCGCCCTTGGCCTTCTTCTGCAGCGGATGCTCCGGCCGCAGGCCATAGCCGATGTCGGTCTGGCCCTTCTTGAACACCGTGTGCGCCTGGACGAAGTCCTTGTTGACGCGGCCTGTCGTGATGATGTGGTTGGCGATGGCGTTGAGGATGTAGAGGTCGGTCTGCGGCTTGAACACCATGCCGATATCGGCGAGGTCGAACGAGCGGTGCTCGAAGGTCGAGAGCACGGCGACCTTGACATGCGGCGTTGACAGTCTCCGATCGGTCACGCGGGTCCACAGGATTGGATGCATCTCCGCCATGTTGGAGCCCCACAGCACGAACGCGTCCGTGGCCTCGATGTCATCGTAGCAGCCGGGCGGCTCGTCGATGCCGAAGGTGCGCATCATGCCGGCCACGGCCGACGCCATGCAGTGCCGCGCATTGGGATCGATGTTGTTGGAGCGGAAGCCGGCCTTGAACAGCTTGGAGGCCGCATAGCCTTCCCAGATCGTCCACTGGCCCGAGCCGAACATGCCGACGCCGGAGGGCCCGCGCTTCTTGAGCGCCTCCTTGTACTTCTGCGCCATGATGTCGAAGGCTTCGTCCCACGTGACCGGCGTGAACTCGCCGTTCTTGTCGTACTTGCCGTTGGTCTTGCGCAGCATCGGGTGCGTCAGGCGATCATGGCCGTACATGATCTTGGACAGGAAATAGCCCTTGACGCAGTTCAGGCCGCGATTGACCTCGGCCTTGATGTCGCCATGGGTGGCGACGACGCGGTTGTCCTTGGTCGCGACCATCACGCTGCAGCCGGTGCCGCAGAAGCGGCAGGCGGCCTTGTCCCATTTCAGCTCGCTCTGCTCGCGCTCGGTGACGAGGTTCGCCGCGAGCGAGGCGCTCGGCATGCCGGCGGCGGCCGCGGCAATCGCGGCGGCTTCCAGCTTCAGCATCTGGCGGCGATCGATCTTCATGTCGGTCATTGGAGTCTCGTGTGATTAGCCGGCGTCGATGGCGTGGAAGACGAGGCAGGCGGAGTGCACGTGCGGCAGCAGTCCGATCCGGTTCATGGTGGCGCCGAGCGCGCCGGCATCGGGCGCATCGACGACGACGATCAGCTTGCCTCTGATGTCGCGGCCGTGGATCTCGCAGCCGGACAGCGCGAGGATGTCGGCTGCGACGCGGTCGAGCTGCTCGGGCCGGGTCTGCACGATGATCGAGGCGATCTCGCCCTTGGCTGGTGCGACGACGGGATCGGCGGTGAGGACGCGGCCGGTGATCAGCGCGCGCCGGTCGAGGGAGGTGCGGTGTGAGAGCACGGCGGGGTCCTTCCGATCAGTGCGCCGCGGGCGGCCCGGGCGGTCCGGCCATCATCTGGTAGACCCACACCGTGAGTCCGTAGGAGCCGACGGTGGCGACCGCGAGCGCAGGCATCAGCACGGCAGTGAGAAACAGGAAGGCAAAAATTTCCATGCGTCTGCGACGCGCACGCGCGTTCGCATCGCCGCCAACGAGCGACATGAGAGAATTCTCGGCTAGGGGGAGGTTCAGGAGGGGTTGCGGCATCCGGGCCGCGCCTGTTCCAACGTTAAGCAAGGAAGCCTTGCCAAAGGCTTGACCTGGATCAAGCGGCGGAACCGCGGGGACGATTGGTCGCGGATCGGCGAGCATGCCGGTGCGATCGTGGTTGATGGTCTGTGAAGACCCGTGATCGCGTTGTCGATCGCGAGAAATTCTCGCTGCTTTGCACGGGCGTTTCGATACTAACATCCCTTCGCCGTGTGACGAAACAGGACCGGCATCGCTATTTTTCCGGGGTGCTCGACACGCGTTTCGCCCGCCACCATCATCCCTTGCATCGCATCAATGCGGATGCGCAAGGGTCGGAGAGGGCAATGAAGCGTCGCGATTTTCTCAAACTGTCATTGGCATCAGCTGCGGTGATGAGCTGCGCGGCGCCGCTGCGCGCCGAGGACAGGCCGAAGGAGATCCGCATCGGCACCCAGAAGGGCGGCTTCTTCCCCGCCGTGAAGGCGCGCCGCACCATCGAGGAGACGTTCAAGCCTCTCGGCATCGAGATCGTCTGGGTCGATTTCCAGTTCGGTCCGCCGCTGCTTGAGGCCATCAATGTCGGCAGCGTCGATTTCGGCTATGTCGGCGACGCGCCGCCGATCTTCGCGCAGGCCGCGGGCGCCAAGATCCGCTACGCCGCCGCCGTCAAGCAGAACGGCAGCAGCCAGGCGATCGTGGTGCAGAAGGATTCGCCGATCAGGACGCTTGCCGATCTCAAGGGCAAGCGCGTCGCCTTCGGCAAGGGCTCGAGCGCGCACAATCTGCTGGTCGCAGCACTCGAGAAGGCGGGCCTGTCGTGGAGCGACATCACGCCGGCGCCGCTCGCGCCGGCCGATGCCACCGCGGCCTTCGTCAAGGGCTCGGTGGACGCGTGGTCGAGCTGGGATCCGTACCTCGCGCTCGCCGAGCTGAAGGAGAATGCACGGGTGATCGCGTGGGACAAGGACGTGCATAAGCAGAACTCGTTCTACATCGTGGGCTCCGACTTCGTTGAGAAGTATCCCGCCATCGTCGCCAGGCTGAACGCCGCGTTCGCCGCCGAGGGCATCTGGGCCAACAGCCATCACGACGAGGTGGCCAAGGCGCAGGCCGAGGCGACCGGCGTCGACATCGCGGCGGTCAGGCGCTTCGTCGACCGCTCGGTCTACAGCGTCGTGCCGCTCGACGACGACATCATCAGGAGCCAGCAGGCGGTGGCGGATCGGTTCGCCCGCGTCGGCCTCATTCCGAAACAAGTCAACGTCAGCGACATCGTCTGGAAGTGGACGCCGTCCACCTGACGCCTGATCGCCATCCCAATCCGAAAGAGACTGACATGAGTAACGCTTCGAAGCCCAACGTGCTGTGGTTCCTGCCGACCCATGGCGACGGCCGCTATCTCGGCACCTCGCAGGGCGGCCGCGAGGTCAACTTCAACTATCTGCGCCAGGTCGCGCAGGCCGCCGATCAGCTCGGCTATTACGGCGTGCTGATCCCGACAGGACGGAGCTGCGAGGATTCCTGGATCGTGGCCTCGGCGGTGGCGCCGTTCACCGAGCGGCTGCGCTATCTCGTCGCGGTGCGACCCGGCCTGCAATCGCCGGCGGTGGCCGCGCGCATGACCGCGACGCTCGACCGCGTCAGCAACGGCCGGCTGCTGGTCAACGTCGTCACCGGCGGCGATCCGGTCGAGAACAAAGGCGACGGCATCTTCCTGTCGCATGAGGAGCGCTACGAGGTCACGCGCGAATTCCTGACCGTCTACAACGCGCTGCTCGAAGGCGAGGCGGTCAACTTCAGCGGCAAGCATATCACGGTGGAGGACGGCCGGCTGCTGTTCCCGCCGGTGCAGTCGCCGCGGCCGCCGCTGTTCTTCGGCGGCTCGTCGGATGCCGGCATCGACGTCGCGGTAGACACCGTCGAGAGGTATCTCACCTGGGGCGAGCCGCCGGCCGATGTCGCGGCCAAGATCGCCAAGGTGAAGGCCGTCGCCGACAGTCGCGGCCGCAAGCTGTCGTTCGGCATCCGCTTGCATGTGATCGTGCGCGAGACCAATGACGAGGCGTGGGCGGCCGCCGACGACCTGATCAAGCACGTCACCGACGACACCATCGCCTCGGCGCAGAAGATTTTTGCCCGCATGGATTCGGTCGGGCAGCAGCGGATGTCGCAGCTTCACGGCGGCCGACGCGACAAGCTCGAGATCAGCCCGAACCTGTGGGCCGGCGTCGGCCTGGTCCGCGGCGGCGCCGGCACGGCGCTGGTCGGCGATCCCGACACGGTGGCGGCGCGCATCCGCGAGTACCAGGATCTCGGCATCGATACCTTCATCCTCTCGGGCTATCCGCATCTCGAGGAAGCCTACCGCTTCGCCGAACTGGTGTTTCCCAAGCTTGGCTTGAATGTGTCGGAGCGGACGGGCAACGTCACCAGGCTCCGCACCAATACCGGCCCGTTCGGTGAGACCATCGCCAACGAGCACCGTCCGTTGCAGAGGGCCTCGCAATCATGAGTCTGATCGAAAGTGTTCCCAAGGTCCGCAGGCTGGCGGTGCCGCGCGCGGATGGGCTGATCCCCTGGCTGGTGCCGCTCGCGATCATCCTGATCTGGCAGGCGGCCTCGGCCGCCGGCCTGGTCTCGCCACGCGTGCTGCCGGCGCCGAGCGACGTGGCGCGCGCCGGCTGGAAGCTGCTGTGGTCGGGCGAGCTCGGCCGCAACATCTGGGTCAGCTTCTGGCGCGCCTCGATCGGTTTTTTGATCGGCGGCGGCATCGGCTTCGCCTTCGGTCTGGCCAACGGCCTGTCGCAACTGTCGGCGAAGCTGACCGACACCACTCTGCAGATGATCCGCAACGTGCCGCATCTGGCGCTGATCCCGCTGGTCATCCTGTGGTTCGGCATCGACGAGAGCGCCAAGCTGTTTCTGGTGGCGCTCGGCGTGTTCTTTCCGGTCTACCTGAATACGCTGCACGGGATTCGCACGGTCGATCCGCAACTCATTGAAATGGGCCGCGTCTACGGCATGTCCGACCGCGAGCTGTTTCGCCGGGTGATCTTCCCCGGCGCGCTGCCGTCGATCTTCGTCGGCCTGCGCTTCGCGCTCGGCATCATGTGGCTCACCCTGATCGTCGCCGAGACGATCGCGGCGTCCTCGGGCCTCGGCTACATGGCGATGCAGGCGCGCGAGTTCATGCAGATCGATGTCGTCGTGCTCTCCATCCTGATCTACGCCCTGCTGGGCAAGGTCGCCGACAGCGCCTCGCGGGCGCTGGAGCGGCTGACGCTGTCCTGGCATCCGGCCTTCAGCAAGCATTGAGGTTCTGGAAATGCAGCAAGCGCTCCGAATTCCCGTCTCCGGTGTGGAGGCGATCGACGGCCCCGATGTGATCGGGCATGCTGAGGCTTTCCGCCCCGTGAGGAAGCACAGCGTGAGTCCGGCCCAACCCGAGACACGCGGGCTGCCGCTCGTGATCCGCGATCTCCGCAAGGCGTTCGGCGACAACGAGGTGCTGCGCGGCATCGACCTGGAGATCGCGGCCGGCCAGTTCGTCGCCGTCGTCGGCCAGAGCGGCTGCGGCAAGAGCACGCTGCTGCGGCTGATTGCCGGCCTCGACAAGCCGACGTCGGGCACGATCAGCTTCGGCGAAGCGGCCGCGCGGCCCGAGGACGTCCGCGTCATGTTCCAGGAACCGCGGCTGCTGCCATGGGCGCGGGTGCTCGCCAATGTCGAGGTCGGGCTCGGCCGCGAGCGCAAGGCCGCCGGCGCGCATGAGCGGGCGCGGCGGGCGCTCGACGAGGTGGGTCTCGCCGACAAGCGCGACCAATGGCCGGCGGTGCTGTCCGGCGGCCAGAAGCAGCGCGTCGCGCTGGCGCGCGCGCTGGTCAGCGGTCCGCGCCTGCTGGCGTTCGACGAGCCGCTCGGCGCGCTGGACGCGCTGACGCGGATCGCGATGCAGCGGCTGCTGGAGCGGGTCTGGGCCGATCAAACCTTCACCGCAATCCTGGTCACCCATGACGTTGCGGAAGCCGTGGCCCTCGCTGATCGCGTCCTCGTCATCGAGAGCGGCCGGATCGCCGAGGACATCAGCGTCGATCTGCCGCGCTCGCGCCAGCGCGGCTCCGCCGAGCTTGCGGCGCTGGAAGGCTCGATCCTGGGCCAGTTGCTTGGACCGGGCACGACGGGGTAGGAAAGGTCAACGCAATGAACTCCATCGTCCGTCACATGCCTGATGCCACGGCGCTCCAGCCGGATTTCCGCTCTGCGATGCGCCAACTGGTCGGAGGCGTCAGCGTCATCACGGTCGGACGCGGCGATGAGGTCACCGGCATGACGGTGAGCTCGCTGTCGTCACTTGCGGTCGAGCCTCCCTCCATCATCGTCAGCCTCAACCGCAACGCCTCGTCCTGGCCAATTCTGCAGCGGGAGGGCGTTTTTGGCGCCAATCTGCTGGCGGCGGATCAGATCGGCGTGGCCGAACGGTTTGCGGGTAAGGGTGGCTTGCGCGGCGTCGAACGTTTCGCAGGGGCGGAGTGGCGCAAACGGGTCACCGGTGTGCCGCTCCTCGTCGGAGCGCTCGCGACGCTGGATTGCGAGGTCGAGGAGATCATCGAGCGGCACTCCCATGCCATCGTGATCGGCAAAGTGGTCCATATCGATGTGGCGCCGCAGTCGGCGGCCCTGGCGTATTGGCATGGCAGCTATGTCGGGGTTGATCGCGACGACGGTCACGGTCGGCTCGCGGCCTTCAGCGTCCCGGATCCGCGGCTGACGCCGTAACGTTCCGACGCTCCCGGGGCGAGCTGGCAACTTTCCTGCGGACGCCTTAAAAGCCGCTGTCGGCGTCAGCAGCGGAAATCATGAAACGGATCGGAACCTGGGCTCTGTATGCGATCGGCACGGTCGCCATCCTCTATCTCGCGCTGTATGCGTACGCGGTCCTGACGCAGCGCGAGTTCACGCCCGGCGATCCCATTCACATCTTCCGCAATCCCGAGGCGCCGAACTATTCGTGAGGCTGTGCCCGGCGACGCCGCGCCGGCGTATTCTCGCGAACCCACGGATCCGCGGACTGTTCACAGTCCTGTAGCTGCATCCAATCGGCGGTCAGAAACTGCACGCGGCAGCGGCGCCACACTTTGATGTGTCCGCCATCCGGCGACGTCTCGACGTCGGATAGCGACAGCGTGGGCGGCCGCCAGCGATAGCTGCGTTCATTGTCCCAGCCGTCGCAGCCCTCCCTGCCACAGGCGATCGTTCGCGAGATCAGCTTGCCTTTTCCTGCGAAGCACCAGCTCCGGACGCCCCATTCCTGACCCGACGATGGGGTGACGAGCGGTGCGTGCGACGTCTGCTCCCAGCAGCCTGACAGCACGCCGCGCGTTGCGGCACCGGCCGGCGAAACGGCAAGCGGCGCGCCGAGGGCCAGCGCGCCGCCGAGAACGATCTGGATGGGCAGATTATACGGGGCTCGGCATGCGCGGGGTGTCGCCGGAGCCCGGCGGCGGGATCGGCACGCCGCCGTCGGCATATTCGTTGAGCTTGTTGCGCAACGTGCGGATCGAGATGCCCAAGATATTGGCCGCATGTGTCCGATTGCCCAGGCAGTGCTTCAGGGTCTCCAGGATCAGGTCACGTTCGACATCGGCGACCGTGCGGCCGACCAGGGCGCGCGTGACCTGTTCCGCCGCCATCGTAGCATGCGCGACGGCGGGTTGGGTCTTGCCGATGTCGAGGCGGGCGCCGTCGGGCGTGAGGATGGCATCCGGCCCGATCTCGTCGCCCTGTGCCATCAGCACCGCGCGATGCATCGTGTTCTCCAGCTCGCGCACGTTGCCCGGCCAGCGGTTGGTGGTGAGGATGCGCTTGGCCTCCGCCGAGATCGGCCGCAGCGGGACGGCATTGGCCTCGGAATATTTGCGCGCGAAATGCTGCGCCAGTTCGAGAATGTCGGCGGGGCGCTCGCGCAGCGGCGGGATCTTGAGGTTGACGACGTTGAGCCGGAACAGCAGGTCCTCGCGGAACGTGCCCTCGCGCACGGCGTCGGCCAGGTTGCGGTTGGAGGTCGCGATGATGCGGATGTCGACAGGGACGGGACGGGTGCCGCCGACGCGGTCGATCACGCGCTCCTGGATCGCGCGCAACAGCTTCGACTGCAGCCGCACGTCCATTTCCGAGATTTCGTCCAGCAGGAGCGTGCCGCCATTGGCCTCCTCGAACTTGCCGATGCGGCGGGCGACGGCACCGGTGAAGGCACCCTTCTCGTGGCCGAACAGCTCGGACTCCAGCAGGTGCTCAGGGATTGCGGCGCAGTTGATCGAGATGAAAGGACGCTTGGCGCGGGCCGAGCGGGTGTGGACGTAGCGCGCCAGCACCTCCTTGCCGGTGCCGGATTCGCCGGTGATCATCACCGAGGCGTCGGAGCCGGCGATCTGCTGGGCAAGCTTGATCACCTTGGCCATCGCCTCGTCGCGATAGACGAGATCGCGCGAATCGTTGGCGACAGCGGCGAGGACGGCCGCGATCAGCTCAGGATCCGGCGGCAGCGGAATGTATTCCTTGGCGCCGGCATGGATGGCGGCGACCGCGGCGCGGGCATCGCTGGTGATGCCGCAGGCGACGATCGGCACGTGGATGTGCTCGGCATCGAGCCGCATCACCAGGTCGCGGATGTCGAGCGCGACGTCGACCAGCAGCAGGTCGGCGCCCTTGCCGCCGCGCAGCACCCGCATCGCCTGCTCGTTGTCCTCGGCATGGGTGACGGTGGCGCCGTTTTCCATGGCGATCTTGGTGGCCGTCGTCAGCTGGCCCTTCAGCGTTCCGACGATGAGAAGCCGCATGTTGGTCTCCTATTCGGTCGTGCCGCTCTCGATCGGCACGCAGGTCATGTCTGTCAGTTGCGGTCGGACTTGATGATTTCGGTCATCGTCACACCGAGCTTGTCTTCGACCAGAACCACCTCGCCGCGTGCCACGAGCCGGTTGTTGACGTAGATGTCGATGGCTTCGCCGACCTTGCGGTCGAGTTCGAGCACGGTGCCAGGCCCGAGCTTCAGCAGCTCGCCGACATCCATCTTGGAGCGGCCGAGCACGGCCGAGACCTGAACCGGGACGTCGAACACCGCCTCGAGGTCGGCCGCGATGCGCGCGGCATGCTCTTCTTCATTGTAGCCGACGTCGCCGCCCAGCGGAGGCGCGTCCGCCGCATTGAGGTCGGGAAGCGGAATCTCGTTGTCGCTCATGACTTAAACTCCCTCGGCCACCACGGCGGCCTAGTTCTTCTTGGACGCCATGTAGCGTCCGACCAGCTCGTTGATCTTGGCGTCGATCGCAGCGCGCTCCAGCACGACCCCGCCATCGGCCCATTCGATACGGCAGTCGCCGGTCGCGATCTCCGGCTCGGCGAGGATCACGAGGCGTCCCTCGAAGCCGCTCTGCTTGGCGAGCTTCTCGATCTTCTCGCGGGCGAGCTCGTACAGCGCGTCGTTGATGCGCAGCACGAGGTGCGGCGTCGCCACCAGATGCGCGAAGCAGTCGTGCACGAGTCCGGTGATCTCGCCGAGCGGCTCCGCCTCGACCAGCGCCGCACACAGCTTGCGGGCGACGGCGACCGCGACATCGACGGCCTCGGTTTCCATCCGCTGCTCGATGCCTTCGAAGCGTGCGGAGATGCCCTGCAATTGGATGTTGATCTGCTCCAGCGCCGAGGCGACGCGGCGGTCGGCCTCGACCTTGGCTTCGCGCTGCGCCGCCTCGTAGCCGTTGCGATAGGCGGCGGCTTCGGCGGCCGCGACCTTCTGTGCGATCTCGGCGGAGGTGGCGGCAGCGCGCTCCCGCGTCGCCTTCTCCGGCGCGGCGAAGTCGGTATCGAACAGGAATTTCGCGGGCTGAGCCATCAATACACCAGTTCGTCGTCGGCGCGGTTCTTGCTGAGCATGATCTCGCCCTTGGCGGCGAGATCCTTGGCGAGGTTGACGAGCAGGGCCTGCGCCTCGTCGACATCGCGCAGCCGCACCGGCCCCATCGCGGCCATGTCGTCCTGCAGCATCTTGGCGGCGCGCGACGACATGTTGCCGAAGAAGAAGTTGCGGACCTCCTCGTTGGCGCTCTTGAGGGCCACGCCGAGCTTGTCCTTGTCGACATTGCGCAGCAGGGTCTGCGCCGAGGCGGAATCGAGCTTGATCAGGTCGTCGAAGGTGAACATCAGCGCCTTGATGCGCTCGGCCGATTCGCGGTTCTCTTCTTCGAGCGACGTGATGAAGCGGGTCTCGGTCTGGCGGTCGAAATTGTTGAAGATCTCGGCCATCACCTCGTGGGCGTCGCGGCGTCGGGTCTGCGACAGGTTCGACATGAACTCGACGCGCAGGGTCTGCTCGACGCGCTCGATGACCTCCTTCTGCACCGCTTCCATGCGCAGCATGCGGCCGATGACGTCGAGCGCCATGTCCTCGGGCAGGATCGCGAGCACGCGGGCGGCATGCTCCGGCTTCAGCTTGGACAGCACGACCGCGATGGTCTGCGGATATTCGTTCTTGAGGTAGTTGGCGAGCACCTCTTCCTGGACGTTGGAGAGCTTCTCCCACATGTTGCGGCCGGCGGGGCCGCGGATCTCGTCCATGATGCCGTTGACGCGTTCCGGCGGCAGGTATTGCTGCAGCAGGCGCTCGGTGGCGTCGAAATTGCCCATCAGCGCGCCGGAGGCTGACATGCGCGAGACGAATTCGAGCATCAGGTCCTCGACCACGTCGGCTTCGATGGTTCCCAGCGTCGACATCGCCAGCGACAGTTCACGCACCTCGTCGTCATCGAGCTGCTGCCAGATCTTGCCGCCGTACTGCTCGCCGAGGGCGAGCATCATCACCGCGGCGCGCCGCGGCCCGCTCAAGGGCTCGGTCTTCTCGCGCTGCGCCTGGCGGCTCGCCAAGGTCGCGATGACCGTGGAAATGTCGTTGTTGTTGGCGTTGGCGTTCTGGGTCTGCGGCAGCGACATGGCGTCTACGTTCTTTTCAGTTCAGGCGGTTCACGTCGATCGGGTCAGCTCTGCGGCTCGGCGAGCCACTGGCGGATGATGGCGGCGGCTTCGCCCGGGTTGCGGTCGGCCAGCTCGCCCACCCGGTGGACGGACTGAGCGTGGACCTGGCCCTGGACCTGGGCGACGTCGATCATGTTGGCGGTCTGCTGGGCGTGAGCGGCTGCCTGGATGGTTTCGTCGGTGAGCGCCGGCAGGCCGCCGCCCGGGACGGCGATCTCTTCGGTGGCGATGATCTTCTTCACCAGCGGCCGCACCACCATGAACACGACCACGATGCCGAGCAGCATCATCACCGCGAGCTCGATGACGTACATGACGTCATCCTTGGTGAAGTGGAGCATCCCGAGGAAGCCGGTGGGCTCGTTGATCTGCGGCACCGCGGGAGCGTCGGCGAATTTCAGGTTGACCACCTCGACCTGGTCGCCACGCTTCTGGTCGAAGCCGATGGCGGAGCGGACCAGTGCGGCGATGCGGTCGAGCTCGTCCTTGCTGCGCTCCTGATAGACCAGCTCGCCCTTCTCGTTCTTGGAATAGGCGCCGTCGACCAGAACCGCGACCGAGATGCGGTTGACCCGTCCGGCCTCGGTGACCTCGGTCTTGGTGGTGCGGGAGATCTCGTAATTGTTGGTCTCTTCGGTCTTCTTGCTCTGGTCCCGCGGCTGCTGCGGCGGCTGGTTCTGCTGGTTGCCCGGCAGCTCGTTGTTGACCGTGACCTGGCCGTTGTTCTCGTTGGTCGCCGACTGCTCTTCGCGTGTCTGGCTCGAGCGCAGCACGCGGCCTTCCGGATCGTAGCGGTCGGAGGTCTGGGTGATGCGGTTGTAGTCGAAATCGGCGGAAAGCTGGACGCGGGCGCGGCCCGCTCCGACCACCGAGGAGACGATGTCCTCGACCTGCTTGCGCATCCGCTTCTCGAAGGCGTTGCGACGCTCGTCGCCGACCTGCTGGTCGATGTCGGTCTGGGTGCCGTCGGCGAGCAACTGTCCGGCCTCGTCGACGATCGACACCCGCTGCGGCTTCAGGCCGTTGACGGCGGAGGCGACGAGGTGGCGGATGGCGCGGATCTGCGCCGGCTCGAGGGTGCCGCGCACGCGCACGACGATCGAGGCGGACGGCTCCGGGGTCTCGCGCGAGAACAGCGGCCGCTCGGGCAGGACGAGATGGACGCGCGCGGCCTGGACACGGTCGATGGCGCGGATGGTGCGGGCAAGCTCGCCTTCGAGCGCGCGGAGATGGTTGATGTTCTGGACGAAGCTCGTGGTGCCCAGCGCGTCCGACTTGTCGAAGATCTCGTAGCCGACGCCGCCGCCCTTGGGCAGGCCGCCCTCGGCGAGCTTCATGCGCAGCCGGGTCACCTTGTCCTTGGGCACCAGGATGACGCTGCCTTCATTGCGCATCTCGAAGGGAATGCCCTGCCGCTCCAGATCCTTGATGATGCTGGAGGAGTCTTCCATCGTCAGGTCGGTGAAGAGGGTGGTCATCTGCGGCGCGGTCACGCGCATGATGACGAAGCCGAAGAAGCCGATCAAAGCAGCGGTCACCGCGATCATGGCGGTGAGCCGCGCGGCGCCCAAACCCTTCAGGAAGTCCAAGAGACCTTGCAAGCAACTGCCCCATAGTTCGGCATTCGACGGGTGGCCGCTGAAAGGCGATGTGAGCTTCGCGGGCCTTTACGGCCGGTTGCATAGATCGCGAAATTCAATCCTTAACCTTCACCAGCACCCGCATTCCAGGTGGCGATCCGATGTCAGCCGCCACGTCCGCCAGTCGCAGAGGGGGCGCGGAGGTTGGATCGAACCGCTGGGCAATTATTGCCTATGGGAAGGTTTCGATATGGTTAACGATGGTTAAAGGGTCCTAACAAAGTGTAGACATGCAAAAAATCGGCTTGGCGGGGCCAAGCCGATTTTCGAAGAAATCCCGTCGCGTCGGTAACGTCTTATTGGCGATATTGCTGAATTCGGGTGGTGCGCAGGCCGGCGAGACCATGCTGGTCGATCGAGAACTGCCACGACAGGAATTCGTCGACGGTCAGGGTGTAGCGGCTGCACGCTTCCTCGAGGGACAGCAAGCCGCCGCGAACGGCGGCAACAACTTCAGCCTTCCGGCGAATGACCCACCTCTTGGTGCCTGGGGCAGGCAAATCCGCGATGGTGAGCGGGCTGCCGTCAGGCCCGATGACGTATTTCACCCTCGGGCGATGGGGTTCTGTCATGGCGTACTCACAAACTCTTAACCACTGAACTCACGGTAAGACCCTACGCCGCCTCGCTTAAAATTTGCCTAAGCGAAGGGCGCGAATCCGGCGCTATGCGCGAACGCCGCCACTTCCGGTGGCGCTGCGCCCCGGGAGCGGAATCGTGGTAAATGATTGGTTAAGAATTTCCGGCGCTTACGCTGACATGTCGCCGCGGCGGCTGAGCTTGTTCGAGCTCAGCCGGGATCGGTTCAGACGGGGCGGGAGCTAGCTCACGATCCGCTGGATCTGGTTCACCGTATAGGTCTGGCCGCCGATCGACAGCAGCGGCGGCTGCTGGGTCAGGTCGACCGAGGATACCGTGCCCTTGACCTGGGTCGAGATGGCCACCGGCGAACCGTTCGTTGCATCGGTGCCGACCACCGTGATCTTGTATTGCCCGTCCGGCCATTGGGTGCCGTCATTGCCCTGGCCGTTCCAATTATAGGTCTGGTTGTCGCCGGCGCTCGCCGAATATTTGCCGCTGAAGACGGTCTGGCCGACGCTGTTGGTGATGCTCACCGTCAGGTTGCTGTCCTTCGGAATGCTGAGATCCCAGCTCGCTTGCCCGTTGGTCATGGTCGTCGTCGAGCCGTTCACCACCGCTGTCTTGCCGACGAAGGCGAGCGCCTGGGTCGCCTGCGTCGTCTGCTGCATCGTGAGCAGCGATGCGAGCTGGTCGTTGGTCTTGAGCTGCTGCTCGACGCCGGCGAACTGCACGAGCTGCTGGGTGAACTGGTTGGTGTCCAGCGGATCCAACGGATTCTGGTTCTGCAACTGCGTCGTCAGCAGCGTCAGGAAGGTCTGGAAATTGCCGGCAATGGTCGAGCCTGCGCTCGAGCCGAGGCTGCTGTTGCCGGTTGACGAATTGGTGTTGGTCGTGCCCGAGACCGGCGGGGGTGCCGTGATCGCGTCGCCGATTGCCATGGAAGCCTCCTGTTAAACCCTGATATCCACGCCGCCTTGCGCGCCGAACATCCGTCCATAGGACCGTCCGGCGAGCTGGACCGGGACGTTTTCGTCCTCGGTCACGATCAGGCGTTGTGCGTTGCCATTCTGTTGATAATCGCCGCCATTCTGGCCGGACGAGTTCTGGTCGCGCAGCGAGAACTGCAATCCGCTGTTGTTGCTCTTGAGGCCGGCGTCCTGCAGCGCCTGCTGGAGCTGCGGCGCCGTCTGCTGCAGCATCGCCAGCGTCTCCGGCTTCTCGACCCGCAGATGCGAGGTCACCTGGCCGTTGCGGTCGACGTCGATGCGGACGTCGATGCGGCCGAGCTCGGCCGGATCCAGTCGGATCTCGAAGCGGCTCTTGCCGTTGAGCGCGGAGGCTGCGATCTCGACGGCAAGCCCATGAAGCGGCACAGCGGCCGCCGTGGCGGCTGTCGCGGTCAGGTTGGCCGAGGTGATCTGGCTGGTCGATGCGGCCGGCGTCGACAGCTGGGGCTGCAACGCGGCCGTGGCCTGTGCACTCGGATCCGGCGCCGGCCCGTTGGTCTGGCTGGTCGTCGGCGCGGCGTTGCGATCATGTGAGGCCGGTGCCTGCACGTTGCCATTCGCCTTCCCATCGCCGGCCTCGACGGAGTCCGGCTTGGCTGCAACAGCGGGCTGTTGCGCGAGCGCGCCATGGCCCGGCTGCTGAGTGGACTGGACGTTGCCATTGCCAGTTTCGGTGACCTTGCCGGCTGCGCCGTCGGCGAGCCCCGTCTTGGTCTGGGTGCCCGGCTTGCCCGTCGTCTTGGTGCTGCCGGGAACCGCCGCATCGAGCGCGGCGGTGAAGGTCTGATCGGCAGATGCGGCAGCGTCGCCGGAGGCCGCCGCTGCCGTCTCCGGCGTCGTCGCGGTGGATCCGGCTCCGTCGGCATCCTTGGCCGCCCCGGTGGATTTGGCTGCGGCCGCCAGCAGGCCCGCCGCGGCATCGACCGAGCCCTGCGGGCCAACACCGGGCACTCCGACGGGAGCGGCCGCACCGGGCGCATTGGTTTTGCCGTCGCCGTCCGCCGTGCCATCGCCGGTGGCGGGGGTGGCGAGGGTGATCTCGGGCTGGATGGCGACGGCGACCGGCGTCGGCACGGCCACGGTCGGCCCGGCTACAGCGGTCGTCGCGGCGCTCGCATCCGTGCCGGCCTGATCGCCGTCCTTCTTGTCGCCCGTCTTGCCGTCGCTGGTCTTGCTGTCGGCGGTCCCGGCCGCATCGGTTTTGGTCGACGTGCCGGCGCTCGCGTCGCCCGGGGTATCCGAACCGCTGTCGTCGGCGCGCGCGGTGCTGCCGTCGGCCTTGTCCGCCGGCTTGTCCTGCGACCTGGCCTGGGTGGTGCGATCGGCGTCGCCGGCCCGCGCCGGCTCGCGGCTCGGGGTGGAAGCGCTGGCGGCGCGCGGCGACGGCGACGCGGAGGTGGGCGGCGACGCTGTCGACGGATCCGGAGTCGCGGCGTCGACCAGCGCCGAGAAGCTGTCGGACGGCTGCGGAGCGTCCTGACGGGACTGTCTCGGCGCCGTGGTCTTGAGAACCGTGCCTGCCTGGATGTCTGACGTGACGCTGAACACCTTGGACCCTCTCGCGATGAACTCGACCAAGCAGTTCAGCAAGGAGCGGGCCAAGCCGGGGTTGCAGAAAATCGCCAACAAATTCAGGTTCTTATGGAATCAATCGGGGCGCGGGCCGCAGCCCTCGTCCTCGCCATTTCTGCCCGGCCGGCAAGATTTGCCGCCGGCATCTGCGACCGGCGCAATTGCTTCGCAGGAAGTGCGCCTATATTAGAGACAGATGCTTTCGTGTTGTTTCCGATCAGGACATCCTGTCCGGAGATCGCCCGAAGCAAGCCATCCGCAAAGACGGCGCATGCGAGGCGTTCCCGCGCCGGGAACCCGTTGCCTGACGCCGCGATCGCAGTGACCGGATCATGCTCAACAGTCTCGATCTCGAAGGCCGTCCCGAAGACACCAGGGTCGTCGTCGCCATGTCCGGCGGCGTGGACTCCTCGGTGACGGCCGCGCTGTTGAAGTCGGAAGGCTACGACGTCGTCGGCATCACTCTGCAGCTCTACGATCACGGCGCGGCGACGCACCGCAAGGGCGCGTGCTGCGCCGGCCAGGACATCCACGATGCCCGCAACGTTGCCGAGCGCCTCGGCATCCCGCATTACGTGCTGGACTACGAAGATCGCTTCCGCGAGTCGGTGATCGACAATTTCGCCGCCAGCTACGCTTCGGGCGAGACGCCGGTGCCGTGCATCGAGTGCAACCGCGCGATCAAGTTCGGCGATCTCCTGAAGACCGCGCGCGAGCTCGGCGCCTCCGTGCTCGCCACCGGCCATTACGTCGCCTCGCGGCGGCTGGCGGACGGATCGCGCGCGCTCATCTGCGCGGCGGACAGCGATCGCGACCAGAGCTACTTCCTGTTCGCGACCACGCGCGAGCAGCTCGATTACCTGCGCTTTCCGCTCGGCGACATGACCAAGCCGGAGGTGCGCGAGCTCGCGCGCCGTTTCGGCCTGGAGGTCGCCGACAAGCATGACAGCCAGGACATCTGCTTCGTGCCGACCGGCCGCTACACCGACATCATCGGCAAGCTGCGCCCGAACGCGATGGAGCCGGGCGAGATCGTCGATCTCAGCGGCTGCGTGCTCGGCGCGCATCACGGCATCGCCAACTACACGATCGGCCAGCGCAAGGGCCTCGGCATCGCTGCCGGCGCGCCGCTCTACGTCGTCAAGCTGGACGTCGCCACCCGCCGCGTCGTGGTCGGCCCGCGCGAGGCGCTGCGCACGCATCGCATCACGCTCCGCGAGGTCAACTGGATCGGTGATGGCGCGCTCGACGCGGCCGCGCGCGAGGGCCTCGAATTGTTCGTGCGGGTGCGCTCGACGCGGCCGCCGCAGCCGGCCTGGCTGCGCGGTGCGGACGGCCGTTACGAGGTCGAGCTCGTTGCCGGTGAAGAGGGCGTCTCGCCGGGCCAGGCCTGCGTGTTCTACGATGCCGCGTCCGGCCGCGCCCGCGTGCTCGGTGGCGGCTTCATCCAGAGCGCTGTTGCGGAAAGCAGCAGCTTGGGCGGCAACGCGATCAGGCCGCAGCGCGTGGCCGAGCCGGTCCGCGGCTGATCAGCGTCCATCATTCAGGGCAGGGGCATGGGGGACATCGACCGCGCGGGGGTCGAAAAGGCCTATGAGCGCTGGGCGCCGATCTACGATCTGGTGTTCGGCAAGGTCTTCGATCAGGGCCGCCAATCGACCATCGCGGAAGCCGATCGCATCGGCGGCCGCATTCTCGACGTCGGCGTCGGCACCGGCCTGTCATTGTCGGACTACGCCCGGACCACGAGGATCTGCGGCGTCGATATCTCCGAGCCGATGCTGCGGCGGGCGCAGGCCCGCGTCCGCGAGCTGAAGCTCTTCAATGTCGAGACGCTCGCGGTGATGGATGCCAAGCATCTCGCGTTCCCCGACAATTTCTTCGACGCGGTGGTCGCGCAATACGTCATCACTGCGGTGCCGGATCCCGAAGCGACGCTCGATGATTTCATCCGCGTGCTGAAGCCGGGCGGCGAGCTGATCCTGGTCAACCATATCGGCGCCGAGAGCGGCCCGCGCCGCATCTTCGAGCTCGCCTTCGCGCCGATCGCCCGCCGGCTCGGCTGGCGGCCGGAGTTCCCCTGGGCCCGGCTGGTGAACTGGGCTGCAAAGCATGGCGGCGTCACCTTGGCCGAGCGCCGGCCGATGCCGCCGCTCGGACACTTCTCGCTCATTCGCTACCGCAAGGGCTGATCACCGGATACCCTGGCCGTGCGCTTTGCCAGGCCATCCGCGCGGAACGCGAACGCGCGGTTTGCGTTGCCCCGCCATGAGCATCAGGCAAACCTTGTTCCTCTCGTTCGCACTGGTCTCGGCCGCGGCTGCGGCCCGCGCCCAGGCGCCGCCGACGCCGGCCACGCCGCCGCAGGCAACGGCGCCGGCCCCCAACGCGAATGCCGCTTGTGCGCCGAATGCCCGCGCGACGGCGACGCCTGACGGCATCACCACCGGCCGCGCCGGCGAGCTGCTCGGCGACAAGCTGGCGAAGACCAACGGCGTGTTGTGTCCGCCGAGCGGGGTCGACCCGGAAATGCACGCGCCGACCCGGGAGGGCGGCACGACCCCGGTGATCCCGCCGCCCGGCAGCCCCGGCGGCAATCCGAACGTACAGCCGAAGTGAGCCTCTTGTGATCCGCATTGCCGAGCAGCTGCTGTTGGTCGCACACGTCGGCGTGTGACCCTCGACGAGCGGCGGATACATGCGCAAGGCCTTGGAGAGTCGTCCGGAAATCCCCTCGTGCGAAAACCGCTGCTGCCCGCGAGCTTTGCTTGACAGGGGCGGAGACGCCTCCTTATATGCCGCCCGTTCACAAGGCCCGGCGGCCCGCTTCGACCGGTCTTGCCTTGATCGAACACCGTGGCGGGGTAGCTCAGCTGGTTAGAGCACGGGAATCATAATCCTGGGGTCGGGGGTTCGAGTCCCTCCCCCGCTACCAACGGTCACCCCTCCACCCGAACGCTTCGTCCCCATTCTCCCGGTCCGCAAGGCTGGCGCGCCACGCCACGGCGCGGCCTACGATGCCAGCCGCGCGATCACCAGATCGAGCACAGCCCGCAGCCGCGCCAGCCGGCGCAGATCTCGATGATAGCCGAGATAGGTGTCCCGCCCCGGCGGCTGCTCGCCGACGTCGACCTGCTGGAGGCCGGGCGTAGCGTCTCCGAGCGGTCGGGGCAGGACGGCAAGGCCCGCTCCCTGCGCGCAGAGAATGGCCTGAACGTCCCGGTTGTTGCTCCGCATCGCGACCTCCGCCTTCGGGAGTTTCTTCGCCAGCCAGCGCGCGTCGGGCATATCGGCGAAGGCCGTGTCCATGGTGACGACCCTGATCCCTTCGCCGTCGCCTCCGACGTTCCGGGGGCCGTGAACCGGGCCGTACACGGCATAGGGAATGTGCAAGAGCCGCCGCGAGATCACCTCCGGCTCGTCGAACGACCGAATGCGGAACACGAGGTCCGCCTCGCGGCGGGGAAGGCTGTAGAGCCGAGCATCGGTCAGCAGCTCGACACAAACGCGCGGGTGGAGACGGCCGAACTCGGCAAGGACAGGCGCCAGCATCAAGCGGCCAAACCAGTCCGACGATGAGATCCTGAGGAAGCCGTCGAGTTGCGCCTGCGTTCCGGCCAGGCGTCGCTCGAAGGCGAGCGCTTCCTCCTCCACGCGCTCGGCGTGGGCCAGCACGGCCGTGCCTTCGTGTGTGAGCACGAAACCCTCGGACGTCCGCTGGAACAGCGTCTGGTTCACGGCGGCCTCAAGGGCTGCGAGGCGGCGTCCCATGGTCGGTTGAGACAGGCCGAGCCGACGCGCTGCAGCACCGAGCGTGCCCTCGCGCGCAATGGCAAGGAAGATCCGCAGGTCGCTCCACTCCATGCCGGTCCTTTCAAAAACAGCCCGACGGGATCGCTGGACACCTATTCAGAACTGAATGAATTACGTACAAATTGGATGATGTCCATTCAGAAAATGAGGGATCATGGTCTCCGCCATCACAGCAGGAGGTCTCAATGACCCATTCGATGACGGCTGCCGTCCTCCACGAAACTGGCGCGCCGCTCCGCGTCACCCCGATCAGCCGCCCGACGCCGGGGCACCGTGAGGTCCTTGTGCGCATCGCCGCGGCGGGCACCAACCCGTTGGACGCCAAGATCCAAGACGGCCAGGCCGCGCATGCCAAGCATCCCGCGCCCGCCATCCTCGGGCTGGACATGGCTGGGACGGTCGAGGTCGTCGGCCCCGGCGTCACCCGGTTTCGCCCTGGCGACGAGGTGTACGGCATGGTCGGCGGCGTCGGCGGTCATCCCGGAACGCTGGCCGAATATGTCAGCGCCGATGAGGATCTGCTTGCGGCCAAGCCGGCCAACCTCTCCATGCGCGAGGCCGCGGTTCTGCCCCTCGTGACGATCACGGCCTGGGAGGGTCTTGTCGATCGCGTCGGCATTCGACAAGGACAGACGCTCCTTGTGCTGGGCGGAGCCGGTGGCGTCGGTCACATCGTGGTCCAGCTGGGGCTCGCATTCGGTGCAACGGTCCATGCCACGGGAAGCGCGGAGAGCAGGCCCGTGATCGAGCGCCTTGGCGCGACCTTCATCGACCGGCACGAGCCGATTGCCGAAGCGGTCGGCCGCGTGACGGGAGGGCGTGGCTTCGACGTCGTGTACGATACGGTTGGCGCTCTCGACGTCGCCTTCGCCGCGGTGGCGAGGTTTGGTCACGTGACCTCATCGCTGGGGTGGGGCACCCATCCGCTCGCGCCTCTCTCGTTCAAGGGCGGCACCTATTCCGGCGTTTTCACCCTCCTGCCGCTGATCGAGGGTGAAGGACGGCGGCACCACGGCGAGATTCTCGAGAAGGCCGCGCAGATGGTCGAGGCCGGCAAGCTCACGCCGCTGCTCGACCCGCGCCGGTTCGCACTCGAGGACGTCGGCGCGGCCTATGACGCCCTCAAGAAGGGGGGTGGCGCAGGCAAGATTGCGGTCGACATCGGGGCGGCGTGAGCTTGCTCGACCAATCACGGCTGCACAGGTTTCACTCGCAAATGGCAACGCCAAGGGATCGCGCGATGAGAGTCTGGTGCCGCGCCCGCTTCGACCACCTTGTCGACAAAGCCGGAGCAGGCCTCTTCGCCACCGTCGACCAGGTGACACCCGAGATGTTCGATAACCTGCTCGTCACGCATCTCAAGGGTTCGTTCTTCCTCGATCGAGGTCTCCGGTGGGGACCAGATCTGAGAGGCGAGACATGGTGACGGCCAGCGAGACACGTCACGCGCGGGGCTTGCCTCAGGCGGCGGAAGTCACCTCGTTCCGCATGAAGCCGGGGATTGCGGCGAGGCAGGCCGTCGAAGCCGGCCGTGACATCGATGCTTGGCTTCGTCAGCAGCCCGGCTTCGTCTCCCGGCTCATGATCTCCAACGCGGATGGCTCGATCACCGACATCGTCGTCTGGAGGTCTGAGCGGCACGGTCAGAATTCGTCGAGAAGGCTAATGGCCGAGACCGCGTTCTCGCCCTTCCACGCAATGGTCGATGGCAAGTCGGTCGACTGGAGATTCGCTGCCGTCCTGATCTGAACGCAGGCGAGGACATGCGCAGCACGCCTGCAGTTGCCCGCACATTCACGGGTGAACGTGTCGCTCGCACCGGATTGCGCAAGGCGGGCTTCGACCTATTCTCTATCGACACCACCCAGACGACAACTCCACGGCGCCCTCGCTAGCACCGCCCGAGCTCGAGGTCGCGGACCTTCTGAACCATGTCCGTCACGGATGTCGCCTCGAGCTTTCTGAAGGCATTGCTTCGATGCATCTTCACCGTGATGAGGGAGATCCCGAGTTCGGCCGCGATCTGCTTGTTGACCAGGCCGCGATCGAGAGCCGTCAGGACCTCCATCTCTCGCGGCGTCAATCGGGTGGCGCGATCCCTCAAGTGATCCTTCGCGCGCTCCTCCTTCTGCCGTCGCGCCTCGATGTCAATGGCTTCGTCGACCGCCGTGAGGAGGTTCCGCGGCTGGAATGGCTTCTCCACGAAGTTGATTGCGCCGGATCGCATGGCGCTGACAGCGGTCGACACATCCGCGTCGCGGGCGCTCATGATGATCGGGGTTCGGACGTTGCGTGCAAAGAGATGCTGCTGCAGCGCCAAGCCGCTCTTGCCCGGCAACCGGACGTCGATCAGGAGGCAGCCGACTTCGCGATCAACGCCCCTGGTGAGCAGCGAAGCTATCGAATCGTGCCACCTGGACTCGAGACCCGCTGACATCAAGATGGCATCGAGTACGTCTCGCGACGTCGTGTCGTCATCGACGACAGCGACGACATGAGGTGGTGGGATCTCCGGCCTGGCCAACCTGAGATGGTGCAACTCGCCGCGGCCACGCGTCCGCGCACCGTGCTGCAGGAGAGGGGAGTCCGCAGCCGAATGCGAGGATGTTCGACGGCGAGGAAGCTCTGCCGTCATTCTGCGATGAACGCGAGAATGTCTGCGTTGAGGACGTCGGCATGGATCGTCAGCATGCCGTGCGGAAAGCCCTTGTAGAGCTTCAAGGTGCCATGCTTGAGCTGTTTGGCCGACAGCAGCGCGGCGTCTTGATAAGGCACGATCTGATCGTCATCGCCGTGCATGACCAGCGTCGGTACATCGATGAGCTTGAGGTCCTCGTTGAAGTCCGTTTCCGAGAACACCCTGATGCATTCATAATGCGCGTGGGCTGCGCCCATCATGCCCTGACGCCACCAATTGTCGACGACACCCTCGATGAGGCGCGCGCCCGGCCGGTTGAAGCCGTAGAACGGAATCGGCACATCGCGATAGAACTGCGCCCGGTTGGCCGCGAGCTGGGCGCGGAGATCATCGAATACGGCGAGCGGCGTGCCGTCTGGATTCGCTGACGTCTTGAGCATGATCGGAGGGATCGCGCTGACCAGAACGGCCTTTGCAACGCGCCCCTGGCCGTGACGGGCGACGTAACGCGTGACCTCGCCGCCGCCGGTCGAGTGTCCGACGTGGACGGTATTGCGCAGATCGAGCGCGCGTGCGAGCTCCGCCACGTCGGCCGCATAGGTGTCCATGTCATGGCCGGTCGAGGACTGGCTCGACCGGCCGTGACCGCGCCGATCGTGCGCGATCACGCGATAGCCGCGATGCAGAAAGAATAGCATCTGGGTGTCCCAATCGTCGGCGCTGAGCGGCCAGCCGTGATGAAACAGGATCGGCTGTCCGTTGCCCCAATCCTTGTAGAAAATCTCGGTTCCGTCGGTCGTCGTGATGAAGGGCATGGATGCATCTCCAGTTGAGACCCGTCGAGGATTCCGATTGCAGCGCGGGCTACGGCGCGGCCTCGGACGTGAGCGTTCGTTCGACAACGACTTAAAAGAGACCCACCGGAGAAGTCTTCCGTGCGGACTTCCAATCTTGAAAGAATGCACGAGCACGCGCTGGGCAGCTGCAGCGGATGGAGCTACGGTTCAGCTTGTTCGATTGCGGGCGCCCAGCCGCCAAAGCGCCGGGGAGTTTCCGGTCATTCGCCGAAAGGCGGTGGTGAAATGGGCCTGGCTGCTGAAGCCGAGATCGAAGGCGATCGAGACGACTGGCTGTTCCGTCGCTCGAAGCCTCTCCTGGGCGCGGACGATCCGGCGGTGCAGGATATAGGCATGGGGCGGATGCCCGGTGGCGGCCTTGAACTGGGCGGCAAATCGAGATCGGGGAAGGCCAGCGATGTCACTGAGTTGCGACAGGGAGATCGTCCTACCAAGGTGCGCATCGATATAGTCGAGGGCGCGGCCGATACGGTCGGCCGCGGGCTTCGCCGCGTCGCCGGCGCTGATCGTGCGGCCATGATGTCGTTCGATCAAGCGCGAGCCGAACGCCAAGGCGAGCCCTTCCACGAAGGAGGGTCCCGCGATTCCGTCATAGAGGTCCGCGGCCCTGAATGCCAAGGCAAGCTGTCGGAGACCGTCGTCGACGATCCGGTCGGTCTCGAACAGACAGATGTCGCCCGATGGCAAACGCCCGAGCACGCTGTTCATGCACTCGCGCAGCAGATCCTGCGAGAGAAAAACCCTGAGATTGTCGAGCCGGCCCCTGGCCACCCCGCGCCAACGTCCCTGCCGCGGGCCGGTGATCAGCATGGCATTCGGCTCCTCGCCGCCGCTCCAGACGCTGCGTCCGGAGATCAGCAACTCTTGTCGCGCGCGCCGCTGCACCAGCGTCACGACGTGTGAATCATCCTCGCAATCGGAGCAGACTTCGATAGGACCGTTGTGCTCGCTTCGCCAGCGCGACAGGCCGACTTGAAGATGGCGGCCGTTTGCGAGCGTGGCGGGGGCAGGCTTGGCGCGCCATTGAGTTTCGTCGTGCACCAGCATGGAGAGACCTCGTCGAGAAATCGTTTAGTTAGACAGCGCCGACCGGATGCGAAAGAGGCCGTAGGCCGCAGTGCCATCGATTGACGTGCGAATTGGAAAGTCATTCGCACTTTCAGGAAGCAAGCATGGTCTCTCGTCCGCTAGATGTCGTGACCAGCCGTCGCAACGCTGCGCCGAGGCCAGATTGTGGTGGCTGCCGGGAGACGTTGCTGCCGAACGGGCAATGGGAGATCGCAAGATGACACTGGCTGAGAACCATTCCCGCCGAACGTTCTGCATCTGCTGTATCGCCGCAGCCGGTGCAGTTGCCGCGGGAGGCTGGCTCACGCCATCGCAGGCGTTTGCCGAAGCCCGCAACATCGTGGATACGATCCGCGACGCGGCGGCGCATGCGCCGATCAAGGTCCACGCGCTACGCGGCGATGTCAGCATTCTCGAAGGATCCGGCGGCAACATCGCGGTTCTCTCCGGACGCGACGGCAAGCTGCTTGTCGATGCAGGCATTACGGCGTCGCGTCCGAAGCTGCTGCAGAGTCTGAATACCATTGGCCGCGGCCCTGTGACGCGCCTGATCAACTCGCACTGGCATTTCGACCATACTGACGGGAATGCGTGGTTGAACGGCGAGGGAGCGGCGATCGTCGCCCACGCGAACACCCGCAAGCATCTGTTGTCAGCGCAGCGCGTCGAGGACTGGGACTACAACTTCCCGACATCGCCGCTCGCCGCAGTTCCGAGCGAGACCGTCAGCGCCGAGACGACGCTGAAGCACGGCGGCGCGACGGTTGTGCTCCGGCCCTACGGCGCTGCGCATACCGATTCCGATTTGTCGATCACGTTCACCGAGGCCGACGTCCTGCACTGTGGCGACACGTACTGGAACGGAATCTATCCTTTCATCGACTATTCGACCGGCGGCAGCATCGACGGCATGATCAAGGCCGCCGATGCCAATCTGGCCGCGGCGGGCGACAGGACGATCGTCGTTCCCGGACATGGCGCGCCCGTGAGCAACAGGAAAGAGCTCGCGGTTTATCGGGACATGCTCTCCGCCATCCGCGACAATGTCGCCAAGCTGAAGCAGCAGGGACGTTCGGTGGAGGAGGCCATCGCGGCCAAGCCGACCACGGCCTTCGACAGCCGCTTCGGCCAATTCCTGATCACGCCGGCGTTCTTTACCCGACTGGTCTACCAGGGCGTCTGACGTCCGCGGCCAAGACAAAATCATGGCACAGCGCGGCGCCAGCGTCCGGGCGCTTCTCCGACCAGGCGCCGGAACACATTGATGAAATGCGTTTCGCTCTTGAATCCGACGGAGATGGCAACATCCCGGATCGATCGCTCGGGATCGAGCAGCAGCCGCTTCGACGCATGAACCCGGCACTGGAGGACATACATGTGGGGCGACATGCCGGTGGAGGCCTTGAACTGAGCTGCGAAATGCATGCGGCTGAGACCCGCGGCGGCGCTCAGATCCGCCAGCGCGATCGGCTGTTGAAGATGAGCATCAATGAAGGCCTTTGCCCGATTCAGCCGCCACGGTGTCAGCGGCGACAGCTTTCGCTTCGGCGAATGCTCCTGCTTCAGGTGGTAGCGCCCGATCAGGTGGGCCGCGAAGCTGATGCTCAGGCTGTCGAGGAACAACCGGCTTGGGGCGGCGTCATCGGCGAAGGCGCGCATCAGCGACGTCATCAGGTGACGCAGCACCTTGTCGTCCGCTTCCTGCGGGCCGAACAACTCCATCGAAGGGTCGGCGGGCCTGCCGCTGATGTCCTCGTAACATTCCGTCACGGTGGCCGGAGAGACGAACGCCCGCAGGATCGCGTAGTCCTCGCGATAGATTGCCCGCGCATTGGGAAGCGCGGGCCCTGTCAGGACGATGGTGCCTGGAACGACGTCGCCATCGATCACGGACCGTCCGGCAATGGAGAGCGACAGGTTCGTGCACCGCACGGCGTAAGACACCGTGTAGGGCAGGTCGGCCAGATCGGCTTGCACCTCGAGTGCGGCTCTGTCGATCCTACCGCTCCACATCGAGACCGAGAGTCGTGCTCCGCCGTCCGCGGTCAGCGATGGTGAGTGCGGTGGCTCGCGCCAGCGTCGTTCGGCAGGGATGTGCGCCAGGCTTGGCAGCGAGGTGACCAGGGCCGGCACATGTCGGCCCGTGTGCGATAGTCGCGTCGCCGTGTTGGCTTCTCTGGCCTCGTTGTCCATTGCGCGCCTCCGTCCTTGACCGAGGGGGATGATCCATACAATCTGTCAGAAGAAGCATGCAATCAAAGGAATTGCGGAGAATTGCATGGATTGGCTCCCTACACTTTCCGAATGGCAAGGGCCGCTGTTCGTCCGCATCGTCGATGCGCTCGCCGCGGATATCGCGAGCGGACGGCTGCTGCGTGGGCAGCGGCTGCCGACGCACCGCAGCCTCGCGGCGGAGCTGAGGATCGATCTGACGACGGTCACACGCGCCTATAGCGAGGCGCGTCGTCGAGGCTTGATCGAGGGGCGCGTCGGGCAGGGGACGTTCGTGTCCGAGACCACGGCGCGTGCGTCTCCGGACCAGCCGGCCACGGTCACCATCGACCTCTCGATGAACCTGCCGCCACAGCCGGTCGAGGCGCAGCTCGAACGGCGGATCGAGCAGGGGCTTTCGACCATTCGCACGGAGGCCGGCTTGAGCGCGTTTCTGAGCTACGCGCCGCCGGGCGGCAGCGTGGACCAGCGCGAAGCTGCCGCCCTCTGGCTGCAACCGCGGCTGTCTCATGCCTCGCCCGAGCGGATCGTGATCTATCCGGGATCGCAAGCGATCATCTTCAATGCTCTGCTGGCGCTGACGCAGCCGGGCGATGTCGTCGTGACGGAGGCGCTCACCTTTCCCGGAATCAAGGCAGCCGCTGCGCAGCTCGGTGTGCGTCTCATCGGGGCTGCCATGGATCTGGAGGGGGTCCGGCCCGACGCGCTGGATGACGCCGTGCGCAAGCACCGGCCGAAGGCGGTCTATCTGGTTCCGACACAGCAGAATCCGACTACCGCGACGATGAGCGCCGGACGGCGGCAGGCAATCGCCGACATCATCCGCAAGCGCAACACCGTGCTGATCGAGGATGATGCCTATGGCCCGCTGGAGCCGCGCGTCGCGCCGATCGCGACCTTGATCCCCGAGCGAACCTATTACGCGGCCAGCATCGCCAAATGCATCGCGCCGGCCCTGCGTGTCGCCTATCTGCTGGCGCCCGACGACAAGGCCGAGCAGATGATGCGCGTCAACCTGCAGGCAACGATGCAGATGCCGGCGTCGCCGATGGTTGCGCTGGTCACGCACTGGCTGAAGTCCGGTGTCGCCGACGAGATCATCCGCGCCATCCGCAACGAGGCCGCCGCCCGTCAGCAGCTCGCGTCGCGTCTGCTGAAGGGAGTGACCTATGCCGCGCGTCCCGCCAGTCATCATCTTTGGATGCCGCTGTCGCCGCAGCTCGACGGCACCGACCTGCTGTCGCATCTGATGCGGAACGGCCTGGCCGTCGTCGGTGAGGTCGCGTTCGCGGTCGGCCAGCCGGCACCGCGCGGTCTGCGTCTCTCTCTCGGAGCGGCACGCAACCGGGCCGAGCTCGGTCAGGCATTGCAGGTGCTGTCGCGCGCAGTCACCGCGCGCTCCGTCAGACAGATCGTATAGCGCGATCCCCGGGCGTTCACATCCCCCGGTATAATGGAGGCGCCACCGAATTGCAGATAAGCCTCTGCGACCTCCGTCATCCTGAGGGCACGCATGAGCATCGAAAAGCCGTCTCACACCTGGCTCCGGTCCGATGAGGGAGGCGGCATCTCGCGTCGACGCTTCGTCAAGGCGTCGGCGGTCGCCGTCAGCGTCTCGATAGCCGGCGAAGCGCTCGCCGACGATCTGACCGACGTGCCGGCGCGGGAGCCGGGTGATGCGTTGTCCGCCTTCAGCGCGCGCTCGCCCTATGTTCACATCGGACGGATTCCGGAGGCGACGCCCGGCAAGCGGAATGTCGATCCCGCCGATGCGATCAACTCTAAGACGCCACTCGACAGGCTCGTCGGCACGATCACCCCGTCGGATCTGCACTATGAGCGCAGCCATTCCGGTGTTCCGAACATCGATCCGGCCAGGCACAGGCTGCTCATCCACGGCATGACACGCGAGCAGCTTGTGCTGACGCCCGATGACATCGCGCGAATGCCCTCGATCTCGCGCGTCGTTTTCATCGAGTGCACCGGCAATGGCTGGGAGAACTGGAAGAAGGCCGACCCCAATCTGACGGTGCAGAATACCCATGGTCTCGTCAGCAGCAACGAATGGACCGGTGTCCCGCTTCGCCATCTGATCGAGCTGGTCGGCAAGGATCATCGCTCCGCCTGGATGCTGGCCGAGGGCGGCGACGCGGCGGGCGTTGCACGAAGCATCCCGCTCACGGATGAGATCATGGACGAGGCGTTCGTCGCCTATGGCCAGAACGGCGAGCCGCTGCGGCCGGCCCATGGCTTCCCGTTGCGTCTCATCATGCCCGGATTCGAAGGCAATCTGAACATCAAATGGCTGCGCCGCCTGAAATTCGGCGACGCGCCCTGGATGACGCGCTGGGAGACCGCGCGCTACACCCAGCTGCTGGCCAACGGCAAGGCGATGCAGTTCCAGCTCAGGATGGAGACCAATTCCGTCATCACCTCGCCCTCGGGGACGATGACGATCCGCCCCGGCTACAACCGCATCACCGGCCTGGCCTGGAGCGGCCATGGTCGGATCGCAAAGGTCGAGGTGAGCACCGACGCGGCCCGAACCTGGCAGCAGGCCCGGTTGAACCATCCCGTGCTGCCGAAGGCGCAGGCGCGCTTCCAGCTCGACTGGCAGTGGGACGGCAAGCCCACCAGGATCGTCAGCCGCTCGACCGACGAGAAGGGCAATGTGCAGCCCGATCGCAAATCGTTCATCGCGAAGACCGGGACCAACGCGCTGTTCCATTACAGCGCCCAGCAGACATGGAGTATCAGCGGCGATGGGAAGGTCAGCAATGTTCTCGCCTGAGCGCCTTTTCGCTACCGCGCTGGCCGCGGCGCTTCTCGTCTGTCCGGCACATGCGGCCGAATTCGGACGCCCGGCAACGGCGCAGGAGATCAGGCTATGGGACATCGACGTCCGTCCCGACGGCAAGGGCTTGCCAGAGGGCAGCGGCACGGCCGCGCGTGGCAGGGAGCTGTTTGCCGAGAACTGTGCCGCCTGCCATGGCGAAGGCGGGCAGGGCGGCATCAAGGATCGTCTGGTGGGCGGTCAGGGGACGCTCGCCTCTGGCAATCCGGTGAAGACCGTCGGCAGTTTCTGGCCTTATGCCACGACCTTGTTCGACTACATCCATCGCGCCATGCCGTACCAGGCTCCGGGCTCGCTCAGCGTCGACGACTACTACGCATTGTCGGCCTACATCCTCAGCCTGAACGGCATCCTGCCGCCGGACGGCCGTCTCGATCAGGCCTCGCTTCCGAAGGTTAGAATGCCGAACCGCGACGGCTTCGTTCCCGTGCCGGAGTTCAGCAGGGTGCGGGCGCCAAAATGAGCGGATCAGGCTGCCGGCAATCCGCCGGCCGGGGCCTCGTGATCGGGTGGACGCTCGCTCTGCTCGGCCTTCTGACATTGTCGACAACGATCGGAGCACAAGCCATGGACCCGAACGGGCTGATCACGATTCAAAGCCATAATGATCCGAGCACCACGATGCGGAAGCTGCAGGACGCGGTCACATCGAGGGGACTGACGATCTTTGCTCATGTCGACCATCGGGCCGGCGCCGTCGAGGCGGGCATGACGCTGCGCCCGACCGACCTGCTGATCTTCGGCAGCCCCAAAGGGGGAACGCCGCTGATGCAGGCCGCACAGACCAGCGGCATCGATCTGCCCCTGAAGGTCCTCGTGTGGCAGGACGCCGAGGGCCGCACCTGGTTGTCCTACAATGACCCGGCCTGGCTGCTGGGGCGTCACGGCCGACCGGCGGCGGCCGAGCCGGCCGTGCGGGCCATGACCGGCGCGCTCGAGGCGATTGCCGGAGCCGCGGCGTCCGAAGCGTCGCCGCAATAGGGGCGCATGCCATGCCGCGCATATCCTGGCGTTCGCTGTGGGGAGAGATGGCGTCGGATGCCCGCACCATGGGGGCCGGCGCCTATCTGCTCGTCGCAGCATTGCTGTCGATGCTGGTTGCGGTGATCGTCGTCGCGGTTCTCGGCTGGTCGTCCGCAGAAGGCACCGACGTGCCGTCGTCAGGCTATGCCGCGATGGCCATCGGCGTGCTGTTCTCGCTCGTATGCGGCATCGGGCTGATGGTGCTGGTGTTCTATAGCAGCCGTGCCGGCTATGATGAGCCGCCGACGATCGTGTCGCGGGACGCCGACGATCAGCCAGGTCCGCCGGGCCTGGTCTAGGCGGATGTTGCGGCGTGGCAAGATAGAGGCGGGGCTGATTAACCTCACACTGGACAACGTCCAAGCCCTGGCAGTAGCGCCCGGCGTTGAGCCCGCCGATATGCTGAAGTGGCCTCGTCAAATCTAAAAGCAGTCACGTTTAGAGGAGGGCTGGTGAACCCCTGGCTTGGCAATGCCGATCGCGCAAAACCAGATCACCGACGCAGCGGCCGATCGGTTTCGGGCCGTCTCAGCGACTGCCACGCGGAGTGGGTGTGGCGGCGGAGAAGAACCATATCGACGGCTCCGATTCCGGACTCTGCTGATTGACCGTTCCCAACAGAGGGGCAGGACCGATCGCAAGAGGAGCCTACGAGCCGGGATCGTCGATCAGCGGCTTTGGCCGGGCAAACAGCTCCAACTTCTCCTTGCGGTCGATGACGATCTCTCGTCCGCGGATGCGAACCCCATGGCTCGTCAGTTGGGCAAGACTGCGTGACAGGTTTTCGCGCGTCGTGCCGATGTGGGAGGCCAGCGTGCCGCGGTCGAATGGAATGACGATATTCGGGTGCGCCGGTTCGCGCTGGGCTTCGGCAAGGATCCAGTTGGCGAGGCGCTCGATGCTCGACCGGGCCAGGTTGCCCTTCAGCTTCTTGACAGAAGCGCGATAGGCATACGCCAACTCCTGAGCGACAATCCGTGCGAATGCGATGTCTTCGTCGAAGAGTGCCCTTACATCGCGGGCCGGGATCAGCAGCACCCGCGACTCGGTCAGTGTGCGGGCTGAATTGAGATACGCCTGATCGACCACGACTGCAGCAAGTATGAAGGTCGACACGGGACGAAGCAGCGAGATGCCCCACTCGGCCTCATCCTGCTCGGTGTAGATTTCCACCAATCCGCCAATCAGCACATGCAGGAAGTCGGCCTGATCTCCCTCGCGAGCCAACCGCACTCCGGCCGGAAATTGCTGCAGCAGAGCCGCGCCGAGCAGCCGCTTCAAATTCTCGTCGCTGAGGTCCGCGAACAGCGGCAGCGTCTTCAACTGGGCGAGTTCGTCGGGGCGCAAGCGAAGCTCCAGCGGTTACTCACCTGCTATCGCCCCGAACTGTGACAAAAGTCAATTGCATACGTGCGGTCTGATAATCCGATCTGGAGCATTTGGCAGATTGTGGCCGACCGGGCCGTCCGGTTGATGCATCGCAAAACCTTTCCCGGGTGCCCCGAATAACTGCTGTGGCGTCGAATTCATACGTCGAGGCCACCATGGACGCCGTAGATTCTAGCCCTGAGCACCGAACGCGAGCACTCTGGCTCTCAACAATCTCGTTCACGATCTGCTTCGCGGTGTGGACGATCTTCTCGATCATCGGCATCCGGATCAAGCAAGAGCTCGATCTGAACGAAACCGAGTTCGGCCTCCTGATCGGCACCCCGATCCTGAGCGGCTCGCTGATCCGGCTGATGCTCGGCATCTGGACCGATCAGTATGGCGGACGCCGCGTCTATACCGTCGTGATGCTCGCTGCCGCGGTCGCGACCTATCTTCTGACCTGGGCGCATACCTATCCGCAATTTCTCGTCGCCGCGCTCTTCGTAGGAATCGCCGGTGGCTCGTTCGCGGTCGGTGTCGCCTACGTGTCGCGGTTCTATCCGACGGCCAAGCAGGGCACTGCGCTCGGAATCTTCGGCGCCGGCAATGTGGGCGCCGCCGTCACGAAGTTCGTGGCGCCGTTCGTGCTGGTCGCCTATGGCTGGCAGACCGTGGCCCAGGTCTGGGCGCTCGCGATCGGCGTCATGGGAATCGTCTTCTGGCTGTTCTCCGAGGATGACCCGGTGGTCCGCTCGCGAAGACAGCGCAACCAGAAGGCCGGCAGCGCCTGGCTCGAGCTCGCGCCGCTCAAGAACATCCAGGTCTGGCGCTTCGCGCTGTACTACTTCTTCGTCTTCGGCGCCTTCGTCGCTTTGTCGCTGTGGCTGCCGCAATACCTGATCAAGGTCTACGGCGTCGGAATCCAGTCGGCCGGCATGATGGCCGCCATGTTCTCGTTTCCGGCCAGCGTGTTTCGCGCCTATGGCGGACACTTGTCCGATCGGTTCGGCGCCCGTCGCGTGATGTACTGGACATTTCTGGTCGCCGTCGTCGCGACCTTCCTGTTGTCCTACCCGCCGACGGACTACGTTGTGACGACCGTCAACGGAAAGGTCGGCTTCCATCTGGAGATGGGGCTCGTCCCGTTCGTCGTCATCGTCTTCGTGCTCGGCTTCTTCATGGCGCTCGGCAAGGCCGCCGTCTACAAGCACATCCCCGTCTACTATCCGAACAATGTCGGAGCCGTCGGCGGCCTGGTCGGCATGATCGGCGGGCTCGGGGGATTTGTGCTTCCGATTGCGTTCGGCGCGCTGGTGGATCTCACCGGTCTGCGAACCAGCTGCTTCATGCTGCTGTTCCTGCTGGTCGCGGTCGCGCTGGTCTGGATGCATCTCTCGATCCGGCAGATGGAGCGCGGCGTCGCCGGCGAAGCGCTGAAGAGGCTGCCGGAACTGCCGGAAATGGAGGAAATTCACCGGCCCGAGCACATCGGAGCCCTGTCCGGCGCGATCCTCACCGACTGGCGGCCCGAGGACGACACGTTCTGGAGAGAGAAGGGCCGAGCCATCGCGCGACGCAACCTCTGGATCTCCATTCCGGCGCTGCTGTTGTCCTTCGCGGTGTGGCAGGTTTGGTCTGTCGTGGTTGCGAAGCTGCCTTCGGTCGGCTTCAAGTTCACGACCGATGAACTGTTCTGGCTGGCGTCGCTGCCTGGGATCTCCGGTGCAGTTCTGCGCATCTTCTACTCCTTCATGGTGCCGATCTTCGGCGGCCGGCTGTGGACCACGCTGGCCACGTGGTCGCTGCTGATACCCGCGATCGGAATCGGCTATGCGGTGCAGAATCCGGCGACGCCCTATCCGGTGTTCCTGATACTGGCTCTGTTGTGCGGCTTCGGCGGCGGCAATTTCGCCTCGTCGATGGCCAACATCTCCTTCTTCTTTCCTCGCGCCGAGAAGGGCAACGCGCTCGCGCTCAATGCCGGCCTCGGCAATCTCGGCGTCAGCGTCGTCCAGTTCGTGGTGCCGATCGTGATCACGGTCGGAGTCTTCGGCTGGTTCGGCGGAGATCCGGCGATGACGAGTGGGTCGCAGCCGATGCCGATCTGGCTGCAGAATGCCGGCTTCGTCTGGGTGCCGTTCATCGTCGCCAGCGCTTTCGCCGCCTGGTTCGGGATGAACGACATCGCCTCCGCGAAAGCGTCCTTCGCCGATCAGGCCGTCATCTTCCAGCGGCGGCACAACTGGATCATGTGCTGGCTCTACACCGGCACGTTCGGCTCGTTCATCGGCTATTCTGCGGGCTTCCCGCTGCTGGCAAAGACCCAGTTCCCGGCCGTCGACGCGTTGCAGTTCGCGTTCCTCGGGCCGCTGGTGGGTGCCTTGTCGCGGTCCGCGACGGGCTGGATGGCCGACAAATGGGGCGGCGGGCGGGTGACCGTCGGGGTGTTCCTGCTGATGATGGCCGGTGTGCTCGGGGTGCTCTACTTCCTCGGCATCAAGGATCAGCCCGGTGCATTCTGGGGCTTCTTCGCGATGTTCCTGCTGCTGTTCTTCGCGACCGGCGTCGGCAATGCATCGACCTTCCAGATGATCCCCAACATCATGCGCCAGGAAATGATCCGGCTCATGCCGACTGCGGACGCGGAGACGCGGCTGCGCCAGGCCGAGAAGGAATCCGCTGCCATCACCGGCTTCACCTCCGCGATCGCCGCCTTCGGCGCATTCTTCATTCCCAAATCCTACGGCACCTCGATTGACCTCACCGGCGGCGTGCAGGCCGCCCTCTGGGGCTTCTTCGGCTTCTACGTCACCTGCGTGCTGATTACCTGGGCCGTCTACACCCGCAAGGGCGGCGTCCTGCACGACGTCGAACGGCGCCGAGCGATCGCGACCGCTGCCCAACCCGCTGAATGAGGACGTAAACGATGAGCCATTTTCTCGATAGGCTGACCTTTTTCACCCGGGCCAAGGAGGAGTTCGCAGACGGACACGGCGTGACGACGACCGAGGACCGTTCCTGGGAGGAGGGCTATCGCAAGCGCTGGCAGCACGACAAGATCGTGCGCTCGACGCATGGCGTGAACTGCACCGGCTCCTGCTCGTGGAAGGTCTACGTCAAGGGCGGCATCGTCACCTGGGAGACCCAGCAGACCGACTACCCCCGGACGCGCCCTGATCTTCCCAATCATGAGCCGCGCGGCTGCGCCCGCGGCGCGAGCTACAGCTGGTACCTCTATTCCGGAAATCGGGTGAAATATCCGCTGGTGCGCTCGCGGCTGCTCAGGCTGTGGCGCGAGGCGCGGGCGCGGATGACGCCGGTCGCGGCCTGGAAGTCGATCGTCGAGAATCCGGACAAGCGCTCGGACTACGTGCAGAAGCGCGGACTGGGCGGCTTCGTGCGGGCGAGCTGGGCCGAGGTCAACGAGCTGATCGCGGCGGCCAATGCCTATACGGTCAGGGCCTATGGTCCGGACCGGGTGTTCGGGTTTTCGCCGATCCCGGCGATGTCCATGGTGAGCTACGCGGCCGGCGCGCGCTATCTGTCGCTGCTCGGCGGCGTCTGCATGTCGTTCTACGATTGGTATTGCGACCTCCCGCCGGCCTCGCCGCAGACCTGGGGCGAGCAGACCGACGTGCCTGAAAGCGCGGACTGGTACAATTCGGGCTTCCTGATGCTCTGGGGCTCCAACGTGCCACAGACGCGTACGCCGGATGCGCATTTCTATACGGAGGTTCGCTACAAGGGGGCCAAGAGCGTCGTTGTCTGCCCGGACTATTCCGAGGCTGCGAAATTCGCCGATCTCTGGCTGTCGCCGAAGCAGGGCACCGACGCGGCGCTGGCGATGGCGATGGGTCACGTGATCCTCAAGGAGTTTCACATCGACCGGCAGACGCCATACTTCAACGACTATGCGCGCCAGTATACGGATATGCCATTTCTGGTGCGGCTGGTGAAATCCGAGGGACGGCTCGTTCCTGAGCGGTTCGTGCGCGCCTCGGATTTCGCCACATCTCTCGACGAGGCCAACAATCCCGAATGGAAGACCGTTGCCTATGATGAGATCAGCGGGGCCATTGTCGTGCCCAAGGGATCGGTCGGCTTCCGCTGGGGCGAAAAGGGCAAGTGGAGCCTGGAAGAGAAGAGCTCGGCGAACAACGATACCCGGCTGCGGCTGTCTCTGGCCGGCATCGAGGACGAGATCGCGCCGGTGGGATTCCCCTATTTCGGCAACCGTCAGCACGATCACTTCAGCGGCACCAATCATCCGGACGTGCTGACCCGCAACGTGCCGGTGAAGCGACTTCGTCTTGCCGATGGTGAGGCGGTCGTGGCCACGGTCTTCGACTTGTTCGCCGCCAATTATGGTGTCGATCGCGGCTTCGGCGGCGACCATCTCGGCAAGAGCTACGATGATCTGGAGCCGTACACCCCGGCATGGGCCGAGGCGATCTGCGGGGTGCCGCGCGGCCAGATCATCGCGGTGGCCCGCGAGTTTGCCTCGAATGCGTCGAAGACCCGGGGGCGTTCGATGGTCATCGTCGGCGCCGGTCTGAACCACTGGTACCACATGGACATGAACTATCGCGGCATCATCAACATGCTGGTGATGTGCGGCTGTGTCGGCCAGTCCGGCGGTGGCTGGTCGCATTATGTGGGCCAGGAAAAGCTGCGGCCGCAGTCGGGCTGGACGCCGCTCGCCTTTGCGCTCGATTGGGGGCGCCCGCCGCGGCAGATGAATTCGACTTCGGCGTTCTACGCCCACACCGACCAATGGCGCTACGAGACGGTCAATGTCAGCGAGATTCTCTCACCGACCGCACCGGCCGGCTCCTGGGATGGCGCGCTGATCGACTACAATGTCCGCGCGGAGCGCATGGGATGGCTGCCGTCGGCGCCGCAACTGCAGGCCAATCCGATCGAGGTATCGAAGCGCGCCGCCGCCGCCGGCCTGGAGCCGAAGGACTACGTTGCGACGGCCTTGAAGTCGGGCGAGCTGAAGCTCTCCTGCGAGGACCCCGATGAGCCGAAGAACTGGCCCCGCAACCTGTTCGTCTGGCGTTCGAACCTGCTCGGCGCCTCAGGCAAGGGCCACGAATACTTCCTCAAGCATCTGCTCGGCACCAAGCATGGCGTGCTCGGCAAGGACCTCGGCGACCAGGGCCATAACAGGCCGGTCGAGGTCACCTGGCACGAGGAGGCCCCGGAAGGAAAGCTCGATCTGCTGGTCACGCTCGACTTCCGGATGTCGACCACGTGCATGTATTCGGACGTCGTTCTGCCGACGGCCACCTGGTACGAGAAGAACGACCTCAATACGTCCGACATGCATCCCTTCATCCATCCGCTCTCGGCGGCGATCGATCCGGTGTGGGAATCGCGCAGCGATTGGGACATCTACAAGGGCATCGCCGAGGCCTTCTCCAGGGTCGCGCCCGAAGTGCTCGGGGTCGAGAAGGACGTCGTGCTGACCCCGATCATGCACGACAGTCCAGGCGAAATCGCGCAGGCGTTCGACGTCAAGGACTGGAAGCAGGGCGAGATCGACCCGATCCCCGGCAAGACCATGCCGGCGGTCACGGTGGTCGAACGTGACTATCCGAATCTCTACAAGCGCTTCACCTCGCTTGGACCGCTGATGAACAAGCTCGGCAATGGCGGCAAGGGGATGGCCTGGAACACCGACCATGAGGTCGAGCTCCTGAAGCGCCTCAACGGCGTCGTCGCCGAGGACGGGCCGACCCGGGGGCTGGCTCGCATCGACAGTGCGGTCGACGCTTGCGAGGTGATCCTCAGCCTGGCGCCGGAAACCAATGGCGAGGTCGCGGTCAAGGCGTGGTCGTCGCTGGAGCAATTCACCGGCCGCGACCATGCTCATCTCGCCATTCCGAAGGAGGATGAGAAGATCCGGTTCCGCGACGTCGTTGCGCAGCCGCGCAAGATCATCTCGTCGCCGATCTGGTCGGGGCTCGAGTCGGAGAAGGTCTGCTACAACGCCGGCTACACCAATGTCCACGAGCTGATTCCCTGGCGGACGCTGACCGGCAGGCAGCAGCTCTATCAGGATCACCTGTGGATGAGGGCCTTCGGCGAGGGCTTCTGCGTCTACCGGCCGCCGATCGATACCAAGACCGTCAAGCCGGTGATCGATCGCAAGCCGAACGGCAATGCGTCCGTCGTCCTGAACTTCATCACGCCGCATCAGAAGTGGGGCATCCACTCCACCTATACCGACAACCTCCTGATGCTGACCTTGTCGCGCGGCGGTCCCATCGTGTGGATCAGCGAGATCGACGCAAAGGCTGCCGGCATCGCCGACAATGACTGGATCGAAGCCTACAACACCAATGGTGCGCTGGTTGCGCGCGCAGTGGTCTCGCAGCGGGTCAAGCAGGGCATGTGCATGATGTATCATGCGCAGGAGAAGATCGTGAACGTGCCGGGCTCCGAGCAGACCGGGCAGCGCGGCGGCATCCACAATTCGGTCACGCGTGTCGTTCCGAAGCCGACGCACATGATCGGGGGCTACGCTCAGCAGGCCTATGGCTTCAACTACTACGGCACGGTCGGCGCCAACCGCGACGAATTCGTCATCGTCCGGAAGATGTCGAAGATTGATTGGCTGGACCAGCCGACTGCTGACCGGTCGGCCACGACCCCCTCGGAGGCTGCAGAATGAAGATCCGTGCTCAAATCGCCATGGTGCTCAATCTCGACAAGTGCATCGGCTGCCACACCTGCAGCGTGACCTGCAAGAACGTCTGGACGAGCCGCGAGGGGATGGAATACGCGTGGTTCAACAACGTCGAGACCAAACCGGGCGTCGGCTATCCCAAGGATTGGGAGAACCAGTCTCGCTGGAAGGGCGGCTGGTCGCGCAATCGCGACGGGTCGATCCAGCCGCGGATCGGCGGCAAGTGGCGGGTTCTGGCGAACATCTTCGCCAACCCTGATCTTCCTGAGATCGATGACTACTACGAGCCGTTCACCTTCGACTATCAGCACCTGCAGAGTGCGCCCGAGGCATCGGCGATGCCGACCGCGCGGCCGCGCTCGCTGGTGTCCGGAGAGCGGATGGAAAAGATCGAGTGGGGACCCAACTGGGAAGAGATCCTGGGCGGCGAATTCGCCAAGCGCTCTCGGGACATCAATTTCGACGGCGTACAGAAGGAGATCTACGGCCAGTTCGAGAACACCTTCATGATGTATCTGCCGCGGCTGTGCGAGCACTGCCTCAATCCGGCATGCGTCGCATCCTGCCCGTCCGGCGCGATCTACAAGCGCGAGGAGGACGGCATCGTCCTGATCGATCAGGACAAGTGCCGCGGCTGGAGAATGTGCGTCTCCGGCTGTCCCTACAAGAAGATCTATTATAACTGGTCCTCGGGAAAATCGGAGAAGTGCATCTTCTGCTATCCTCGGATCGAGGCGGGGCAGCCGACCGTGTGCTCCGAGACCTGTGTCGGGCGCATTCGCTATCTCGGTGTCGTGCTGTATGACGCGGACCACATCGCCGAGGCCGCGTCCAAGCCCGACGAGGGCGATCTCTACCAGGCCCAGCTCGACGTCTTTCTCGATCCGAACGATCCCAACGTGCTTGCAGAGGCCGAGCGCCAGGGCATTCCGCATGCCTGGCTGGAGGCAGCGATCCGGTCGCCGATCTGGAAGATGGCGATGGAATGGAAGGTCGCCTTCCCCTTGCACCCGGAATACCGGACCTTGCCGATGGTCTGGTACGTGCCGCCGCTGTCGCCGATCACGTCGGCGGCTTCGTCGGGCAAGATCGGGCACGATGGCGAGATGCCCGACGTCAAGTCCTTGCGCATTCCCATGCGGTACCTCGCCAATCTGCTGACCGCGGGCGACGAGAAGCCGGTGACGCTGGCGCTCGAGCGAATGCTGGCCATGCGCGCCTATATGCGGGCCAAGACCATCGATGGCGTGGTCGACGAGGCGATCGCAAGGCGCGTCGGCCTGAGCGGCGCGCAGATCGACGACATGTACCACATCATGGCGATCGCCAACTACGAGGACCGCTTCGTGATCCCGACCGCGCACCGCGAGCTCGGTGCCGACGCGTTTGATATCCGCGGCTCCTGCGGCTTCTCGTTCGGCAACGGCTGCTCCGGGGGCGAGAGCGAAGTCAACCTGTTCGGGTCGCCGCGCAAGACCAAGAATCCGATGGAGGTCGCCTGATGAAGACGTTCAAGGTGCTGTCGGCGTTGCTGAACTATCCGAGCGGGGAATTGATCGCGGCCATCCCGGAGCTCGCGCGAGTGCTCGACCAGGAAGGCCTCGTCCAGCCTGGCATTCGCCGGGAGCTCGACGTGCTGCTGCAGGAGATCGCCTCGGGCGACGTCTACGACCTGCAGGAGCGCTACGGCCTGCTGTTCGACCACAGCAAGACCCTGGCGCTGCATCTGTTCGAGCACGTCCATGGCGAAGGCCGCGACCGCGGCCAGGCCATGGTCGACCTGCGCGCTATGTATGACAATGCCGACCTCGTCATCGCCGGCAACGAGCTGCCGGATTATCTGCCGCTGTTCCTCGAATTCCTCGCCACCCGGGAGCTTGCGGACGCGCGCGAGCTGCTCGGCCAGACCAGCCACATCATCGCCGCGCTCGCGGAACGATTGGGGCGCCGGCAGTCGAGCTATCGGGCGGTGTTCGACGCGCTGCTCCAGATCGCCGCGGACCAGCCCCGCGCGGAGATCGTCGATGAGCTGCTGAAGGCGGCGGACGTGGATCCGATGGACCTGCACGCGCTCGACGCGGCCTGGGAGGACGAAGAGGTCAGGTTCGGCCCGGGAGGCGGCGACCGGGCAGCCTGTGGGCACGACAATCTGATCGCAAAACTGCGCCACGCCAAACGTGCGGTCAACGCGCCGCCGTCACAGTTGCAATGAGGGGATTGGCCATGCAAACGCTCAATGCCATCGTCTTCGGCTGGTATCCCTATCTCTGCCTGACCGTCTTTCTGATCGGCAGTCTGATTCGATTCGACCGCGAGCAGTACACGTGGCGCTCGGGCTCGAGTCAGCTGCTTCGGCGGCGCCAACTGATCTGGGGCTCGAACCTTTTCCATGTCGGGATCCTTTTCATTTTTGCGGGGCATTTCGTCGGGCTGCTGACGCCGATCTGGGTGTTTGACATGCTCGGCGTGTCGCACGGCTTCAAGCAGATGCTCGCGGTCGTCGCCGGTGGCGGCGCCGGGCTGATGTGCCTGGTCGGCATTTCGCTCCTCGCGCATCGCAGGCTCTTCGATCCCAGGATCCGCGCGACGTCGTCTTTTGCTGACACGGGTATCCTTCTGGTGCTGTTCGTCCAGCTGCTGCTTGGCTTGGCGACCATCCCCGTGTCGCTCGGTCATCTCGATGGTCAGGAGATGGTCAAGTTCATGGCCTGGGCGCAGGGCATTCTCACGTTGCAGCCTGGAATCGCCGCCAACATTGTCGACGTCCATCCGATCTTCAAGGCGCATCTGGTCCTGGGAATGACCATCTTCCTGCTCTTCCCCTTCACCCGCCTGGTCCACATCTGGAGTGCGCCGGTGTGGTATCTCGGCCGCCGCGGCTATCAGGTAGTGCGCAGCCGCGACGGACGCCGTCATCTTGTGCAACCGATTCAGCCTGCGGAGTAACCGATGGACTGTTCATTGGGCGCGGCGCTTCCAAAGCCGAAGATGGTCAGTGTGAACGGGGTCGTGATCGAACGCGACGTCATTGCCCGGGAAGTTCAGAACCATCCGTCGGACAAGCCGATCCTCGCCTGGCAAGCGGCGGCGCGCGCGCTTGCGGTGCGCGAATTGCTGAGACAGGAGGTCAGGAGGCTCGGCGTAACGGCCTCCCCTCTGCGTGATGCCGAAGGTCGCAGCGAAACCGAGGAAGAAGCGGCGATGCGGGCGCTGATCGCGCGCGAGGTTCTGATACACGAGCCGGACGAATCGACGTGCCGTCGCTTCTACGATCAGAACAGGCAACGGTTCCTTGTCGGCGAGCTCTACGAAGCGTCGCACATCCTGCTGATCGCGCCGAGCAGCGATTCGCTGGCTCGATCGGCTGCGCGAGACGAGGGGCGGACGATCATGGAGGCCGTGCGGAGAAGCCCGGAGGTGTTCGAGACCATCGCGCGCGATCGCTCCGACTGCAGGGTCTCGGCGGAGAATGGTGGCAGGCTCGGGCAGCTGTCGCGTGGGCAGACGACCGCCGAGTTCGACGCCGCGCTGGCCCGGATGTCGGTTGGAGAGGTCGGTCTGATTGAGACACGCTTTGGTATCCATGTCGTGCGCCTTGACCGGCGGGCCCCCGGACAAGTCCTGCCGTTCGACATGGCGAGGGCGCGCATTTCGCAATATCTCACCGAGCGTGTCCGGCACCAGGCGCTCGCGAAATATGTCGCCGATCTGGCAGGCCGCGCGGCGATCGTTGGCGTGACTTTGCCGGCGCCGCAATCGGCGCCGCCGCAGTAGAGGGGGCGATCATGCTGCTCGGGGATCTCATTCACGATCTCAGCGACGACGCGAAGTCGAGTGCGGTGTTGCAGGGGTGTGGCGACCTTACGCTCCTGGTGCGCGTCAGCTCTGTCGCGGATCGCCTCGGCGAGGATGTCGGTGAGTATGCGTCGGCTGCTGTCCGGCGCTTTGCAAATCTCGCCGAGAACGAGGATTGGCTCGGGTTGATGAGCGCCATCGACAGAGCCGCCGATCCCGCGATCGTCTGTCTGACGTCCATGATCAAATGGTCGCTGCAGAGGGATGAAATCGATCACTCCTAGGCCGGGTCCGCCACAGGCTATCTGTGCTGGAGGAGTGGGTTGGACATGTCGAAGCATCAAGCTGATGTTGGGATTCGCATGCACGATGAGATGGTAGAGAAGGTCGGTGTTGAGGCCGCGCCGCTCGTGGCGCTCGTCTACGACGACGGGAAATATCCCTACGAGACGTTCGATCACCTCGTGGATCACTCGCGTCGAGTGCGATTGAAGGTCGCCGGCGCACTGCAGCGAAGGCTGTTCCTCGACGAAAATCGCCGGTGCGACGTCCTGCTCGAGGAGATCGACACGGCCAATCAAACCCCGATCTTCGAGGATCGTGGATCGGGAGCGAGAGGTTGCCGGCTGGATGAATCGGCGCTGGCAGAGGTGACGGTTCGAGTCCTCGCCAGCCTGGATGCGCGTCCAAACATCCTGGTGTTGAACAAATTTGGCAAGGCAGAGTGCGGGGGACGCGGAACGCTTGATCTGATTGCCCGCGCGCTGGACCTCGCGATACCGACGATTGTCGGCGTGCCGCGCAGCAATATCGATGCCTGGAGAGATTTCTCCGGAGATATGGGGATTGAGCTCGAAGCCCGCGGAGACGTGGAGCGGTGGCTGGAAAGTGTTCGGCAGGATCGAACTATAGACTCAGCCAGCCAGCTGCGCTGATCGCGATTGCGAGCAATCGACGGGTCGGGGGACACAGAACTGCCGAGCCGGGCCGCCGAAGATATCTGCCGGCTGACATGGATGTTCCTCGACGCGACAGGGAGTCCGCCGGTCGTGCTGGAGTCGTCATCACGACGCTGATGACGCGAAATGTTGCGCTCCGACAAAGAATGGCCGGTCGGGCCCGACTAGCATCTTTCCGATGGTCGGGAGATTGTATGGCGCAAGCTCATTGCTCGCGCTTCCTTCGGGCGTGAGGGGACTGTGTTCCTCCGGGCGCCACGGCAATTGCCGAATGGCGCAGCGTCGTCGCGAGTGCTGCGTCCGCGATCAAGAACTGGAGCCGCTCATGATTGGAGCGAAAATCTCGCGCTGGACGATGAGCTATTTCGCGGCAGCGCTGGGGTGGCTGCTCGTTGCCTTGGCAATGCTGGTCGGCGGACTCGGTTACCCCGCTGCAGACCTCGGCGCTCCCGATACGCTTGTCGTTGTGCATGCGGTCTGCATCGGTTGGCTCAGTCTCTCGGTATGCGGCGCCTTGTTCCAGTTCGTTCCCGTTCTCGTCGCAAGGCCGCTCCCCTTCGACAAATGGGCCTTGCCGGCCTTGTTCCTCATCAACGTCGGTCTGGTCTGCCTGATATCGGGTTTCCTCTCACTGGCCGGACGAATTGCTCCAGCCGCTTGGCTTCTGCCGGCCGGCAGCGTGGTGCTCGGCGCCGGTCTGGCGATGGTCGCGCTCGATCTGGGCCTGACTCTCTTCAGCCAGCCGAAGGGGTCTGCTCTATTTGTCATCGCCGGACTTGGCTCGTTATGCGCGACTGTCGCGCTCGGCGCCGCGTTCTCGTTTGCTCTCGCCGGATCGGCGGGCACCTTCGGCGCCGCGCTCCTGGCCGCGGCGATTCCGATCCATGCGATTGCCGGGCTGGGAGGCTGGCTGACCCTGACCGCCATGGGGGTGAGCTATCGCCTGCTGGCCATGTTCATGCTCTCGGCGGACCTCGGCGATCGACAGAGCACATCCGCGCTGAAATTTGGTGCGCTCGCGCTATCGGTGGCAGTCGTGGGCGGATTGTTCGCAATCGGCCTCGCAGCCGAGCTCGGAGCCGTGCTCATCCTCGCTGCTGGTCTTGGGGTGATCTCGCTTGCGCTGTATGGACGGGACATCGCGACGATCTATCGCTCCCGCAAACGGCGCCAGCTCGAGCTGAACATGCGGATGGCAACCGTGTCTTTCGCCAATCTGGCGGCGACGGTGGCGCTCGGCACCGTCATCATCGTCACCGGAAAGGTCGGCGTTCATGTCGGCGCGTTCGCGTTCTTGGCCGTGTTCGGCTGGCTGTCTGGTCTCATATTCGCGAAGCTCTACAAGATTGTCGCCTTTCTGACCTGGCTCGAAACCTACGGTCCCGTGATGGGGCGCGGCCCGACGCCACGGGTTCAGGACCTGGCGGTGGAACGCCGGTCCGAGAAGTGGTTCATCATCTATTTTCTAGGCGTCTGGGCGGCGACCATCATGTTGATGATGGGCGAGGACCAGGCGTTTCGCGGCGCCGCGGCGGTCATGGCCGTGGGCAGTATTGGAATCATACACGAGCTTGTGCGAGTCCGACGTCTTTCCGATGTTGCGGGCTCCCGGAGGCTTCCGGCCGGAGCCATCGCGCCAAGCCTGTTGTTCGCCAGAAACTAGGAGGGAAGCCATGATCGCGTACATTGACGTCGACGTCCGACCGATTCTCAGGGCCGGAGGCGAGCCGTTCTCCATCATCATGGACGCGGTTGGCCGGCTGGCGCCAGGCCAGGGCGTGCGGCTGATCGCGAGCTTCAGGCCGATTCCGCTGCTCTCCGTCATGGCAAAAAAGGGCTTCGCCCACACCGATCGACCGCTCGACGATGGCGACTGGGAAGTGCTGTTTTCGCCGCTGGCTGCCGAGGACGCCGGTCAGGAAGACGCTGGTGCCAGCCTCGCATTCGAGCGATGGCCAGATCCCGTGGTCACGCTCGACAACCGGGAGCTCGACCCACCCGAGCCGATGGTGCGCATCCTTGCGGCCGCGGAGGAGTTGGGCCCTGGAGAGACCTTGTCGGCACTTCTGGGGCGCGAGCCGGTGTTCCTGTTCCCTGAACTTGAGAAACGTGGCTTTCGCTGGCTCGGCGGGTTTACGCCGGATGGATCGACCTACGAACTGTCGGTGAGGGCTCCGCTATGAGCCGCGATGTCATCGACCGCATCCGCGACGCCATGCGCGTGGTCATCGATCCGGAGCTGGGAGAAAACGTGGTCGATCTCGGCTTCATCTACGACATCACGGCGACGGATGGCGTTGTGCATGTCACGATGACGGCCACGACGCCCGGATGCCCCGCAACAGGTTTTCTCAAGGAAGGGGTCGTATGCAGCATTGCGGAGATTGCGGGCGTCGAAGCCGTGGACGTGACGATGACATTCGATCCGCCTTGGACCCCATCCAGAATTGATCCGGCCGTTCGTGCTGCGCTGGGTTTCGACAACGTCAATTGACCGAACGAAAGCGAAAAGCTGGCGGCTGCTCGGCCGGGAACGGTCCAGGTTCGCGCGGCAGCACGGAGAGGCGGCGTCGGTACTCCCGCTCGTCGAAGAACACGTCAACCGTCGCGGACGCCTTCGGCTCATCGCCCGAGTGCGTCTGTCGTGTTCTGTCTTCAAGTCCTATCGTCTGTCTTGCTTCGCTACCTCAGCAAGATTGCTTGCTTCGGTCGTCCGGTCCGGAAGCCACTCCCGCGCGTTGGCGCGGAGCCCGGGGACGTCGAGCAGGTTGATCGCGCGACAGGCGATCTGCTCGATGACGTCATCGAGCGACTGGAGCTTCAGGTAAAACGCCGGCACTGGCGGCGCGATGATCGCGCCGATCTCGGTGGCCTGCGTCATCGCTCGGAGATGACCGAGATGCAGCGGGCTCTCCCGCACCAAGAGGATCAGCCGGCGGCGCTCCTTGAGTTGAACGTCGGCGGCGCGGACCAGGAGGTTGTCGAGCTGGCCCCAGGCTATCGCCGAGAGGGTGCGGATCGAGCAGGGCGCCACGATCATGCCGGCTGCAGAAAACGAGCCGCTGGCGATGCTCGCGCCGATGTCGGCGACATCATGAGCATGCGCCGCCAGATCGCGCAGCCGCGCCAGGCTGCCCTGGCCGACCTCCTCGTGCAAGGTGCGCACGGCAGCGTCAGACACCACGAGATGGACCGTGCATTGCGGTTGCTCCGCGAGCCGTTCGACGATGCGCACACCGATCGCGGCGCCCGAGGCGCCGCTGATGCCGACGATGACGTGGTGCCGTCCGCTCATGCCGAGGCCACTCGACCGGCCCCGCCCTCGCCGAGGCCGAGGCTCGGCCACATCGCGTCGATGCGTGCCGCTACGGCGGGGTCCATCGCCAGCACCTCGCCCCAGGCGCGCTCGGTCTCGGCGCCGAGCTTGGTTGTGGCGTCGATGCCGAGCTTGCCGCCGAGGCCGGATTTTGGCGAGGCGAAGTCGAGATAGTCGATCGGCGTGTTGGCAAGCGGCACGAGATCGCGCGAGGAGTCGCTGCGCGTCGCGACGGCCCACATCACCGCGCGCCAGTCGCGGACGTCGATGTCCTGGTCGACCACGATGAGGAGCTTGGTGTAGCTGAACTGCGGCAGCATCGACCACAGGCCGAGCATGATGCGGCGGGCTTGGCCCGGATAGCGCTTCTTGATCGCTACGACGGCGATTCTGTAGGAGCAGGCCTCTGGCGGCAGATGGCAGTCGACCACCTCCGGGAATTGCTGCCGGATCAAAGGGACGAACAGCGTATTCAGCGCCTCGCCAATTCGAGACGGCTCGTCCGGCGCGCGTCCCGTGAACGTCGACAGATAGAGCGGGCTGCGACGCGTGGTGATCGCGGTGACCTGCAGCACCGGAAAGTTCTCGACGGCGTTGTAGTAGCCGGTGTGATCGCCATAGGGCCCCTCCGGCGCGGTTTCGGTGGCCGACACGACGCCCTCGATCACGATCTCGGCGGCCGCCGGCACCGTCAGGGGCACGGTGAGGCATTCGACCAGCTCGGGGCGGTCGCCGCGCAGGATGCCGGCGAAGCGCAGCTCGGAGATGGTCTCGGGCAATGGCAGCACGGCGCTGAGGATGGTGGCGGGATCGGCGCCGATCACGATCGCGATCGGCATGTCGCGCCCCAGCGCCTGCCACTGCTGGTGGTGGCGGGCGCCGCCGCGATGAGCGAGCCAGCGCATGATGGCACGATCGCGGCCGAGCACCTGCATGCGGTAGACGCCGACATTTTCCTGCTCGCCGGTGGATGCGTCCGGCGGGACGGTGATGACGAGCGGCCACGTCAACAGCGGCGCCGGCTCGCCCGGCCAGCAGATCTGGGCCGGCAAGGTGGTCAGGTCGATGTCATCGCCCATGGTGACACATTCATGCACCGGCGCGGCTGATCGCAGCCTCGGCCGGGTCGACAGCGCCGCGCGCGCCAGCGGCAGCTTCTGCAGCGCTTCCCTGATGTCGCGCGGCGGTTGCGGGGCGCGCAGCTCCGCCATCATCTTGCCGAGCTCCGCCAATCGTTCGGGCTGCACGCCCATGCCCCAGGCCACCCGCTCCACGGTGCCGAACAGATTGGTGACGAGCGGCATTGCCGAGAGTGAGCCGCACGCCTTGATCGGCCGTTCGAACAGCAGCGCGGGCCCTTCGGCGGAGATGACGCGGCGATGGATCTCGGTGATTTCGTGGACGACCGAGACGCTGTCGCGAATGCGTCGCAGCTGTCCCCGCTCGTCGAGAAAGCGCAGGAAATCCGACAGCTCGCGGAAGCGAGGGACATCACGTCGCAACGATAGGCTCCGTTCAAAAAACGCCTCGTAGCTGGAACAATCAGTATGATCTTTGTTCCGGGTCAAATACTTCCCCCGCCGATCCGGCCAGAGCTTGTGCCATGAGTTCTCTTCAGGACGCGTCTTCGACCTCACTGCCACTGTTGCCGCCGCTGCTCAGGCAGGCGCTGCGTCCGTTGCCGTTGCTGCCGCTGCAGATTGCGCTCGGCGCTTTCCTGCGCGGGCTTCTGCGCCGGCATCCGCATCTGCTCGACCGGCTCGGGTCGCATCGCGGAAAGCGCTTTGGCATCAAGCCGACCGATCTGCCGTTCGCATTCGTGATTCAGGCGGGCCCGCAGCAGCCGCAACTCGCGGCGGTGCGCGAGTTGCCCACCGACCTCAATGCCTCCATCTCCGCGTCGATCGTGAGCCTGCTGGCGCTGGTCGAGGGCCGGCTCGACGGCGATGCGCTGATGTTTTCGCGTCAGCTGGTCATCGAAGGCGATATCGAGGCGGTGCTGGCGCTCCGCAATGCGATCGACGATGCCGGTCTGGATCTGGTCGCTGAGATCGCAACGCTCTCGGGGCCGTTCGGCGTGCCCGCGCAACGCCTGCTCGCGGCCGCGCGCGACTCGCTGCTGAGATCGACGACGAACGAAAGCGGGATGCGACGATGGAGTTGATCTGTCCGGCAGGGACGCCAGCGGCGCTGAAGAGCGCGGTCGAAGCCGGTGCCGATGCCGTCTATTGCGGCTTCGCCGACGAGACCAATGCCCGCAACTTTCCCGGGCTGAATTTCAGCCGCGAGCAGATGCGCGAAGGGATCACGTTCGCGCATCGGCGCGGCGCCAAGGTGCTGGTCGCGATCAACACCTTCCCGCGCGCCGGCGCCGTTGAGCTGTGGCGTCGCGCGGTCGACGATGCCGTCGAGGCCGGGGCCGACGCGCTGATCCTTGCCGATGTCGGGCTGATGGACCATGCCGCGCGTCGCCATCCGGAACAGCGGCTGCATGTCTCGGTGCAGGCGGCGGCGGCGAATGTCGACGCGATCGCCTTCTATGTCGAGAATTTCGGCGCCCGCCGCGTGGTGCTGCCGCGCGTGCTGAGCGTATCCGAGATCGCCGAGATCACCCGTGAGACGGCCTGCGAGACCGAGGTGTTCGTGTTTGGCGGACTCTGCGTGATGGCCGAGGGCCGCTGCTCGCTGTCCTCCTACGCCACCGGTAAGTCACCGAACATGCAGGGCGTATGCTCGCCGCCCAGTCACGTCGCCTATCAGGAGACGCCACAGGGAACGACCTCGAGGCTCGGCGGCTTCACCATCAACCGCTTCGGCCGCGACGAGCCTGCCGGCTATCCGACGCTGTGCAAGGGCCGTTTCTCGACCGCACAGGGCGCCGGCTACCTCTTCGAGGATCCGGTCAGCCTCGATGCCACGACCCTGCTCGCGGGCCTGCGCGAAGCCGGCGTCACCGCGCTCAAGATCGAGGGCCGCCAGCGCGGCCGCGCCTATGTCGACAGCGTGGTGCGGCATTTTCGCAGCGTGCTGGCAGCGCTCGATGCCGGCCGGTCCACCGAGGCGGCCGACCTCACGGCATTCACCGAAGGGCAGGCCACCACGCAGGGCGCCTACCGCAAGACCTGGCGTTAGACGACATGACAATGGCGGATCAAGGCGTAGAGCGAATGCAACTCACTCTGGGACCCGTGCTCTACAATTGGCAGCCGGAGCGCTGGCGTGATTTCTACTTTCGCATCGCCGACGAGGCCCCGGTCGACCGCGTCGTGGTCGGCGAGGTCGTGTGCTCGAAGCGCGCGCCGTTCTTCGAACCGTATCTGCCTGAAGTCACCGAACGGCTTGCCGCGGCTGGCAAGCAGGTGCTGCTGGGTTCGCTGGTCCTGGTGTCGTTGCGACGCGAGCGCCGGCAGACGGCAGGCCTCGCCGAGTTCGGCGACGGTCTCGTCGAAGTCAACGATCTCACCTGCCTCAAATCGATTGCAGGCCGGCCGCATGCCATCGGTCCCTTCGTCAACATCTACAACGAGGCCAGCGCCGCGTTTCATGCCGCCAAGGGCGCCACCCGGATCTGCCTGCCGCCGGAGCTGCCGCTGTCCTCGGTTGCCGCCATCGCCGGCGCCGTGCCGGAGGTGGCGATCGAAGTATTCGCCTTCGGCCGTGTGCCGCTCGCGATCTCCGCGCGCTGCTATCACGCCCGCCTGCACAAGCTCGCCAAGGACAATTGCCGCTTCGTGTGCGAGCAGGACCCCGACGGCCTCGTCGTAACGACGCTGGACAACCAGGCGTTCCTCACCATGAACGGCGTGCAGACGCTGTCGCATGGGTGCTCAAACCTGCTCGGCGATCTCGATCGTCTGAAGCAGAGCGGCGTGACATCGCTGCGGCTATCACCTCAGGCCTGCGACATGGTCGCGGTGTCCGAGCATTTCCAGGCGGTCCTGGCGGGGCGCGTGGAAGCCGAAGCCGCAACGGGCCGCCTGCGCGAGATCTATCCGGACGTTCCGTTCGCCAACGGCTTCCTGCACGGCGCCCCCGGGGCGTCCTACGTCTCGGGATAGGTACTGCCGCGTCCTTTCGAGGTGAACTCAGATGTGCTCAGTCTGCATGTTGACCCCCACTCCGGTTGATATTGAGATCGCTGCCCGGATTCCCGTATTGAGTGGCCTCAAGCCCGACGAGATGGCCGTCCTCCTCGCCGAAGCCAGCATCTTGAACCTTCGTCCCGGGCGTGCGCTGTTCCGCCAGGGTGACGCAGCGGACGCCTTCTTCATCATCATGGAGGGGTGGATCAAGCTCTATCGGGTCACGGCGGCGGGCGACGAGGCGGTGCTCAACGTGCTCGGCAGGGGCGAGAGTTTTGCCGAGGCTGTCACCTTCACGTCCGGTCACTATCCGGCCACGGCCCGCGCGGCGACGGCGGCGCGGGTCATGGTCATTCCGGCCGGCCACGTGCTCAGCTGCATTCGTGGGATGCCCGAAGTCGCGATCGCGATGATCGCGTCGACCTCGCAGCACCTGCATCGATTGGCGCAGCAGATCGAGCGACTGATGGCGCGGAGCGCATTGCAGAGGGTCGCCGAGTTCCTTGCTTCGCTGGCGCCCAGCACCACGGGGCCGTGCACGATCAAGCTGCCCTACGATAAGTCTCTGATCGCCGGCCGGCTCGGTCTCAAGCCCGAATCCCTGTCGCGGGTGTTTGCAAAGCTGCGCTCAGCCGGCGTGGATGTCCGGGCTTCCAACGTCGTGGTGCACGACATGGCCCAGCTCTGCCGGCTCGTCGACTGCGGCTGCAGCGCGGCGCCTTGTCCCATCACGCCACGGCTCACGTGTCGCGACCGTCCTGCTGCGATCCAGCCGGCTGCCAAGCCCGCTTAGCTGCTGACGGCCGGCGCCTCATCCCGATTTGTCGCTGAACGTGGCGGGAAGCGTCGCGAGGAACGCCATGACGCGCTGCGTGCGTAGGGGCGGCCGGCGGTTGGAGGTGCGCAGCATCCATAGGGGCTCCGGCGGCGCACGCCAGGGCGCAAGCACTTCGACGAGCCGGCCGGTGCACAGGTCTTCATGGAAGAGCCACGCCGGCCCCCAGCCGATGCCGAACCCGTTCGCGATCAAAGCGACCGAAGCGTGCGCGTCGTCGCAAATGTGCTTGGGCTTGGGCGCGACGCGAACGAGCTTTTTGCCGCGCGGATCGGTGAAGCGCCAGGTCAGGATCTGCCCGCTCGCGGGATTGCGGAAGCCGACGTGGTCATGTTCGGAAAGCTCGTATGGAGTCGCCGGCGCGCCGCGCGCGTTCAGATACGCGGGCGAGGCGCAAGCGATCCAGGAGAACGTGCAAAGCCGCCGCGCCAGATGACCGGGCGCGCGATCGAGGGGTCCTGAGCGGATGGCGATGTCGACGCCTTCCGCCGCGAGATCAAGAATCTCGTTGCGGAATTTGATCTCGATCTCGATTTCCGGCCGCTCCCGCAGGAACGCGGGAAGTCTCGGCAGGATGCAGGCACGCGCGAACGAGGCGGGGGCGGTCACTCGCACCCGTCCGCCATCGTTACGCGTGGCTTCGCCGAGCGCGGATTGGACGCGATCGAGACTTTCGGCCAGCGCGCGTCCCGCCGCCATCAGCCGCTCGCCCTCTTCGGTCAGCGCCAGCGAATGGGTGGTGCGATGCAAAAGCCGTATCCCGCGAGCCTGTTCGAGGCGGGCGACCGCCTTGGACATCGCCGAGGTGGTCGTCCCCGCCCGCCGCGCGGCTTCGGCGAAGGAGCCCGCCTCGACGACGCGGACGAAGGCGAGGAGACGCGAGAGGTCGGGAGGCAAGGTCATTGTGGACATCCTGTCCACATAGTCATGGCGGCGCGGTCGCTACAAGAGGCCGTTCCGATGGGCCAAATGGAGAGCGTCAGCGCGCATCCGCGCCACTAGAAACCGCGAGAAGTCCCATGAACCCCATCGAAATCACCCTGCAATCCCTCGACGCCGCCGAGCGCGCGATTCCCCCCGGCCAGCCGGTCTACATGCTCAATCTGTTGCGCTACCGCGCGTATGCGCGTTACGAGGACGGCTTCGACGCCGCGCCCTGTTCGGGCCGCGAAGCCTTCAACGAACGCTATAGACCGGCCTTCCGGCGTCTCGCAGCCGGTAAGCCGCTGGTGCGGATGTTTTCCGTGCCGGTCCTGGCGAGCCTGGTCGGCCCGCAAGGCGAACGCTGGGACGAAGCGGCGATCAATGAATACGGCGATTTCGCCGCCTTCCGCTCGATCGTCGACACCGAGACCTACCAGCGCGAAGTCGCCCCGCATCGGCACGCGGCGCTCGAGGATTTCCGGTTGTTCGCGCTCGCCAAGGCGATGTGAACGCATCGGGGCGCCGGCCTTCATTTGGCATCTCAGGACGTGGTTGGATCGCGCGCAAATGCGGTATTGGCGGACTATCCAACCGCCGCGAGGCCAGTTGGGCCGTTCGCAGGCAAAGAAGCAGAGCTTCCAAAATAGTGGGTCTCGCGATGTAGCGGACCCCCGCTACCCGCTTTCCTCGCATTTCCCTTGCTGGCGTGATATGCCTCTGCGTCGATCAGCAGGTTGAGATGGTGAGACTGAGTCCGTTTCCACCAGGTCCGGATTGCTCCAGTTGGCTCTGAAAATCGTACTTGCCGGCCTTGCCGTGTTTCCCTTGGTGCTGCTCTGGTTCGGAGGTCCAATTGTCTGGACCGCCCTGCGAACCGGGCGGCTGCTCGCTCGTGGAGCCGTCTACGATCGCGAGGTGCAGCCTAAGATGTACTTTTTTGGGTTGGTATTCTGGCTTTGCATATTTCTCGCTATGGCAGGGATTAGCTCATCCGTGCTCGTGCATGTCGACGACTGGATTTTCAATTAGACGCTATCCTGCGAGTCTTCGTTCCTTCCGCCGCGCTGCCGCGTATCGCCCCGGAATGACGGCGAGGCACGACAAAAAAAAACGGCGGCCCGGGGGGGGCCGCCGTTGGAGTCGAGACCACGCGAAGCTAAGCGTGGTGCTCAGGAGGCTCGGAGCTGGACGCGCTGGATCTTGCCGACGATCAGCAAGTAGGCGCACGCCGCGACCAGGGCGTTGAGGCCGACGAACACTAGTGCGCCGTTGAAGGAGCCGGTGGCCGACAGGATGTAGCCGATCACGATCGGAGTGGTGATGCTGGAGAGGTTGCCGAAGGTGTTGAACAGGCCGCCGGAGACGCCGCCGGCTTCCTTCGGCGAGGTGTCGGAGACCACAGCCCAGCCGAGCGCGCCGATGCCCTTGCCGAAGAACGCCAGCGCCATCAGGCCGACCACCAGCGCCTGGCCGTCGACATAGTTGCAGCCGATGATTGCCATCGACAGCAGCATGCCGCCGACGATCGGGATCTTGCGGGCGAGCGTCAGCGATCCCGTCTTGCGCAGGATGGCGTCGGAGATGAAACCGCCGAGCACGCCGCCGATGAAGCCGCACAGCGCCGGCAGGGTGGCGACGAAGCCGGCCTGCAGGATCGACAGGCCGCGCTCCTTGACCAGATAGACCGGGAACCAGGTCAGGAAGAAATAGGTCAGCGTGTTGATGCAGTACTGGCCGATATAGACGCCGAGCATCATGCGGTTCGACAGCAACTGTCCGATATGCGACCAGGTCGGACCACCGGAGGTAGCCTTGGCGTCCTTCGCGCCCTCCATGTCGACCAGCGCGCCGCCGTCCTTGATGTAGTCGAGCTCGGCCTGGTTGACGCTCGCGTGCTCCTTCGGTCCGTACATGGTCCTGATCCACATCAGGCCCATGAGGATGCCGAGCGCACCCATCACTGTGAAGACGTGGCGCCAACCGAACGCATGCGCGATCCAGCCCATCAGCGGCGCGAAGATCACGGTCGCGAAATACTGGCCCGAGTTGAAGAAGGCCGACGCCGTGCCGCGCTCGTTGCTCGGAAACCAGGCGGCGACGATGCGGGCATTGGCCGGGAAGCTCGGCGCTTCGGCGAGACCGACCAGGAAGCGCAACGCGAACAGCGCGGTGACCGCGGCGGCGCCGGAAAAGAAGCCGATCCAACCCTGCATCATGGTGAAGATCGACCAGATCACGATGCTGCAGGCATAGACCCAGCGCGAACCGAAGCGGTCGAGCAGCCAGCCGCCCGGCACCTGCGCGAGCACATAGGACCAGCCGAAGGCGGAGAACACATAGCCCATCGCGACGGGATCGAGATGCAGCTCCTTGGACAGCGAAGGTCCTGCGATCGACAAGGTCGCCCGGTCGGCGTAGTTCACGGTCGTGACCAGGAACAGCATGGTCACGATGAACAGCCGCACGCGTGATCGGCGCAATTCGGCCGTGGTTACGATAGCGCTCATGCGCTCCACCTCTCTTGTACGTTCCTCGATGACTGTCCTAGAGGAGAGGGAGGGCCGGGGTCCAAACCGAAGCCTGTATCAATCGATGCAAATTTTGGATCGATCCCCGGGGTCTCCATGCCGGTTGAAGCCTGGGGCTCGTCACCAGCCGCGGCTTGCGATGCATGAACTGGTCAGGCTTGCGCGCCGAGGTTTTGCAGATTTCGTGGCGCAGTCGACCGCCGTCGCGGCGGATCTCTCCCCACATCCACCGCGCCTCACGCGCCGGATCGCCTGGATCCCGACGCACTCGCCGCCGAGAAGATACGATGCACAGCGTACCGTTCCGCCGGTTGGAAGCTGCCGGCACGGACCGATCGACGTGCGAACCATCCGTGCTTGTATCCGTCGTGACTGCGTGCACAATCGTCGGTGCGAGCGAACAGGAGCCATTGCGCGTGAAGGCCGTCTACACCGAGCTGCATCGCAGCCATGATCCGCAATTCTATCTGGTGCGTGGCGTCGTCAAGCGCACCACCGAGCAGCCCGAGCGGGCGGATCGTTTGCTTGCGGGATTGAAGGCCGGCCATCACGAGTTGGTCGCGCCGCTTCATTTCGGCCAGGAAGCTCGCGCGCGCGTGCACAGTCCGGAATACCTCAATTTCCTGGAAGAGGCGTGGGACGCCTGGGCCGCGCTCGGCGATGCCGGTGCGGAAATGATCCCGAACATTCATCCCGTTCGCAATGCCGCCACCTATCCGACGCACATCGTCGGGCGGCTGGGCTGGCACACGACCGATACCTCAGCGCCGATCGGGCCGGGGACGTGGGAAGGCGCCTGCGCCGCGACCGACGTGGCTGCGACCGCAGCGCAACTGCTGCTCGACGGCGAGGATGCGATGTACGCACTGTGCCGGCCGCCGGGCCACCATGCGTATCGGGACATGGCCTCGGGCTTCTGCTTCATGAACAACTCCGCCATCGCGGCCGCGCATCTGCGTCAGCGCCACGAGCGCGTCGCCATCCTCGACGTCGACGTCCATCACGGCAACGGCACGCAGGGCATCTTCTACGAGCGGCCCGACGTGCTGACCATCTCGATCCACGCCGACCCCACGCATTACTATCCGTTCGTCTGGGGCTATGCGCATGAGCGCGGTGCAGGCGCCGGGCTTGGCGCCAACCTCAACATTCCGCTGCCGCTCAAGAGCGGCGACGACACCTATCTCAAGGCGTTCGAGACCGCGGCCAAGACGATCCATGCGTTCGCGCCCGGTGCGCTCGTGGTGGCGCTCGGCCTCGATGCCTCCGAGCACGATCCGCTCAAGGGGCTCTCCGTGACCACGCCAGGTTTCCGTCGCATCGGCGGCGCGATCGCGCGGCTCGGCCTTCCCACGGTGTTCGTGCAGGAGGGCGGCTATCTCTCGGACATTCTCGGGCAGAACCTGACCGCGGTGCTCGGAGGCTTCGAAGCGGCGCGGTAGGCCTTCATCTCGTCCTCGCGATCTCTTCCTGGTGTGCCTGCAGAACGCCATCGCAAATCATTCGCATGGCGGCGCTTGACGTGCGGAGGCGAGCCGCGACGCGACCACGCGAGGCTCGACAGAGCAGGTGACTGGCGAAACATCCGGCTCCAATTGCTGCACCATTTTAGCAAGTGCTAGGCTTTGCGAACTACCCTCGGCTGTAGTCGGCTCGGAGGGACGTGATGAAGCGGCGAATGATCGGCCTGGATACCCTGGTCGGGGGACCCGAAGAGGCATTGGCCCAGCCGACGGCCAAGCTGACCCCGTCGGAGCTCAGCTCCGCAGCCTCGGCCGGCCGGCCATCCCGCCGAAGGCTGCTGGCCTCAGCCGGCCTCGGCCTCGGCGCTGCGGCATTTTCGTTTTCCTCCGGCCCGTCTTTCGCGCAGCCACGTGACGGCGCAAGCCTTGGCCGGCCGGTGCGCGTCAGCAAGGATCGGCTCGATGCGCTCGCAGCGAAGCTCCACGCCGTCTTCAATGAGCAGAATATCTTGCCGCCATTCTCGGCCGACAAGCACGGGGCGCGGGTCGACGTCGAACTGCGCCGGCTGACGACCTACACGCGCATCCCCAGCACCGGTGAGCGCGTCAAGGTCAGCGGCCTGCTCGCGCTGCCCGCCGATCACAAGGGCGCACTGCCGGTCGTGTCGTGGCAGCACGGCACCATCCTGTCGTTCGACCAGGTCCCGTCCAATCTCGTCAAGCTGGCCGATCCGAACTACGAGCCGCGCGACAATGTCGATTCGATCGAGACGCTGTTCAACGTCCAGCGCCTGGTCGGCAACGGCTTTGCGTTGATCGCGGCCGACTATCTCGGCAAGGGACCGTATCGCCAGGGGCGCGGCGAGGCCTATGCGGTGAAGGACGCGACCGTGCAGTGCTGCCTGGACGTGTTGAACGCGGGTCTGCTCGCGCTCGATCACCTCGGCCTGCGAAAGACCGGGCTGTTCCTGAACGGCTGGTCGCAGGGTGCCTTGAACACGCAATGGCTGCGCCAGGAGCTGCAGCGGCGGCGCGTCGCGGTGGCGGCGAGCGCCACGCAAAGTCCGTTCAACAATCTTGCGGATTCGATGCGCTATTGGGTGTCCGCCCAACCGGGCAGCGCGTCGACCGACAGCACCTATCCGAAGCAGCCGATCTGGATCACGCCGTGCGTCATCGTCCTCCTGGGCAGCTATCGCCAGTATTACCGGCTCGGCGACCTGTTCAAGACTGCGATCAAGCCGCAGCACGTCGCGCTGGCCGAGAAATACTGGGCCGGCTATAGCATGGACGAGACGTTCAGCAAGTCGGTGCCGCAGCCCTCGGATCTGCTGGTCGACGGCTTCTTCGAGCGCTTCACCCACGAGACCAACAGCCGCTTCCTCCGCCGCCTGGCCGGCAACAGCTCGACCTATTGGGACTATGACGCCCCGATGCGGTTCTACTACGGCCTTCTCGACGAGGCGCTGCCGCCGAGCCTCGTCAAGATGCCGCTGGCGGCCGACGGGCGCTTTGCGCAAGGCATCGCGGTCGCCGGCGCCAGCCATCGCGGCACGTTCCTGGCAAGCCTCTATGGCGGCGGCGACGTCATCGGCGGCGCTTCGACCGTGCTGGACTTCTTCAAGACCAGTTCCTGAATTTCGGCGATGATCAGCTTGCCAGCGCCTGCGGCCTGTGGGTCGCGAGCTCCCGCTCGGCGGTGCGGACGATCTCCATGGTGCGCACGACGCTCGCCGGATTGACGCTGATCGAATCGATGCCGAGTTCGGCCAGATAGCGCGCGACTTCCGGATAGTTGGCCGGCGCCTCGCCGCAGATGCCGACATGGCGATGGTTGCGGTGCGCGCCCTCGACCGCCATCCGCAGCATCGCCAGCAGGCCGGGATCACGCTCGTCGAAATCGAAGGCGACGATGTCGGAGTCGCGGTCGACGCCGAGCGTGAGCTGGGTGAGATCGTTGGAGCCGATCGAGAAGCCGTCGAAATGTTTGGCGAACTCGTCGATCAGGATGACGTTGTTCGGGATCTCGCACATCATGTAGATCTCAAGCCCGTTTTCGCCTCTCACGAGGCCATGCCCGGCCATCGCCGCAATCACCCTGCGTGCCTCCTCCACGCGGCGGCAGAACGGGATCATGATCTTCAGATTGGAGAGCCCCATCGTGTCGCGCACGCGCTGCAACGCCGCGCATTCCAGCGCGAAACCGGCGGCGTAGGCGGGATGCGCATAGCGCGAGGCGCCGCGGAAGCCGAGCATCGGGTTCTCTTCCTTCGGCTCGAAATCGGAGCCGCCGATCAGGCTGGCATATTCGTTGGTCTTGAAGTCCGAGAGGCGCACGATCACCGGCCGCGGGTAGAATGCCGCGGCGATGGTGCCGACGCCTTCCGACAGCCGCTCGACGAAGAAGTCGGCGGGCTTCTTGTAGCGCGCGGTCAGGCGCTTGATCGTCGCGCGATCTTTTGCCGTGGTCACCTTTGCGGGCGTCGCCAGCGCCATCGGGTGGATGCCGATCGCCTGGTTGATGATGAACTCCATGCGCGCAAGGCCCACGCCATCGTTCGGCAGCAGCGCGGTCTTGAAGGCCAGTTCGGGGTTGCCGAGATTGACCATGATCCCGGTGCGCGGCTTCTCCAGTCTGTCGATCGCCAGGCGCTCGACATCGAACGGCAGTGCGCCGTCGTAGACATGGCCGGCATCCCCCTCGGCGCAGCAGACGGTGACCGTCGTTCCGGTCTTCGCGCGCTTGCTGAAATCCTCCGTGCCGACCACGGCCGGCACGCCGAGCTCCCGAGCGACGATCGCGGCATGGCAGGTGCGGCCGCCATGATCCGTGACGATCGCCGCCGCGGTCTTCATCACCGGCTCCCAGTCCGGACTGGTCGACGCGGCGACCAGCACCTCGCCGGGGCGGAACGCGTTCAGATCCTTGGGATTGCGGATCAAGCGGATCTTGCCGGTGGCGATCTTTTCGCCCACGGCGCGGCCGGTTGCCAGCGTCCTGCCGGTCTTCTTCAGAACGTAGGTCTCGATCGCCTCGGGCCGCCGCTGCGAGGCCACCGTCTCCGGCCGCGCCTGGATGATGTAGAGCGCACCGTCGCGGCCGTCCTTGGCCCATTCGATGTCCATCGGTGTCGGCCTGCCGGCCTTCTGCGAGTAGTGCGCCTCCACGACGATGGTGGCCTGCGCCAGCTCCAGCACGTCGGCGTCGCTGATGCAGAATTTCGCCCTGTCGGCCGGCGGCGTCGTCTCGGTGCGCGTCGTGGGGCCGCGGCTTCGTGCGCCGGCCTTTACGCCGGCTTTGGCATAGACCATCCGCTTGTCCTTGGCGCCGAGCCGGCGCGACAGCACGCTGCGGAAGCCGGCCGCGAAGGTCGGCTTGTGGACGTAGAACTCGTCCGGATCGACCGTGCCCTGCACGATGGTCTCGCCGAGGCCATAGACCCCGGTGATGAAGGCGGCGTCGCGAAAGCCGCTCTCGGTGTCCAACGAGAACATCACGCCGCTCGCGGCGCGGTCCGAGCGTACCATCTTCATCACCGCCACTGAAAGCGCGACCTTGTCGTGGTCGAAACCGTTGTCGATGCGGTAGGAGATCGCGCGGTCCGTATAGAGCGAGGCGAAGCAGCGGCGGCACGCCTCGAACAGGTCCTTGGCGCCGCGAATGTTGAGAAAGCTCTCGTGCTGGCCTGCGAAGCTCGCATTCGGCAGGTCCTCGGCGGTGGCCGAGCTGCGCACGGCAACCGCGACGCCGCGGCCATACTCCTGCTCCAGCTGCTTGTAGGCCTCTGCGACCTCGTAGCGCAGGTCGTCACGGTCGGTCGCCGCGAAAACGATCGCGCGCGCCTTCGCCGCGCGTTTGGCGAGATCGGCGATGCGGCGCTTGTCGAGGCCTGCGAGCAGCTTGCGCAGCTCGTCGTCAGCGCCGGTCGCGCGCAAGGCATCGCGATAGGCGGCGGCCGTCAGTGCGAAGCCGTTGGGTACGCGCACGCCCTGCGACGCCAGCGCCGAATACAGCTCGCCGAGCGAGGCCGTCTTGCCGCCGACCCCGGGCACGTCCTCGATACGAAGGTCCTTGAACCAGCGGATGTAGCCGGGTGCCGTCATCAGTGATCTCCCGCATCGCAGCGCAAACTTCAGTTTGTCGCGACGGGCGGCGGCTGCCTTGCGCAAGATCAAGCAGGGCGCTCCGCGAGCCCCTTAAATCGCGAGATGACAACGGTTCCACCATAGGCAAGGATGTTTGGTAAGATTCATCAATCGCACCCATCCGGATCACCAATGATCTCCGACGACGAGAACGAGGACGGCAATCGCGAATGGTCGCGGTTCTGGCTCACGGCGCGGCAATTCTGGCTCGGATCGACGGCATGGCGGGTCTGGCTGCTCTGCGTCGCCCTGATCGTCCTCGTGGTGCTTCAGCTCTACGTGCAGTTTCGGTTCAATTACTGGAACAGGGATTTCTTCGACGCATTGGAAGGCCGCGATCCGACGCGGCTGCGGCAGCAGGCCACTCTGCTCATTCCGCTCTGCCTAGCGAGCGTCGTGCTGGCGATCGTCTCGGTGTGGGGCCGCATGGTGATGCAGCGCAACTGGCGGCAATGGTTGAGCACCAAGGTGATCAACTATTGGGTCGAGAACGATCGCTATGCGCGGCTCGCGACGGTGCAGGGCGATCTGAAGATTCCGGAGTATCGCATTGCCGAGGACATCCGCATCGCCACCGATGCACCGATCGACTTCGTGGTCAGTGTGATCTCCTCGCTGCTGACGGCGGTCGTGTTCGTCCAGGTGCTGTGGCAGGTTGGCGGATCCATCGGTTTTGCCGTAGCCGGGCACCAGTTGTGGATTCCAGGCTATCTGGTGGTCAGCGTCGTCATCTATTCCGGGCTGGTGACCGGGGCGATGCTGTGGGTCGGTTCGCCGCTCACGCGCGTCATCCAGACCAAGAACCAGGCCGAATCGGAGCTGATTACCGCAGCACATCACTTGCGCGACATCGGCGAAGGCATCGCGCCCAAGCAGGAAGAGCGCAGCGTCATTGCTGGGCTGTGGATGGCGCTCGACCGCACGATCCGGCAATGGAAGCGGCTGTGCTGGCAGCTGATGCGCAATACCCTGGTGTCTCATCTCAATTCGCTGCTCGCGCCGATCATCGGTCTCGTGCTGTGTGCGCCGAAGTTCCTCGATGATCAGATGACGCTGGGCGAACTCACCCAGGCTGCCGCCGCGTTCACGCTGGTGCAGGGGTCGTTCAATTGGATGGTGGACAATTTCAACCGCCTCGCCGAGTGGATGTCGTCGCTGGAGCGCGTCGGCGGGTTGCTGCTCTCGCTGGATCGGCTCAACGGTGATACGGCAAGCGATGTCACGCCGTCTCGAGCCGCACATCAGCCAGCAGACGGCTGACGTCGGCGGGATCGGACAGCGCGGTGCCGGTGCGCAGCAGCGCCGCGGCACCTGCGGCGACTGCAAAGCGAAACGCTTCGTCCAGCAGCTCGCCCGCGGCGAGCTTCGCGACCAGCGCGCCGAGAAAACTGTCGCCGGCGCCGACTGCGTTGACCGGCACCATCGTCAGCGGCTGAGCGCGCAGCACGCGGTGGCGGGTGACCAGCAGGGCGCCGAGATGACCCATGGTCAGCGCGACGGCGCCGGCCTTGCCGCTCGCGACCAGCGCGTGGGCGGCTTTTTCCCAGGCCGTTGCATCGGGCAGCGCGCCGCCGACCAGCTCTTGCATCTCGTGCAGCGACGGCTTGATCAGGTCGACCCCGCCGGCAACCGCCGCAGCCAAAGCTGGTCCCGAGGTGTCGAGCACGAATTGCGCGCCGTGTGATCGTGCAAGCGTCGCAACGCGCGCGTAGAAGTCGGCCGGCACGCCACGCGGCAGGCTGCCGCTGCCGACGACGAACCGGGGGAACGGATCCTGGGCCGCGAGCAGGGTAAGGCCGGCCTGCCACTCGGCCTCGGTCAGCGTCGGACCCGGCAGGATGAAGCGATAGGGCTGGCCGCTGACGCGCTCCTGGACGAAGAAATCCTCGCGCGTGTCCTCGGCCGTTGCCCAGGTGTGGCTGGCGACGCCTTCCTTCTCGACGAGTTGCTTCAGCAGAAGGCCGGTCGGGCCGCCGACCGGATAGAGCGCAGTGACGTCGCCGCCGAGTCGGGCGATGACGCGGGCGACGTTGATGCCGCCGCCTCCGGGATCTCGCTGTTGCGTCGTGCCGCGCAGCTTGGCCACCGGCACGATTTTCTCGACGGTCGTCGAGACGTCGACGGCCGGGTTCGGCGTGATCGTGACGATGTCGCTCATTCGATCTCAGTGCGTCGGGGAGCCGCCGCTCGCGGTGATGCCGGCCTCGAAGAACGATTTGAGGCCGAGAAAGCTGATGTCGGGCTTGGTGACGAGATGAACCGGGATCGGACGCAGATAGCTGTCATAGCGCCCCTTGCTCTCGAACTGCCGGCGGAAATCGGATCTGGCAAAGTAGTCCGGAAACCGCGGCGGAATGCCGCCGGCGATGTAGACGCCGCCGCGGGCGCAGAAGGTGAGTGCGAGGTTGCCGGCGACAGCGCCGAGCCAGGCGCAGAACATGTCGAGCGTCGCGCGGCTGGTGGCGCAGCTGCCGTCGAGCGCGGCGTGGGTAATCGCTGCGGCATCGCGCGGCGGCACGTCGACGCCATCCACCGCCGCGACGGCTCGATAGACATTCTCGAGGCCCATGCCGGACAATGCGCGCTCGATCGAGACATGGCCGAAGCGCTCGCGCATCTTCGCCAGCACGGTGGCCTCGCGCGCCGTCGTCGCCGGCAGCGTGGCATGACCGGCCTCGGTCACGGCAACCATGGGGTGGCCGTCGCCCGGCAGATAGCAGGCGGCGCCGAAGCCAGTGCCCGGGCCGATCACCAGCATCGGCGCGCCGTCGACCGCGGCGCTTCCGCCAAGCGAAAACAGGTCGTCGGGATGTAGCGCTGGCAGCGACCAGCCGACCGCCTCGAAATCGTTCAGGAGCTTGGCCGAGCGCAGCTTGAACCGCTCCGCCAGTTCGGCGCCGTCGATCACCCAGGTCGAGTTGGTCAGCATGCCGCGATTGCGTTCGATCGGGCCGGCGACGTCGAGCACGGCCACGTTGGGCACTCCGCCGGTTGCTTGGCGCGAGAGGAAGTCGGTGATCGCGTCAGCGATGGTCGGAAAATCCGCGACCTTGAGATGAGCAACCTCGCCGATGGTGCCGCCGTCAAGCAGCGCGAAGCGCGCATTGGTGCCGCCGATGTCGCCCAGAAGAACGCGTTCGCTCATCCTCACTCTTCCGCCCGGTTGTGCCGCCCGGCGGGATCGTCGGATGCCCGGTGAGCCGCAATCATGTTCGAATACCACCGCGCCGACGCCTTGGGAATGCGGCGCTGGGTGGCGCGATCGACATAGACAATGCCGAAGCGCTGCGAATAGCCTGCCCCCCATTCAAAATTATCCAGGAGCGACCAGACGAAATAGCCGCGCACGTCGGCGCCCGCCGCGATCGCCTGTTCCATCGCGGTCGTATACGCCTTGAGATAGCCGATCCTGCCGTCGTCCTGGATGCAGCCGGATGCATCGATGGTGTCATTGGCCGCCGTTCCGTTCTCCAGGACGTAGATCGGAAGCCGGAACCGGCTGTGGATGTCCAGGAGCGTATCGCGGAACGCCTCGGGCACGACAGGCCAGCCGATTGCGCTGCGCGGCACTTCCGCGGGAGGCGGTCCGAAGCTGGCGCCCATCAGGTTGCTGCCCGCCTTGACGTAATGCGGCGAATAGTGATTGAGGCCGAACCAGTCGACGGGGCGAGCGATCTGCGCCATGTCGCCGGCTGCGATATAGGGTGCGACGGCCTCCTGAAGCTCCGGCGGGTAGCAGGCAAAAGCCTGCGGAAACGGGAAGGCATCGTTCCAATAGGCGGCGAGCCGCAAGGCGGCCGCGGCGTCCTCCGCACTGTCGCTCGCAGGGTAGCAGGGCTGCCGATTGTGGATGGCGCCGATCGAGGCGCCGGCCACGTCCCTGCGCAGCACGTCGACGGCGCGGCCATGGCCGAGATTGACGTGATGAATGGCCTTGTGCAGGGCCGCGCCGTCGGCGATCCCCGGCGCGTGCCAGCCGAGGCCGTAGCCGAACAGGGTGAACACGCACGGCTCGTTGAAGGTCGCGAAGCGCTTGACCCGGTCGCCATAGCGCCGCGCGACCAGCGCGGCATAGTCGGCGAACCAGCCGGCGATGTCGCGGTTCTGCCAGCCGCCGAGCGCCTCCAGCGCCTGCGGCAGGTCCCAGTGGTAGAGACAGAGCCACGGCTCTATCTCAGCGGCAAGCAGGGCGTCGATCAGGCGGTCGTAGAAGGCGAGACCGGCTTCGTTGGCCGCGCCGCGGCCCTGCGGTAGCAGCCGCGGCCAGGCGACCGAGAACCGATAGGCATTGAGGCCGAGATCGCGCATCAGCGCTACGTCCGCAGCGTAGCGATGATAGTGATCGCAGGCGGTCTCGGCGGTGTCGTTGTGGCTCACCCGGCCGGGGGCGCGCAGATAGACATCCCAGATGCTGTCGGCGCGGCCGTCGAGGTGCGCTGCGCCCTCGATCTGGAAGGCCGAGGTCGAGGCGCCCCAGAGAAAGCTCGGACGGATGGTCATGATCGAGATGGGCCCTTGCGTTGTTGCGATCAGCCGCATGATGGCGGTCGCCGGCGCTCCGCCGTTGACCGGGATCAAGCGGGCGATACCCCGGCCGGTGCGGTGTGCGAAGGTGCCTGCGTCGGGCAATGGCAATCATGCAGGCAACGGGCTTGCATCGGAGCCGAAAGCTGTGGAACGTGCGGCCGCCGAAAACTGGAGTCCCGGCGCGAATGAGCGTTTTTCTGCTGCGGCGCTTCCTGACCCTGCTGGCGACCCTCGTCGGCGCGTCGCTGATCATATTCCTGGTGCTCGACGCGCTCCCGGGTAACGCCGCCCAGATGCTGATGGGCGCGGATGCCTCGCCCGATGCGGTGAGGGCGCTGACCGTCAAGCTCGGGCTGGATCAGCCGCTGGCCTGGCGCTACCTGCACTGGATCGGCGGCCTGCTGACCGGCGATCTCGGCAACAGCTACGCCTATGGAACGCCGGTGGCCGAACTGATCCGCGAGCGGCTGGCGATGACCATTCCGCTCGCGATCCTGGCCATGGGACTCACGACCGTGCTGGCGCTCGCGGCCGGCATCTACACGGCCGCCAATCACAACCGCCTCGGCGACGTCGGCGTGATGTCGCTGACCCAGATCGGCATCGCCTTGCCGAACTTCTGGTTCGCGATCCTCCTCATCCTGTTGTTTGCAGTGAAGCTGCAATGGCTGTCGGCCGGCGGCTTCCCCGGCTGGGAGGACGGCATCTGGCCGGGCCTGCGCGCGCTGCTGTTGCCGGCTGTGGCGCTGGCCGTGGTGCAGGCCGCGATCCTGGCGCGGGTGACGCGCTCGGCCGTGCTCGACGTGCTGCGCGAGGATTTCGTGCGCACCGCGCGCGCCAAGGGCCTGACCAAGCGCGAGGTGCTGTGGCAGCACGTGCTGCGCAACGCGATGATCCCGGTGCTCACCGTGATGGGGCTGCAATTCGCCAATCTGCTCGCCGGCACCATCGTGATCGAGAACGTGTTCTATCTGCCCGGCCTGGGGCGCCTCATCTTCCAGTCGATCGCCAACCGCGACCTGATCGTCGTGCGCAACTGCGTGATGCTGCTGGCGGCGATGGTCATCATCGTCAACTTCGTGGTCGATGTGCTGTATGCGGTGATCGATCCGCGCATCAAGGTGCACGAGTTGTGAGTTCTGCCGTGGTCGTTCAAACGGGCGCTGCGCCTGCGTCCAATGCGTTCTGGCGCCGCGCGCTGCGCCATCGCAGCTTCACGGTCGGCGCGCTGCTCTGTCTGCTGGTGCTTGGCGCCGCACTGCTGTCGCTGGTATGGACGCCATGGTCGGCCTATGAGATCGACGTCGCATCCAAATTGCGGCCGCCATCAGCAGCGCATTGGCTGGGCACCGACGTGCTCGGCCGCGACATCGTCTCGTTGTTGCTGGTGGGTGCGCGGGCGACCATTCTGGTCGGCATCATCGCCGTCGGCATCGGTCTCACCTGCGGCGTCTGCCTTGGCCTGATCGCGGCCGCCCGGCGCGGCTGGACCGAGGAGTTGATCATGCGCTTCAGCGACTTCACCTTCGCCTTTCCCGCGGTGTTGTCGGCGATCATGCTGGCGGCGGTGATCGGGCCGGGCATGGCGACGTCGATCGCCGCGATCGGCATCTTCCAGATCCCGGTGTTCGTGCGCGTCACCCGCGGCCAGGCCGGCGCGATCTGGGCGCGCGAGTTCATCCTGGCGGCGCGCGCCGCCGGCAAGGGCCGCTTCCGCATCACCATCGAGCACGTGCTGCCGAACATCCTGTCGATCCTGATCGTGCAGGCGACGATCCAGTTCGCCCTGGCGATCCTGGCTGAGGCGGCGCTCTCCTATCTCGGCTTGGGCACCCAGCCGCCGCAGCCGTCCTGGGGACGGATGCTGAACGATGCGCAGACATTGCTGTTCCAGTCGCCGAGCCTCGCCGTGTATCCGGGCGCCGCCATCGCGCTCGCGGTGCTCGGCCTCAACCTGCTCGGCGACGGCTTGCGCGATCTGCTCGACCCACGGCTGGCGAGGCAGCGATGATGGCGAGCGATCAGCCTCTGCTCGATGTGTCGGGTCTCGGCATTCGGCTCAATACCAGCCGCGGCTCGGCGCAAGCTGTGCGCGAGGTCTCCTTCGCGCTCCGGCGCGGCGAGACGCTCGGCATCGTCGGCGAGTCCGGCTGCGGCAAGTCGATCACCGCGCTCGCTCTGCTTGGGCTTCTGCCCGACAGCGCCGTCGTTAGCGGCAGCATCAAGCTTGATGGCCGAGAGCTGGTCGGTCTCGGTGATGCCGATTATTGCACGCTGCGCGGCAACCGCATCAGCATGATCTTTCAGGAGCCGATGACCGCGCTCAACCCGATGCACACGATCGGCCATCAGGTGGCCGAGCCGCTGCTGCGGCATACCGGCTGCACGACGACCGAGGCGAAGCGCCAGGCGATCGCGCTGCTCGACCGCGTCGGTCTGCCGGACCCCGCCCGACGCTACGACGCCTATCCGCACCAGTTCTCCGGCGGCCAGCGCCAGCGCATCACGATCGCGATGGCGCTTGCCTGCAAGCCCGACGTGCTGATTGCCGACGAGCCGACCACCGCGCTCGACGTCACCATCCAGCGCCAGATCCTCGATCTCATCGCCGATCTGGTCGCCGAGCGCGGCATGGCAATGATCCTGATCTCGCATGATCTCGGCGTGATCGCCGAGAACGTGCACCGCATGATCGTGATGTATGGCGGCACGGTGGTCGAGAGCGGCACCACCGACGCGGTGTTCTCGCGCATGGGTCATCCCTACACGCAGGGCCTGTTCAGGGCGCGGCCGCGGCTCGGGGCCCGCAAGGGCACGCGCCTCTCGACCATTGCCGGCACGGTGCCGGAGCTGGCCGATCTGCCGGCCGGTTGTCCGTTCGCAGATCGCTGTGGGCTGGTGATCGACGCCTGCCGCACCGCGCTGCCGTGTCTGGGCGAGATCGGCGCCGGGCACGGCGTCCGCTGCATCCGCGCCGATGCCGCGCTCGCGCGTGACCCGGTGGGAGTGGTCGCTTGAGCACCGCCGCGCAGATGTCGGCCGAGACGCCGCTGCTCGAGGTCACGGATCTCGTGCAGCGCTATGCGCTGCCGCGCGAGAGTCTGCTGCGGCCGCCCGGCGAGGTGCTCGCGTTGAACGGCGTGTCGCTGTCGTTGATGGCGGGCAGGAGTCTCGGCATCGTCGGTGAGTCCGGCTCCGGCAAATCGACCTTGGCGCGGCTGATCATGGCGCTGGAGAAGCCGTCATCGGGATCGGTGCTGATGGCTGGACGCGATCTCCACCGCCTTTCGGCGGATGAGTTGCGGCGCGCCCGCCGCGAATTCCAGATGGTGTTCCAAGACCCGTACGGATCGCTCGATCCGCGCCAGACCATTGCGCGCATCGTCGCCGAGCCGCTGACCGCTCTGGAGTCTCCTGATCGCGAAGTCCTGCGCACGCGCGTGGCCACGGTGCTGCGGCAGGTCGGATTGCGCGATGCCGACATGGACAAATATCCGCACGAGTTTTCCGGCGGCCAGCGCCAGCGCATCGCGATCGCGCGGGCGTTGATCACCCAGCCCAGGCTGATCGTCGCCGACGAGCCAGTCAGCGCGCTGGACGTGTCGGTGCAGGCGCAGGTGCTCAACCTGATGCAGGACCTGCAGGAGCAGTACGGCCTCAGCTACGTGCTGATCAGCCATGACCTCGCGGTCGTCGACTATCTCTGCGACGAGGTCGCGGTGATGTATCTCGGCCGCATCGTCGAGCGCGGGCGGCCGGAGGACCTGTTCGGCCAATGCGCGCATCCTTATACGCGCGCGTTGCTCGACGCCGTGCCTCGCGCGCAGGCTGGCGCTGTCAGGCGCCGGCGTACGGACGTTGCGATCGCCTCGCAGTCATCGGGAGCCGCCGGGTGTGCCTATGCGCCGCGCTGTCCGCTCGCCGATGCGCAGTGCCGCACGACGGCCCCCGCATTGCGAACGCTCACGGGAGCGCATTCGGCCGCCTGCCATAAAGCGGAAAGCGTGATGACGCTGCCGGCGCTCGTCGCAACGGAACAGCAGCCACTTGTCTCGAAGCCGCTTTGACGCGTAATTTGGTTTCCTCAGGGAGAAACAAACAATGTTGAAAAGACTATCGATCATCGTCTTGGCCGCGCTCGTTGCGGCCGCAGCGCCGGCTCACGCGCAGAACAAGAAGGACAGCGTCGTCGTCGGCATGACCTTGGAGCCGCCGGGGCTCGATCCGACCAGCGCGGCCGCGGCGGCCATCGCCGAGGTGACGCTCTACAACGTCTATGAGACGCTGACCAAGATCAACGAGGACGGCTCGGTTTCGCCGCTGCTGGCCTCGAGCTGGCAGGCCTCGTCCGATCTGAAGAGCTACACCTTCAAGCTCGCCAAGGGTGTGAAATTCCAGAACGGCGAGGCGTTCGACTCCGCCGCGGTGAAGTTCTCGTTCGAGCGCGCCGGCGCCGCCAACAGCACCAACAAGGACAAGGCGCTGTTCCAGGCGATGGAGTCCGTGACGGCTCCCGACGCCGAGACCATCGTCGTCAAGCTGAAATATTCTGAGCCCAACCTGCCGTTCCTGCTCGGACAGGCCACCGCATCGATCGTCGAGCCGAAGAGCGCACCGACCAACGCGACGCAGCCGGTCGGCACCGGGCCTTACACGCTGGGCGCCTGGGCCAAGGGCTCATCGCTGACCTTGAACAAATGGCCCGAGTATCGCAACGCCGCAGCCGTGAAGCTGTCCAAGGTGACGATACGCTTCATCTCCGATCCGGCGGCGCAGGTCGCGGCGCTGCTGTCCGGCGACGTGGACGCCTTCCCGCGCGGCACAACGGCGCGCACCTTGCCCCAGTTCAAGTCCGACCCGCGCTTCACCGTGCTGATCGGGGGCTCCAAGGCGAAGACCATCGTCACCATCAACAACAAGAAGAAGCCGCTCGACGACGTCCGCGTCCGCCGCGCGATCCTTGCTGCGATCGATCGCAAGGCGATGATCGAAGGCGCCGTCGACGGTCTGGGGACGCCGATCGGCAGCTTCTACGTGCCGGGCTCGCTCGGCTATGTCGACACCACCGACATCAATCCTTACGACCCGGAGAAGGCCAAGAAGCTGCTCGCCGAAGCCGGCGTGACCACGCCGCTGCAATTGTCGCTGCGGCTGCCGCCGCCGGCCTATGCGCGCCAGGGCGGCGAGGTGCTTGCGGCTCAGTTGGCTAAGGTCGGCATCGTCGCCAAGATCGAGAACCTCGAATGGGCAGCGTGGCTGTCACAAGTGTTCAACGGGCCGCATGATTTCGACCTGACCATCGTCTCGCATGTCGAGCCGTTCGATCTCGTGAAGTTCACCGAGAAGAACTACTATTTCGGCTATCAGTCCGAGGCCTTCGACAAGCTCTATCAGAAGATCGTCGATACCCCTGATGAGACCGGACGTGCCAAGCTGCTCGGCGACGCCCAGCGCATGCTGGCGACCGATGCCGCTGCGGGTTTCCTGTTCCAGCCGCAGTGGATCACGATCATCAACAAGAAGCTCAAGGGGGTCTGGAAGGACGTGCCGCAGTTCGAGAATGATTTCTCGAGCTGGTCGTGGGAATGATTGCTGCCGCTCTTCGTATAACACCGCAGTGAAGCTGCACGATACAGCGCCCTCTCCCCTTGTGGGAGAGGGCATCGCCGGCCTATCCGCGTGCGCGGTGGGGTGAGGGGTATTGCTAGCGGTATTGCTCCGAGTACGGCTCTCGTGGCGAGAGACCCCTCACCCAACCGCGTTTGCCGCTCTTTCCTACTTGTCTCTCCCAAAAGGGGAGAGGGCGCAATAGCAGCCACCGTGCTGTCGCAAATGATTGTCTGGTGGCTTCGATGAGCCACACGATCCTTGTCCAAATCAGTTCGGCCAATCGATCGGCGTGAAGCGCAACTGCCGCCGCCGCATCTCGGCCTGGAGCTCCTGCGCATACTGCTTGGCCCGATCACCGATCAGGCGGTAGGGGCCCCCGATCCGGCTGTCGGCGGCCACCTGCTTTCGGACACTTTCGTAGTACGCCATCAAGCTTTCATCGGTCGAATTTACAAATCGCATCCACGCGCCCTCGCAACAAATCCCCCTCGCTGCCAAGTTTGCACGGCTTTTCCGCCGCGGCAGCGACATAAGTTAACACTCGATGGCCGTGAATGGTTCCATTCTTGTTCCGGCGTCTCCGCCAGTTGACAAGAGGATCAGGAACCGGTCCGCCTCCCGACATTTGGTTCCGTTAGTTGAACGAGAGCGACAATGCACACCGAAGTACTTATCATCGGCGGCGGTCCCGCAGGCCTGATGGCCGCGATCTACCTCGCACGGTTCCGGCGCCGGGTCGTGATCGTCGACAGCGGCGCGTCGCGGGCGGCGCTGATTCCCCGGAGCCATAACCTGCCGGGTTTTCCGAACGGCATGCCTGGAAGCGAGCTGCTCGCACGGATGCAGCGGCAGGTCGAAGAACTTCACGTTCCGATCATCCGGAGCACGGTGAGCGCTCTCGACACGCGCGATGCAGATCTCGTTGCGACTCATGAGCGCGGAACGGTCACCGCAAAGCGCGTCATCCTCGCAACGGGGATTGTCGACAAGCAGCCGCCGTTGGCCGATTGGCGAGCGGCGGTCGGTGACGGCGAGCTGCGCTATTGTCCCGTCTGCGACGGCTTCGAAACCATCGGCCACAAGATTGCGATCGTGGGCGAGCTCGCCGATGCCGCCGGCAAGGCGCTGTTCATGCGCGTCTACAGTTCGGACGTCACCTTGATCCCGATCGATGATGCGCAGGATGCGGCCAAGCGGCAGGAGCTTGCCGCCGCCGGCGTTCGGGTGACGCCGCAGCTTCATGCGTTGCAGCGCCGGGACGGTGCGCTCGAAGCGTCGTTCGTCGATGGCAGCCGCGCGCGGTTCGAGATCGTGTATCCTGCGATGGGGGCCGATGTCCGCTCCGACCTCGCCATCCGGCTCGGCGCGCGGCATACGACTGAGGGCTTTCTCGAGGTCGATGCCAAGCAGCGCTGCGGCGTCGCAGGACTCTATGGCATCGGCGACGTCGTCACCGACCTGCATCAGATCGCGGTGGCGTTCGGCCATGCCGCGGTCGCCGCCTGTCACGCGCATCATTCATTGCCGATGCGCCATGCGGAACCATAGCGGCAAGGCGGCGTGGAATTGATCACAACCTGAAATCGCGATATCCCATGTGAGTGCCGTTTGCGTTGATGTGTCGGACCATGATCTTATGGACAGAAGATCGGCATGCATGACTGCGGCATTGAGTTGTCGCGAGGAGGCCGAACGCGATCCGGCCCGCCGCGATCAGTGGTTGCAGCAGGCGTCGAAATGGATGGCGCTGGCGGGCGAGCAGGCGGGGCATGCCATGATCGTCTGCGAGCATGGTGCCGCGGCTCGTCACGACGCTAGCCGTTGACCATAGCTATTGCAGCGTCGGGTCGAGCCGGTCGCGCAGCCAGTCGCCGATGACGGACACGGCGAGCGTCGTCACAACGATCGTGACCGCTGGCGCCAGCATGATCCACGGCGCGCGCGTCAGATACTCGCGACCATAGCCGACCATGTTGCCGAGGCTCGTCATCGGCGGCTGCACGCCGAGCCCGAGAAAGGACAGGCCGGACTCCAGCAGGATGACTTCCGGAAACACCAGCGTCATCGACACGATCAGAGTCGAGGCGATGTTCGGCAGGATGTGCCTGAGATAGACCCGCTGCGGCGTCGCGCCGAGCTGGCGCACGGCGGCGGCGTAGCCTTGCGCATTGGCGGAGATGGCGAGCCCGCGCGCGATGCGTGCGTAGCGTTCCCAGCCGAACAGGCCCATCAATCCAATCAGCAGCGGCAGCGAATTGCCGAAGAAGGCGAGCACGGCGAGCGCCAGGATCAGGAACGGCATGCTGGCCTGGAAGTCCGCCAGCATCAGGACCGCCTGCTCGACGAGGCCGCGGAAATGCGCGGCGAGAAAGCCGAGCGTGGTGCCGGCGATGGCGGAGATCGCCGTCGCGCCGAATGCAATCAGCAGCGAGATCCGGATCGAGACGATCAGCCGTGACAGCACGTCACGGCCGAGCTCGTCGGTGCCGAGCCAATGCGCCGGGTTGCCGGGCAAGGACAGGCGATTGCGCAGATCGAACTTGGTGAAGCCGTATGGCGCGAGCTGATCGGCGAAGATCGCCAGCAACAGCATCGCGACGATCCAGCCGACGGCGATGGTCACGGAGACGGGAATATTCGGCCAGCGCGGCCGCCGCGCGGCGGGCGATTTCAATGCAAGGTCGGTCATGCCTCTGCTCCCTTGCTGCGCAGCCGCGGATCGAGCAGGCCGTAAAGGAAATCGACGATCAGGTTCGACGTGACCATCGTCATCGCCACCAGCAGCAGGATGCATTGCACGACCGCGAGGTCGCGGTTGGCGACGGCGACGACCAGCAGACGGCCGACGCCGGGCCAGGAGAACACGCTCTCGACCACGACAGCGCCTGCGATCAGGCTGCCGACCATGAAGCCGAGAATGGTGACGGTGGGGATCGCCGCGTTGGGCAGCGCGTGATTCGTGATCACCCGGCGCCACGGCACGCCCTTGGCCGACGCCGTTCTGATGTAGGGCTGACCGAGGATTTCCAGCATGGCGCTACGCGTGAACCGCGCCAGCACCGCGGCGCCGCCGAAGCCGAGCGTCACGATCGGCAGGATGGCATGACGCCACGAGTCCTGTCCGCCCGAGGGCAGCCAGCCGAGCTGCACCGCGAAGATCAGCACGAGGATCAGCGCCAGCACGAAGCTCGGCACCGTGAAGCCCGCGACCGCTGTGATCATCACGGCGCGGTCGATCGCCGATCCCCGATGCAGCGCGGCGTAGACGCCAGCGGGAATGCCAAGCAGCACTTTCAGCAGGAACGCCGGGGCGGTCAGCGCCAGGGTCGCGGGGATGCGCTCGATGACGAGCTGGATCGCGGGCCGGCCATCACGCATCGAGCGGCCGAGCTCGCCCTGGCCGATCGCCTTGAAGTAGTCGAGATATTGCATCCAGATCGGATGATCGAGGCCCCAGGCCTTGCGGAACGCTTCGATGACCTCGGGCGGCGCTTCGGGCCCCATGATCATCAGCGCGGGATCGCCCGACAGCCGGAGCACGATGAAGGCAAAGGTAACGACGAGCGCGATCGTCAGCAGCGCACGCGCCAGGCGGATGGCGAAATAGCGCAGCATCACGCGGCGTCCTGGGTCTGCGATTGCTGCCCTGAGACGAGATGACAGGCCACCTGGCGCTGCTGATCCAGCGCGGTGAGCACGGGCTCCTCGTGGGCGCAGCGGGCGGTCGCGTGGCTGCAGCGCGGATGGAAGGCGCAGCCGGCGGGACGCGCCGCCGGATTGGGCGGGTCGCCCGTCAGCACGATGCGGTTGGTGCTGCGGCGTCCCGGAGCAGGGGAGGCCGATACCAGCGCCTGCGTGTAGGGGTGCTGTGGCCGCGCGAACAGATCGTCGGCGTCGCCATACTCGACGATGCGGCCGAGATACATCACCGCCACCTTGCTGCTGATCTGCCTGATGACGCGCAGGTCATGGCTGATGAACAGCATCGTCAATCCGAGCTGGGCCTGCAGGTCGACCAGCAGGTTCACGACCTGCGCCTGGATCGAAACGTCGAGCGCGCTGACCGGCTCGTCGCAGACGAGGAAGTCGGGCTTGGTCGCCAGCGCGCGGGCGAGCACGATGCGCTGACGCTGACCGCCGGACAGGGCGCCGGGATAGCGGGCGCCGTGGCTGTCGTTGAGATCGACCGCCTGGAGCAACTCACGCACGCGCGCGTCGCGCTCGGCTTTGGTGCCGATGTCGTGGATGTCGAGCGGCTCGCGGATCTGCAAGGCCACGGGAAGTCGTCGATCGAGCGCGCCGAGCGGATCCTGGAAGATCATCTGCATGCGCGCGCGCTGGGCGCGCCACGCCGCCGAGCCGGGGGCAGCGATCGGCGCGCCGTCGAAGCGCACGCTGCCGCGGTCAGGCGGCTCGAGCCCGAGCACCATGCGGCCGGTGGTGGACTTGCCGGAGCCGGATTCGCCGACAATGCCGAGTGTCTCGCCCTTCTGGATGGAGAAGCTCAGGCCATCGACGGCGTGGACGGATGCGGGACGCCCGAACAGGCCGGACCGCATCCGATAGGTGCGCGAGATCCCGGAGACCTCGACCAGCGGCGCTGTCATTCGGCGGCGAGCTCCACCGGCAGGCGCTGCGGCCGCAGGCAGGCCACCGCGCGGTCTGGCTCCACCGGCGCCAGCGGCGGCACGCCGGCGTGGCAGCCGTCGCCGGCAAACGTGCAGCGCGGCGCGAAGGCGCAGCCGCTCGGCAGCGCGCGCGGATCAGGCACCGTGCCGGGGATCGCCTGTAGCCGCCGCCTGATGCCATCGAGCGGCGGCAGCGCGCCGATCAGGCCCTGCGCATAGGGATGCCAGGGATCGTCGAACAGCCGCGTGGCGGGTGCGCGCTCGACGATGCGGCCGGCATACATCACGCAGACGCGGTCGCAATTCTCGGCGACGACGCCGAGGTCGTGGCTGATCAGGACCATCGCCATGTTGAACTCGCGCCGGATGGCCGACAGCAGATCGAGGATCTGCGCCTGGATGGTGGCGTCGAGCGCAGTGGTCGGCTCGTCGGCGATCAGGAGGTCGGGCTGGCCGGCGAGCGCCATCGCGATCATGATGCGCTGGACCTGGCCGCCGGAGAATTCGTGCGGATAGGCCGACAGCCGCCTGACAGCATCGGGGATGCCGACGAGATCGAGCAGCCTCAGCGCCTCGATGCGCGCGGCCTCGCCGCGCAGGCCGCGATGCAGCGCCAGGCTTTCACACAGCTGGCGCCGGATCGTGAGCACCGGATTGAGCGCGCTGGCGGGATCCTGGAAGATCATCGCGATGCGGCGGCCGCGCACCTGGTCGAGCACCTTGCCGTCGGCGCCGAGCAGCTCGCGGCCTTCGAGCCTGGCCGAGCCTGATACTTGCGCTTTGCCGGGCAGGAGACCCAGCGCCGCGAGCCAAGTCACCGACTTGCCGGATCCGGACTCGCCGACGAGGCCGATGGCCTCGCCCTTGCCGATGTCGAGATCGATGCCGTGCAGCACAGGCGTGCCGTCGAAGGCGACCTTCAGGCCGGAGATGCTGACCAGCGGCGCCACGGCGTCACGCTCCGTAGTTGCCGGTGCGGAAGTCCATCGCGAAGGCCGGCGAGGCCTTCCATTTGATCGACTTCGGCTTGGCGGTGAAGGTCGCGTTCTGGTGCAGCACCGTATAGGCGGGGTCCTCGCGCTCGGCGATCTCCAGCATGCGGCGGAACGCCTTCTTGCGCGCCTCGCGATCGGTCGAGGTTTCCAGGAACTCCGACAGCCGGTTGAGCTCGTCGTTGCTCCATTCGCCGACCTGCTGCTGCTGGCCGTTGGGGCCGTGCTGGGCGACCAGCGACGACACCGGATCGTTGAAGGCGGCCGAGTTCGACCAGTCGCGCACCGCGCGGGTCGGGCCGCGCTCCAGGATCTGCGACCAGTTCTCCTTGGTCTCGATCTGAACGTTGAGGCCGACCGCCTGCCACATCTCGACCAGCACCTGCGCGGTCGCGACCTGGTTGGTGTAGTAGTTGTTGAGCAGGCGATAGGGGATCGGGTCACCCTTGTAGCCGGCCTGCTTGAGCAGGTCCTGCGCCAGCTTCGGATCGAACGCCGGCACGCTCCAGTCGGCGATGAACATGTCGCCGTAGAACTCCCATTGCAGGCCCTTCGGCACCTGCGTGCGGCCGGCCCACAGGCTGTCGACGATGGCCTGGCGATCGATCGCATGGGTGAAGGCGCGGCGCACCAGGGGATTGGCGAGCTGCGGATGGTTCTTGTCGAACACGGTGAGACGGTGATTGAGGATGGTGCCGCCCTGGACCTCGAACGCCGCGTTCTTCTCGATGCCGGCGATCTGGTCCGGCGGGATGTCGCAGGCGAACTGGTATTCGCCGGACAGCAGGCCGTTGATGCGGCTCGCGACCTCCGGCACTTCCAGGAACCGGATGCGCTTCAGCGGCGGTCGGCCGCCCCAATATTCGTCATGAGCCTCGAGCGTCAGCGACACGTCGGGCTTGAATTCGACGATCTTGTAGGGACCGGTCGTGATCGGCTTGCGCGCCCAGTCGAGATAGCTCGCAGCCTCCTCCCAGCCGCGCCGGCTCATGATGTCGGAGCCGTAGCGCATCAGGCGGCCCTCGATGGTCACATCGGGCGTCGCGTTGACGAAGCGCACGGTGTATTTGTCGACGGCGTCGACGCGGACGAGGTCCGGCCACATCCGGCGCGCCACGCCGATCACGTCCGGCGGCAGCTCCTTGCCGGGGCGCGGCGTCGGGATCTTCTCGAACGCCTTGATGGTGGTGCGGCTCTTGGCTTCGCTGTCGCCGAACATGCGCTCGCGGCTGAACGAGAACACGACGTCCTCGGACGTCATCTCGTCGCCATTGTGGAACTTGACGCCCTGGCGCAGCTTCAGCTCGACGGTCTGGTCGTCGATGCGCTTCCACTCGGTGGCAAGGCCGGGGACGGCTTCGAGATTGCCGCGGAAGTTCTTCGAGATCAGGCTTTCCCACAGCGACGAGTAGAACACGCGCTCGCCGACATTGGACTGCTCGCGCAGCACGTCGAGCACGTTCGAGTTGGTCACCTTCTGTACGGCGATGGTGACCGAGGGACGGTTGTCGGCTTGCGCGATCGACACGCGCGGCAGGATGAAGCTGCCGCCGATCGCGGCGCCGGCGCCGAGCAGGCCGCGGCGGGTGAGCTTGGTCATGGCAATCTCTCTGTGGTCTGAGGTCGTCTGAAAGCGCGAACGTGGTGGCTTACTGAGCCAGCTCGAGCGAGGCGAGATACGCCGCGCCGGCCTTGACATGATCGTGGTTGCGCAGCTCGAGGATCAGGCGCGGATTGGAGGTGAGGCGGGCCAGCGCGCGAAACACCGCCACCCAGCGGATGTTGCCTTCACCGGGCGCCCAGTGGCGGTCGGCATAGCCATCGGTGTCCTGGAGATGCACGTGGGTCAGCATGTCGCCGGCGGCGTCGACGTAGTAGTCGACCGGCGGTGCGCCCGTCGAATGATGCGCGTAGTTGGCATGGCCGGTGTCGAGCGAGACGCGCACCTTGCTGCTGCCCAGCGCCTTCGCCAGGCCCACGCGATCGAGCGGATCCTTGTCCTCGATGTTCTCGATCACCAGCTCGCAATTGGCCTGTTCGGCGGAAGCGATCACATCGGAGAGCGTCGCCCTGACACGCTCGATCAGCGCCTCGCGGTTGTCCGGCAGCATGTCGATGTTGTTGTAGTCCCAGGTCGTGTAGGGCGAGTGGATCACCATCTGCGTGGCGCCGAGGAACTCGGCGACCTCGAGCCCCTGCAGCAGGCGCTTGGTGACGGCGCGGCGGATCATCGGATCGTGGCTAGCGATGGTGAAGCCCCAGAACGGCCCGTGGATGCCGAGCCGGCCGGTGTGGCCCGACAGCATCGACTTGATCTCCTTGGCGGTGCTGCGCCAGTCGCTGTCGAGCAGGTCCGCCCGGAAGAAGTCCTGGATTTCGAGATCGCGCTGGCGTTCGAGCAGCCAGTCGCGATGTGCGGGAATGGACTTGACGGAGAGGGCGGCGCCGAGCACCGGCAGCGTGGTAGTCATGTCGAGGAAACCCTTTCGAGGAAGCCCTTGGCCTGCGTGAGACCCGGCAAGCGCTAGCGGAGTTCGATGACGCTCCCATGAAGGGCTGTGGAGGACGGCCGCGACATGTTGTGCCCTGGCGGGCATGAAGCCGGTCAGCAGGTCAATCCCTGGGGTAGTCGCGCATTCGTCGCTGCTACTTGACGTAGCCGCGGGAATTGCAACAATGCGGCGAAAACGGGGAATTGGGATGACGGTACGGCGCGCGATCCTTGAAACGGGGCTTTTGCTCCTGGCGCTGGTGACAGCTGCATTGAACGAAGCTGCGCATGCGAAAGGGCCTTACGGCTCCGTCTCCGTGGCCGGCTGGTCGGGCGGCGCCTACACCGACGACAACACCGGGAAGTTCTCGAGCTGCATCGCATCCGCCAGCTACAAGAGCGGCATCAATTTCGGCGTTCTCGCGCTGCCGACCTACAACTGGGCTCTCGCCTTCATCCATCCTGGCTGGTCGCTCTCGCAGGGGCAGAAGTTTCCCATCGTGCTCAGCTTCGACGGGCGCAATTCCTACAATGTCGAGGGCTCGGTGTGGTCGGCCAACATGGTCGTCGTGCCGATGCCGAACGACTCCAGCCTGATCAAATCGTTCAGGGCGGCTCGGACGATGTCGGCCTTCGCGCAGGGCAACCTGTTCCAGTTCGATCTGAACGGCACGTCGGTGCTGCTGCCGTCGCTGGCGAATTGCGTGCGCATGATCAATGCCGGCGGATTGGCGGCAGCGACGAATTTCACGGTGCAGCCCGGTGCTCACTCGGCGCAGCGTCAGGCAGCTCCTGCCGGCGCCGCGCCCGCCGCAACCGCCAGCACGCAGCCGTCACGTGCCGCGGAGGATTCTCCCGAGCTGCAGTTGGAAGCGATGCAGATCGCCTCCAACTTCATCCTCAAGGCCTCGCTGTCGCATCCGGCCATTCTGGGCGGAGGCGAGCGGCCGGTGTGGCTGACATCGGGCGGGGTCGCCTGGAAGGCGGACAACGCCACCGGCTTCGTTCGGATCGTGCCGCCACAGCGCAATGTCGACGGCCTGGAAGTCGCTGCCACGATCATCGGCAACGACGCGCGCGACTGCAAGGGCAAGTTCATCTCGGCGCGCAACAGCGAGCTGGTCGACAGCGCCGTGGTGTTCCGCGGCATGTCCTCCTGCGAGGACAGCGAGAAGTCGGATATCGCCGAATACTTCATCTTCCCGCGCAAGGCCGGCGGCTTCGTGCTGTTCTCGGTGGTCACGCCCACCAGGCCGGTCGGTGGCGGCGGTGGCCAGCAGCTGCAGACGCGCGAGGAGGCCAACGCCAATTTCCGCAAGGCGGCCTACACCTCGATCGGCAAGTAGGCCACTTCCTGTCGCGGAGCCGTCAGCGGCTCACCCTCGCGCCCGCTTCGGCCGCCTGATCGCGCGCACCTTGCCGCTGTCGCCGCCGCCGCAATACAGGGTCTCTTCGCCGTCGGATTCCATGCCGGAGACGCCGGTGCCGGCGGGCATGTCGAGCTGGTCGAGCACCTCGCCGGTGGCGGGATCGATGCGCCTGATGTCGCTGACGTCGTCCTCCCAGGTGCCGTGCCAGAGCTCGCCGTCGACCCAGGTGACGCCGGTGACGAAGCGCGTGCACGGAATGCTGCGCAGGATCTTTCCGGTCGCAGGGTCGATCTGGTGGATCTTGCGATCGCGATAGGCGCCGACCCAGAGCGATCCCTCCGCCCAGGCAAGTCCGGAGTCGCCGCCACCCGAGGGCGCCGGGATGGTCGCGAGCACGCGGCCGTCGTCGGGATCGACCTTGTGAATGCGATCTTCCGCGATCTGATAGAGATGCCGGCCATCGAACGCCGTGCCGGCGTGAGAGGGGAGATCGATGGACGTCCGCACCGTGCCGTCAGCGGGATCGAACGCCTTGATGCTGCTGCCGGTCGCGATCCACACCTGCCGGCCGTCATAGCTGACGCCGTTGACGCGCTCGGCGCCGTCGAAGGGGCCGTACTCGCGAGTGATCTCCGCGGCTGCTCGTGTCATGTCTGCCATCCTCTGCTTCCGATGGACCCACGCTAGTCGAGCGACGACCACGCGGGGAGTAACAACGCCGTCGCGAATTCCGGCACGACCGGACAGGTCCAGCGTTGCGCGCGGCCGCGGCCGAACGACTGCACCTTCCCAGACGATGCGAGTTCGTCGAGGGCACGCTGCACCGTTCGCTGGCTTGCGCCCAGCGCCAGCGCGAGGCCGGAGCTCGACCAGGCCTCGCCATCGGCAAGGCAGGCGAGCACGGTGGCGTTGTCGTCCTCGATCGGCTGCGCCAGCACGACGACCTCGCGATCGTCACACGGCACCAGGGCGAAGCCGTCGCGCGTGGCATGGATCTCGGCGAGGCCTTGGAGCAACTGGCGCAGCCGTCCGATCTCGACGCGCAGGCGCGCGCGGTGCGACTCGTCGGCCTCCTTGCCGCGGAACGCATGCGCGATCAGCTCGGCCCGCGGCACGTCGTCGGGCGCTCCCTGGGCCAGTCGCCGGGCGAGTGCAAACAGCACCGGGCGCCGCGCCAGCGGCACGATCTGGCTCGCCTGGCGTACCGCCAGGCGGCAGGCATCGATGATCAGCCGGTCCGACCGCAACAGCCGCTCGACGTCGTCGAGCTGCAGCAGGCGTTCCTCGCCACGCCGGATCATCCGCGCCGCCGGTGCCGACAGCGCCGACGAGGCCCGCTCGATCTCCGCCCGGAGCTCGGGAATGCGGGCCTGCTGCGCCGACCGCGCGGCGCGTTCGAGCGCCGATCGCGCGGTCTTCGTTTGCAGCCGGCGCAAGGCCAGTCCGGCCACGATCAGTTCGTAGATCGTGCGGGCCGCCGGCAGCAGTGGCGAGGGATCGAGATCGGCGAGGCCACGCTCGGCGTCATCGAGGTGCCCGACCAGCACCATGCGCCTGATCTCGAGGCTGCGCGCATAGGCAGCGTTGGCGCGGTCGCCGTGCTGCTCCAGGGTCTCGCGCGCGGCCGCGAGCGACTTCGTCGGCCAGCCGAGGTCGCGCGCTGCAAGGGCGATCTCGGCCTCGGCGACGGCGCAGCGGGCGCGGGCCAGAACCGCCTTGGGACCGAAGCTTCGCGCGGCCTGCCGGAGCAGCGCCTTCGCGCGCCCGAAATCGCCAAGCCGCGCCATCGCGATGCCGCGCAGCGCCAGCGCCGGGGGATCATCGCGCAACGCGACCCGGTTCAATGCGCCGAGCGGATCGCCCGCGGCGAGCGCCTGCGCCGCCGCCGAGATCAGCGAGTCCATGCAAATCCCGCCATACTTGTCACTCCCGGTCGCTCTCCTGCCGATCCTAGTCTGAGCTGCGGTCAACACGCAAAAAGGATGACGACCATGACCATGCATATCACCGGAACGCGCGAAGATTGGTTGAAGGCCCGGCTCGACCTGCTGCAAGCCGAGAAGGAACTCACCCGCCGCAGCGACGAGGTGGCGGAACGCCGCCAGGCCCTGCCATGGGTGCGCGTCGACAAGGCCTATCGCTTCGACACCGAGGACGAGCCGGCGACGCTGCCAGACCTATTCAAGGGCCGCTCGCAGCTGCTCGTCTATCACTTCATGTTCGGCCCCGATTTCCAGGTCGGCTGCCCATCCTGCTCGATGATCGCCGATGGCTTCAACGGCTTCCAGGTCCATCTCGCCAATCACGACGTGATGCTGTGGGCGGTGTCGCGCGCACCATTGGCGAAACTGAAAGCCTACAAGGCGCGCATGGGCTGGAGCTTCCCCTGGGCGTCATCGGCGAGCAGCGACTTCAATTTCGACTTCAACGTCGCGATCACAGAGGAGCAGCAGCGCCAGGGCGGCAGCGAGTACAATTATCGCACCAGTCCCCCGCTCGGGGCGTCCGATGTGCCGGCGATGGTGGCGGAGATTGCCGCCGGCGCCGGGACCGACGGCGCGACCTTCATGCGCGACCGGCCGGGCATGAGCGCCTTCGTCCTCGAGGATGGTGTCGTCTATCACACCTATTCGAGCTATGCCCGCGGCCTCGACGGCCTCTGGGGCGCCTATCAATGGCTCGATCGCGCGCCCAAGGGGCGCAACGAGCAGGGCGTCTGGTGGCGGCGCCACGACGAATACGGCACACGCTAAGGAGCAGAGCCATGGCGTTCTTCCCGACCAGGATGCGCGTGATGCCCGACATCGCCAATGGTCTCCGCTACGCTGCGGCGCCGACCTTCGCGCTGATGGCGGTGCTGAACGCCATGGCCCGCGACGGCCGATCAGACGTGATCTGCTCGGCCATGCCGGCGGGTGCGCCGCTCGGCGACATGACCGTGATGTATCTCCTGATGAGCGCGTTCCATCTGGTGCCGTGGTTGAAGCGAATTGGAGGAAGCCTCCATAGGAATCGATGCGATGTGAGCTGATCGTCGACGCAGCAGTGAGCTATGCAGCTAAGAGTGTCCTTGCGGAGAGAGACCCTCACCCAAGCGAGTGTATGGATGAGCCGGCGATGCCCTCTCCCACAAGGGGCGAGGGCACTGCATTGTGCAGTCTTGCCGCGGCCCCAATTGGAACGCGTCGCTCGAGATCGCTTCAAGCGCGGTGGCCACTACTGCGCCCTCCCCTTGTGGGAGAGGGCATGTACGACAGAGCGGCAAACGCGCTTGGGTGGGGGTCTGTCTCCGCGATCCCGCTCGCAGAGGCGGCGCTGAGCGAGGCCACTTAGCTGGCGGCCACTTCTCACGCCTCCGCCGCCACCTTCAGCGCTTCCGCGCGAATTTCTTCCACCAGCCGCTCCTTGAGCGCTACGAATTCCGGCGAGGTCTTGACCTTGTAGGAGCGCGGATGCGGCAGCTCGATCTTGATGTCGGCCTTGATGCGGCCGGGCCGCGCGCTCATCACCAGCACGCGGCTGCCAAGGAAGATCGCCTCCTCGATGTCGTGGGTCACGAACAGCACCGTCTTCTGGTCGCGCTCCCAGATGCCGAGCAGCATCTCCTGCATCAGCACGCGCGTCTGGTTGTCGAGCGCACCGAACGGCTCGTCGAGCAGCAGGATCTTCGGATCATTGGCGAGCGCGCGGGCGATCGCGCAGCGCTGCTGCATGCCGCCGGAGAGCTGCTTGGGCCAGTGGTTCTCAAAACCCTTGAGGCCGATCTGCTGGATGAAGCGGTCGGCGATCGCGTTGCGTTCACTCTCCGGCACGCCGCGTTCGCGCAGGCCAAAGGCGATGTTTTCGCGCACGGTGAGCCAGGGAAACAGCGTGTAGGACTGGAACACCATGCCGCGATCGGCGCCGGGCCCTGTCACTTCACGGCCATCGAGCAGCACCTTGCCGCTGGTCGGATGATCGAGCCCGGCGACGATGCGCAGCAAGGTCGACTTGCCGCAGCCGGAGGGCCCCAGGATCGTGACGAAGTCGTTGTTGCCGATCGTGAGTTCGACCGGCTCCAGCGCGCGCGTCGGCGCATGTCCCTGGCGGGCCGGGAAGATGCGCGTGACGTTGTCGATGACGAGCGTGGTCATGCCAGCTTCCACGGGAACAGCCAGGCGTTGAACGCCTTGAATAGGAAGTCCGAGATCAGCCCGATCAGGCCGATGACGATGATGCCGAAGATGATCTGCCCGGTGTTGAGCAGCGCCTGGCTGTCGGTGATCATGTGGCCGATGCCGGAGGACGAGCCGATCAGCTCGGCGACGATGACGTAGGTCCAGGCCCAGCCCAGCACGAGCCGCAGGATCTCGGCGATCTCAGGGGCCGCTGACGGCAGCAGCACCCGGCCGATGATGCCGCGATCGCTGGCACCGAGCGTATAGGCGGCTTCGACGAGATCGCGCCGCGTGTTGCCGACGGTCACCGTGATCATCAGGATGATCTGGAACACCGAGCCGATGAAGATGATCAGCAGCTTCTGCAGTTCGCCGATGCCGGCCCACAGGATCAGCAGCGGAATGAAGGCCGATGCCGGCAGATAGCGGGCGAACGAGACGAACGGCTCCAGGAACGCCTCGACCGGCTTGTAGGCGCCCATGAGCAGGCCCAGCGGAATGGCGATCACGGCCGCTAGCACGAAGCCGCCGACGACGCGCCAGACCGTCATGCCGATATCGTAGAGGAAGCCGAACTTGACCAGCAGATCCCAGCCCTCGTGCAGCATGGTCAAGGGATCGGCCAGGAAGGTCTTCGGCACGTAGCCGCCGAACGTCGCCAACGCCCACGCCGCGACGAACACGACGAAAAAGGCGAGGCCGAGCGCTGTTCTGGACCGGGCGCTGACGGGATCGAGAGGACGGATCACGGATCGGGCTTTCGGGTTGGATGCGGCCCGCGAGGTGACGCGGGCTGCGGATGGTGACCTCGAATGAGTGGGCTCAGGGGGCGGCGCCAATGCTGCGCACGATGCATCAAGCTCGTCATTGCGAGGAGCGAAGCGACGAAGCAATCCAGGGTCTCACCCTGGGCCCAGGATTGCTTCCGCCTTCGCTCTACGAGCTTCGGCGGACACGTCGCTTCGCTCGCAATGACGAAGTCACCCAGATCGCGCTTCGAGTCTACTTGATGAAGCTCGCATCATAGAGATCCTCGATCTTCGGGATCTGCTTGATGATGCCGACCTCGAGCAGGAGCTCGGCCGCGTCCTTGTTGAAGGTCTTGAACTCGGTCTCGAAGAACTTCTGGCTCGCAGCCTTGTCCTGCCAGCGCAGATATTTGGCGGAATTGCCGAACTGATCGGCCGTCTGCTTCACATCGGCGCCCATGATCTCATAGGCCTTGGTCTGGTCCTTGGCGATCATGTCGAGCGCCTCGAAATAGCTGTCGGCGAGCGCCTTGGCGGCCTTCGGGTTCTCGGACAGGAATTTCGGCGTGCAGCCGAACGTGTCCATCACCATCGGATAGTCGAGCGTGGTGGCGATGATCTTGCCCTTGTCGGGGGCGGCGCGGACCGTCGAGAGATACGGCTCGTAGGTCATCGCGGCGTCGTTCTGGCCGGCGACGAAAGCCTGCGCGGCCGGGCCCGGCTCCATGTTGACGACGGTGACGTCCTTGATGCTCAGGCCGTTCTTCTTGAGCATCCAGGCCAGCCCGAAATAGGGCGAGGTGCCCGGCGCCGATGCTGCCACCGTCTTGCCCTTCAGGTCCTTGATCGAGGCGATGTCGTTGCGTACGGCCATGCCGTCGGCGCCGTAGCTCTTGTCGAGCTGGAAGATCTGCTTGGTGGCGACCCCGTTGGCGTTCCAGGAGATCCAGGTCTCGACCGTCGTCGCCGCGCACTGCACGTCGCCGGCGGCAATGGCGAGGTGGCGATCCTTCTGCGGGATCTTCTTGATGGTGACGTCGAGCCCGTTCTTCTTGAAGATGCCGGCCTCCTTCGCCAGCGTCAGCGGCGCGAAACCGGTCCAGCCGGAAATGCCGACGCCGACCTTGACGTCGTCGGCGTAGGCGGTCGTCGAGGCCAGGAGCGCGGCCGTTACTGCGAGAAGCCCTAGTCTGCGCATCGTCATCGTCCTTTGCTGTGAGAGGAAGCTTGTCGTGCGGCTCGCAGCCGTGATGGCTGCGATCTCCGCTTGTCTTTGCATGCGTGCTTGCAAATCCCGTGCTCAGATCGGGCGCGCATAAGCCGTCTCATTCGCTGCCCCTGAATCGTGCTACCAGGCGGTGCTGCTCGCCGGGATAGATCAGCCTGACAGCCGTGAGCGGCTGCCCCTTGCGCCAGGTGTGGCGCTCGATCACTAGGCAGGGTGCGCCGGTCGCGATGTCGAGACCTTCGGCAATTGTATCGTCGGCGACGATGGCGCTGATCGCGTGCTCAGCCTCGGTCCAGGGCACGTGATGCAGCAGCCATGAGCCTGGCGGATCGATCTTGAAGTCGGCCTTGGCTGCATCGGGCACCGCGTCGAGATCGATCAGGCGATCCTCGATTGCGAACGGGACGTTGTCGGCGCTGTGCCGGCAGCGGATCGCAATCACCTTGCACGGTTTCTTGACGCCGAGCCGCTCGCGATCGGCAGCATTGGCCGTGCGGCGGGTCGAGGAGATCAACTGATAGCCGTAGGCGCGGCCGAGCGCGCCGATCTCGGCGCGGATGTCGGGGATCTTCAGCACCGCCGACAGGAATTGCGGACGCCGCACGAACGTGCCGGCGCGACGTCGTCGCTCGATCAGGTCGGCCTGGGCGAGCTCTGAGAGCGCCTTGTTCACGGTCATGCGCGAGCAGCCGTAGCGCGCCATGATCTCGTGCTCGAACGGGATACGATGTCCGGGCGGCCATTCGCCGGTGAGGATGCGGCGCTCGATGTCCTGGCGGATCGTCTTGTAGAGCGTGCCGGCGCCCGGCTTGACGCGATCCTCGGCGAGGCTCATGCGAGCAGCCTCCGCACCGCCGTGTTGAAGCCGCGCCGGGCGGCCTCGCGCGAACGATGATGGCCGCCCTGGACGACCTTGGCGCCGCTCGCCCAGACACAGTCGATGGCGTCGTGCGATGTCGCGAAGATCCAGCCGTCGAGCAGCGCATCCTGCGTCCGCCCTGCGAGCGACGGATGCGACAGATCGAGCGTGACGATATCGGCACGGCCTCCGACCTGGAGCCCGGCGTTGGATTGCGCCAGCGCCTGAGCGCCGCCGGCGAGAGCGGCATCAAACAGCGTTCGGCCCGTCGACGCATGCGGGCCCGACGTCAGCACGTTGCGCTCGCGATGCGTCAGCCGCTGACCGTATTCGAGCTGGCGCAACTCGTCGCTGACGCCGACCAGCACGTTCGAGTCAGTGCCCACGCCAATGCGCCCGTGCGCGCGCAGATAGTCGCGCGCCGGGAAGATGCCGTCGCCGAGGCTGGCTTCGGTGATCGGGCAAAGGCCGGCCGTCGCGCCGCTCCGCGCGAGCGCCGCCGTTTCGTCGGCCGTCATGTGCGTGGCGTGGATCAGGCACCAGCGCGCATCGACGGTGTGGTGATCGAGCAGCCATTGCACCGGACGCCGGCTCGACCAGGCGAGGCATTCCTCGACCTCTTTGACCTGCTCGGCGGCATGGATGTGGATCGGGCCGCCGTCCGCGAGCGGCAGCAGCGCGCTCAACTCATCCGGCGCGACCGCGCGGAGGCTGTGCGGCGCGATGCCGAGATTGGCGCCGGGGAGCGCGCTGATCGCCTTGCGCGAGGCCGTCAGCAGCTTTGCGAACTGATCGACATCGCAGATGAAGCGCCGCTGGCCGTCATGCGGCGCCGCGCCGCCGAAGCCGCCATGCGCATAGAAGCTCGGCAGCAGCGTCAGGCCGATTCCGGATGTCTGGGCAGCCGCGGCGATGCGCACCGCCATCTCGGCGATATCGGCATAAGGCGTGCCGTCGCGATCGTGGTGCAGATAATGGAATTCGCCGACCCGCGTGAAGCCGCGCTCGAGCATCTCGACATAGAGCAGCGTCGCGACCGCCTCGACATCCTCGGGACGCATCGACAGCGCGAAGCGGTACATCGTCTCGCGCCACGTCCAGAACGTGTCGGTGGAATGTCCGCTGACCTCGGCAAGCCCGGCCATGCCGCGCTGGAACGCGTGGCTGTGCAGACTGGCGATGCCGGGGATCGCGACCTCGTGTTGCTCGTCTTCTGAGGTCGGAGGCACGCCCGCCGAGACCTGCGCGATCGCGCCGTTGCTGATGACGACCTGCACGTCCTCGGCCCAACCCGTGGGCAGAAGCGCGGATGCGAAGTGCAGTGACGCCATGTTTGATAAGCCCGCTGGACAGAACGGCGGAAGCGAGTTTATGTATAGACATATCGCCCGTCAAGCTTTCGTGAAGGTGGGAGGCAACATGGCCGAGCGTTTCGACCGGATCTGGCGCAATGCGCGGCTGGCAACGCTGCGCGAGAGCGCGGCTGGTCTTGGCGTGATCGAGCAGGGCGTGGTCGCTGCCCGCGACGGCCGCATCGTCTTTGCTGGTCCGCAATCGGATTTCCCGGCCGACGCTGACGCGCCTGAGCTGATCGAATGCGACGGCCGCTGGATCACGCCGGGCCTCGTCGACTGCCACACGCATCTTATTTACGGCGGCGACCGTGCTCACGAGTTCGAGTTGCGTCTGGCGGGCGCAAGCTATGAGGAGATCGCGCGGGCGGGCGGCGGCATCGTGTCCACCGTGGCCGCCACGCGCGCCGCGAGCGAAGAAGCGCTCATCGCCAGCGCGATGCCGCGGCTCGATGCGCTGATCGCCGAGGGCGTCACCACGATCGAGATCAAGTCCGGCTACGGCCTGGAGACCGCGACCGAGCTGCGGCAATTGTCTGCAGCCCGCGCGCTCGGTGGCAGGCGGCCCGTCTCCGTGCGCACCAGCTTTCTCGGCGCTCATGCGCTGCCGGTCGAAGCGGATGGCGACAGGGATCGCTATATCGATCTCGTCTGCAACGAGATGCTGCCGGCAGTCGCCAAGTCCGGGCTCGCTGATGCCGTCGATGCCTTCATGGAGACCATCGCCTTCTCAGCGGCGCAGGCGACGCGTGTCTTTGCCGCGGCCAAGATGCACGGTCTGCCGGTCAAGCTACATGCCGATCAGCTTTCCAATCTCGGGGGCGCGGCGCTTGCGGCCGAGTTCGGCGCGTTGTCGGCCGATCATCTCGAGCATACCGACGAGGCTGGCGCGGCCGCGATGGCCCGGAGCGGCACTGTCGCCGTGCTGCTGCCCGGCGCGTTCTATTTCATCCGCGAGACGCAGAAGCCGCCAGTCGATCTGTTCCGCAAGCACGGCGCGAAGCTCGCGCTCGCGACCGACTGCAATCCCGGCTCGTCGCCGCTGACATCCTTGTTGCTGGCCATGAACATGGCGGCGACGCTGTTCCGGATGACCGTCGACGAATGCATCGCCGGCGTGACGCGCGAAGGCGCGCGTGCCTTGGGCGTATTGGGCGAGACCGGCACGCTCGAAGCCGGCAAGCGGTGCGATCTGGCGATATGGGACATCGGCCGTCCTGCTGAACTCGTCTATCGCATGGGCTTCAATCCCCTTCATCAGCGCGTCTGGAGAGGGCGATGAGCACGATCGTTGCGGCGCCCGGCCGCGTCGGCCTCGACGACCTCGCGCACGTCTACGCGGGCGCGCCGCTTGCGCTCGATCCGTCCTATTGGCCGCGCGTTGACGCTGCCGCGGCCATCGTCGCCAAGGCGGCGCAGGGCGCCGAGCCGGTCTATGGTATCAACACCGGCTTCGGCAAACTCGCCTCGAAACGCATCCCGCCGGAGCAGACCGCACAGCTCCAGCGCAACCTGATCCTGTCGCATTGCTGTGGTGTCGGGCCCGCCACGCCAGAGCCGGTCGTGCGGCTGATGATAGCGCTTAAAATCATCTCGCTCGGCCGCGGCGCCTCTGGCGTGCGCCGCGAGATCATCGAGCAATTGCAGGCGATGCTGGCGCAGGGTGTGTGTCCGTTTGTGCCACAGCAGGGCTCGGTCGGTGCGTCCGGCGATCTCGCGCCGCTCGCGCATATGACGGCGGTCATGATCGGGGAAGGCCAGGCCTTTCTTGACGGCCGGCTGGTGCCCGGGCGCGAGGCGCTCGCGTGTGCCGGACTTGCGCCGCTCACGCTCGGACCGAAGGAAGGGCTCGCGCTCATCAACGGCACGCAGTTCTCGACGGCCTATGCGCTCGCCGGCCTTTTCCGCGCGCATGATCTGCTCGACGCGGCGCTGGTGACGGGCGCGCTGTCGGTCGATGCCGCGATGGCCTCGACCGCGCCGTTTCGTCCCGAGATCCAGGCGCTGCGCGGCCATCCCGGGCAGATCGCGGCTGGCCGCGTTCTGACCGTGCTGCTCGACGGCAGCGATATCCGCTTATCGCATCTCGAAGGCGACGAGCGCGTGCAGGATCCGTATTGCCTGCGGTGCCAGCCGCAGGTCGCCGGCGCGGCGCTCGATCTGCTCACCCAGGCGGCGCGCACGCTCGTCACTGAAGCCAACGCCGTCACCGACAATCCGCTGGTGCTGGTCGAGACCGGCGAGATCATCTCGGGCGGTAATTTCCACGCCGAGCCGGTGGCGTTTGCCGCCGATCAGATCGCGCTGGCGCTGTCCGAGCTCGGCGCGATCAGCGAGCGGCGCATCGCGACGCTGGTCGACCCCGCGCTGAATTTCGGCCTGCCGCCGTTCCTGACGCCGGAGCCCGGACTCAATTCCGGTTTCATGATCGCGGAGGTGACGGCGGCAGCGCTATTTGCCGAGAACAAGCAGCGTGCGCTGCCCTGCTCGATCGACTCCACGCCGACCAGTGCCAATCAGGAAGATCACGTCTCGATGGCCGCGCACGCGGCGCGGCGGCTGCACGACATGGCAGACAATCTCGCTGCGATCATCGGCATCGAGCTGCTCGTCGCCGCCCAAGGCATCGAGCTGCGAGCGCCGCACAGTACCAGCGCGGCGCTGTCTGCTGTCATTGCCGCGCTTCGCGCGCATGTGCCGGCGCTGGAGCACGACCGCTACATGGCCGACGATCTCGCCAAGGCCGCCGCGCTTGTCAGCGGCGGTGTGCTGGCCGGGGTTGCGACGCGTGCACTCGGACGCGATCCGTTCCCCAAGCTTGGATGAGAGGGACCCATGAACCGACGCCTGGACAATGAACGGGTGATCCGCGCGCCCCATGGCAGCGACATCAGCGCCAAGAGCTGGCTCACCGAAGCGCCGCTGCGCATGCTGATGAACAATCTCGATCCTGACGTGGCCGAGAAGCCCAGCGAACTGATCGTCTATGGCGGCATCGGCCGCGCCGCGCGCGACTGGGACAGCTTTGATCGCATCGTTGCCTCCTTGCGCAAGCTCGAAGCCGATCAGACGCTTGTCGTGCAGTCCGGCAAGCCGGTCGGCATCTTTCGTACGCACCCGGACGCGCCGCGCGTCCTGATCGCCAACTCCAACATCGTGCCGCATTGGGCGACGCTCGATCACTTCAACGCGCTCGATAAAATGGGCCTGATGATGTACGGCCAGATGACGGCCGGCTCCTGGATCTACATCGGCAGCCAGGGCATCGTGCAGGGTACCTACGAGACGTTCGTCGAGGTCGGCCGTCGCCACTATAAAGGCGATCTCGCCGGCAAATGGATTCTGACTGCTGGCCTTGGTGGCATGGGCGGCGCGCAGCCGCTGGCAGCCACGATGGCCGGTGCGTCGATGCTCGCCGTCGAATGCCAGCCGAGCCGCATCGAGATGCGGCTGCGCACCGGCTATCTCGATCGCCAGGCCGCGACGCTCGACGAGGCGCTGACACTGATGGCCGAGGCTGCCAGCACCAAGAAGGCGGTGTCCGTCGGCCTGCTTGGCAACGCCGCCGAGATCTTTCCGGAGCTGGTGCGCCGTGGCGTCCGTCCCGACATCGTCACCGATCAGACCAGCGCGCACGATCCGATCAACGGCTATCTGCCCAAGGGTTGGACGCTCGCCGAATGGGAGGCCAAGCGAGCGTCTAATCCCAAGGCGGTGGAGCAGGCGTCGAAGACGTCGATGGTCGGCCACGTCCAGGCCATGCTGGATTTTCACGCCATGGGCATTCCGACGCTCGACTATGGCAACAACATCCGCCAGATGGCGAAGGACATGGGCCTCGCCAACGCGTTCGATTTCCCCGGCTTCGTGCCGGCGTATATCCGTCCACTGTTCTGCCGCGGCATCGGCCCGTTCCGCTGGGCGGCGTTGTCGGGTGATCCCGAGGACATCTACAAGACCGACGCCAAGGTGAAGGAGCTGCTGCCCGACAACAAGCATCTCCACAATTGGCTCGACATGGCGAGGCAGCGCATCAAGTTCCAGGGGCTGCCGGCCCGGATCTGCTGGGTCGGGCTCGGCGATCGCCATCGCCTCGGCCTCGCCTTCAACGAGATGGTGGCCCGCGGCGAAGTGAAGGCGCCGGTCGTGATCGGCCGCGACCATCTCGACTCCGGCTCGGTGGCGAGCCCGAACCGCGAGACCGAGGCGATGCAGGACGGCTCGGACGCGGTGTCGGACTGGCCGCTGCTCAACGCGCTGCTCAATTGCGCCAGCGGCGCGACCTGGGTGTCGCTGCACCATGGCGGCGGCGTCGGCATCGGCTATTCGCAGCATGCCGGCATGGTGATCGTCGCCGACGGCACGGCCGACGCCGCGCGGCGGCTGGAGCGCGTGCTGTGGAACGATCCGGCCACCGGCGTGATGCGCCACGCCGATGCCGGCTATGAGGACGCGATCGCCTGCGCCGACGCCAATGGTCTCGATCTGCCGAGCCTCGCTCGTTGAAGCGCTGATGGGTTGAAGAGCGGCCCCTGATTGTGGTCTCATGCTGGCAACGCGGCGGGAACGCGTCGCGGCGCAGGGGACGCTCATGGGAATCGCCTTTCCGTTCTCGGCCATCGTCGGCCAGGACGAGATGAAGCTGGCGCTGATGATCGCTGCCGTCGATCCGAAGGTTGGCGGCGTGCTGGCCTTTGGCGATCGCGGCGCCGGAAAATCCACCGCGGTGCGCGCGCTCGCCGCGCTCTTGCCGCCGATGAGCGCCGTGATCGGCTGTCCCTATCAATGCGATCCCGCCGATGTCGCCGCGCAATGCGCCGAGTGCCGTGCGCGCTCCAAGCCGGGCGCCAAGGGTAGGAAGCCGCCCGCGTTGAAGGCGCATGAGGTGCCGGTGCCGGTGATCGATCTGCCGCTCGGCGCCACCGAGGATCGCGTCGTCGGCGCGCTCGATCTGGAGCGCGCCTTGGCGCATGGCGAGAAATCGTTCGAACCCGGGCTGCTCGCGCGCGCCAATCGCGGCTTTCTCTATATCGACGAGGTCAATCTGCTGGAGGATCATCTCGTCGATCTCCTGCTCGACGTCGCCGCCTCCGGCGAGAACGTCGTCGAGCGCGATGGCCTCAGCATCCGCCATCCGGCGCGCGTGGTGCTGGTCGGCACCGGTAATCCGGAGGAGGGCGAGTTGCGGCCGCAACTGCTCGATCGCTTCGGTCTCTCGGTCGAGGTCAAGACGCCCGCTGATCTGCCGACACGGATCGAAGTGATCAAGCGGCGTGACGCGTTCGAGACAAATCCCACGGCGTTCGTCGCGCATTGGGAGAAGGAGGAGGCCAAGCAGCGCAAGCGCATCCTGGCCGCGCGCGAGCACATCGGCTCGGTGAAAGTCGCCGATCGCGAGCTGGAGCAGGCGGCGCGGCTGTGCATGGCGCTCGGCACCGATGGCCTGCGCGGCGAGCTCACCTTGATGCGTGCGGCGCGCGCCGCGGCGGCGCTGGACGGCGTTAAGGCGGTCGATGACGGCCATCTCAAGACGGTGGCGCCGATGGCGCTGCGGCACCGCCTCAGGCGCAATCCGCTCGACGATTCCGGCTCGTCGGTGCGCGTCGAGCGCGCGCTCAATGAGCTGTTCGCATCGTGAGCGACGGCGCCGCGATCTGGGCCGATGCGATGATCGCGGCCGCGCTGGTGGCGATCGATCCGCCGGCCGCGTCGGTGCTGTTGCGTGCGGGCGCGGGACCGGTGCGCGATCAGTGGCTCGATCTGTTGCACGAATTGATGCCGTCGTCGACGCCTTTGCGCAAGCTGCCGCCGTCGATCTCCGACGATCGCCTGCTTGGCGGCATCGATCTTGCCGCGACCTTGCAGGCGGGGCGGCCGGTGCTGCAACGTGGGCTGCTCGCCGATGCCGATGGCGGCGGGCTGATCGCCGTGATGGCCGAGCGCATGTCGCAGTCGACGGTCGCACATCTCTGTGTTGCCCTCGACACCGGGGCTATCAGCATCGAGCGCGATGGCATGTCGCTGCGCGCGCCGGCTCGGCTCGGACTGATTGCGCTCGACGAGGGCATCGGTGATGAGCGCGTGTCGCCTGCCTTGGCCGACCGCCTGGCCTGCCATCTCGATCTCAGCAAAGTTGCGCGCGTCGATCTCGGCGAGAGCCTGTTCGACTCGTCCGACATCGCAGCAGCGCGTGCGCTGCTGCCGCAGGTCCGTTTGCCGGACGAGGCGATCGCGGCGCTGACGACGACGGCCTGTGCGCTCGGCATCGACTCGCTGCGCGCGCCGTTGCTCGCCTGTCGCGTCGCGCGCATCGCAGCGGCGCTTGATGGCAAGGTCGAAGTCGCAGACTCGCACGTCGCCTGCGCCGCGCGGCTGGTGCTGGCGCCGCGCGCCACCCGGCTGCCTGCAGCGGATGACGAGACCGAGAACAGCGAGGCGCCGGAGCCCGAGAATGAGTCGGCCGAGAGTGAGGACGACGACCGCAGCGAGAACGGTCCGCTCGAGGATCGCGTGCTCGAAGCGGCGCAGGCGGCCATTCCACTCGACCTGCTGAAGCGGCTGCAGGAGGAACGCGCGACCCGCGTCCGCAGCAGCAGCGTCAGCAAGCAGGGCACCGCTCAGAAGGCGCCGAAGCGCGGCCGTCCGATCGGCGCGCGACGCGGCGAATGGCGCGCCGGGGCGCGGCTCAACGTGCTCGAGACCTTGCGCGCGGCAGCGCCGTGGCAGCCGCTGCGGCGGCGGACGCAACGTTCCGCCAAGAGCGGCCGGCTGATCGTGCACAAGGACGACATTCGCATCACCCGCTTCAAGCAGCGCTCGGGCACCACGACGATCTTCGTCGTCGATGCCTCCGGCTCCTCGGCCTTGCAGCGGCTTGCGGAAGTGAAGGGCGCCGTCGAGCTGCTGCTGGCCGAATGCTACATTCGCCGCGACGAGGTCGCGCTGATCGCGTTCCGCGGCAGGAGCGCGGAGCTCCTGCTGCCGCCGACGCGCTCGCTGACGCGCGCCAAGCGCAGTCTCGCGGCGCTGCCCGGCGGCGGCGGCACGCCGCTGTCCGCGGCGATCTTCGCCGCGACCGAGCTCGCGCTCGCCGTGAAGGCCAAGGGCCAGGCGCCGACCATCGTGCTGATGACCGACGGCCGGGCCAATGTCGCGCGCGATGGCGGCGGCCGCAGCGAGGCCGAGGCGGAGGCGCTGGTCGCTGCGAAGCAGCTCGCGCTGACCGGCATTCCGGTCGTGCTGGTCGATTCCTCGCCTCGCCCGCAGGACAAGGCTGCGCAGCTCGCCGGTGCGATGCAGGCGCGCTACGTCGCGCTGCCTCATGCCGATGCCGCGCGGTTGTCGCAGGCCGTCATGGCGCAAGCCGGCCGCGGCTGACGGCGCTGGAACCGGTGGGCGTCAAGCGGCGTTCCCAACGGTGACTGACAAGAGGTTCGGTCATCGCTATGATCGTCCCGGTCGGTCGGCAGTGGTGGACTCTGCTATCCGCAGGAAAAAGCCAGAGAGGAGCACGCCATGGAGGTCGCCTCGACCACACAGACTGATCATGCGTCTGCTCCGGGTGTGGTCGCGATGCCCCCGCCGTTGCCCGCGCCGCGCTTCGAACTGGCGGATGCGCGCGTCGGACGCATCACCTGCTATGGCGACGGCCCAGCCGCCCCGGCGGAGCAGCGGCCGCTGCTCTTGATCCACAGCGTCAACGCCGCGGCGATGGCCTACGAGATGAAGCCGCTGTTCGAGCATTATCGCACGACGCGTCCCGTCTATGCGCTCGACCTGCCGGGTTTCGGCCTGTCCGATCGTGCCGACCGCATCTATACGCCGCGCATCATGACCGATGCCATCCTGCTGGCCGCGAACGAAATTCGCCGCCGTCATGGCGACGTCGCGATCGACGCCATGGCGCTGTCGCTCGGCTGCGAGTTCGCCGCGCGCGCCGGCACCGAGGCGCCGAACCTGTTTCGCACCTTGGCGCTGCTCAGTCCGACCGGCTTCGACCGCCGCGCCGAGGCCGCTGCCAAGAAGGCCGGCAACAAGGACACGACCCGCGCCATGCCATGGGTCCGCAACATCCTCAACGTCCCCCTGTGGAAGCACGGATTCTTCACCCTGCTGACCTCGCGCGCCAGCATTCGTTTTTTCCTGCAGAAGACCTTTGGTCGCAAGGACATCGACGAGGGCCTTTTGGAATACGACTACATCACCACGCACCAGCCCGGCGCCGAGAACGCGCCGTATTCGTTCGTCTCCGGCTATCTGTTCAGCACCAATGCCGTGAAGCTCTACCAGGCACTGGCGATGCCGGTCTGGATGGTGCATGGCGTGCGCGGCGATTTCGTCGACTATCACGGCAAGCACGCCGTCGAGGCTCTGCCCAACTGGCGGATCGAGGTGATGCAGACCGGGGCGATGCCGCATTTCGAACAGCTTGATAAAGTCGTCGCCAGCTACGATGATTTCCTGACGCGCGCGGCCGATCGTTGACGGTGCCGGCGGCGTCCAACCGCGTGGGCCGGCATGAGCGACAAGCCGAACTGGATCGTCGACGGCAGCGACTGGCCCAACCGGGCGGCCAGCCGCTTCGTCGAGGCCGCGGGCCTGCGCTGGCACGTTCAGATCATGGGCGAGGGGCCGGTCGCGCTGCTCGCCCACGGCACCGGAGCCGCGACCCATTCCTGGCGCGATCTCGCGCCGCTGCTGGCCAGGCACTTCACCGTCGTCGCGCCGGATCTCTCCGGCCACGGCTTCACCTCCACGCCGCATTGGCGGCGGCTGTCGCTCGACGGCATGTCGCGCGATCTCGCTGGTCTCTGCGAGAAGCTTGCGATCGCGCCTGAAATCGCGATCGGCCATTCCGCGGGCGCGGCGATCCTGACCCGCATGACGCTCGATGGCCTGATCACGCCGAAGCTGATCGTCAGCCTCAACGGCGCCTATCTGCCGTTCGGCGGCGCGGCCGCGCAGTTCCTGTCGCCGCTCGCCAAGATGATGGCGCTCAATCCGCTGGTGCCGCGGCTGTTCGCCTGGCGGGGCCGCGATCCGGCGGCGGTGCATCGGCTGCTGAAGGGGACCGGCTCGACGATCGACGCGACAGGCGAGCGGCTGTATCGGCGGCTGGTCGGCAGCCCCGGCCATGTCGGCGCCGCGCTCGAAATGATGGCGAACTGGGACCTGCATCCGCTTGGGCGCGAGCTGCCGCGGTTGAAGACCGCGCTGCTCCTGGTCGCGGCCGCGCATGACCGTGCCATTCCGCCAGACGTCGCGCGTCGCGTCCAGCAATCGGTGCCTCAGGCGCAGCTCGAACTCATTGATGGCCTTGGTCATTTGGCCCATGAGGAGCAGCCGGCGAGGATTGCGGGCCTGATCGTCAACGCCGCCGAGCGCGCCGGCGTGCTCGCAGTGCAGCAGGAAATGTCAAATTAGATTGACATTTTTTGGCTGGCGGAAGCGTCAATTTCAATTTACGCTTTCGCCCATGCTCGACGTCTCCACCATCAAGGCCGCTGTCCCGGCTGCGCTCGGAGACCGGCCGCATGCGGTCGTGATCGGCTCCGGCTTCGGCGGCCTCGCCGCAGCGGTCCGGCTCGGTGCGCGCGGCTATCGCGTCACCGTCTACGAGCAGCTCGACGTGCCCGGCGGCCGCGCCTACGTGCATCGCCAGGACGGCTTCACCTTCGATGCCGGCCCGACCATCGTCACCGCGCCGTTCCTGTTCGAGGAGCTATGGCAGCTGTGCGGTCGGAGGATGTCCGACGACGTCACGCTCAAGCCGATCTCGCCGTTCTATCGCATCCGGTTCGACGACGGCACCGTGTTCGACTGCTCGGGCGACCCGGCCGAGATGCGCGCCGAGGTGGCGCGGCTGTCGCCCGGCGACGTCGACGGCTACGAGCGCTTCATGAAGGCGAGCGAGGCGATCTTCAGAAAGGGCTTCGAGGAGCTTGGCGACGTGCCGTTCCTGTCGTTCATGGACATGGCCAAGATCGCGCCGGCGATGATCAAGCTGCAGAGCTTTCGCTCGGTCTATGGCCTCGTCTCGCACTATGTCCGCGACGAGCGGCTGCGCATCATCCTCAGCTTCCATCCGCTGCTGATCGGCGGCAACCCGTTCACGACCACGTCGATCTACTGCCTGATCGCCTATCTCGAGCGGCGCTGGGGCGTGCACTTTGCGATGGGGGGCACCGGCGCGCTCGTCGAGGGACTCGTCGACCTGATCGAGGGGCAGGGCGGTGCGGTGCGCTGTTCGACCCCCGTCGCGGAGATCACGACCAGGAACGGCGCCGCCACCGGCGTGCGACTCGCCTCCGGCGAGACGATCGCGGCGGACGTCGTGGTGTCCAATGGCTGCGCGGCCTGGACCTACAAGCATCTGCTGCCGAGCGTGCCGCGCCGGCGCTGGACCGATGCGCGCATCGACCGTGCGCGCTATTCGATGAGCCTGTTCGTCTGGTATTTCGGCACGAAGCGCCGCTACGACGACGTTCAGCATCACACCATCCTGCTCGGCCCGCGCTATCGCGAGCTGCTCGACGACATCTTCCGCCGCAAGGTCCTGGCGGATGATTTCAGCCTCTATCTGCACCGGCCGACCGCCACCGATCCGTCGCTGGCGCCCGATGGCTGCGATGCCTTCTACGTGCTGTCGCCGGTGCCGCATCAGCAGAGCGGCATCGACTGGTCGCCGACGGCCGAGCCGTTCCGCAAGCGGATCGAGACCGCGCTGAGCGACACGCTGCTGCCGGATCTTGCCGGCGAGATCGTCACGTCGCGGCTGCTGACGCCGGATGATTTCGAGCATCGCCTGTCGTCCTATCGCGGCGCGGCGTTCGGGCTCGAGCCGGTGCTGATGCAGAGCGCCTGGTTCCGGCCGCACAACAAGAGCGAAGAGGTCGAGCGGCTCTATCTGGTCGGCGCGGGCACCCATCCAGGCGCCGGCCTGCCGGGCGTGCTGTCCTCGGCGCGTGTGCTCGATGATCTCGTGCCCGCGCCGCATGAGCTGGAGCGGCGATGAGCTGGCAAACGGACATTGCGATCTGTCGGCGGATGTTGCGGGGCGGATCGAAGACGTTCTTTGCCGCCTCGAAAGTGCTGCCCCGCGCGGTGGGCGATCCCGCCGTCGCGCTCTACGCGTTCTGCCGCGAGGCCGATGACGCGATCGACGGGCCCGGCCGCCGCGTCGACGCCGTCGAGCTGCTGCACGAACGGCTCGACCGGATCTATGATGGCACGCCGGACGACAGTCCCGTCGATCGCGCGCTGGCCGGCGTCGTGGCGCATTTCACGATTCCGCGCGCGCTGCCGGAGGCGCTGCTCGAAGGTCTCGCCTGGGACGCCCAGGGCCGCCGCTATGAGACCCTGAGCGACGTGCTCGCCTATGCCGTGCGCGTCGCCGGCACGGTCGGCGTGATGATGTCGCTCTTGATGAACCGGCGTGAGGCCGGGACGATCGGACGCGCCTGCGACCTCGGCATCGCCATGCAGCTCACCAACATTGCCCGCGATGTCGGCGAGGACGCGCGCGCTGGCCGGCTCTATCTGCCGCGGCAATGGCTGCGCGAGGCGGGCCTCGATATCGAGACCTGGCGTGCCGCGCCGTTCTTCGACGACCGCATCGGCCGGGTCACCGCGCGACTGCTCGCAGTCGCCGACGTGTTCTATGCGCGCGCTTCCGCAGGCATCGCCGATCTGCCGTGGAGTTGCCGGCCCGGCATCCATGCGGCGCGGCTGATCTATGCCGAGATCGGCCGCGAGGTCGCACGTGCCGAATTCGATTCGCTGTCGCGGCGCGCATTCGTCTCGATGCCGCGCAAGCTGCAGCTTCTCGGCAAGGCCGCGGTGATGTCGCTGCTGCAGGAGCAGCCGTCGCTGGCGCCGCCGCGGCCGGAGGCGCGCATTTTGATCGAGGCGGTCGTCGCGGCGGATGCGCAGCGCCCGCACGCGATCGCGCCGCCGCGCCGGACTGTTCACGATCGCGCGCTGTGGGTGCTCGACCTGTTCGAGCGCCTGGAGCGACGCGATCAGTTGTTGCGCTCGGGGCGGTCGTCGTAGCGAGGCGAGGTCGTCGGCATGACGGTAAGGCGGCCGGCGCGGATTGCAGCGCTCGGAAAGTCGCGCGTGAGACGCTCAGATGCAGAAGGCCAAGGTCAGACCCGCGAGTGACGCGCCATGAGCGAGATGGGGGGCCTGCTCGAATTCGTCGTCGTCGCGATGTGCATCGCCGGCTGGCTCGTGCTCGAATGGCAGGGCCGCCGCCTCGACCGCCAGCGCGCCGAGCGCGAGGCCAGGGAGCGCGAAGCGGAGAAGCGGTAGGGTGGGGGAGGCGGATTCACGTCTCAAACAGCGATCGACATAGCTTCGCGTTCTCGCGGCAGATGTTGCCCGAGCTTTGCGATCAGGTCGTCCCTCGCGAGAGTGCAGAGGGCGCAGGGAATGCCGGGTGAAGGCCCCACCCATGGCCCGCCTGCAGAAAAAATGCAGGCGGCAGGTACCACAGGCAAAGCCGGTTCAACCGGCATTCCCTGCGCGACGGTCTTCACGCTTATACGCAGTCTCCCTGGTGCGCCGGGCTTGTTGGCCACCATCACCACGCGGCACATCAGCGCCATCGCGGCTTGATACCAGCGTCGGGGTATCAGGACGCTGCGATTTCACGTCCGCAAGCTGCCGTTCGTCCGCGCATCCGAAGACACGCTGCGGCAACATCGCGGCCATCGCATCCCCACCTCGCGTGTCGTGACGATCGCGCGCTACGCCCCTCTGCGGTGAGGCGGGATGCGCGGAGATAATCATGATTCACGAAAAATCGCAAGAGATTTATTTTTATCGGAAGTCGGCGCCATGTTCTCAGTCGTCGTCCCGGCGAACGCCGGGACCCATACCCCCAGGGAGCGGTTTGAGGCAGGCTGGCTATTGGCATTTTGCCCATCATTAAGGCCGCGGCGTATGGATCCCGGATCGGCGCTGTGACGCGCTGGAGCGCGTCACGGCTTGTCCGGGACGACACCTGTTGGTTTGTCGCGAAAGCACACGCCCTGGGGCGAAGCGTTTGCGTTCTTATCGGCCTCTTGATCAACCTCGTCCTCTCCGGCCCTCACCACCGCGGCATCCGGAACGGCAGCATGGCCTGCACGATCGGCATCTGGAAGCGGTCGAGCGACAGGCTCTCATGCATCACCGCGACATCCTCGCCGTGCAGACGGGCGGCGAGATGGGAGCGCGCGTAGAACGGGGCGTCCTCCAGCGTGCTCACGACGCGCACCGGTGCGTCGGCGTCGGCGCGGGCGCTGCGGTCGACGCGCCACAGCGTCTTGCGCAAAGGCGCCTCCGTGAGCGGCTTGATCGATTCCAGACGGCCCGCGGGGTCGACGTGCAGCGCGAGCGACGTATCGGCGCCGTCGCGCGCGACCGTGTCATAGGAGATCACGGTGCCGGTGCGCGTCGCCGCGCGCGACCATTGCCAGCTCTGGAAGTCGCGCTCCAGCGGCGCGTCGCCATGGTTGATGTCGAAATAGCCGTCGCCGCGCCAGTGCAGATCCGGATGATCGAAATCGACCGACACGCGGCAGCATGGCGCGATCGGCTGCCAGCGGTGGCGTCCCTCGGTATCGAGCGTGAACGCGATCTCGTTCAGCGCCGTCGGCACGACGCGGACGCGACCGCGCAGCGGCAGCGGCCAGGGCACGCTGACCTCGCTGATCTCGATGGTGAGCTCGCGGCCGTTCCAGGCGAGGCTGCTCGGACCGAGCCCGAGGCTCGCAGGCTCGCGCGTGATTGCGCCGCGTCCGCGCTCGGTCATGGCCCAGCGCCGCGCGCGCGCGCCATAGAGCGCAACGTTGAGCGCACAGTGATTTTCGGGATCAGCCGCTCCCCGCCGCCGCACCCACGCGTAGTACGGCGAGAACACGCTGCCGACGAAGGCGATGAGCGTCATGCCGAAGCGGCCGTCATCGCTCAGCGCGTCGACATACCACCACGCATAGCCGTGGTCCGGGACAATGCGGTCGAAGCGAGGTCCGCGGTCGCCCGTGCAGCGGCCATCCGGCCCGACAGCGCCGCCATCGGCACGCCCGGTCCCGGATGCGCGCTGCCCCCCGCCACGTAGAGCCCCGGCAGCCTGGTCGGAGCGCCCGGCCGCTGGAACGATGCCATCCAGCCGTGCGAGCTGCGGCCGTACAGCGCGCCCCCCGTGCCCGGAAACATCCGGTTGAAGTCCGTCGGCGTTGTCACGCGGGTCAATTCCGGCGTCGTCGCGATGCTGAGGCCGCAGCGCTGCAACAGGTCGAAGGTCTGGCGGGCACATTGGCTGATCTCCGAGGGAGCGAAGCGATGATGATCACCTGACGCGGGCGCGTTGATCAGGACGAACAGCGGCTCGTTGCCGCCGGCCTCGCGCGGCTGGTCGTCGCGATCCTGCGCGCAGACATAGATGGTGGGCTCGGCCGGCATCGCGCGGCGGTCGATCAGCTGATCGAACTCGGCGCGGTAGTCGCGCGAGAAGAACACGTTGTGCCGCACCAGCGGAAAGCCGTCGGCCCGCGCGAGGCAGCTCCAGGTCATCGCCGAGAGCGAGCGCGCGGACTGCGGGATCGCCGGCAGCGCGCGCGCGGCGTCCGCGCCAAACAGCCCCTGCGCCAGCGCGGCGACATCGGCCGTCGCAATCACCGCGTCGGCGGTGATCTGCTCACCGGTCGCGAGCCGTACGCCCGCGGCGCGACTGGCGCTCGTAACGATGCCGGCGACCTCGGCGTCATAGCGGATGCTGACGCCGTGGCGCCGCGCCAGCGCCGCGAGGCACGCGGCGAGCTCATGCATGCCGCCGTCGATCAGCCAGACGCCGGCCTGCTCGACATGGGCGACCAGCATCAGCGTCGCCGGCGCATGGAAGGGCGACGAGCCGCAATAGGTCGCGTAGCGGCCGAACAACTGCTGCAGTCGGGCATCGCGGAAATAGCCCCCGAGCGCCTTCCACAGCGTCTGGAACGGACGGATCGCGGTGAGATCGCGGAAGCCGGCATTGCGCAGCAGATGCGTCATGCTCGGCGCCGGGGTGCGGATGAAGGGATCCCTGAGCACCTCGAAGATGCGGCGAGCATCGCGGCAGAACGCGCGATAGCCCTCGGCCTCGCTGCGCCCGGCGAAATGGCCGATGGCATCGGCCGATCGCTCCTCATCGGCGAACAGATCGAGCCGGCTGCGGTCGGTCCAGGCGTGGCGGGCGAGGATGTCGAGCGGCGTCAACGTGAGATGATCCTCGAGCGCCGTGCCGAGCTCCGCGAACAGTTCGTCGAACACCCAGCGCATCGTGAACACGGTCGGCCCGGAATCGATGCGCGCAGGTCCGATCGCGATCTGCCGCATCTTGCCGCCGGGTCCGGCGGCGCGCTCCAGCACGGTCACGGCAGCGCCGCGCGCGGCGAGGGTGAGCGCGGCGCTGAGGCCGGCGATGCCGGCGCCAACCACGATCACGCGGTGATCGGCCATCGCTTGTGCTCCTGTCCGCCCGCTCTGACGCAGGAAATGTCTAGCATGATTTACATTGTGGGTGTAAGTTGAAATTTACATAGGCGAGGACCGGCATGGCCTCGCGGCAGGGGAGGCTGGCATGGACGTGATGGCCCGGATCGAGAAATCCCTCGTCACAGCGGTCGCCCTGGCCGATCGGCCCGGATGCCCGCCGCGCCTCTCGGCCGCCATGCAGGCCGCGGTGTTTCCCAAGGGGGCGCGGGTTCGTCCGCGGCTCTGTCATGCGGTGGCCAGCGCCTGCGGCGACGACGAGCCGGCCGCGACCGATGCGGCGGGATCCGCGATCGAGCTGCTGCACTGCGCCTCGCTGGTGCATGACGATCTGCCGTGCTTCGACAACGCGGCGCTACGACGCGGGCGGCCCTCGGTGCATGCCGCGTTCGGCGAGCCGCTCGCGGTGCTCGCGGGCGATGCGCTGATCGTGCTCGCCTTCCAGACGCTCGCCAAGTCGCGCTGCTCGCCGCTGCGGCTGGCGCAGCTGATCGCGACCATCGGCGATGCCGTCGGCGTGCCGCATGGCATCTCGGCTGGACAAGCCTGGGAATGCGAGCCGCAGATCGATCTGTCGCGCTATCACCGCTCCAAGACCGGCGCGCTGTTTGCGGCGGCCACCGTGTCGGGTGCTGCTGCGGCAGGGCATGAGAATCCGGAAGCGTGGCGCACGCTCGGCGAGACCATTGGCGAGGCCTATCAGGTCGCCGACGACATCCGCGATGCCGCCAGCGATGAAGAGGAGGCGGGCAAGCCCGTCGGCCAGGACGCCGCGCATGGCCGGCCCAACGCTGTACTGATCTATGGGCTCACCGGCGCCGTCAGCTATCTGCACGATCTCGTCGCCGACGGCATCCGCACCATGCCGCCCTGCGCCCACGCGCACGAGCTGCGCATGCTCATGGAGCAGGAAGCCAAGCGCCTGGTGCCGCGCCGCCTGGCGGCGTCGGCGGCGTGATGTTTCGGCCGCGTTGAATGGCAACGCTCGCGCCGCGCGCACAGTGCCCACCCTCCCCTGGAGGGGGAGGGGCGCCGAGCATGCGCGCAGCGGCATGCGCGGCGGGGTGGGGTGACGGACTGTCCGCGCCTGTGGTGCTGATGGCTTCGCGGGCGCCGGTGCCGGCAAACCTGATGTTGCCTCGACCCATCCTCACCTGTTTCCGGGCTCACCCCACCCCACCGCGCGCGTTGCGCGCGGTGACCCTCCCCCTTCAGGGGAGGGCAATCGCATGTGGAAATTCCGGGCTGTCGCGACGAACGATCCTGCAAGTTAGTTACTCCGTCATGCCCGGGCTTGTCCCGGGCATCCACGTCGCTCTCAGCATGCCGGCCGACGTGGATGGCCGGGACAAGCCCGGCCATGACGACGTGGAGAGAGACGAGCACAAAACGGCGATCGCCACATGCGATTGCCCTGTCCTCCAGGGGAGGGTGGGCAGTGGTGCGCGTCGATGCGCTATTGCCCGCCGACTGGAGCATTGATCCGTGTCGACCGTCGTCCGCCACGACACTCCGCCCCCGATCAGCCTCATTGATCGCTGGCGCGGCTGGCGCGACGCGCTGCTCGCGAGTGCGGCGTTCCAGCGCTGGGCGTCGGCGTTTCCGTTGACGCGGCCGATTGCGCGCAGGCGGGCGGCGGAGCTGTTCGACCTGTGCGCAGGGTTCGTCTATTCGCAGACGCTGGCGGCTTGCGTGCAGCTCGATCTGTTCGAGACGTTGCGCGCCGGGCCGTGCGATCTCGCGGCGCTGGCGTCGCGCGCGGTGGTGCCCGAGGCCGCGATGGAGAGCTTGTGCGAGGCGGCGTCCGCGCTTCAGCTGCTCGAGCGCCGCGGTGCGTGCTACGGGCTCGGGCCGCTCGGCGCGGCGCTGCTCGGCAATCCCGGCATCGCCGCCATGGTTCGACATCACGCCGCGCTGTATGCCGATCTCACCGATCCCGTGGCGCTGCTGCGCGGACAGGACCGCGAGCGCCGGCTCGCGCAGTACTGGCCGTATGCGCTGGACAAGACCGGCGATGCGCTGACACGCGACAGCGTCGCGCCCTACACGGCGCTGATGGCGGCGTCGCAGCCGATGATCGCGGACGTCGTCCTCGCAGCCTATCCCTTGAGTGGCCACCGTTGCCTGCTCGATGTCGGCGGTGGCGACGGCAGCTTCCTGACCGCCGCCGCGCGGGCTGCGCCGCAGCTGCAGCTCAAGCTGTTCGATCTGCCGGAGGTCGCCGCGATCGCGCAGGAGCGTCTCGCCAAGGCCGGGCTGGCCGATCGCGTCACGATCACGGCCGGCAGCTTCTACGACGATGCGCTCCCGACCGGCGCGGACGTGATCTCGCTGATTCGGGTCGTGCACGATCACGACGACGAGGCCGTGGCGCGGTTGCTCGCGAAGCTGCGCGCCGCGCTGCCTGACGATGGCGTGCTGCTGCTGGGCGAGCCGATGCGCGAGGCGACCGGCGGCAGCGACGGCGTCAGCGCCTATTTCGAGATCTATCTCCGCGCGATGGGGCAGGGACGCCCGCGCAGCGCAGGCCGTTTGCGCGAGCTGCTCCACGCGGCAGGTTTTTCGCAGGTGCGAGTGCTTCGCACCCGGCTCCCGCTGATCGCCAGCGTAATTGTCGCGAAAGACTGACACTCAAACTGTAAATATATATTGACACTCCCCGCAGTCGGACTAACCTCACATCCGTAACTGAGCGGGCGTCGCCGGGGAGTTGGGCTATGGACGCGATCGCCGTCGTACTGGGGAGGCCGAGGGAGTTGTCGCTGCAACAGCTGCAGCTGGCGGATGCCCCGGACTGCCTGACCGTCGACATCGAATGGAGCGCGATCAGCACCGGCACCGAGCGGCTGCTGTACGAGGGACGGATGCCGTCCTTCCCGGGCATGGGCTATCCGCTCGTACCGGGCTACGAGGCGGTGGGCCGCGTCGCGCGCGCCGCGCCAAACTCCGGTTTTCGCAAGGGCGAGCGCGTGTTCGTGCCGGGCGCGGCGCGCTGCTTCGGCGAGGTCAGGAGCCTGTTTGGCGCCGCCGCCTCGCGTCTCAACGTTCCCGCACAGCGCCTTGTTGCGATCGATGAGACGACGGGCCAGCGCGGCGTGCTGCTGGCACTGGCGGCCACCGCCTATCATGCATTGCAGATCGGTGGTGACGGCCAGGCCGAATGCGTCGTCGGCCATGGCGTGCTCGGCCGTCTGCTGGCGCGGCTGATCGTGGCGATGGGCGGCGATCCGCCCGTGGTGTGGGAAAGCAATCCGGAGCGCGCCGTTGGTGCGACGGGCTATCGCGTCATCGATCCCTCAGAGGACAGCAGACCCGACTATCGGCTGATCTTCGATGCCAGCGGCGATGCCGGCCTGCTCGACAGCCTCATTGCTCGCCTGGCGCCACGTGGCGAGATCATCCTCGCCGGCTTCTACAGCGCGCCGCTCTCCTTCTCCTACCCGCCGGCCTTCATGCGCGAGGCGGCGATCCGCGTCGCCGCCGAATGGACGCACGAGGATCTGCTCGCGGTGCGCAATCTCATCGACACCGGTCGGCTGTCGCTGGACGGGCTGATCACGCACCACGCCGACGCCTTGTCCGCGGAGAGTGCCTACCAGACCGCGTTCGACGATCCCTCATGTCTCAAGATGGTCCTGGACTGGAGAGCTGCCGCATGAACGCCCCGACCAAGATCACCGCCAATCTTGCCGCGATGACGGATGCCTTGCGTGCCGAGGCCGCGATCGAGCCGGATGCGCCGGTGACGGCTGCGCCGAAGAAGGCCACGCAGATCATCGCGATCTACGGCAAGGGCGGCATCGGCAAGAGCTTCACGCTCGCCAACCTGTCCTACATGATGGCGCAGCAGGGCAAGAAGGTGCTGCTGATCGGCTGCGATCCGAAGAGCGACACCACCTCGCTGCTGTTCGGCGGCCGGGCCTGCCCGACCATCCTCGAGACCTCGTCGAAGAAGAAGCTCGCCGGCGAGGAGGTCAAGATCGGCGACGTCTGCTTCAAGCGCGACGGCGTGTTCGCGATGGAGCTCGGCGGGCCCGAGGTCGGCCGCGGCTGCGGCGGACGCGGCATCATCCATGGCTTCGAGCTGATCGAGAAGCTCGGCTTCCACGATTGGGGCTTCGACTATGTGCTGCTGGACTTCCTCGGCGACGTCGTCTGCGGCGGCTTCGGCCTGCCGATCGCGCGCGACATGTGCCAGAAGGTGATCATCGTCGGCTCCAACGACCTGCAGTCGCTCTACGTCGCCAACAATGTCTGCTCGGCGGTCGAGTATTTCCGCAAGCTCGGTGGCAATGTCGGCGTCGCCGGCATCGTCATCAACAAGGACGACGGCACCGGCGAGGCTGCGGCGTTCGCGGAAGCCGCCGGCATTCCGGTGCTGGCCTCGATCCCGGCCGACGACGACATCCGCCGCAAGAGCGCGAGCTATCAGATCATCGGCCGCCCCGGCACGCCCTGGGCGGCGCTGTTTGAGCACCTCGCCCAGAACGTCGCCGAGGCGCCGCCGCGGCATCCGCATCCGCTGACGCATGACGGTCTTCTCGGGCTGTTCAAGGCCTCGGAGGTCGGGCGCGACGTGGTGCTGGAGCAGGCGACGCTCGAGGACATGTGCGGCAGCACCGCAGTGGCCAAGCCGTCGCTCGAAGTGATCTACGACAGCGTGTGATGGGATCGGTCGGCGAGCGGAATGTAATGCAATGAGCGATCCTGTGGTCCATCAGGCAATCAGCGCGCAGAGCGGCGCAGCGGCAGCTCTTCTGCCGGCGCAGCCCGAGGCGCTCGGCTGCCACGCCGGCAAGGCCGAGCTCAAGCGTGCGGCCGATGCCGCCGGCAAGAGCGAGGTGCTGGCGCGCTACGCGGCCGACTATCCGGCCGGGCCGCACGACCAGCCGCAGAGCATGTGCCCGGCGTTCGGCTCGCTGCGCGTGGGCCTGCGCATGCGGCGCACCGCGACGGTGCTGTCGGGCTCGGCCTGCTGCGTTTATGGCCTCACCTTCACATCGCACTTCTACGGCGCGCGGCGCAGCGTCGGCTACGTCCCGTTCAATTCCGAGACGCTGGTCACCGGCAAGCTGTTCGAGGACATCCGCGAGGCCGTGTTCAAGCTGGCGGACCCCGCCAACTACGACTGCGTCGTCATCATCAATCTCTGCGTGCCCACCGCGTCGGGCGTGCCGCTGCAGATTCTCCCGAAGGAGATCAACGGCGTCCGCGTCATCGGCATCGACGTGCCCGGGTTTGGCGTGCCGACCCATGCCGAGGCCAAGGACGTGCTCGCCGGCGCGATGCTGAGCTACGCGCGCCGCGAGGCGGAGCAGGGTCCGGTGCAGGCGCCACGCGTGCCGCGCGGCGATCGGCCGACCATCGCGCTGCTAGGTGAGATGTTTCCGGCCGATCCCGTCGGCATCGGCATGATGCTGGCGCCGCTTGGTCTCGCCGCGGGTCCCGCGGTGCCGACGCGCGAATGGCGCGAGCTGTATGGCGCGTTGGACTGCGCGGCCGTGGCGGCGATCCATCCGTTCTACACGGCCTCGATCCGTGAGTTCGAGGCGGCGGGCCGCCCGATCATCGGCTCGGCGCCGGTCGGCTGGGATGGCACGGCGGAGTGGCTGGAGGCCGTTGGCGCGGTCTGCGGCGTCGGGCGCGCGCAGATCGATGCGGCCAAGAACGCGGTGCTGCCGGCGATCCGCGGCGCGCTTACGGCGACTCCGATCCGCGGCCGGATCACGCTGTCGGGCTATGAGGGATCGGAGCTGCTGGTCGGGCGTCTGCTGGTCGAGAGCGGCGCCGACCTGCGCTATGTCGGCACGGCCTGTCCGCGCACGCGCTGGTCGGAGGCCGACTGTGCCTGGCTCGAGAGCCGCGGCGTGCGCGTGCAGTACCGCGCCTCGCTGGAGCAGGATCTCGCGGCGGTCGATGAGTTCGCGCCGGATCTTGCGATCGGCACCACGCCGATCGTGCAGAAAGCCAAGGCGCGCGCGATCCCGTCGCTCTACTTCACCAATCTCATTTCGGCGCGGCCGCTGTTCGGCGTCTCCGGCGCCGGCTCGCTGGCCCAGGTCGTCAATGCGGCCATTGCCGGCAAGGCGCGTTTCGACGAAATGCGCGACTTCTTCGAAGGTGTCGGTGAGGGCGACACCGCGGGCGTGTGGCAGGGCACCCCTGTCGCGCGTCCCGACTTCCGCGACAAGTACCGCAGGACGGTCGCGGCGCAGGCGAAGGCGCGCAAGTCCGAGGAGATGGTGTGATGCTGATCCTCGACCACGATCGCGCCGGCGGCTATTGGGGGGCGGTCTACGCGTTCACCGCGATCAAGGGCCTGCAGGTCATCATCGACGGCCCCGTGGGCTGCGAGAACCTGCCGGTGACCTCGGTGCTGCACTACACCGACGGCCTGCCGCCGCATGAGCTGCCGATCGTCGTGACGGGGTTAGGCGAGGACGAGCTCGGCCAGAAGGGCACCGAGCAGGCGATGAAGCGCGCCCGCGCCGCGCTCGATCCCGACCTGCCGGCGGTGGTCGTCACCGGCTCGATCGCCGAGATGATTGGCGGTGGCGTCACGCCCGAAGGCTCCAACATCAAGCGCTTCCTGCCGCGCACCATCGACGAGGACCAGTGGCAGAGCGCCAACCGCGCGTTGAGCTGGCTGTGGAGCGAATACGGCCCACGCCGGATTCCTGAGCGCAAGCCGCGCGCCGACGGCGAGAAGCCCAGGGTCAACATCATCGGTCCGATCTACGGCACCTTCAACATGCCGTCGGATGTCGCCGAGATCCGCCGCCTGGTCGAAGGCATCGGCGCCGAGATCAACATGGTGTTCCCGCTCGGCAGCCACCTCGCCGACGTGCCGAAGCTGGTCAATGCCGATGTCAACATCTGCATGTACCGCGAGTTCGGTCGCCTGCTGTGCGAGACGCTGGAGCGGCCTTATCTGCAGGCGCCGATCGGGCTGCATTCGACGACGAAATTCCTGCGCTCGCTGGGCGAGATGCTCGGCCTCGATCCCGAGCCGTTCATCACCCGGGAGAAGCATACGACGATCAAGCCGCTGTGGGATCTGTGGCGCTCGGTGACGCAGGACTTCTTCGGCACCGCGAGCTTCGGCATCGTCGCCTCGGAGACGTACGCGCGCGGCCTGCGCAACTTCCTGGAGACCGAGCTCGGGCTGCCGTGCAGCTTCGCCATCTCGCGCTGTGCCGGCGCCAAGACCGACAATGATGCGATCCGCAAGCAGATCCACGAGCGGCCGCCGCTGGTGCTGTTCGGCAGCTATAACGAACGCATGTATGCGGCGGAAGCCGGCAACCGGTCGGTCTACATCCCGGCCTCGTTCCCGGGCACGGTGATCCGGCGCCACACCGGCACGCCGTTCATGGGCTATGCGGGGGCGACCTACGTCGTGCAGGAGGTCTGCAACGCGCTGTTCGATGCGCTGTTCAACATCCTGCCGCTCGCAACCCAGCTCGACCAGATCGCAGCGACGCCGGCGCGGCTCGAGCGTGAGCTGCCATGGGATGACGGGGCCAAGCTCGCGCTCGACCAGATCATCGAGACCCAGCCGGTGCTGGTGCGGATCTCGGCGGCCAAGCGGCTGCGCGACGCCGCCGAGCGCGGTGCGCGCCAGGCTGGACTCGACAAGGTGACGGAGGACGTTCTCGCGCATGCGCGGTCGCAGCTCGCAACGGGCCAGGCCGCGTAGGCACGGGGATAGCGGAGAGGGAGAGGACGATGTCGTTATACGAACGCATGGATCGTGACGTCGCGCCGAGATCGCGCGAGCGCATCGACTATCTCCTGGTCTACGCGATGTGCTTCGCCGTGCTGATGGTCGAGGGCGTGCTGCGCCGGATCGGCTCCATCATCACCGGCCACCGGCCGGCGCCGCTCGGCGCGATCGTCGGTGAAGCGAGGATCAAGGCCGCGAACTGCGCGACCTCGTCCTTCATGGGACTTTGAGTTCGAGAGCGGTCAGTGCGCTCTGCGGATTTGCAAGGAGTTCGTGCGGCTCGCCGCACGGATGTCATCCCGGCGACGGGATGACACTTCGACGCCGCTCATCTCGGTGGGCGGCATCCGGCCGAAAGGCCAACACCAGGAGGTACCACTATGGTGGACGTACCAAACAAGGGAGGCTCTCTGTCGGGGCTGACCGAAGCGGAGGCGAGGGAATTCCATAGCATCTTCATGACGAGCTTTGTGGTCTTCACGGCGGTTGCGATCGTCGCCCACATTCTCGCCTGGATGTGGCGTCCCTGGCTGCCCGGGCCGACTGGCTACAAGGCGGCGATGGATGGGGCAGCCCACTACGCCACTCTCGCGCTCTCCTACCTGACCTGATCGAAAGGAGAAAACTATGTGGCGCTTGTGGTTGTTGTTCGATCCCCGCAGGGTTCTCGTGGCTCTCGGCGTGTTCCTGTTCGGACTGGCATTGGTGATTCACTTCATCCTGCTCAGCACCAACCGGTTCAACTGGCTGGAGGGGCCGCGTGCAGCGAAGACGTCGTCGATCTCCGATCCGGCAACGCCGGTGAAGCTCAGCTAGCAGCTCGACGACCAGAGGGAAGCGGACGGGCGACGGCGGCAGACCCCGTTCGCCCGCTTCCCAAATCCTCTCGTCCAACGAATTCACGACACGTAGCATATCGCGCGACGGGCAGCGGAGGCAGGACCGATGGCAATGCTCAGCTTTGAACGAAAATACCGCGTCCGCGGCGGCACGTTGATCGGCGGCGACCTCTTCGATTTCTGGGTCGGACCGTTCTACGTCGGCTTCTTCGGCGTGACGACGATCTTCTTCACCTTCGTCGGCGTGGCGCTGATCCTCTACGCCACGGCGCTCGGACCGACGTGGAATCTCTGGCAGATCAGCATCAACCCGCCCGATGCCAAATACGGGCTGTCGTTCGCGCCCCTCACCGAGGGCGGCTTCTGGCAGCTCATCACGGTGTGTGCGCTCGGCGCCTTCGTCTCATGGGCGCTGCGCGAGGTCGAGATCTGCCGCAAGCTCGCGATCGGCTATCACGTGCCGTTCGCCTTCGGCTTTGCGATCTTCGCCTATTTCACGCTGGAGGTGATCCGTCCGGTGCTGATGGGCTCGTGGAGCTACGCCTTCCCCTATGGCATCATCACCCACCTCGATTGGGTATCGAACACCGGCTATCAGTTCGGCAACTTCCACTACAATCCCGCGCACATGATCGCGATCACGTTCTTCTTCACGACGTGTCTCGCGCTCGCGCTGCACGGCTCGCTGATCCTGTCGGCCGCCAACCCGGGCAAGGGCCAGGAGATGAAGTCGCCGGAGCATGAAAACACCATGTTCCGCGATCTCCTCGGCTACTCCATCGGCACGCTCGGCATCCATCGCCTCGGTCTGTTCCTGGCGCTGTCGGCGGTGTTCTTCAGCGCCGTCTGCATCGTCATCTCCGGTCCCGCCTGGCTGATGCCGGAAGGCAATGCCTGGTCGGACTGGTGGGACTGGTGGCGCCACGTCCCGATCTGGTCGCCGCCGCAATGAGTTCAAGGAGAGGTCGTCATGGCCCAATACCAGAACATCTTCACGCAGATCCAAGTTCGTAGTGCGATCTATCCGGGTATCCCGATCGAGCCCGGCGTCTGGGAGCGGATCGGCAAGGGCAGCTTCAACTATTGGTTCGGCAAGCTCGGCGATGCCCAGGTCGGCCCGGTCTATCTCGGCTTTCTCGGCCTCGCGTCGCTGATGTCGGGCTTCGTTGCGATCGAGATCATCGGTCTCAACATGCTGGCATCGGTGAACTGGAGCCCGCTCGAGTTCATCCGCCAGTTCCCGTGGCTGGCCCTGCAGCCGCCGGCGCCGGAATACGGCCTGCAGATCTTCCCGCCGCTGCAGGAGGGCGGCTGGTGGCTGATGGCCGGCTTCTTCCTGACGACGTCGATCCTGCTGTGGTGGGCGCGGACCTATCGCCGCGCGCGGGCGCTCGGTCTCGGCACGCATGTGTCGTGGGCGTTCGCGTCGGCAATCTGGCTCTATCTGGTGCTCGGCTTCATCCGGCCGATCTTCATGGGGAGCTGGAGCGAGGCGGTGCCGTTCGGCATCTTCCCGCACCTCGACTGGACCAACAACTTCTCCATCACCCACGGCAACCTGTTCTACAATCCGTTCCACATGCTCTCGATCGCCTTCCTGTACGGGTCGGCGCTGCTGTTCGCGATGCATGGCGCGACGGTGCTGGCGATCAGCCGCTACGGCGGCGAGCGTGAGCTCGAGCAGATCGTCGACCGCGGCACGGCCTTCGAACGTGGTGCGCTGTTCTGGCGCTGGACGATGGGCTTCAATGCGACGGCCGAGTCGATCCATCGCTGGGCCTGGTGGTTCGCCGTGCTTTGCACCTTGACCGGCGGCATCGGTATCCTACTGTCGGGCACCGTGGTCGATAACTGGTTCGACTGGGGCGTGAAACACGGGCTGGCGCCGCCGCGCTGAAGTCCTGCAGGTCGAGGCATGTTGGACAGAGTCGAATTGGATCGGATCGAGATGGCCGGGCGCAGCACGCGTCCGGCCAGTCTTTTGCAGGCGATGCGGGAACGTACCAAGACGCTCCACGTCACCGCCGAGCGGACCGGCATCGTCGCCGAGCTGTTGCGGGGGCGCGGCACGGTTCATGCGTACGCGCTGCTGCTGCGCAACCTGCTGCCGGTCTACGAGACGCTCGAAGCGCAGCTGCTCCGCCATCAGGGCACGCCAGTGACGGGCCGCATCGTGCGGCTGGAGCTGCATCGCAGTGCTGCGATCAAGGCCGATCTCGCCGAGCTCGGAGCTCGCAATCTGCCGTTGCTGCCCGAGGCGATCGCCTATGTTCGTGCTGTCCACGAGGCAGGCTCCGGCTCCGGCGATCCGTTGCTGGCGCACGCCTATACGCGCTACCTCGGCGATCTCAGCGGTGGCCAGATCATCAAGAAGATCCTGGCGCGCTCGCTCGAACTGAAGCCCGAGGCGTTGTCGTTCTACGAGTTTCCCGAGATCGCCGATATTCCGCGCTTCAAGGATGATTACAGGGACGCATTGGAGCAGGCCGGCGCGGCGATGACCGAGCATGATGCGGTCATCGAGGAAGCGGCCACGGCCTTCCAGCTGAACATCACGCTGTCGCAGGCACTTCAGCAGGCGGTTGGGCTCGCGGGCTGAGGCGGCCGAGGTCCAGCCATATCGATCTCATGCGTCAACGATGCGGTTCGGCACGAGACCGCGTTGGAGTCGATCTGTTTCCGCCGCCGAAGGTCGGCTACCCTCCTCGCAAGGGGCTTCGCAAAGGGCGAGTAGACCGCGGGCGGGGTGAGATATCGGGGCGATTTCGTCAAAATACGAGCTGCGTGGTCAAAACGGGTGCGGGACGGCATTCATCAACGACGTACCGCAGACACCCTCCCCGTCTCACTCCTCGCTCTGCGAGCGATACCACACCAGATGCTCCAGGATCTCCAGCGTCCGCGTGGTCGAATTGCGGATGCTCTCCAGCATCTCCGGCATGCTGCCGGCCTGTGCACCGTGCGTCACCTCGAGCGCGGCGAGCTGCGCGTTCTCCACCGTAGAGGCGGCGAGCTCCTTGTAGATCAGGCTTGCGCTCTGATCGAGCCGCAGCGTGGGCCGGCGGGCGCCGTCGATTTCTTCCTGGAAGCGCGCCCGGGCCGCCTCGGCGGTCTTGCGCTCGGTCAAGTCCGAGAAGATCAGCACGAAGCCGAGCACGCGATCATACGGCGCGATCACCGGGTCGGCGCGCACCATCAACGGCCGTTGCGGCGAGGCGCCGCCCGTCAGCGTCAGCTCGCCGCGCCAGCTGCGCTTGTTGCGCATGAGGTCGTCGAGATTGGCGCGGAATTCCGCCGGCGCGGTGCAGTAGCTGCCGAGGTCGCGCAGATGTGGGATGTGCGGATGCGAGGCGCGCAGCTGCTGCTCGAATGCTTCGTTCATCAGCAGGATGCGGCCCTCGACATCGGCGATGATGACCGGCTGCTCCGAGCGCAGCACCTGGGCGCTGATCGTGGCGAGCTGGTCCTGCGCGATCACCATGCGCACCGAACGCAGCTGCAGCGCCACGTCGGCGACCGTCTCGCTGACGACGCGGGCGGAGGCGAGCTCGGCGCTCGACCAGGGCTCGGACTTGCCTTCGACCAGCTGATGCCATTTCGCAAACGAGCGCCGCGGCGACAGATCCGACGGATCGTCGCCGATGATGACGGCCTTGAGCGGGTCGCCGCCCCAGGTCACCGTCCGCACCTGCTCCGGCCGGAACCACAACAGATACTCGCCCTCGCTCGCCGACAGCGGTGCGGCGATCAGGCCGCTGGCGATCGAGCGGATGTCGGCAAAGGACGGTTCGTCGAGCGTCAGCGAGCTGGTCGCCGTCAAGCCCTCGGGGGCTGCTCCCGGCGTGTTGCGCCGGCGATCGAGCCAGGCGGCGAGATCGCGGATGCGCTGCGTCGACGGGACGTCGCCGGCGGTCGTGACCTGGCCCTCGAACAGCAGCGCCGCGCCGCTCGCACCAAGCGGCTGCAGCAGCGACTGCGAGCCGTCGAACAGCGCCGCCTGCCATTCGCCGTCGCGCGACACCGCTTCGACCAGCCGCTGCTCCAGCCGGCGCACGACCAGCTCGGATTGGCTTTGGGCAAAGCTCTCCAGCGCCGCGATCCGGATCGCGCAGGTCTCGGCCAGCGCCTCGCCTGCCGCGCGAATGTCGAACGGCACGAAGCGCGGCTCATAGTGATGGCAGGCGATCAGTCCCCACAGCCGTCCGCTGACTATCAGCGAGCACACCAGCGTCGCGCCGACGCCCATGTTCTGCAGGTATTTCTGGTGGATCGGCGACATGCTGCGCAGGCAGCTCAGGGACATGTCGAGGTCGCGGCCGTTGAGCGGCGAGATGCGCGGCTGCAGCGGCACTGGCGTGTAGTTGACGTCGACCAGGAGGCGCACGCGGTTGCGCTCGTAGAGCCGGCGCGCGATCTGCGGAATGTCGGATGCCGGATAGCGGTTGCCGAGAAAGGCCTCCAGATCCGGCCGCCGCCGCTCCGACAAGACCTCGCCATGGCCGTCCTCGTCGAAGCGATAGACCATGACGCGGTCGTAGCCGGCGATCTCCCTGAAGATGGTCGCCGTCTCGTCGCACAGGCCGAGCAACGATGAGGCCGAGGTGATGCGGTGGAAGGCGCTGTCGAGCGCAGGCGCGATGTTGGTCGTCTTCGTCGCCGGCTCCAGCTCGACGATCAGCCCGCCATTCGAGGGTCGGTGAAGCGTGCAGTCGACCCGGCGCGGCGGCGCCCCGGCGGTGCATCGCAGGGTCATCGGAGCCAGATGGAGGGGGCTGTTGAGATGCGGCAGGATCTGCAGGGCCAGGTCGCCGCCAAGATCGCGCAAGGGACGGCCGACCACGGAGCCGGTGTTGAGGAAGACGGCCGCATTGGTGCTGGCCTGGATGACGATGTTGTCGGGCTCCTTGACCGCCAGGAGAATGCCGTGCGGCTGGATCGAGCCTGCGAGATGAATCTGTTCACGCTCGCAATCCGCAAGAGTAGCGTGGCCGAAGGCCGGCGTTGTCAGCGGAACGGGCAACTATCTCCCCTTTTCGGTTTCCTCGTCGCTTTCTTCGAGTTGGCTCAGATTATACCGATCGAGCTTGGCGTAAAGACTCTGGCGGCTGAGGCCGAGAATTTCGGCAGCCGACGTCCGGTTCCCGTTGGCGAGCTCGAGCGCAGCGCGGACGTAATGCTGCTCGACGACTTCGACCGTGCTCCTCACCAGGTCGCGCAACGGTGTCTTGCCGACGGATTCATTGAGGCCCGCGAGGGCGACCCGCAGATTGTCATGCTCCGCCGCGGGCGACAACCGCCTGGCGATGTTGCGCAACACCAGGCCGATCCGGCGCTGGCCGTCGAGGCCATGGGCGGCAGCCGAGATCTCGACCTCGGTCTCGGTCCCGAGCTCGCCCTGGATCGTGGTCGACAGCAGCCGGACGGCTCCATGGCGCTCGACGTTGGAGATCAGCACCGAAAGGTCGGCGCCGGGGCGCGTCAGCCACCGGCTCAGCTTCTCATCGATCAGCGCCTCTTTCGATCCGACCTCGACCAGCTCCAGGAAGGCCCGATTGGCCCGCTTGATGGCACCGGTGCCATCGATGCTGATGACGGCATCGGGAAGATTGTCGATCAGCGCTTCGGGATCGTCGGGGAGCGGGCCCGGCTGCGCGGCCTTGCCGATCGGCGCCATCTGCAGCAGGAACATCGGCGCGGTCTCGCTGGTCATCAGCGATCCCCGGAGCATCCAGGGTGCGGTGTCGTGGCCGAGGTGAATCACGATGCCCGGCGCCTTGCCCTGGTCGCGGACGCGCCTCAGCATCAGCTCTACCGGCTCGCGATCCTTTTGCGGGATCTCCTGCAGGAACTCGCGGCCCACCAGATTGTCCCGGCGACGGCTTGAAACGCCGAGCGCGGCCGCCGCCGTCCGATTCGCTTCGACGATGCGCAGATCTGACACCTTCGTCAGCAGCACAGCCTCGTTGGAGTCCTCGATGACCAGGCGGTAGCGCGTCTCGATCTCGCGCAGCTTCCAGTAGTCGCGCTCGATGGTCTGCTGGGCCGAGATCAGCCGGGCCTGGAGCTCCGCGACCGCCTGCAGATTCTTGCCGATCGCCAGCATGCCGGCCCGGCCGCCGAGCAGCACGGTCGTGAATTCCATCGGCAGCTCGAGACCGCTCGGGAACCGCTGCGTGATCTGCCGGAACGCGGAAATGCCGGTCCGCTTGGTGTCCTGCATGATGCGCTCGATCTTCTCGCTCGCATCATCGACGATCTCGGACCAGGGACGGCCGAGCCAGATGTCGACATTCTCGGCTGACATGTTCGGCGACAGCGTCGCCTCACGGATCACGCCGTCCATGTCCAGCAGCAATGTCACGTCGGGTCGTGGACCGTGAAACTCGGCCATGGTCTTGGCACCCGTTATCTTTGGCACCCTCTTGAGACGCTCGGGGGATCGCGGCCAGTTCATTTGGCGCGCATTTTGAAGGTGTTGCGCCCCATCCCGCTAACGTATTGAGAGTCTTGAGAATGTCGTTAGCCCATGCAGGGCGCTCGCTGTCAAGGCTTATTTCAGAGCATCCTTCTTTCGTTGGTATCCCTGCGCCTATTGCATGTTCGAGCTGCGACTTATTCGCTCACTTTCGCCTGAACCAGGCATGACAAGATCACGTGACACTGTTACCTGTAAGGAGCAAATCACATGGGCTAACAAAAACGACGCATCGGGAGGTCGCATATGCTTCGATCGGGTTTGGTTGCAGCGGTCATGACTGCCATGTCGGCGGGCGCCGCGTTCGCGTTGGACGGCGGGGACGCTGCCAAGGGCGAGCAGGTCTTCAAGCAGTGCATGACGTGCCACCGGATCGGACCGGAGGCGAAGAACGCCGTCGGTCCGGTACTCACCGGCGTCGTCGGCCGGCCCACCGGGACCTATCCGGGCTTTGCCTATTCGGAGCTGAACAAGCATGCCGGCGAGGCGGGGCTCGTCTGGACCGAGGACAATATCTTCGCATACCTCCCGGATCCCAACGCCTTCCTGAAGAAGTTCCTCACCGACAAGGGCAAGGCGGATCAGGCGACCGGCTCGACCAAGATGGTGTTCAAGCTCGCCAACGAGCAGCAGCGCAAGGACGTCATCGCGTATCTGAAGACGTTCTCTGAGAAGAAGTGAGCGGCGTCGGTACCGCGCTCAGGTTCTGAGCGGTTGCCCGCGCACCTTCCGCACGCACCCGTGTCGTCCCGGCGAACGCCGGGACCCATACCGCGTGATCTCCCTTGGGGCACGCTGCGCGTTGAGCCTTCTGTGAAACCGATAGTTGCCGGTGGCTATGGGTCCCGGCGTTCGCCGGGACGACAGCTGTGGGTGCCCTTTGCGTCAGCGGGGTTTGCGCGGGCCGAGCGCATGAGTCATTTGAAGAGGCGATATGCCTCAACGCCACCGCTGCCTGAGATCAGCCGCGTTGGCGAGGCCGGAGGCGGCGAGGCAGCCCGCGAGCCAGAACCACGGCGCCCCGGTCAGCGCGCAACGTACAGCCAGCAGCAGGAACACCCCGGCGAGCAGATTGGGCAGCAGCGCGAGCGGGCTGATGCCGCGGCGGTGGCGCTGCCAGATCCACGTCACGGCCGCAAGCTCCACCGCGACCACCGTTAGGATCAGGTCGACCAGATGCGGGCTGTGAAACAGCTCATCCATCGCGCGAGCCGCTACGCCGCCCTCGCGAGCCCGGTGAGGTGCGCGATGTTCTTGAAGAAGATGCGCACATGCGACAGCGGCTTGGCGCGGACCAATTCCTTGTTCATGTACGCGTCCCAGGTCAGCTGCTGGACGTCCTTGTCACGGCAGATCGCGACGAAGCGCTCGCGGCGGGCATCGCTCGTGTACCAGTAGCGCTGCATCAGACCGAGGATGAAGAACACGGCGCCGTGCCTGCGCATGAAGGATTTGCGGGCCGTCGCCAGGGCGGCTGCATCGCCGGTCTTAAGGAACAAGGCAACGGCGTCGGCGGCCGCGCGGCCGCCAGCCATCGCGTAATAGATGCCTTCACCGGAGGCCGGGGCCACCACGCCCGACGCATCGCCGGCCAGCACGACGTCGCGGCCATTGTCCCAGCGCGACAGCGGCTTCAGCGGGATCGGCGCGCCTTCGCGGCGGATGGTGTCGAGATCGTCGAGCGCGGCAGCCTTGCGGAATTCGGCGACTGAGCCCCGCAGCGAAAAGCCTTTATGCGCGCTGCCGGTGCCGATGCTGGTGGTCGGTCCGTGCGGAAACACCCAGCTGTAGAAGTCCGGCGACAGCCGGCCGCGATAGACGACATCGCACCGCGCGGCATCGAACACCGGATGGCTGCGGTCCGGCGAGCGGATGATCTCGTGATACGCGAACACGTAGCGCATCTCGCTGGCTTCGGGGATGCACTGGCGCGCCACGGCCGAGACCGCCCCGTCGGCGCCGATCACGGCGCGCGTCCGCACGCTGTCCTCGCGCACGCTGCCGTCGTCCATGCGCCGGACGTAGTGCACCACCGACCTGCCGTCGTCGTCGCGCGCGATATGGCTGAAAGTTCCGGTGCGGCGGATCGCGCCGCCTTCCGCCGCGCGTGCGCGCAGCCACTCGTCGTAATGCTCGCGATCGACCATGCCGACGAAGCCGCCGTCGATCGGCATGTCGACGTCCCGGTTGCTCGGCGACACCATGCGGGCGGACGAGATTCGGGCCACCAGCAGATGGTCGGGAATCTCGAACTCGGCGATCAGCCGCGGTGGAATGGCGCCGCCGCACGGCTTGATGCGGCCGGCGCGGTCGAGCAGCAGCACGTGATGGCCGTGACGGGCCAGATCATTCGCGGCCGTTGCGCCGGCCGGTCCGCCGCCGATGATCACCGCGTCGAAGGTCTCGGGGCTGGAGGAGGGGCTCATCGGTCAGGCTCCCTGGTTGGCCGGCTGTGGCTGAAGCGGCGACGTCTGCTCGCGCGGGCGCTTGATCCAGATCGCGAGCCAGGCGGACAGAACGAACAAGGCGGCTTCGGCGGCGAACACCGCCGCGTAGGCCGAGGCGGTCGACGGCATAAGGTGACGCGCAGCGTCTGCCGCCGCGGTGCCGACGAAGCCGCCGATGCCGAACGAGATCGCCTGCGAGGCGCCCCACAGGCCCATGCGCGTGCCCTCGCGATTGTCGCGGCCTTCGCTGACCATGTTCATCATCGCGCCGATCGCGGCGATGGCGTAGACGCCGTTGGTGATGCCGAGCAGCAGCACGGACGCGCGTAGCGGCCAGGCCGGGCCGACGGTGGCGGCGGCGACCAGGCTGAGCAGCGCCAGCGCCGAGGCAAGGCAGCCGCCGATGATCCAGGGCTGCGGCCGCGTCCGCCAGTCGGCATGCAGGCTCGCCATCGCCGGCATCAGGATCATGCCGATCAGCGCGCCCATGTGCTGCACCGAGGAGAGCTGCGTGGTCTGGCCCGGCGTCATGCCGAACACGCTGCCGGCGAACGGCTCCAGGATGAGGTCCTGCGCGCTGTAGGCGAGCATCGAGACGAAGATGAAGATCGCGAAGCGCCGCGCCTGCGGCTCCCGGCAGATCTCGCGGAAATCCTCCATGAAGCCGGAGCGATTCGCGGCGCCGGAGGTCGTGCGAGGAGACGCGTCGGGCTGCTCGATCCCCCAGACGCCCAGCAAGGTCAGCACCATGGCGATCGCCGACACCGTGCCGGACACCAGCATCAGCCGCTCGCCGGAGAACGGATCGAGCGCCTTGCCGGCGACCGCGGTCGTGATGATGAAGCCGGTGATCATCATGATCCAGGCGATCGAGGCGGCGGCGCTGCGCCGCGCCGGCGCGGTGCGCTTGGCGAGCAACACCAGCAGCGAGGTGCCGGCGGCGCCGACGCCGATGCCGATCATGATGAAGGCGAGCACGGCGATCGCGAGCCCGAGAGCGAGATGCGTTGCCATCAGCGCGGTGGCGGCGGCGGCCAGCAGGCCGCCGGCGGCGAGCACGGCCATGCCGCCGACGATCCAGGCGAAACGACGCCCGCCGACGTCGGAGCCATGACCGAGCCAGGGCCTGAGCACCTGCATCGCGTAATGGATCGCGACCAGGAGGCCGGGGATCATGGCCGGCAGAGCGAGCTCGATCACCATCACGCGGTTCAAGGTCGAGGTAGTCAGCACCACGACCGCGCCAAGCGCGGTCTGCACCAGGCCCAACCTGACGATGCCGAACCAGGACAGAGGAGCGGGCGCAGCGTTGCTCATGCCGGCAACCCCGCCAGCGCGAAGGCCGTGACCAGCATGCCCAGCACGTAGAGCAGCACGCCGGTCCCGTTGTACCAGGGCGCGAGCTCGCGCGGATTCGTCATCAAGCGCCGCATCAGCACCAGCTGGGCCGCGATCAGCGCTGCGACGATGGTGGCATGGGCCGGTCGGCTCCAGACGATAAGCAGCACGAGCACCGCGACCTGCGCCAGCGCCATCGTGATGCAGGCGAGGCGGGCGGCGCGCTCGGGCCCGAGCAGCACCGGCAGCGAATTGACGCCGCTGACGCGATCGCCATTGATCGACTTGAAGTCGTTCAGGGTCATGATGCCGTGCGCGCCGGCGCTATACAGCAGGGCGATCGAGAGCACCGGCCAGGACGGCGCCTGCGCGCTCATGATCGCCGCCGCGGTGATCCAGGGCAGTCCTTCATAGCAGAGGCCGACGGCGCTGTTGCCCCACCAGCCGTTCTGCTTCAGCCGGATCGGCGGCGCGCTGTAGGCCCAGGCGAGCGCAAGGCCGAGCGCCGCCGCGGCAAAGCCCCAGGTGCCGAGCAGGGTGGCGACGCCGAGCGACAGCACCGTCCAGATCAACGCGATATGGAGACCCCAGCGTCCGGGAATGCGGCCCGACGGGATCGGGCGGTCCGGTTCGTTGAGCGCATCGACATGGCGGTCGAACCAGTCGTTGACGGCCTGGCTGGTGGCGCACACCATCGGCCCGGCGAGCACGAGGCCCGCAATCACGATCGGCCAGCGCGACGCCAGCGGCGCGCCTGACGACACCACACCGCAGCCGAACGCCCAGATCGGCGGAAACCACGTGATCGGCTTCAACAGCTCGAGAACGGCCGAGGGCTGAAGCCTTGATGGAATCCCTGGAGCGAGCGGGACGGGCGCGATCTCGGTCATTGCAACTGTTCCACCTATTCCAACTGACTGTCTTCTTCGCTCGGCTCGGCAAGGCCATAGCGCCGCAGCTTGACGTAGAGGCTCTGTCGGCTGAGGCCGAGCATCTCGGCAGCGGTCGCGCGGTTGTCGCCGGTCAGCTTGAGCGCGGTCTCGATGCACATCCGCTCGATCACGTCGGTGGTCTCGCGTACCAGCTCCTTGAGCGGCACGCGGCCGATCAGCTCGGCGAGCTGCTCACGGGAGCGTGGAATATAGCCGTGGTCGCCGCCGTCGCTGGAGATGCGCGGGCCGACATTGCGGATGGTGAAGCCGAGCCGGGCCTGGCCGGGCGCCCCGACCGTGCTGGCGGAGATCTCGACGTCGACCGGCGAGCCGTGCTCGCCGCGGACGACGCTGGAGAACAGCTTCACGCTGCCATGCTGGCGCAGATTGGTCAGCATGACCGAGAAATCGATCGCCGACTTGCCGATCCAGCGGTCGATCGTCTCGCCCAGGATCTGGTGCATGTTCTCGATCTGCGCGAGCTGCAGGAAGGTGGCGTTGGCGTGCAGCAGGCGGCCGTCCATGTCGGTGATGACGAATCCGTCGGGGGCCGATTCGACGAACTGCACGAGCTGGGTGTTGACGTCGGAGCTCTTCGGGAGTGCAGGCTGCGTGGCCAGCGGCGAGAACCGCAGCAGGAACAGCGACGCGTTGTCCTGCCGGAAGAAGGTGCCGTCGAGCAGATAGTCGCGGCCGCCGTCGAGCCGGATCCTGGCGCGTTCGATCTTGCCCTGCGAGCGGATCGCCAGCGACAGGGATTGCGACATCGCCATGTCGTCGAGCAGCAGCGCATCGGGAAACAGCTTGCCGATCAGATTGGCGGCGCCGTGATCGAGCAGGGCGGCCGCGGCCGGGTTGGCCTCGACGATGCGATGGCTCACCGCATCGACGATGAGGACCGGCTCCGACGTGATCTGGAACAGGATCCGGTAGCGCGATTCGGCGTTGCGCATGCGCGAATAGTCGCGCTCGATGGCAACTTGCGCCTCGATCAGCTTCTGCTGGAGCGCGGCGGTGGCGCGCACGTCGCGGCCGACCGCGATGAAGCGCGCCGCGCCCTTGATCGCCACCACCGCGAACAGGATCGGGATGTCAGGCCCGCGCGCGGCCGGATAACGCACCTCGCGCCAGCGCGACACCTTGCGCTGGGAGGCCTCCGTGAGCAGCAGCTCTGGCTTTGTCTGGCTTTCCTCGGACACTGTTGCTTGCCAGGATCGGCCGATCCACGCGTCTGTGTTTCTCAGTTCAAGCGGCAGGCCGGCTTGTTGAAAAGCCAGGTCCTGAATGTTGCCGTCGGCGTCGAGCGCGAGCGCAATGTCGGACGCTGCGGCGACCAGCATGCCCGCAACATCCGCATTGAGGTCGCCAAGCGACTCTTTCGGAGCTCTGAACGCCCTCACCAACGCCGTTGTCCTCCCAGTCAAGGAGCCTTCGCGCGGCAAGTCTCGTTCCAGCATTCATCTTCACTGCACCCTCAGCTATCGCCGTTCGGTCAGAAGACTGACGACGTGCCGGGCTTGCGAAGCCTCTCTGCTCGGATCGGAGACGACACCGTCGCCACCGACCAGGAGAACGAGTTCAGGCCGTTCAATAAAAGCAGGACCGCAGACCAGCACGCCGACGTCCTGGTTGGAGGACTCGCGCCGGACCATCCTTATGTTTGAGGCGAGATCGTCAAGCTTCCTGTCGCTGGTGGCGAAGAACTCGACGACATTGAACCACTGCGAGCGAAGCGTCTCGACGAAGCCGCGATCGGCCGTGTCGGGCTCGATCCAGGTGTCGAAGCCGTCGCGACGGAAGAACTCGCCCGCCAGCACGAGACCGAACATCATGTGGCCCAGCTCGCGCCTGTCGCCCGGCGCCGTGGTCAGCAGCACGCGCAGTCCTGCGGGCGCGACCGCGAGCTCGGCGCAGAAGGCCGAGCTGAAATGCCGCAGCAGCTGCTGCAGCCGCCACAGCGCGAGCGTGACGTCGGCGAAGTCGCGCTCGTCGTCCGCCCACAGATGGCGCAGATGGTTCGCGGTGGGGACCAGGAGATCGAGATAGATGCGCTCCAGGGTCTCGCCGTGATCGCGATGCGCCTGGATGCAGGCCACCGCGCCAACATCGTCCGCGTCCAGCACGAGCTCGGCGAAATCAGCCGCCTCCTGCGCCGAGGCCGTGATGATTGCCGGGACGCGTTCCAGCGCGGAGGCATGGGCCATCACGAGTCGCGGAATGATCTCGGCTTCGATCGCGTCGTTGAGTTGGGGATGACGTGTGTTGCGCAGCGGCGCGATGATGCGCGGCGATGCCGGCGAACGAAAACCGGGCTGCCCACGCTTCGTCCGAAAGCGGGCTCGCGGAAATCGGGCTGTCTCATTGAGCTCGGTCATAAGCGCCTCCCCTCCATATGAGCGCACGTCACTCGTTGCGTCAATATTATTTGACGTCAATTTTGATTGACACTCTTCTTGCCCAGGTCTAGCGTTTCCCCATCGGGCTCGCACTCGGGGATTTGCGATGCGCCACCTGCGAACTGCACAACGTGACGTTGATCAGACCGAGTGCGGTGCACCACCAATCCCCCTGTGGTTGTCGTCATCGCATCACTGGGCACCGATGTTGTCAAATCATCTTTACACATCGTGTGATGCGCAGTTCACATCCGCCACTGATCCGTCGCTCTGGAGCCAGCTCTGCTTCACGCCTGACCCGGCGTCGCGTGCAAAGCGGCAAGCGCTTTACACGGCTGAGGAAAAGCGCCGGCGCGACGCCACGCCATGGACTCTGGTGCAGGGCATTCTGGCGCCGCTGCAATTTCTCGTCTTCCTGATCAGCCTCGGCCTCGTGGCGCGCTATCTCGCGACCGGCGAGGGGCTGTGGCTCGCGACCGCCTCCGTCGTTCTCAAGACGGCGCTGCTCTACACCATCATGATCACCGGCTCGATCTGGGAGCGGGTCGTGTTCGGACGTTATCTGTTCGCACCGGCCTTCTTCTGGGAGGACGTGTTCTCGATGCTGGTGATCGCGCTGCATACGGCCTATCTGGCTGCGATCATCGGCCATGTCGGCAGCGCCCGGCAGCAGATGCTGCTCGTGCTCGCCGCCTACGCAGCCTATGCGATCAACGCCGCGCAATTCCTGCTCAAGCTGCGCGCGGCGCGGCTGCAGGACGAGGCGATGGCGGCGACGTCCCGTGCGGAGCGCGCGTCATGAATGCTCATGCACAAGCCTGTGCCGTGAAACCACCTGCTTCGCCGGACGGCGTGCTGCGTGAGCGCGGCCAGCGCGAGGTGTTCTGCGGCCTGACCGGCATCGTCTGGCTGCACAGAAAGATTCAGGACGCGTTCTTCCTCGTCGTCGGCTCGCGCACCTGCGCGCATCTGATCCAGTCGGCCGCCGGCGTGATGATCTTCGCGGAGCCGCGCTTCGCCACCGCGATCATGGAGGAGCGCGATCTCGCCGGGCTCGTCGACGCCAATGACGAGCTCGACCGCATCGTCGGTCAACTGCTGGCGCGCCGTCCCGAGATCAAGCTGCTGTTCCTGGTCGGCTCCTGCCCGTCGGAAGTGATCAAGCTCGACCTGTCACGCGCGGCGCTGCGGCTGTCGCAGCGCTTTTCGCCTGATGTGCGCGTGCTCAACTACTCCGGCAGCGGCATCGAGACGACGTTCACTCAGGGCGAGGATGCCTGCCTCGCGTCGCTCGTGCCGGTACTCCCCACCGCCGATCGCGGCGCGCGACCGTCGCTGCTCGTGGTCGGCGCGCTCGCCGATGTCGTCGAGGATCAGTTCAGGCGGACTTTTGCGGCGCTCGGCATCGATCAGGTTGCGTTCCTGCCGCCGCGGCGCTCGTCGGAGCTGCCGGCGATCGGCCCGCAAACGCGGGTGCTGCTGGCGCAACCCTTCCTCGGCGACACCGCACGCGCATTGGAGGAACGTGGCTGCCGCAGGATTGCGGCGCCATTCCCGCTCGGCGGCGAAGGCACGGCGCTGTGGCTCGCAGCCGCGGCCGACGCCTTCGGCGTGTCGCGCGCCCATGTCGAGCGGACCATCGCGCCGCTGAAGGCGCGGGCCGAGCGCGCGCTGGCGCGCTACCGCGCGCAGCTCGCCGGCAAGCGCGTCTTCCTGTTTCCGGATTCGCAGATCGAGATCCCGCTGGCGCGTTTCCTGGCGCGCGAGATCGGCATGGAGCTGATCGAGGTCGGCACGCCCTATCTGCACCGCGAGCATCTCGACTCCGAGCTGGCGCTGCTGCCTGATGGCACGCAGCTCAGCGAGGGCCAGGATGTCGAGCGCCAGCTCGATCGTTGCCGCGAAGCCCGGCCCGACCTCGTCGTCTGCGGACTCGGCCTTGCCAACCCGCTGGAGGCCGAGGGCCTGACGACGAAATGGTCGATCGAGCTGATCTTCACGCCGATCCAGGGTTTTGAGCAGGCCGGCGATCTCGCCGAGCTGTTCGCGCGGCCCTTGCTGCGGCAAACCCGACTGGCGGTGTGAGATGCAGCTGTCGGTCTGGACATATGAGGGTCCCCCGCACGTCGGCGCGATGCGCATTGCGACCGCGATGCGCGACGTGCACTACGTGCTGCATGCGCCGCAGGGCGACACCTACGCCGATCTCCTGTTCACGATGATCGAGCGGCGCGACCGCCGGCCGCCGGTCACCTACACCACGTTCCAGGCGCGCGATCTCGGCGGCGACACCGCGGATCTCCTGCAGAGCGCGGCACGCGCGGCCTATGAGCGTTTCCAGCCGCAGGCGATGCTGGTCGGCGCGTCCTGCACGGCCGAGCTGATTCAGGACGATCCCGGCGGTCTTGCGCTGGCGTTGAAGCTTCCGATTCCGGTGATCCCGCTCGAGCTGCCGGCCTATCAGCGCAAGGAGAATTGGGGCGCTTCGGAAACGTTCTACCGGATTGTACGGGCGTTGGCTGCGTCTTCTGCTGATGGCTCCCCCCGCCGTGAAAGGAAGACAGGCGCCCGTCCAGTCTGCAACCTGCTTGGTCCGACGGCTCTCGGCTTCCGTCATCGCGACGACCTCGCGGAAGTGACCAGGCAGGTTGTGGAGCTCGGCATCGAGATCAACGTGGTCGCGCCGTGGAACGCGACGCCGGCCGATCTCGCTCGCCTTCCTCAAGCCGATTTCAACATCGTGCTCTATCCCGAGATCGCGCTGACGACGGCGCAATGGCTCCATCGCCAGTTCGGCCAGCCTTTCACGCGCACGATCCCGATCGGCGTCGGCGCGACGCGGGACTTCATTGCGGAGGTCGCAGGCCTCGCCGGCGTCGATGCGGCTCCGGTTCTGGCGCGCAACGAGAGCCGGCTGCCGTGGTATTCGCGCTCGGTCGATTCGACCTATCTCACCGGCAAGCGCGTCTTCATCTTCGGCGATGCCACCCACGCAGTGGCCGCGGCGCGCGTCGCCACGCAGGAGCTCGGCTTCGAGGTCGTCGGCCTCGGCACCTATGCCCGCGAATTCGCTCGCGAGATCCGCGAAGCCGCCGCGCTCTATGCCGTCGAGCCTGTCATCACCGACGATTATCTCGAAGTCGAGGCCCGCGTCAGCGAGCTGCGTCCCGAGCTCGTGCTCGGCACGCAGATGGAGCGCCACATCGCCAAGCGCCTGGGCATTCCCTGCGCCGTGATCTCGTCGCCGACCCACGTGCAGGATTTTCCGGCGCGCTACTCGCCGCAGATGGGGTTCGAAGGCGCCAACGTGCTGTTCGACACCTGGGTTCATCCGCTGATGATGGGTCTGGAGGAGCATCTGCTCGGCATGTTCCGCGAGGATCACGAATTCGCCGATCACGCGCCGTCGCATCTCGGTGCCGCGCCGGCGGCTCCGCCACAGCAGCCGCACCTGCGAGTCGTTGAAACCGTCGCATCCGTTGAACTCGCCTGGGCCTCCGACGCCGAGCGCGAGCTGACCAAGATTCCCTTCTTCGTGCGCGGCAAGGCGCGCCGCAACACCGAACGGTTCGCGCGCGAGCGCAACGTCAACCTGATCACGCTCGAGACCTTGTACGATGCCAAAGCGCATTTCGGTCGCTGACGTCACACCCATCCGGGTGGTGATCGTGACGATGGACAGCCATCTCGCCTCGGCTGCGTTGCGCGCGCGCGCGACGTTGCAGGCGGAGCTGCCCGGTCTCGATCTCAAGGTTCACGCGGCCGACGAGTGGGGCTGCAATCCGAACGCGCTCGCGCATTGCCTCGCCGACATCGCGACCGGTGACATCGTGATCGCGACGATGCTGTTCATGGAGGACCACATCCAGCCGGTGCTGCCAGCGCTGGCGGCGCGCCGCGACCACTGCGACGCCATGATCGGCTGCCTGTCGGCTGGCGAGGTCGTGCGCCTGACCCGGCTCGGCAAGCTGACGATGTCGGGCTCGGCCACCGGCGTGCTCGGCCTGTTGAAGCGGCTGCGCGGCAGCAACCGCTCAGGCTCTTCCAGCGGCCAGGGCCAGATGAAGATGCTGCAGCGGATGCCACGTCTGCTGCGCTACATCCCCGGCACCGCGCAGGATCTGCGCGCCTATTTCCTGACGCTGCAATACTGGCTCGCCGGCTCCGAGCAGAATTTCGCGAACATGGTGCGCTTCCTGGTCGGCCGCTACGCCGACGGGCCGCGCGCCCCACTCCGCGGCAGACTGAATGCCGCCGAGCCGGTGACCTATCCGGATGTCGGCCTCTACCACCCGCGTCTGCCGCAGCGGATCGTCGAGCGCGCCGACGAGTTGCCCGCCACATCGAAGGCGGTCGGCCGCGTCGGCGTGATCCTGATGCGCTCCTATCTGCTCGCCGCCAACACCGGGCATTATGATGGTGTGATCGCGGCGCTGGAGGCGCGCGGGCTCGCCGTGGTGCCGGTGTTCGCCAGCGGGCTCGACTCGCGCCCCGCCATCGACCGTTACTTCCAGAAGGACGGTGTCGCCACGGTCGACGCGGTGATCTCGCTCACCGGTTTCTCGCTTGTCGGCGGTCCCGCCTATAATGACGCGCGTGCGGCCGAGGAGGTCATGGCCAGGCTCGATGTGCCGTTGATCGCGGCGCATCCGCTGGAGTTCCAGACCGTCGAGCAGTGGCACGACGATGCGCGCGGCCTGACGCCGGTCGAGGCGACGATGATGGTCGCGATCCCCGAGCTCGACGGCGCCGTCGGCCCGACCGTGTTCGGCGGCCGGTCGGCGATGGCCGATGCCGGCCGTGACATGGCCTCACTGCCGGAGCGCGCAACGCAACTCGCCGCGCGCGTCGCGAGGCTCGTCGAGTTGCGCCGCTCGGCGCGTGCCGAGCGGAAGCTCGGTGTGGTGTTGTTCAACTTCCCGCCGAACGGCGGCAGCGCCGGTACTGCCGCCTATCTCTCGGTGTTCGAGTCGCTGCACAATGTGATGACATCGCTGCGCGCGGCCGGCTACACGATCGACGTCCCGGATACCGTGGACGCGCTGCGCAACCGTGTGCTCAAGGGCAATGCCGAGCGCTTCGGCACCGTCGCCAATGTCGCGGCGCGCATCCCGGTCGACCAGCATGTCCGGCGCGAACGTCACCTGGCTGAGATCGAGAAGCAATGGGGGCCGGCGCCCGGCCGTCACCAGACCGACGGCGCCAGCCTGATGGTGCTCGGCGAGCAGTTCGGCAATCTGTTCGTCGGCTTGCAGCCCGCTTTCGGCTACGAAGGCGATCCGATGCGGCTGCTGTTCGAGCGCAGCTTTGCGCCGACGCATGCGTTCGCGGCGTTCTATCGCTGGCTGCGCGAGGACTTCCGCGCCCACGCCGTGCTGCATTTCGGCACCCATGGCGCGCTCGAATTCATGCCGGGCAAGCAGGCCGGGCTGTCCGCGGAATGCTGGCCGGAGCGGCTGATCGGCGACCTGCCGAACTTCTACATCTACGCGTCCAACAATCCGTCGGAGGGCGCTCTGGCGAAACGGCGCGGCGGTGCCACCCTGCTCAGCTATCTCACGCCCTCGATCACCAGTGCCGGTCTCTACAAGGGCCTTGCCGACCTGAAGTCCTCGCTCGACGCCTGGCGCAATCTGTCGCCGGATGCGACCGAGGAGGTGAGGGCGGACAGCGCCGCGCTGATCCAGGCGCAGGCGGCGGCGGTCGATCTCGGCGCGGCTGAGCCGCTGTGGAGCGGCGGGCGCGACGCGCGCATCGCTGCGCTCTCCGCCAGCGTGCTGGAGCTGGAATATTCGCTGATCCCGCACGGCCTGCACGTCGTCGGCGCGCCGCCGCTGCCGCAGCAGCGCGCCGAGCTGCTCGATCTTGCCGGCATCACCGATCTCGCCAAGCGCTCCGAACTCGACCGCCTGCTCGCCACCGACAGCGAGACGCCCGCGATCGTGCATGCGCTCGACGGCGGCTACATCCGTCCCGTGCCGGGCGGCGACCTGCTGCGCAACACCGACGTGCTGCCGACCGGGCGTAATCTGCATGGCTTCGATCCGTTCCGCATTCCCAGCGCCTTCGCGCTCAAGGATGCCGAGCGCCAGGTGGCGCGGCTGCTCGCCCGCCATGCCGGCGAGGGTCATAAGCTGCCGGAGACGATCGCGCTGGTGCTGTGGGGCACCGACAATCTCAAGACCGAGGGCGGGCCGATCGGGCAGGCGCTGTGGCTGATGGGCGCCGAGCCGCGCCACGACAGTTATGGCCGCCTCTGCGGCGCGAAGCTGATCCCGCTGGAGCAGCTCGGCCGTCCGCGCATCGATGTCGTGATCACGCTCTCGGGCATCTTCCGCGACCTGATGCCGCTGCAGACCAAGTTGCTCGCCGAAGCCGCGCTGCTTGCGGCGTCAGCCGACGAGCCGGCCGAGGCCAACTACGTACGCAAGCATGCGTTGGCCTTCCAGGCCGCGCATGGCGGCGAGCTGGCGGACGCGTCGCTGCGTGTGTTCGGCAATGCCGAGGGCGCCTATGGCGCCAACGTCAACCATCTGATCGATTGCGGCGCCTGGACCGATGAGGACGAGCTTGCCGACGTCTATACACGACGAAAAGGATTTGCCTACGGCACCGACGGCCGCCCCGTCAGGCGTGATGCGCTGCTCGGCCATGTTCTGGCCGGCGTCGACGCCGCCTATCAGAACGTCGACTCGGTCGAGCTCGGCGTCACCACCATCGATCACTATTTCGATACGCTCGGCGGCATCAGCCGCGCGGTGAAGCGCGCCAAGGGCGAGGCCGCGCCGGTCTATATCGGTGACCAGACCCGCGGCGAAGGCGCGGTGCGTACGCTGTCGGAGCAGGTGGCGCTGGAGACCCGCACCCGGACGCTCAATCCGAAATGGTACGAGGCGCTGCTCGCCCATGGCTATGAGGGCGTGCGCCAGATCGAGTCGCATGTGACCAACACGGTCGGCTGGTCGGCCACCACGGGCCAGGTCGCGCCGTGGGTCTATCAGCAGATCACGACGACCTTCGTGCTCGACCCCGCGATGCGCGAGCGGCTTGCCTCGCTCAATCCGGCCGCGTCGGCGAAGATCGCCAATCGCCTGATCGAGGCGCATGAGCGCAATTACTGGACCCCGGACCCCGAAATGCTCGACGTGCTGCGCAAGGCCGGGGAAGAGCTCGAAGATCGCCTCGAAGGCGTGGGAGTTGCCGCATGAACGTGACCTTGAGACCTCCGCCGACGACGGCGCCGCGCCGACCTGACGGGGCCGGCAGCGTCCAGGTGCAGCTCGACCCGAACGTGGTCATTGACACCGCGAAGGTGTACTCGGTGTACGGCAAAGGCGGCATCGGCAAGAGTACGACATCGTCGAACCTCTCGGTGGCGCTGTCCAAGCTCGGCAAGCGCGTGCTGCAGATCGGTTGCGATCCGAAGCACGACTCGACCTTCACCCTGACCAAGCGGCTGGTGCCGACGGTCATCGACATCCTCGAGCAGGTGAATTTCCACGCCGAGGAGTTGCGCCCCGAGGACTTCGTCTACCAGGGCTACAATGGCGTGATGTGCGTCGAGGCGGGCGGCCCGCCGGCCGGCACCGGCTGCGGCGGCTATGTCGTCGGCCAGACCGTCAAGCTGCTCAAGGAGCATCACCTGCTCGAGGACACCGACGTGGTGATCTTCGACGTGCTCGGCGACGTCGTCTGCGGCGGCTTCGCCGCGCCCTTGCAGCACGCCGATCGTGCGCTGATCGTGGCTGCGAACGATTTCGACTCGATCTTCGCGATGAACCGCATCGTCGCTGCGATCCAGGCCAAGTCGCGCAACTATCCGGTGCGGCTCGGCGGCGTGATCGCCAACCGCAGCGCCGCCACCGACCAGATCGACAAGTTCAACGAGCGCGCCGGATTGAAGACGGTGGCGCATTTTCCCGATCTCGACGTCATCCGGAAGAGCCGGCTGAAGAAGTGCACGCTGTTCGAGATGGAGCCATCGCCGGACGTCGAGCGTGCTCAGAACGAATATCTGCGCCTCGCCGCCTCGCTGCTCGCCGGCGTCGAGCCGATGCAGGCGGTGCCGCTCAAGGACCGCGACATCTTCGATCTCCTCGGCTTCGATTGAGTGGAGCTAGCCGATGACCACAGCGGAATATCTCGCCCGGCGCAGTGAAGTGGAGACCTATTTCGACCGCACCGCGGTAGCCGCCTGGACGCGGCTGACTTCGGATGCGCCGGTGGGCCGCATTCGCGCCACGGTGCGGGCCGGCCGTGACGAGATGCGGCGGACGCTGCTGTCATGGCTGCCGCTCGATCTGCGCGGCGCGCGGGTTCTCGACGCCGGCTGCGGCACCGGCAGCTTTTCCATCGAGGCCGCGCGGCGGGGCGCCGAGGTGGTGGCCGTCGACATCTCGCCGACCCTGATCGAGATCGCGCAGCGCCGGTTGCCCGACGACATCAGCCGCAACGCCATCCGTTTCGTCGCCGGCGACATGCTCGATCCCAGGCACGGCGGCTTCAACTTCGTCGTGGCGATGGACTCGTTCATCCACTACCGCGCCGAGGATGCGGTGCGGATCGTGGCGGGTCTCGGCGCGCGGACCTCCGAGTCGATCCTGATGACCTACGCGCCGCGGACGCCGCTGCTCGCAATCATGCATGCCGTCGGCGGCGTCTTCCCGCGTGGCAATCGCGCGCCGTCGATCGAGCCGGTCGCGGAGCAGAAGCTGTATCGTCTCATCGCCGACAATCATGATCTCGCCGACTGGCGCTGCGCGCGCAGCAGCCGCATCGCCAACGGCTTCTACATTTCGCAAGCGCTGGAGCTCCGTCCGTCATGAGCGCGCGCGCACCATCGGTCCTGCAACTGTGGACGCGGCTGTCGTCGCGCTATCTGCCGTTCGCGGATGCCGCCTCGACCGAGCTGCCGCTGTCGCGCCTGATGCGGCTGTCGCTGTTCCAGGTCTCGATCGGCATATCGGTGGTGCTGCTCAACGGCACGCTCAACCGCGTCATGATCGTCGAGCTCGGCGTGCCCTCCTGGCTGGTCGCGACCATGGTGGCGCTGCCGCTGGTGTTCGCGCCGCTTCGGGTGCTGATCGGCTTCAAGTCCGACCATCATCGCTCCGTACTGGGCTGGCGCCGGGTGCCGTACATCTGGATGGGCACCTTGCTGCAGTTCGGCGGCCTCGCCATCATGCCGTTCGCGCTGCTGCTGCTGTCGTCGGGCGACGCGCCGGGCCAGGTGATCGCCGGCCGCATCGGTGCGGGTTTGGCCTTCCTGCTGGTCGGCGCCGGCCTGCATACGACCCAGACCGCCGGCCTGTCGCTTGCCACAGACATTGCCCCTGAGCACTCGCGCCCTCGCGTCGTCGCCTTCCTCTACGTGATGCTGATGTTCGGCATGATGGCGAGCGCGCTGACCTTCGGCGGGCTGCTCGCCGAGTTCAGCGAGATGCGGCTGATCCAGGTCATCCAGGGCGCGGCGCTGACCGAGATGGTGCTCAACGTCATCGCGCTGTGGAAGCAGGAGGCGCGTGATCCGTCGCGCACGTCGGCGAGCCGCGAGCGGCCGCGCTTCGGCGATTCCTGGCGCCAGTTCCGCGAAGCCGGCGGCTCGATGCGGGTGCTGGTCGCGGTCGGGCTCGGTACCGCCGGCTTCACGATGCAGGACATCCTGCTTGAGCCGTATGGCGCGGAGATCCTGCACCTGACTGTCGGCGAGACGACAGCGCTGACGGCCTTGTTCGCCGCGGGCACGCTCGCCGGCTTCGGCCTCTCAGCGCGCCGCCTCGGCAAGGGCTCCGATCCCTATCGCATCGCCGCGCTCGGCGGGCTCGTCGGCCTGTTCGCCTTCTCCGCCGTGATCTTCTCGGCCCCGTTGGCCTCGCCCTTGGTGTTTCGGATCGGCACGACGCTGATCGGATTCGGCGGCGGCCTGTTCGCGGTTGGCACGCTGACGGCGGCGATGGCGCTGGTGCAGAACGGCGAGAGCGGGCTCGCGCTCGGCGCCTGGGGCGCAGTGCAGGCGACGTCAGCGGGTGTAGCCATCGCCGGCGGTGGCGCCATTCGCGATGTGATGTCGCAGCTGGCATTGAATGGAAGCCTCGGCGTCGCGCTCGCCGGGCCGGCGACCGGCTACAGCATCGTCTACCACGTCGAGATCGCGCTGCTGTTCGTCACCCTTGCGGTGATCGGGCCGCTGGTGCGGCGGCGGGCGGCGGAGCCACAGCAGCTTCAATTCGGAATCGTTGAATTTCCAGGTTAGCCCAGTCGGGGAGGAAGCCATGACGTCTTTCACGAGCTACATCGATGTCGCCCAGGTGGTGCTTTACGGGTTCTGGGTGTTCTTCGCAGGCCTGATCTTCTACCTGCGCACCGAGGACAAGCGCGAAGGCTATCCGCTGCAGTTCGAAGGCCGGATCGGCCGGCAGACGGCGTCGAGCGGTCACGGCTTCCCGACGCCGCCGTCACCCAAGACCTATCATATGCATGGCGGGCGCACCGCCACTCTGCCGAACTGGGACAACGACCGCGCCGATGCGCCGGTCACGCCGATGTATCCCTGGCCCGGCACGCCCTATCTGCCGACCGGCAATCCGATGCTCGACGGCGTCGGCCCAGGCTCCTTCGCCGCGCGCAAGGACGAGCCGGAGCTGACCATGGACAACATCCCCGCGATCGTGCCGCTGCGCGTCGACGGCAGCATCTTCATCGCCTCGGAGGACCCGGATCCGCGCGGCATGCCGGTGATCGGCTGCGACGGCAGGCTCGGCGGCAAGGTCCGCGAGGTCTGGGTCGACCGCGCCGAGATGCTGATCCGCTATCTCGAAGTCGAGGTCGAGGGCATCGTCGGACGCCACGTGCTGCTGCCGATGACCATGGCCATCGTCGACAAGTCGCGCAAGGCGGTGCTGGTCGACGCCATTCTCGGCTCGCAATTCGCCAGCGTGCCCGGTCTCGCCAGCCCCGATCAGGTCACCAAGCTCGAGGAGGACAAGATCGTCGGCTACTACGGCGGCGGCCATCTCTATGCGACTCCTGCACGCCAGGAGCCGCTGCTGTGAGCACCCGTCGGGACCAGGATCAGCTGATGCTGCCGGCAGGCGAGCGCCTGTTGTGGCAGGGACAGCCCACGGTGAAGGCGCTGCTGCTGCGCGTCTTCCACCTGCGCCTGGTGCTCGCCTACTTCGCCGCGCTGTTCGGCGCGCGCGTGGTAACGGGCACGCTGGATCACCAGCCGCTCGCAACTTCGCTCGCCAGTGCGTCGTCGCTGGCGATGCCGGTGGCGATCGCTACGCTGCTGCTCATCGGGCTCGCGGTGCTCTACAGCCGCACCACGCGCTACACCATCACCAGCCGCCGCGTGCTGCTGCAGTTCGGTGCCGTGCTGCCGATGACCTTGAACGTGCCCTTCAAGCAGGTGGCGCGCGCGGACGTGAAGCTGTTCTCCGACGGCTCCGGCGATCTGCCGCTCGGCGTCACCGCCCAGCAGCGGCTGTCCTATCTGCTGCTGTGGCCGCATGCGCGTCCGTGGCGGCTGAACGAGGTCGAGCCGATGCTGCGCGGCGTGCCTGATGCCCGCGAGGCGGCCGAGATCCTCGCAAAGGCGCTGGTCGCGGCCTCGGACGGCGCGGTCGCGGCGCAGCCGATCGCCGCGGGCAACGGACAGCCGCAAGGCGCGTCGCCTGCGGGTGCGGTCGCCAGCGCGGCGTGATCAGGAGGATGTCATGAGCCAAGCCGAGAGCCATGTCGATGTTCACGCCGAACCTGAGATCGTCATTCCGAAGGGCGCGCTGCGCGCGGCCTTCGCACTGGTTGCCTTCACCCTGGTTGCGGCCGGCGTCGGCCGCTGGACGGGTGTAGGCACTGTCCACATCGATCACGCTGCCGCCGTGCAAACGGTGGCGCTGCGGTTCGAGGACCGTCCCGATGGCGGCATCTCCGTGGTGTCGCCCGACAGCGGCAAGGTGGTCGGAGTCGTCGAGGCCGGCGGCGACGGCTTCCTGCGCACGGTGCTGCGCAGCATGGCGTTCGACCGCCAGCGTCACGCGATCGGCTCGGGGCCGGCCTTCACGATCAACCGCTGGTCCGATGGACGCATGAGCCTGGACGATCCGGCGACCGGACGGCGCGTCGATCTCGGGTCGTTCGGCAACGACAACAAGCGCCGGTTCACGGAGCTGATGACGATGGGAGAAAAGCGATGAGAGGATTATGGGCCAACGAGCCGCGCCGCTTCGAGATCGGCTGCAGCATCGAGGTCGAGCAGACCTCGGAAACGCTGCACGCGCATGTCACTCTGGACCGCGACGTCGGCATCCGCCCGGGTGACGAGGTCGTCATCCATGGCGAGCCGATCACGGTCAAGTTCGGCGAGCAGCTCAACCTGCGCCGCACCGCCACCGTGGTGCGGGCGGGTCCTCTGAAGCGCATGATGATGCATGTCGCGGGCTATCTCGAGCTCACGGAACTGTACGACGTCAGCTTTTCGGACGGGAGGGTCAGATGATCGCAATGGAAGGCGGATCCGGCAATATCTCCACCAAGATGGCGCTGGAGGACACGATCCTCACGCCACGCTTCTACACCACCGATTTCGCGGCGATGGACCGGCTCAATGTCGATCTGGTGCGCCGCGAATGGGATGCTGTCATGGCCGAGCTGCGCGCCGACCACAACCGCAAGCACTTCGTGCGGACGCCGGAATTCGACAAGGATCTCAACGAGCTGCCGGAGGCGCTTCGCGCCGAGTTCAAGGACTTCCTGGTGTCGTCGCTGACCGCCGAGTTCTCCGGCTGCGTGCTCTATGCCGAGATCAAGAAGCGGATCACCAATCCCGACATCCGCGAGCTGTTCCAGTTCATGAGCCGCGACGAGGCCCGCCACGCCGGCTTCATCAACGAAATCCTCAAGGATCACGGCATCGGCGTCGATCTGAGCTTCCTCACCAAGACCAAGAAGTACACCTACTTCAGGCCGAAGTTCATCTTCTACGCGACCTATCTGTCGGAGAAGATCGGCTACGCCCGCTACATCACCATCTATCGGCAGATGGAGCGGAACCCGGAGCGCCAGTTTCACCCGATCTTCAAGTGGTTCGAGAGGTGGTGCAACGACGAGTTCCGCCACGGCGAGGCGTTCGCGCTGCTGATGCGCGCCGATCCGAAGCTGCTCAGCGGCCTCAACAAGCTGTGGATCAAGTTCTTCCTGCTCGCAGTGTTCGCCACGATGCATGTCCGCGACCACATGCGTCCCGCCTTCTACGAGGCGCTCGGCATGCCGGTGGACGAGTACGACATGCGGGTGTTCCGCATCACCTCGGAGATTTCGCGGCAGGTCTTCCCGGTGATGCTCGACATCGACAATCCGCGCTTCTGGGACGGCCTGAAGCGGCTGCGCGGGATATCGGAGGCGATTGCGGATGCCAAGGCGCAGGGCGGCATCATGGGCACGCTCAAGCGCGCCGTGCTGCCGCTCAAGGCGGCGCTGACCTTCGGCCGGCTCTACATGCTGCCGGCCAAGAGCAACGCGCTGCCACGGGAGATCAGGCTGCAACCCGCCTGGTGACAAGGAGCCGGCCATGGGCGCGACCGCGATTGCCATTCCCTATGTCGTGTTCGTCTGGTGGTTCTCGACCGGCGCCGTGCTGGCGTTGGTCGGGCTCGCCGCCCGCCATCCGGCCGCGTTCAAATGGGGCACGGCCGCGGCGTTCGTCGCGGCCCTGTCGGGCGTCGCGGTGTCGAGCCAGGCCGCCGAGGACGCCAACGCCTATTGCGCCTTCACCTGCGCGATCCTGCTGTGGGGCACGGTGGAGATGTCGCTGCTCGCCGGCTGGATCACCGGCCCACGCCCCGAGCCGTGCCCGCGCGACTGCACGCCGGCCTCGCGCGTCGGCTTCGCGCTGCAGGCGATCGCCTATCACGAGCTGGCGCTGATCGCGACCGCTGGCCTCGTCTTCGCGGTGACATCGGGCGCGCCCAACCGTCTGAGCTGGTGGACCTTCGCCGCGCTGCTGGTGCTCAGGCAGAGCGCGAAGATCAATTTGTTCCTCGGCGTGCGCACCCTGAACGACGAGCTGCTGCCGCAGCAGGTCCGCTTCATGCGCAGCTATTTCGCCAAGAAGTCGACCAACCTGCTGTTCCCATTCTCGATTGCCGCGGCGACCACCGCGACCGTGCTGGTCGCTGCCGCCGCGCTCGGCGCCAAATCCTCTTTCGACGGCGTCGCGCTGTCACTGCTCGCCTCGTTGATCGCGCTCGGCCTGCTCGAGCATGGCTTCATGGCGCTGCCGATGCCGGTGATCAATCTGTGGCGCTGGAGCGCGCCAATCGAGCCCGCGATGGCGACCGTCGCTGCCATCCCGGCACCGGCGCCCGTGATGCCCATGGCGCGTCCGGTGCTGGCCGTCGTACCGGCCACGCCTGAGGTGGAGCGCCCCATGCCTGCGCCAAAGACGTCGATGTCGGCGCAGAAGACTGCTGCGGCCCTGGCGCGGCAGCGGCTCGAAGAACAGTTTCGCCAGGCCTATCGCCAGGCCCGCGCTGACGCGCAGGCGCAAACCATCACGGGACTGGCCGCGGTGTCGGTCACGCCGCCGGTCGATCCGAACACAGCACAGGGGGGAGTACCATGAACTACGAAGACTATTTCCGCCGCCAGCTCGACGGTCTCAGGCGCGAAGGACGCTACCGCGTGTTCGCCGACCTCGAGCGCAAGGCCGGCGCCTTCCCGCGCGCGACCTATCGTGGCCCCCATGGCGAGCGCGATGTCGCGGTGTGGTGCTCCAACGACTATCTCGGCATGGGCCAGCACCCCAAGGTGCTGGAGGTGATGCACGAGGCGCTCGACCGCTGCGGCGCCGGCGCCGGCGGCACCCGCAACATCAGCGGCACCAATCACTATCATGTGCTGCTGGAGGAGGAGCTCGCCGACCTCCACGGCAAGCAGGCGGCGCTCTTGTTCAACTCCGGCTACGTCTCGAATTGGACCTCGCTGTCGACCCTGGCCGCGCGCATGCCCGGATGCGTGATCCTGTCCGACGAGCTCAACCACGCCTCGATGATCGAGGGCATCCGCCACAGCCGCTGCGAGACCCGGATCTGGCGCCACAACGATGTCGCCGATCTCCGCGACAAGCTGTCGGATCTCGATCCCAAGGCGCCGAAGCTGATCGCGTTCGAGAGCGTCTATTCGATGGATGGCGACATCTCGCCGATCTCCGATATCTGCGACGTCGCCGACGAATACAACGCCATGACCTATCTCGACGAGGTCCACGCCGTCGGCCTGTACGGCCCGCGCGGCGGCGGCATCTCCGAGCGCGACGGTGTCGCCGATCGCCTGACCGTGATCGAGGGGACCCTGGCCAAGGCGTTCGGCGTGATCGGCGGCTATATCACGGCGTCCAGCACCGTCTGCGATTTCGTCCGCAGCTTCGCCTCCGGATTCATATTCTCCAGCTCGCTGCCCCCCGCGGTCGCCGCCGGCGCGCTCACCAGCATCCGGCATCTCAAGGCGAGCAATGTCGAGCGTGCAAGGCATCAAGACCGCGTCGCGCGGCTGCGCCGCCGGCTCGACGAGGCCGGCGTCAGCCATCTCGACAATCCCAGCCACATCGTGCCGGTGATGGTGCGCGACCCCGTGCTGTGCAAGCGGATCAGCGACATCCTGCTCGACCGCCACGGCATCTATGTGCAGCCGATCAACTATCCGACGGTGCCGCGCGGCACCGAGCGGCTGCGCATCACCCCCTCGCCCTATCACTCCGACGCGGACATCGAGCATCTGGTGTCGGCGCTCTCGGAGATCTGGGCCGAGATGGGCCTCGCGCTGGCGGCCTGACGGAAGAGAGGAATCGCACGGCGTTTGAGCCATATCAATTTGTCAATCTAACTTGACGTTATGATTGTTGGACAAATTGATAATCGGGGAGAACGCCGTGCGGATCCTGTTGCTGCATCCGAATTATCACTCCGGCGGCGCCGAGATCGCCGGCAACTGGCCGCCGGCCTGGGCCGCCTACATCTCCGGCGCGCTGAAGGCCGCGGGCTTCACGGACCTTCGCTTCATCGATGCGATGACCAACGATCTCTCCGAGGATCAGGTCCGCGCCATTCTGCGCAGCGAACAGCCTGACGTGATCGGCTGCACCGCGATCACCCCCTCGATCTACAAGGCCGAGCGGCTGCTGGAGATCGCCAGGGAAGAGCATCCCGACGCGCTCACCGTGCTCGGCGGCATCCACGCCACCTTCATGTACCAGCAGGTGCTGACCGAGGCGCCGTGGATCGACGCCATCGTGCGCGGCGAGGGCGAGGAGATCATCGTCGACCTGATGCGCGCCCGCGAGGACGGCCGCTGGGACAACGACCGCCGCAGCATCAGGGGCATCGCCTATCGCGACGGCTCGGAGATGGTGGCCACGGTGGCGGCGCCGACGGCGAAGAATCTCGATGCGATCACGCCCGACTGGAGCGTGCTCGAATGGAGCAAATACATCTATATCCCGATGAACAAGCGGGTCGCCATCCCCAACATGGCGCGCGGCTGCCCGTTCACCTGCAGCTTCTGCTCGCAGTGGAAGTTCTGGCGCGACTATCGCATCCGAGACCCGAAGAGGGTGGTCGACGAGATCGAGACACTGATGCGCGAGCACGATGTCGGCTTCTTCATCCTCGCCGACGAGGAGCCGACCATCAACAAGAAGAAGTTCATAGCCTTCTGCGAGGAGCTGATCCGCCGCGACCTCAAGATCCTCTGGGGAATCAACACCCGCGTCACCGACATCCTGCGCGACGAGGCGCTGCTGCCGTTGTACCGCAAGGCCGGCCTGATCCACGTCTCGCTCGGTACGGAAGCCGCCGCACAGATGAAGCTCGACCGCTTCAACAAGGAGACCACGGTCGCGCAGAACAAGAAGGCGATCCAGCTCTTGCGCGACGCCGGCATCGTCGTCGAGGCGCAGTTCATCGTCGGCCTCGAGAACGAGACCCGTGAGACTCTGGAGGAGACCTACCAGATGGCGCGCGACTGGAGGCCGGACCTCGCCAACTGGGCGATGTACACGCCGTGGCCATTCTCCGACCTGTTCCGCGACCTCGGCGACAAGGTCGAGATCTTCGACTACGAGAAGTACAATTTCGTCACGCCGATCATGAAGCCCGACGCAATGGATCGCGGCGAGCTGCTCGACGGCGTCATGAACAACTACCGCCGCTTCTACATGCACAAGGCGCTGTTCTCGTACCCGTGGGCCGGCTCGGGCGAGCGCAGGCGCTATCTGCTCGGCTGCCTCAAGGCGTTCCTGAAATCCGGCTTCGAGCGGAAATTCTACGATCTTGGCCGCGTCAATTACTGGGGGCCGCAGTCCAAGGGCAAGGTCGATTTCGGCTTCGATACGTCGCGCAAGCGCGCTGATCCCGGCAAGATCGAATGGAAGACGAGCCATAATCGCAAGCTGAGCGGACCGCAGCAGGCGCAACTGATGGCCTGCGGCGGCGGCACCGAGCAGATGAGCGACGAGGCCGAGACGCCGGTGCATTGACATGCACGGCACGCGCGCCCAGCCCAATCTGCTACTGCGCGCTGCCGCTGCGTCTGGTCACGCCCCGGGCCGTATCGGCCCCAACGCGATCATCCAGACCGCCGAGGCCCTACGGCTGCTGCGGGGGGAGGACAGTGCGCGCCGCGTGTTCGCGGCCGCGCGGCTCGATTTCTATCTGAGCAGTCCGCCCGCCGAGATGGTCGATGAGGCCGAGGTCATGCGGCTTCATGACGCGCTTCGGACCGAGCTCGACGACGAGACCGCGCGTGCCGTCAGCACCACGGCAGGGCGGCTGACCGGCGCCTATCTGCTTGCGCATCGCATCCCCGGCGCGGCGCAACATGTGCTCCGGCTGCTGCCGGCCCGGCTCGCGAGCCGCGCGCTGACGCGGGCGATATCCGCGCATGCCTGGACGTTTGCCGGGACCGGCACCTTCACCGCACGCCCGGGCCGGCCCACCATCTACCAGATCAGCCATTGTCCGCTGTGCCGCGGCCATCACGGCGATCACGCCATCTGCTACTTCTACGCTGCGACCTTCGAGACGTTGTTCGCAACGCTCGTGCACCCCGACGCCCATGCGCGTGAGATCGCCTGCGAAGCCTGGGGTGACGAGGCCTGCCGGTTCGAGATCGATTGGTGAGACGGCGCCATGTGAGACGCGACGCCGCCTTGGCATCGGGTGCGGCGCTCAGCTCGGCAGAAATCGCGCGCCTTCCTTGCCGAGGAAGTCCAGCATCGCCTGCGCCGGCGGCAGCAGCAGCTTGTCGGCACGCCGCACCGCGTGCCACTGCCGGATGATCGGCAGGCCGGCGACCTTCAACGTGACCAGCCGCCCCTCGCTGAGCTCATGGGCGACCGTGTGCTGCGAGATGAAGGCGATGCCGAGGCCGGCGATGACGGCCTGCTTGATGGTCTCGTTGCTGTCCATCTCCATGCTGGTCTTTGGCTTCAGACCATGCTTCTCGAAGAATGCCTCCATCAGCAGACGGGTGCCTGATCCCGGCTCCCGGGTGATGAACACCTCGCCGGCGAGATCCTCGGCCGCGATCCGCTTGCGTCGCGCCAGCCGGTGGTTGGCGGGGGCGATGATGATGTGCGGGTGCTTGCCGAAGGGCCGCATATCCACGGGAACGTCGGCCGGTGGCCGGCCCATGATGGCAATGTCGAGATCATAGCCGCGCAGCGCCTCGCGCAGGCTGTCGCGGTTGCCGATCCGCAAGGTGACGTCGATCTTGGGGAAGCGCCGCGAAAATTCCGCGATCGCAAACGGCACGAAATATTTCGCGGTGCTGACCGCGCCGATCGCCACGCGGCCGCCGCTGCGTCCGGCGAGAATGTCGAGCGCCTGCTCGCAATCCTGCAAGGCGGCCTCGACGCGTTCGGCCAGCGCCAGCACGCTGCGCCCGGCCTCGGTCAGGATCATGCCGTCGGTGGTGCGCTGGATCAGCGGCAGCCCGGCGAGCTCCTGAAGATTGCGGATCTGCAGGGTGACGGCAGGCTGCGTGAGGTTCAAACGGCCGGCCGCTGACGTCACCGACCCCGAGTTTTGCACGGCGGCCAGCGCCCGAAGCTGGCGGATGGTGAGATCGCGCGAGAAATGCCGGCTCATGGAACCCTCGATCAGATCGTTCACATAAGGAAAACTTTGGTCTATCCAAAGATATTGAAATTTCCCTAATTAGGCAAATCGAGTGTTGATAGCAGCGCGGCACGACGCATTCGTGCGGCTTCATCAAGTTCCCGGCAGAGGATCTGATGGCGAGGGAGTGGCCCATGGATCACCAGATGGATCATCATCAGACATTGCAGGCACATCTGGCGGCGCAGGGTGCCGACGCCGATTGCGCCGCGGTCATCGCGGCTCTGGCCGGGGCGGCGCGCGAGCTCGCGCGGCAGATCGCGGTCGCGCCGCTGTCCGGCGTCGACGAAGGCGCTGCCACCGTGAACGCCGACGGCGACGTCCAGAAGGCGCTCGACATCGTCGCCGACAACCTGATGCGGGATGCGCTGCGCCGGGCTCCGGTCGCCGGCATCCTGTCCGAAGAGGGCGACCGGCCGGAAACGGTCAATGCTGCTGCCCCACTTTGCGTGGCGATCGACCCGCTCGACGGCTCGTCGAACCTGCAGAACAACATCTCCGTCGGCACCATCTTCTCGATCCGCCCGCGGGGGCGCGACGTGCTCTCCAGCTTCTTCGAGCCCGGCACGGCACAGCTTGCCGCCGGCTTCTTCGTCTATGGACCGCAGACCTGCCTGGTGCTCGCGATCGACCATCGCGTCGATCTCTACGTCCTGCATCCGACCTTGCACGAGTTCATGCTCGCCAAGTCCGGGATCCGCATCCCGCAGGATACGCCGGAGTTCGCCATCAACGCGTCGAACCGCCGGCACTGGAGCGGGACCGTGCGCAACTATGTCGACGAATGCCTGTCGGGCGCCGCCGGCCCGCGCGGCCGCGACTTCAACATGCGCTGGATCGCCTCGCTGGTCGCCGAGGCCTATCGTATCCTGATGCGCGGCGGCGTGTTCCTCTATCCGGCCGACTCCCGCCCGGGCTATCGCGAGGGCCGGCTGCGGCTGGTCTACGAAGCGCATCCGATGGCGCTGATCATGGAATGGGCCGGCGGCTCGGCCTCGAGCGGCCGCGCGCGCATCCTCGAACTGTCGGCGCGCTCGCCGCATCAGCGCGCGCCGCTGATCATGGGCGACGTCCGCCTCGTCCGCGACGTCGACCAGCTGCATGAGGGCATCGAGCCGCTGTTCGAAACCAGCGATGCGCCCCTGTTCGCGCGGCGCGGCCTGTTCCGCTGAGCCTGCCTGCCGAACGCGCCTTCCGGAGAAAGTTCATGTCACGTCGTCATCCCATCATCTCGATCACCGGCTCGTCGGGCGCCGGCACCACGTCGGTCAAGAAGACCTTCGAGAACATCTTCCGCCGCGAGAACGTCAAGGCGGCCTATATCGAGGGCGATGCCTTCCATCGCTACAATCGCGAGGAGATGCGCCGCAAGATGGTCGAGGAGGCCGAGCTCGGCAACAAGCACTTCAGCCATTTCAGCCCCGACACCAATCTGTTCGAGGAGCTCGAGAAGACCTTCCGCGACTACTCCGAGACTGGCACCGGCATGACGCGCCACTACGTCCACGACGAGGAGGAGGCGCGGCTCTACGACACGAGGCCCGGCAACTTCACCGAGTGGAGCCGGCTGCCGGAGGACTCCGACCTGCTGTTCTACGAAGGCCTGCACGGCGCGGTCGTCACCGAGAAGGTCAACATCGCGCAGCACGCCGATCTGAAGATCGGCGTTGTTCCGGTGATGAACCTGGAGTGGATCCAGAAGCTGCACCGCGACCGCGCGTCGCGCGGCTACACCACCGAGGCGGTCACCGACACCATCCTGCGCCGCATGCCAGACTACGTGAACTACATCATCCCGCAGTTCTCGGAGACCGACATCAACTTCCAGCGTGTGCCGACGGTCGACACCTCGAACCCGTTCGTTGCCCGCTGGATCCCGACGCCCGATGAATCGATGGTCGTGATCCGGCTGAAGAACCCGCGCGGCATCGACTTTCCCTATCTGCTCTCGATGATCCCGCAGAGCTTCATGTCGCGCGCCAATTCGATCGTGATCCACGGCGCCAAGCTCGATCTCGCGATGCAGCTCATTCTCACCCCCATGATCATGCAACTGATGGACCGAAAGAGGCGCACGCTATGACCGCCAACGCCGTGCAGACGCTGGCTCCGAAAGCCGATCCCAGCCATGCCGAGATGGCGAACGCCATCCGCTTCCTCGCGATCGACGCCGTCGAAAAGGCGAAATCGGGTCATCCAGGCATGCCGATGGGCATGGCCGACGTGGCAACCGTCCTTTTCTCGCGCTTCATGAAATTCGATCCCGCCGATCCGGCCTGGCCCGATCGCGACCGCTTCGTGCTGTCGGCCGGTCACGGCTCGATGCTGCTCTATGCGCTGCTGCATCTGACCGGCTACGAGGCCGTCACGATCGATGAGCTGAAGCGGTTCCGGCAATGGGGCGCCAAGACGCCGGGCCATCCGGAGTATGGCCACACGCCCGGCGTCGAGACCACCACCGGTCCGCTCGGGCAGGGCATCGCGACGGCGGTCGGCATGGCGCTCGCCGAGCGCCTGATGAACGCGCGCTATGGCGACGATCTGGTCGATCACTACACCTACGTGATCGCCGGCGACGGCTGCCTGATGGAGGGCATCAGCCACGAGGCGATCTCGCTCGCGGGTCATCTCAAGCTGAATCGCTTGATCGTGTTGTTCGACGACAACGGCATCTCGATCGACGGCTCGACCGATCTCGCCTGCTCGGATGATCAGCTCGGACGCTTCGCCGCGTCGGGCTGGGCGACGTCCCGCATCGACGGCCATGATCCCGAAGCCATCGAGGCTGCGATCGCTGTGGCGCGGCAGAGCAACCGCCCCACCATGATCGCGTGCCGGACCACGATCGGCTTCGGCTCACCCGGACGGCAGGGCTCGGAGAAGGCGCATGGCGCGCCGCTCGGGCCGGAGGAGGTCGAAAAGACCCGCGCGGCACTGCACTGGCCGCACCGTCCGTTCGAGGTCCCGGCCGACGTGCTGGTGAGCTGGCGCGAGATCGGCGCGCGCGGCCGCAGCGTGCGCCAGGCCTGGAAGGAGCGTGCGCGCAGGCTGTGCACCGCGGACCGCTCGCCCTGTCATGATGCGCTGAACAGGAAGCTGCCGGCCGCCTATGCCGAGCGCATGGCGCAGTTCATCGCGCAGCTCACGGCCGAGCGGCCGAAGATCGCCACCCGCCAGGCGTCGCAGAACGTCATCGATGTGATCGCGACGGTGCTGCCGAACCTGCTCGGCGGCTCGGCGGACCTGACCCACTCCAACCTGACCAAGGCGAAGACGCACAAATCCGTCACACCGGCCGCGATGGATGGCAACTACATCCACTATGGTGTGCGCGAACACGCGATGGCTGCGGCCATGAACGGCATCGCGCTGCATGGCGGCTTCATTCCCTATGGCGGCACCTTCCTTGCCTTTGCCGACTACAGCCGGCCGGCGATTCGCCTGGCCGCGCTGATGGGCATCCGCGTCATTCACGTGATGACGCACGATTCCATCGGCCTCGGCGAGGACGGCCCGACGCATCAGCCGGTCGAGCATGTCGCGAGCCTGCGCGCCATTCCGAACCTCCTGGTATTCCGCCCGGCCGACGCGGTCGAGACGGCGGAAGCCTGGGACTGCGCGCTGCGTGCGGAGACCTCGCCGTCGGTGCTGTGCCTGTCGCGGCAGGGGCTGCCGGCGTTCCGTACCGAAGCATCTGATCACAACAAGGTGGCGCTCGGCGCCTACGTGGTCGTCGAGCCCGAGGCTGGGCGCGACGTGACCTTGATTGCGACCGGCTCGGAGGTGGCGATCGCGCTGGAGGCGGCCAAGCTGCTGGCGGTCGAAGGCGTCCAGGCGGCCGTGGTGTCGGCCCCCTGCTTCGAGCTGTTCCGCAAGCAGTCCGCCGAGTATCGCGCCGAGGTGCTCGGCGCTGCGCCACGCATCGGAGTCGAAGCCGCGATCGAGGGTGACTGGGCGCGCTGGCTCGGCGATGCCGGCGAGTTCGTCGGCATGCACGGCTTCGGCGCCTCGGCGCCGGCCGAGGTGCTGTACCGCGAATTCGGCATCACGCCTGCGGCGGTCGCCGATGCGGCGATGCGCAACATCATCCGGGCGCGGGCGTCCTGAGCCGCGCCACCATACAGAACATCGAAACAGGGACGGAGACCAACATGGCGCGGATCACGCTCAGACAATTGCTGGACCATGCGGCCGAGCGCGGCTACGGCGTGCCGGCGTTCAACATCAACAACATGGAGCAGGGGCTCGCGATCATGGAGGCGGCCGCGGCGGTCGATGCCCCCGTGATCATCCAGGCCTCGCGCGGCGCGCGCACCTATGCCGGCGACATCATGCTGTCGAAGATGATCGACGCGCTGGAGGAGATGTATCCGCAGATCCCGCTCTGCCTGCATCAGGACCACGGCAACGACGAGGCGACCTGCGCCACCGCGATCAAATACGGATTCACGTCCGTGATGATGGACGGCTCGCTCAAGGCCGATGCCAAGACGGCCGCCGACTACGACTACAACGTCGACATCACCCGCCGCGTCACCGACATGGCGCATTGGGTCGGTGCCTCGGTCGAGGGCGAGCTCGGCGTGCTGGGCTCGCTCGAGCATGGCGGCGGCGAGCAGGAGGACGGCCACGGCCTCGAAGGCAAGGTCAGCCGCGACCAACTGCTGACCGATCCCGACCAGGCGGTCGATTTCGTTCGCGCCACCAAGGTCGATGCGCTGGCGATCGCGATGGGCACCTCGCATGGCGCCTACAAGTTCTCGCGCAAGCCGGATGGCGAGATCCTCGCCATGAACGTCATCGAGGAGATCCATCGCCGGCTGCCGAACACGCATCTCGTCATGCACGGCTCCTCCTCGGTGCCGCAGAGCCTGCAGGACATGTTCAACCAGTTCGGCGGCGAGATGCCGCAGACCTGGGGCGTGCCGGTCGAGGAGATCGTGCGCGGCATCCGCCACGGCGTCCGCAAGGTCAACATCGACACCGACTGCCGGCTGGCGATGACGGCGATCTTCCGCAAGGTCGGCGCGTCGTCGAAGGTCGAATTTGATCCGCGCAAGTTCCTGAAGCCGGCGATGGACTCGATGCGTGATCTCTGCCGCGAGCGGTTCGAGCAGTTCGGCGCCGCCGGCAACGCCTCGAAGATCAAGGTGCTGCCGCTGTCGGAGATGGCCAAGCGCTACCGCTCCGGCGCGCTCGATCCGCGAATTGGGGGAATGACCGAAGCTGCGTGACGTGAACAGCCACAACGAGACAGCCAGGAGGAACACATGAACGACCAATCGATCACCGTCCGCGGCAAGGACCGCTACAAGTCCGGCGTGATGGAATACAAGAAGATGGGCTATTGGGAGCCGTCCTACCAGCCCAAGGACACCGATGTCATCGCGCTGTTCCGCGTCACGCCGCAGGATGGCGTCGACCCGGTCGAGGCGTGCGCTGCCGTCGCCGGTGAGTCCTCGACCGCGACCTGGACGGTGGTGTGGACCGACCGCCTGACCGCCGCCGAGAAGTATCGCGCCAAGTGCTACCGGGTCGAGCCGGTGCCGGGCTCGCCGGGCAGCTATTTCGCCTACATCGCCTATGATCTCGACCTGTTCGAGCCGGGCTCGATCGCCAACCTGACGGCCTCGATCATCGGCAACGTGTTCGGCTTCAAGCCGCTGAAGGCGCTGCGGCTCGAAGACATGCGGCTTCCTGTCGCCTATGTGAAGACGTTCCAGGGTCCGGCGACCGGCATCGTCGTCGAGCGCGAGCGGCTCGACAAGTTCGGCCGTCCCTTGCTCGGCGCCACCGTCAAGCCGAAGCTCGGCCTGTCCGGCCGCAACTACGGTCGCGTGGTCTACGAGGCGCTGAAGGGCGGACTCGACTTCACCAAGGACGACGAGAACATCAACTCGCAGCCCTTCATGCATTGGCGCGAGCGCTTCCTGTATTGCATGGAGGCGGTCAACAAGGCGCAGGCGGCGACCGGCGAGATCAAGGGCACCTACCTCAACGTGACAGCGGCGACGATGGAGGACATGTATGAGCGTGCCGAGTTCGCCAAGGAACTCGGCTCGACGATCATCATGATCGACCTCGTGATCGGCTACACCGCGATCCAGTCGATGGCGAAGTGGGCGCGCCGGAACGACATGATCCTGCATCTGCATCGCGCCGGGCACTCGACCTACACGCGGCAGCGCTCGCATGGCGTCTCGTTTCGCGTCATCGCCAAGTGGATGCGGCTCGCCGGCGTGGACCACATCCATGCCGGCACCGTGGTCGGCAAACTCGAAGGCGATCCCAACACGACCCGCGGCTACTACGACATCTGCCGCGAGGACTTCAACCCGATGCGGCTGGAGCATGGCGTGTTCTTCGACCAGAACTGGGCGAGCCTGAACAAGCTGATGCCCGTGGCCTCCGGCGGCATCCATGCCGGCCAGATGCACCAGTTGCTCGACCTGCTCGGCGAGGACGTCGTGCTGCAGTTCGGCGGCGGCACCATCGGCCATCCCCGCGGCATCGCCGCTGGTGCGACGGCCAACCGCGTCGCGCTGGAGGCGATGATCCTGGCCCGCAATGAGGGCCGCGACTACGTGCATGAAGGTCCTGAGATCCTGGCCAAGGCGGCACAGACCTGCACGCCGCTGCGCGAGGCGCTGGAGATCTGGAAGGACGTCACCTTCAACTACGAATCGACGGACTCGCCGGACTTCGTGCCGACCGTCACCCCTGCCGCTTGAACCACGTTCGATGCGTCGCCGTGCTGCGCGCCGGACATCGGCTCGCCCGGCAGCACAACATCAGGAGATTTCAACATGCGCGTGACCCAGGGTTGCTTTTCTTTCCTGCCCGATCTGACCGACGAGCAGATCACGGCCCAGATCCAGTACTGCCTCGAGAAGAATTGGGCCGTGAACATCGAGTTCACCGACGATCCGCATCCCCGCAACACCTATTGGGAGATGTGGGGCCTGCCGATGTTCGACCTGCGCGACGCCGCCGGCATCATGCGCGAGCTGTCCGAATGCCGGAAGATCTATGGCGACCGCTACATCCGCATCTCGGCCTTCGACTCCAGCCATGGCTGGGAGTCGATCCGGCTGTCCTTCATCGTCAACCGGCCGCAGCACGAGCCGGGCTTCCGGCTCGATCGTCAGGAAACCGTCGGACGCAATCTGCGTTACTCGACGCGGTCCTATGCGGCCGAGCGCCCTGAAGGCGAACGCTACTCATAAGAACACGGCGCTGAAGTCCCGTCCCGTCGGGGAGGGGACTTCAGCGCCGGCTCTGCCGCATTGATCAAGTCCGATTCGACGGCGTCCCCTGCTTGCCGGAGTTCGCGGGAGGATCTGCCGCCAGCGTGTGCGAACTTCGGCCAAGCGGAGCACCAGCCCATGATGCAGGCCACGCAGGCGGATGCCGACAAGGCCACGCCGGTCGACACCGTCGACCTGCGCCGCGAGTTCGAGAGCGTCGACATCGCACCCGTGCTGGAGCAGCTCGACCGCGAGCTGGTCGGGCTCACCCCGGTCAAGACGCGAATCCGCGAAATCGCCTCGCTGCTGATGATGGAGCGGATCCGCCGCAAGATGGGGCTGGCGACGACGTTTCCGACCTTGCACATGTCGTTCACCGGCAATCCCGGCACCGGCAAGACCACGGTCGCGCTGCGCATGGCCGGCATCCTGCATCGGCTGGGCTTCGTCCGCCGCGGCCACGTCATCAGCGTGACCCGCGACGATCTCGTCGGCCAATATATCGGCCACACCGCGCCGAAGACCAAGGAGGTGCTGAAGAAGGCGATGGGGGGGGTCCTCTTCATCGACGAGGCCTATTATCTCTACCGTCCCGAGAACGAGCGCGACTACGGCCAGGAGTCGATCGAGATCCTGCTGCAGATCATGGAGTCGCAGCGCGAGGACCTCGTGGTCATTCTTGCCGGCTATGCCGACCGGATGGAGAAGTTCTTCCAGAGCAATCCCGGCTTCCGCTCGCGCATCGCCCACCACATCGACTTCCCCGACTATTCGGAAGCCGAGCTGCTGACGATCTCCGAGATGATGCTGGAGGGGCAGAACTACCGCTTCACGCCGGAGGCCCGCGCCGCCTTCGAGAAGTACATCGCCGTCCGGCGCACCCAGCCCTTGTTCTCCAACGCGCGCTCGATCCGCAACGCGCTGGATCGGATCCGCCTGCGCCAGGCCAACCGGCTGGTGTCGCGGCTCGACCGCGTGCTGACGTCCGATGACGTGATGTCGATCGAAGCCAGCGACGTGCTGGCAAGCCGCGTGTTCGCCAAGGGGGCCGACGCGGGAGACGGCAGGGTGGAGGCGCAATCATGAGTCTGGCTCTGGTGAGGAACGCGCCGCTCGACGACCTCCGGCGCCGCATCGCCGACGCCGGCGCACTGATCTTCGACGTCGACGGCACGATGGCCGAGACCGAGGAGATCCATCGCGAGGCCTTCAATGAGGCGTTCGTCGCGGTGGGCATCGACTGGCACTGGGGCCGCCGCATCTACAAGGAGCTGCTGCGTGTCACCGGTGGCAAGGAGCGCGTCCGTGCGTTCGACCAGATGCGGCGCACGGGTCCGCCGCTCAGCGACGCCGTCGTTGCCCGGCTTCATCGCATCAAGACGGAGCGGTTTGCCGCGCTGATGGCCGACAAGGGCTGCCCGTTGCGCCCGGGCGTTCAAGCCTTGCTGGAGGCTGCCTCGGCCCGCGGGCAGCGGCTCGCGATCGCGACGACGACCACGCGCGGCAATATCGATGCCCTGTTGGCGCCCGTGCTGGGCGCCGATTGGGAGGCAGGATTTGCCGCCGTCGTGGCGGCCGACGATGTCGCGCGCAAGAAGCCCGCACCGGATGTCTACCTGGAGGTCTTGTCGCAGCTCGATCTACCCGCGGCCAGTTGCATCGCGATCGAGGACTCCGGTAACGGGTTGATGGCTGCGACCCGCGCCGGCGTTCCCGTGCTGATCACGCGCAGCCTCTACTTTCATGACGACACGTTCGACGGTGCGCTCGCCGTGCTCGATGACCTCGGGGAGTTTGTTGCCTGAGGTATTTTGAGGTGTTTGTGGTGATACGTTGCCGATTATGTACGCCACCATGCGCATAGCCGCGTGGCGTGGTCGTTCTATTGCCGTCTCGACAAGAACGTGTAATCCCTTGACGACATGTCTTCATGTCGAGTCGAGGTCGTTGAGTATGGCCCGCACGCAGGCCAAATTGAAACGTACGGACGTTGCCCGCACGGAAGCGTTTCGCGGGCGGGTGGGACGGCCGCCGAAGGCGCTCGCTGGAAACATCGAGGAGCGTATTCTGGACGCTGCGCGCGCGGTGTTTCTCGAGCGTGGCTTCGACGGTGCCAGCATCGACGAGATCGCTGAACGTGCTCCCGCCAGCAAGCCGACGATTTATGCCCGATACACCGGCAAGGCCGCATTGTTTGCCGCCGTCGTCGCGCGCTCCATCAACGACGTGATGAATCTGGGATCCTACACGCCGGTGGCCGGCACCGCACAGGAGAAACTGGTCGGACTTGCCATCGCCATCGTCGATCGCGCGCTGAAGGACTCGCTGGGATTGTTACGGGTCACGATCGGGGAGGCTTACCGGTTTCCCGATCTCAGTTGTCAGTTTCATGACGTCTCACGCAAACGGGCCGCCCATGCCGTGGCGGTGCTGCTCGGCGAGACGATCGGCGCCTCGGCCACGACCGCCCGCCGGACGCCGTCGAAGGCGTCGGCCGCCTCTGCCGAGATCTTCATCGATCTGATCGTCATGCCGGTGATCATGCGCTCGCTCATGGGCGAGAGCGAAAGGACGATCCGCAGGGAGCTGCCCGGCTTCGTCCGTGACCGGGTCAAGACGTTCCTGACGCTGCAGCCGAAGGCGTGAGCGGCGCGATCAGCGTCGCCGCAGCGATGACGGTTCGAGCGTCACCTGCTTGAGATCGTTGCCGCTGACGACGACCACGACGAAGGCGAGCTTGCCGTCCTTGTTCATCAGGCCGCCACTGATCGCCCGGCCGGCCGCCGAGCGCTCGGCGATCCGAATCGCATCCGACATCTTGAGCCGGACCGTGGTGAGGGCAGCCAGGCTGTTACGGTCGCTTTCGCTCAGTCCATCCACGGTGGAGAACAGCACGCTGTTGCGCACCTTTGCCGTGGTGCCGTCGATGTCGGATTCCCAGATCCGTCCGCTCTGCAGGGTTCGGACCTTGTAGACGGGGGCGTCGAGCCCACCTTCGAAGCTGATGTCCGCGGTCTTGGAGCCCGGATGAATCCTCTCGGCGATCCGCAGCGCCTGGTGCAGTGACACCTCCGTCCGCCGGAACTTGTCGAGCTCGCGATCGATCGTCTCCTGACTCAGAGCCGGATCGGTGGAGACTTGTGGATCCCTCTCGGTCTGCATGCCGCTGCCGGTCCCGCCGACGGCGTGCGCCAGGGGAGTCCACGACAGCAGGATCACGCTCAAAAGAATGATTCGTTTCATGACGGCCTGCTGTCTCCGATCTCGGTCGGTGCTTGTAGAGCATTCCCTTGGGAAACGGTTGCGATAAAACGAAACTGTATCGTTTTATAATGATGGCCGGAGGACCTGTCAAGGTTGGCTCCCCCGGGAGGTGTCTGGATCCAGAAGGAACCCATTCCTGCGCGGCTCTCAAGGCCGCGGACGAACGGAGCGGAGATCGTCGTCGAGGCCGACGATCTCGACGTTGGTGACGCACCCGTCCATGCGCGAACGCGCCCGCGCGTCTCACGCCGCTCTCGCTAAACGAAACCGTATAATAATGCCGGGCGGGCCGAACTCCGATGCGGCCGCAGCCGGCATCGCGATTTCAGAAGGTGATCGTTGGAACCCGCATGGCGATCGGTTCCGCCAGCGGTGCTGGTGCGCACACAGGCGATGGTCGACGCCCGTTCATCTGCGGCTAATTCCCGCCCGGCTATGATTTTCTTCCATTTCCGATAGGTTGTCGCCGTTGCAAACCGGGGCAGCCGATATGACCGCCGCCAGCGGCGTCCGATGTCCCGCAGGATAATGGTGCGAGCCGCATCGGCGGACGCGACCAGAGGAGTCTGAATGAGCAAACGCCGGGCCATGATCACCTTCACGTTCACCGCCGCGACGCTGCTCGCTGCCTGCGGCGGCGTTGCGCAGGCGGCGCAGTGCGGCTCGTCGCCGGCGGGGTTCGAGGCGTGGAAGCGCGAGTTCAGCGAGGAGGCGAGGGCGAAGGGCGTCGGCGGCACCGCGATATCCGCGCTGATGCAGACCAACTACGCCTCGGCGACGATCGCGGCCGATCGTGGCCAGCGCAGCTTCTCGCTGTCGCTCGATCAGTTCCTCGTCAAGCGCGGCGCTGCTGCGATCGTCGCGCGCGGGCGCCAGCTCAAGCAGTCGCAGGCGGCGATGTTCGCCTCGATCGAGCAGCGCTACGGCGTGCCGCCCGGACCGCTGATCGCGATCTGGGGCATGGAGAGCGCGTTCGGCAGCCAGCGCGGCAATCAGCACATGCTGTCCTCGATCGCGACGCTGGCCTATGACTGCCGCCGTCCGGAGTTCTTCACCGACCAGCTCTATGCCGCGCTCAAGCTGGTCGACCGCGGCGTGCTGTCTGGCAACACCCGCGGCTCGATGCATGGCGAGGTCGGGCAGACCCAGTTCATGCCGAAGAACATCCTGGCCTATGGCGTCGGCAATCTCGACGTCGCCGCCAATGCGCTCGCCTCGACGGCGAACTTCCTGCGTGCCAATGGCTGGAAGGCAGGCGCCGGCTATCAGCCGGGCGAGCCGAACTTCGCAGCCATCGAGGCCTGGAACGCCGCCGGCGTCTATCAGAAGGCGATCGCGCTGATGGGCCGCCAGATCGACGGCGGCGGCTCGGCCGCGGCGCGCTGACAGGCCCGCGACTGATAAGCCTGTTCCATCAAAAAAGCGGCGCTTCATCGCTGAAGCGCCGCTTCTCTGTATGAGCAGTCAGTCGGCGTCTCGCCTCAGGCCTTCAGCTCGAACCGGTCGAGGTTCATCACCTTGGTCCAGGCGGCGACGAAGTCCTTGACGAACTTCTGCTTGGCATCCGAGCTCGCATAGACCTCGGCCAGCGCGCGCAGTTGCGAGTGCGAGCCGAAGATGAGGTCGGCGCGGGTGGCCGTCCACTTGATCGCGCCGGTCTTGCGGTCGCGGCCCTCGAAGGTGTGCTCGCCCTGATCGACCGGACGCCAGGCCACGCTCATGTCGAGCAGGTTGGCGAAGAAGTCGTTGGAGAGCGTCTCGGTCTGCGCGGTGAACACGCCATGCTTGGAGCCGTTGGCGTTGGCGCCGAGCACGCGCAGGCCGCCGACCAGCACGGTCATCTCCGGCGCGGTCAGGGTGAGCAGTTGCGCCTTGTCGACCAGCAGCTCCTCGCCGGACAGCCACTGCTTGCCGCTGAGATAGTTGCGGAAGCCGTCATGGGTCGGTTCGAGCACCGCAAACGATTCGACGTCGGTCTGCTCCTGCGAGGCGTCGGTGCGGCCCGGCGCGAACGGCACCGTCACCTCGACGCCGGCCTTCTTGGCGGCCGCCTCGACACCGGCATTGCCGGCCAGCACGATCAGGTCGGCGAGCGACACCTTCTTGCCGCCGGCCTGCGCGTTGAACTCCTTCTGGATGCCCTCGAGCGTCGAGAGCACCTTGGCAAGCTCGGCCGGGTTGTTGACCGCCCAGTCCTTCTGCGGGGCCAGACGAATGCGCGCGCCATTGGCGCCGCCGCGCTTGTCCGAGCCGCGGAAGGTCGAGGCCGAAGCCCAGGCGGTCGAGACCAGCTGAGAGACCGACAGGCCCGAGGCGAGGATCTTTGCCTTCAGCGACGCGACGTCCTTGTCATCCACGAGCGGATGATCGACGGCCGGCACCGGATCCTGCCAGATCAGGTCTTCCTTCGGCACCAGCGGGCCGAGGTAGCGCACCTTCGGGCCCATGTCGCGATGGGTCAGCTTGAACCAGGCGCGGGCGAAGGCGTCGGCGAACTGATCCGGATTCTCCATGAAGCGGCGCGAGATCTTCTCGTAGTCCGGATCGAAGCGCAGCGCGAGGTCGGTGGTCAGCATCGACGGCGCGTGGCGCTTGGACTTGTCGTGTGCGTCCGGCACCGTGTTGGCGCCGGCGCCGTGCTTCGGCTTCCACTGGTGCGCGCCGGCCGGGCTCTTGGTCAGCTCCCATTCATAGCCGAACAGATTCCAGAAGAAGTTGTTGCTCCACTTGGTCGGCGTCGTCGTCCAGATCACCTCGAGGCCGGAGGTGATGGTGTCGCCGCCTTTGCCCGAGCCGTATTTGCTGGCCCAGCCGAGACCCTGCTGCGCGATGTCGGCGCCCTCAGGCTCCGCCCCGACCAGCGACGCGTCACCCGCGCCGTGGGTCTTGCCGAAGGTATGACCGCCGGCGATCAGCGCCACCGTCTCTTCGTCGTTCATCGCCATGCGGGCGAAGGTCTCGCGGATGTCGCGCGCGGCCGCCAGCGGGTCGGGGTTGCCGTTCGGGCCTTCCGGGTTGACGTAGATGAGGCCCATCTGCACGGCAGCGAGCGAGCCCGCGAGCTGACGGTCGCCGCTGTAGCGCTCGTCGGCGAGCCACTTGCCTTCGGGACCCCAATAGATGTCCTGCTCGGGCTCCCAGGTGTCGGCGCGGCCGCCGCCGAAGCCGAAGGTCTTGAAGCCCATCGACTCCAGCGCGACGTTGCCGGTCAGCACGAACAGGTCGGCCCAGGAGATCTTCTGGCCGTATTTCTGCTTGATCGGCCACAGCAGGCGGCGCGCCTTGTCGAGGTTGGCGTTGTCGGGCCAGCTGTTGAGCGGCGCAAAGCGCTGCTGACCGGTGCCGGCGCCGCCGCGGCCATCGCCGATGCGATAGGTGCCGGCGGCATGCCAGGCCATGCGGATGAAGAGCGGACCGTAGTGACCGAAATCGGCCGGCCACCAATCCTGCGAATCGGTCATCAGCGCATGCAGGTCCTTGACCAGCGCGTCGAGATCGAGGCTCTTGAATTCCTTGGAATAATCGAACGCCTCACCGAGCGGATCGGACAGGTTCGAGTGCTGATGCAGGACCGACAGATTGAGCTGGTTCGGCCACCAATCCTTGTTCGAAAATCCCTTCAAGCCGCCCGAAAACGGGCACTTGCTGACGTCATCCATGTTTGCCTCCTGACGTGATCGTCATGGTTCCCCCTGGGGTGGGAGCCGGGACCCTACGCGGCTACTTCGATCAGGGGAAATTGAGATTGATGATCATAACGATAAGATTATCTGATGAACGCGGTGTGACGCCCGTCCAAACGCAAAACGATGCCAGACGTTGGCGACACACCTCAGGCTTGTAGTCAGGGAAAATTGACTTCGCGTCGATGAGCGATAAGATAATCTGATGATACATCTGACGATGCGGCAGCTTCGCTATTTCGACGCGCTGGCGCGTCTGGGGCATTTCGGCCGCGCCGCCGAGGCCTGTGCGATCTCGCAGCCGGCGCTGTCGATGCAGATCAAGGAGATGGAGGAGGCGCTCGGCGGCGTGCTGCTGGAGCGCAACGCCCGTCAGGTCGTGCTGACCCGGTTCGGCGAGCAGCTCGCCGAACGCGTCCGCGAGATCCTGCGCTCGGTCGACGAGCTCGGCGACTTCGCCCGCGCCTCGCGCGACAAGCTCACCGGCCGGCTGCGGCTCGGCATGATCCCGACTGTCGCGCCTTATCTGTTGCCCAAGGTGATCGGGAACTTGACGCGCAAGCATCCCGAGATCGACATCCACGTCCGCGAGTCCAAGACGCCGACCTTGATCGAGGAACTGGTCGAGGGCCGCCTCGATGCGGCGATCGTCGCGCTGCCGGTCTCGGAGCCCTCGCTGACCGAGGTCGCGCTGTTCGCGGAGAACTTCCTGCTGGTGCGGCCGCCGGAATATGAAGGCGCTGACGTGCCGAGCAGCGAGATGCTGCGCGAGATGCGGCTGCTGTTGCTGGAGGAAGGGCACTGCTTCCGCGACCAGGCGCTGTCGTTCTGCAACATGCAGGCGCCGCGCGAGATGCTCGATGCCTCCTCGCTGTCGACCCTGGTGCAGATGGTCGGCGCCGGCATGGGCGTGACGTTGATTCCGGAGATGGCGGTCGGCGTCGAGACGCGCTCGGCGTCGGTGTCGCTGGCGCGCTTCGCCGATCCGCAGCCGCAGCGCACGGTCGGCATGGTCTGGCGCAAGACCAGCCCGCTCGCCAAGCAACTGATGCAGATTTCCGAGATCGTCGGCAGCGCGGCCGAGGGTCTGCGCAAGCAGGCCGCGGCAGCGCAGGGCCGCAAGCGGCGCGGCTGAGCACCGCGCGTGACGACGCTGGCTGACGCCATCCCTGCTGCGTCCCGCCCGCGCCGTGTAGGAACGACCCGTCGTCGTGGCCCGTCACGTGCGGCTTTCCATGGCATAAGTCTTGTATCGATCTCCGCGAGCGGTCGAACGTCCGACGCGCACGCGGGGTGGCGATGCCGCCGGATCGTGATCTCGGTCGGTTGGCTCGCCGCTCGCGCCGATTGCTGATCGAGGCTGCGCACCTGGAGAACGGTCCATGCCTGAGCCGCTTCGACATGAGGGCCTCCGTCATTGCGGGGAGCGACGCGACGAGGCAACCCAGAGTCACGCGATGGTTCTGGCTTGCTTCGCTGCGCTCGCAAGGAGAGAGCTCGTTCGGGGATGTGGCGAGGAGGTCGGGTGAAAATTGACGAGCGTGATGATGGCGTCCTGGCCTTTGTCGACACTGACGGCCGCATCTGGGCGCAATGTGCGCGTCCCTCTCAATATGCCGCCGACACCGACTACGTGATTGAAGGCCCGCTGAGCGGCTTTATCTACGAGGAGGGGACGTTCACGCCGGACAGCGAACAGGCGTTTCGCGCCTGGCTCGACGACCGCTTGATCAGCGACGGGATATTCCATGTCAAGGACAAGGAGACGGCGCTGTCCTTGTGTCGGCGGATCGCGGTGGCCGCGCGCGACATCCTGACCGACCGGTCGGCCTCGTCCCGTTGCCCGCGCTGATCTCTTGATCTTCCGGTAATAATAATTCTATTGCGTAATTTCAGAAATTGTGCTTATCTGTGCGTACCCCGCCTCGAGCAGAGGGACGTACGCGTCGTCACGATACGTTGAGGTGGGCTGCGATGGACGTGACGGCTGCGCCAG